>PNNO01000005.1 GCA_013824265.1 bacterium
TCCTTCTTTCATATTTTACTGATTAATTTTCTACTCACATTTTCTCACACCCGCAAAAATCGTCAACTGTTTAAACGCTTCAACATGCGACTATGACACAAAAGGGGTGAGTCTGTCCTCACCATTTTTCACGCATAACAATCAACCTGGCAGTAAAATAACAGAACCCTAATCTGTCAATTCGATTTTAGAAACAAACCCCTCATTTAAGTAGTTTTGAATGGCGAGCTAGAAGAAGTATTAAAGAAGTTTTGAAACGTGTATTGTAAGCAAAAAAAAAGCGGTTTACACATGGGTAAGAGTATTGGGCGGTATTGCATTTTACCGCTAAACATAGGGGGAAAGCCCCTTTAATAGCATTGACGCGATAGTGTCTATTGTTTAATCTTCACCTGAACAAAGCGAAAAACGTGGACTTAGTGAACTCTCGAAAGAGGGCTTAATGTTATTGCGTGTCAAATAAGCCACGCGTTAAGAGTGGAGCGGAAGAGCGGAACGGGAATGTAAGAGCGGAAGAGCGCGGGAGTGTAAGCCCCGCATAGTAAAAACTACGAATACCTTTATATACAGCTCATTGAAAATTAGGTAGAGAAACTTAAAACAACAATTGGTGAGGCTTGATTCGGCGGGAGTCCCTTGCGCTTAAGGCGCGACCTCTCTACTAATTCGGTTTTACCATTTAATATATGCCCCTGGGCCCCGGGCAATAAGGGTCTAATTTTTTTATCAATTATTTTTTTAACTTAGAAAGCCATGGATCTTTCTTTGCGTTCAATTCGCAAAAACATCGCGGCTCTCAGCGTTTTCGCTATTATCGCAAGCATGCTTGTGGTAACTGGTGTTGCAAATGCTGCGGCTACTGATGTTTATCAAGATGTGAACGGCGGCGAATGGTATGAAGCCGACGTAAACTGGGGACTCGATAATGGAGTCCTAGACGAGACACAAGCTTATTTCAGAGCAGCAGACAATGCTTCTCGTGCTGAATTCTTCACAATGGTTGCTCGAGGAGCTGCTATTCCGGAGACTGCTTGTGACGAAACTTTATTCCCTGATCTAAATGCTGATCACTGGGGATGTGGATATGTAACTGCTATGGCTGAAGCCGGAGTTATCTCTGGTGACGGGGCAGGATCTGCCACTGCAGGATTTGTTCGTCCAAATGACAACATTCTACGTGCTGAAGCTGCAAAGGTTGTAGTTGAAGCTTTCGGTCTTACAGGAACCAGACTTGGTTCTGATGTATTCACTGATGTAGAAGCTGGAGCTTGGTTCGATTCATACGTTGGAATCGCTAACGAAAACTGCGTTTTGCGAGGTGTTAACAATGGAAACACTGTTGAACCAGCAAGACAAATCAACAGAGCTGAATCAGTAACTGTAGTAAACAGAGGTGCAAACCCAACTACAGAATGCGCACCAGTTATTGAAGCTGGAGCGTTGACTGTTGCACTTGATGGATCTACTCCAGATTCAGTGTCAATTCCACAAAATGGAGCTAACGTTCCTTACTCTGTATTCAACTTCTCTGCTTCTAGCGATGAAGATATTAATGTAGAGCAGGTTGTAATCACTCGCCAAGGCCTAGGTCTTCCTGGTG
The DNA here is from genome assembly GCA_013824265.1 of bacterium. GTDB lineage: Bacteria > Patescibacteriota > Gracilibacteria > UBA1369 > PNNO01 > PNNO01. Next base: position 1,601 of record PNNO01000005.1, read on the forward strand.
ATTTTGAAAACCTAAAACTTTATGTTGATGGTGTACAGAAGGGTAGTGAAAAAACTATTAGTACAACAACAAATACAGCTACTTTCAACTTGAGCAGCGATCCAATCGTTGTTCCTGCAGGATCTAGCGTTCTTGTTGAAGTACGTGCTGATATGAATGGTGTTTCTGCTTCAGAAAACCAACTTTGTATTGCAATGTCTGAAGACGTACTTGGTTATGGTGCTGATTCAGCCGGAGAAGTAACAGTTGGTGGCGCATTCGCAGTTTGCGGTGAAGCTATGAACACTACTTCTGCAACTGTAGGTGTTCTTACTTATACTGTTTCTCAGTCATCTACTGCTGATATCAACATTGGTGATTACGATGTTGCTATGACAAAGGTTAAGATGGAAATGGCTGTTGAAGACGTAGAGGTAAATAGAATTACTTTCAAGCAAGCTGGAAGCGCTTCTGAGGAAGACTTCGCTAACCTATCTCTTTGGATTTCCGGATCTATGTATGCGGACGCTCCAACCTGGGAAGGTGACTATGTAACTTTTGACCTTTCTGAGACTCCAATCGAAATTGCGAAAGGAAACTCTAAGATCGTTGAACTACGTACTGATGTAGTTGGTGGTCTTGCTTCAACTGCTAACTTTGATATTTACAGAGACTGGCACATTGAAGGAACAGGAACTGTTTATGGTTATGGTGTGAATGTTGTAGAGGCACCAGCTTCTATTACTCCTGCTAACCGAGACATCATTGGTGGTAACGTTGCATTCTCAGTTTCTTCTAACAATCCGGTTACCGGAGACGTTAAGAAGGGTGCTAACGACCATGAATTTACTCGATTCAACATCTCTACAGGTGGTGATGGAGTAACTGTTAGAAAGATTTCTTTGACAGTAAATAACGGTGTGGGAGATCCAGATCTTTCTGATATAGACGATGTAAAGATTTGGACAAAGAATTCATCTGATGAATGGTATGTAGTTGCTGGTCCAAATGATTATACAACATGTACAGCACTTAACGTTCCAGTTGGATGTATTACAAAGAGCTTTACTGATACATTCGATATCCCTGAATCAACAACTCAGGAGTTCATGATTACTGCGGATGTTTCTAATCTTGCAGCAGCTCTTAATACATATGATATCGATGTTGCTAATGTTAATCTTGCTGCAAATACAGAACTTGAATATTTATCTGATGGAACTTCTGTAAATGTAGTTGCTGATGTTACAGGAGGAATGCTTAACGGCAATGTAATGACCGTTAACACTCCACAGGTAACTGTTGTTAAAGCTGCTACACCTGGAGTAAAGAGTTATGTAAGAAATACAACAGATAGAGATATCGTTGCATTTGATTTCTCTGCATCTACAGCAGATGATATTATCATTACAGGCTTGGTTGTTAATTGTACTCAGGTAGGAGCAGGTAACTGTTCAACTGCGTTCACAAATCTAAAGCTTTATGAACAAGATGGTTCTACTTTGATAAAGATTGATGCGCAGGCAAGAGCTATGTCTGAGGCAGGTGTAAATGATAAAGTTACATTCAGTACTAATTATACAGTTCCAAAAGGAACAACTTCACGACTTCTTGTAAGATCTGATCTACAGAGTGGTGCGGTTGCTGATGCTTATCAGTTTGCAGTTATTGCAGGAGGCGTATCAGCTGAAGATACAGATTCTTCTGCTGCAACAGTAGTTGGACTTCCTACTGGATTTAATACAGTTAACGTTGCTGCTAATGGTGTGTTAACAAACCAAGCAGTTTCTGATGCATCGTTGATGGCTCGTATGGTTTCAGGTCTATCTGTTGACGAACCTGTATTAAACCTTAAATTCTCTGCAAATGATCTTGAAGCTTGGTATGTTAAGAAGTTGAATTTCGACTTATTGCCAGGTGTTGATGCGGATGTTGCAAAGTTGAAGGTAACTTACCTTGATAACTTGGGTGTCTCACAGACAGCTAATGGTACTATTTCTGGAAAAACTGTTCAGTTCTCTGGATTGAATATTTATGTTCCGGCAGGAGGTTCACAGACTGTTAAAGTAACTCTTGACATGGGTACTGTTACTGTTGGAGGCGCTATTGCAGGAGATCTTCTGCAAGTTACATTTGATGGGACTTTGGCCGTTCCAGCTACTTACGAAGCTATTGGTGCATCGTCTGCAACTCCAATAACATTGGGTGTTAATGCAACATCTAACGTGTTAAGACTTGCTAAATCTTACCCAATTGTTTCAAGAAATGCTCTTCCTACAGCTCTTTCTAATGGAGAGAAAGAACTTTACAGTGTAAATATTGCTGCTGCAGATGAAGGAGACATCTCTATTAAACAGTTATGTTTTGATGTTAACGCTTCTGTAGGTGTAGGAGTTGCTGGATTCAAGCTCTTTAGAGATAACGAAGGTACTGATCTTGCTACTGCCGGAGAAGTTACTGTTACCCCAGGTGGATGTCCAGCTGTAGGTATAGGAGTTCTTGTGCAATGGAATAATGGATTAGTTGGCGGTGAAGACGAAATCGTCAAAGCAACAAGTACTAAATACATACTTAAAGGTACTGTAGTTGGTGCAGCTGCTGGTACAAGCATAAACACAACACTTGTTTCAGACGTTGATGCTGGTATTGCTAACTCAAATAGAGGTCAAGTTTCAGGTCCAGGTTTATATGCCCTTACTGATACTGTAGACCCTCTTCTTCCAGGTGACGACCTTGCTGTTACTCTTGCAAACTTCATTTGGTCTGATCTTTCACTTTCTGGATCTCATGATTCTGACGAACTTACAGGTCTTACTTCAGCTGACTTCCTAAATGGATATTTGGTTGAAGGATTGGCTAATGCTGGAGGACAAGTATTAAGTTTATAATATTTGTTTCAATAGTAATTAGTCTTACAGACTTATATAGAAAAACCCCCCGTTTATCGGGGGGTTTTTTTTGTTGCCAATTGAAAATTTTGTTCGTTTACGGTAATCTTGCAAACGGTATTATTTAATATTTATTTATGATTAAAAAAGGAGCTATCTTATTTTTAATGATTGGTTTGTTTATTCCAACCGTAAATGCCTTTGTTGTTTATAATGATTTGAATATTCAAATAGCTTCTTATGCAAATACCGTAGAGTCCGGCGATGAAGTTATGTTAATTAAAAAAGGGTTGCAGTTGCAGAAATTGTTTATAAACCCAAATTTTCCAACATGGCGAGATATGTACTTGTCCACAGAACGTGGTATCTATGTAAATAGGCAGTATGATGCTGCTTTTAGCAAGCATGCATCATTAAGTTTGCTTTTTCCAAATGGATTGAATGAACTTAAATTTGAAGGGGACTATAAGATAAATGGCATGATACTAGCTTATTCATCAGACGCAGCCTACATGTCTTATAACATGGGTGATACTTGGACAGACATAACGCCTGTTACGGAAGAAGAAATTCTTTTTGCTGATTTCGGGCCTAATTATGGGCAAAACAATCAACTTTATTTTATTACGAACACTGGCTTATACAGGCGGGATATGTCATCCGGTGCTATAACTCAGCTTGTTGAAAGTGAAACTTCCGGGTCTGTAAAAAACTTTCGTTATGTAAGAACACAAAATACCGATTCAACATTTTATGTTGTTAACGGAACTAAGCTTCTTAGGACAGAAAATTTTGGCTCAACATGGTTTGAACATGATTTTGGAATAGAGATAAAAGATTTTGAGATAAAACAAAAAACAGCTACTACCGGCCATCTTATGGTATTAACAGATGATAATAAAATACATTACGCGACAACCGGATTTACCTTCTTCGATTTGGATGTTCCTTCGGAAATAAGCGAAATATATGCAGTTGATTATATTATTCTAACCGATGTAGGTTTTTATATTACATATGATGATGGTGATACATGGTCTAAATTGGATTATGACCCTACTTATATTACAAATGTATTGGATTATGATTTTGCTATGGATGGGACATTGAAAAGTTTTTATGTGATTAACGATGGGACCTTATATCGCGATTACGATTTAACCGAAACTTTTGAAGAGTACATGGGAGGTTTAGATCTTGGGACTGCCTATGCAACTTCCGGCACTGCAATTTCAAAAAATCTTCTTGATTTGAATGCGGAACAATTTGCTGAACAATATAGTGTTGCAAACGCCACTCTTATAGCCGATGGTGATCTAAACGGAGGAACTATGAGTTTTTACATGACTGCTGATGGTACTAATTGGGAGGCAGTTACCCCTGGAGTAAATCATGTTTTTGCGAGTCCTGGACGTGATTTGAAATGGAAGGTTGAAATGGCAACGGCAGATACGTCTAAAACACCTGTTTTGCGAAGCGTAAACGTTGATTTTGGAATGGATTCCGGCTGCGCGGGATTCACGGACATCGCGGTTGATGATCCATACTGTCCGGCTATTACGTACGTAAGAGCGCAGGGCATATTTAGCGGATATCCTGATGGGACTTTTGGAGCGGAATTGGAAATTAACCGCGCGGAAACGGTAAAAGTTATAACTTTGGGATTTAATTACGATATTATTGCCGATGACGGCACTAATCTTGGTTTTAGTGACGCCGAAGTTGGTTCTTGGTATATTAGATATCTTGCGACTGCAAAGGCTGACGGAATAATTGAAGGTTATCCGGATGGAACATTTAAGCCGGCAGACACGGTAAATTACGTTGAGATGATGAAAATATTCCTTGAAACAGCAAGTGCGGATATGGCAGCTCCTGCGGCAGGTAGTGCGTGGTATCAGAAATACGTAGACTACGCTAATGCGAATGGGCTAACTGTTTACGAAAATCTAGATGCCGGCATGAAGCGCGCGGATGTTGCGCAGCTATTCTACGACTACTCTGAGTTACCTGGTAATTAAAGTCGGATGGCTTTCTTGAGCCACAGAGGTTGAGTTACCTGGTAATTTAATAATTATTTTAATCTTTTTTCATGTAGCCCGTTTATCATTGCTGCATGGTAAAAAGACAAATTTACGCAAAACTGGTTTATCATGTTTATAACCGCGCAGTCCTAAAGCAAACATTGTTTAGGAGAGAGGCCGATTATCGTTTTTTTATTGATAGGATTGAGCAATATAAAAACAACCACAGGGTTGATGTGATAACTTTTTGTATAATGCCGAATCATTTTCATATGCTTATTTACGCTCGTGAGGAAAGGGTGGATATTTCAAGATTCATGAAAAGTTTGCAACATTCTTACGCTTTTTATTTCAAAAGGAATTATGGGTCTGAAGGGCATGTATTTGAAAGTAGATATAAGCATAAATTAGTAAAGGATCCAATATATCTTTCTAATATTATTGCCTATATCAAAAATAATCCTGTCAGAAAAGGATTGGTTGATAGTGCGGACAAATGGCGATTTACCAGGTAACTCAAACAAGAAGGCTCAGATAAGCCGCTTACATTGAACTACCAGGTAGTTTCTAAGAAGTCCCCTCTCTCCACGAACCCAAGTACTCAACTTGCTCTTGAGTAAGTTTATCTATACTCACTCCCATAACATCCAGTTGTAGCTCGGAAATCTTGTTGTCTATTTCTTCCGGCAAAGTGTGCACCCCGGCTTTAAGCGCGCCCCCAGACTTTACCAAATACTCGCACGCTAGCGCTTGTCCGCAGAAGCTCATGCTCATAACTTCACTTGGGTGTCCTTCCGCTGCTGCCAAATTTATTAAGCGTCCCTCGCCGAGAATGTAAACGCTGTGCTCGCCAGCCGCACCGCCACCTCCACTCACTCCTGCCTCTCCACCCAGCGTGTATCGATCCATAAATGGCCGTACGCGTGTTTTTGACGTGCAAGCGGCACCAACTCCCGCCACGTCGATTTCGACGTCGAAATGGCCCGAATTTGCAAGAATTGCACCGTCTTTCATTTGCTTAACGTGTTCAAGCCTTATTACGTGCTTATTTCCGGTGACTGTAATAAAAATATCTCCCAAACTTGCTGCATCTTCCATTTTCATCACTCTAAATCCATCCATTGCGGCTTGTAACGCGGCAAAGGCATCAACTTCAGTCACAATTACATTTGCGCCAAGCCCACGCGCACGCAAAGAGCAGCCTTTTCCGCAGCTTCCATATCCCGCTACAACAACCGTTTTTCCCGCAAACAAAATATTCGTCGCGCGAATAATTCCATCAATCGTTGACTGCCCCGTTCCGTAATAATTATCCATCAAATGTTTTGTCTTGTTGTCATTCACGGCAATAATCGGAACCTTTAAAGCGCCGTCTTTTTCCATCGCCTTTAAACGCACAATCCCTGTTGTTGTTTCCTCGCATCCGCCTATCATTTCCGCCAATAAGTCAGTTCTTTTTGTGTGAATTTCCGTTACCAAATCACAACCGTCATCAATTGTAATGTGAGGCCTTAAATCAAGAACCTGATTCAAAAATCCATAATATTCCTCCGAACTTTCTCCTTTAAATCCATACGCTTTTATTCCTTCCGCTCGCAGTGCCTGCGCAACATCATCCTGTGTGGAAAGTGGATTGCATCCCGCAACCGCGACCTCCGCGCCACCCGCCTGCAAAGTGTAAATCAAATTCGCAGTCTCCTTTGTTATGTGCAAAGCCATTCCGATGCGTAAACCTTTTAAAGGTTTTTCACGTTCAAATCGCTCTTTTATTTTCATCAAAGCGCCCATATTTCTGCGCGCAATTTCAATATTGTTTTTTCCCTGCGTTACAAGATCCTCCATATATAGAATTATTTAAGAAATTTCGCAGATTGCAATTTTAAAGCCTCGGCTTTATCCGTTTTTTCCCATGTAAAGTCATCATCTTCCCGTCCAAAATGTCCGTATGCCGCCGTTTTGCGATAAATAGGCCTTAGTAAATTTAACCCGTTTATAATTCCGGCCGGAGTTAAATCAAAATTCAATAAAACAAGTTTTTCTATTTTATCCACAGCTATTTTTTCCGTGCCAAAACAGTTTACTTTTATGGATAACGGATGAGTCACTCCAATGGCGTAAGAAAGCTGAATTTCACACTTCTCGGCAATTCCCGCAGCTACTATGTTCTTTGCCACATAACGCGCCATGTAAGCTGCGCTTCTATCAACTTTTGTCGCGTCTTTGCCGGAAAAACATCCTCCTCCATGAGCGGCATATCCACCGTAAGTATCAACGATAATTTTTCTTCCTGTAAGTCCCGTGTCCCCCATTGGCCCGCCTATAACAAAAACTCCGGTTGGATTTATATAGTATTTGGTTTCTTTATCAACAAGTTTTCCGCAAACCGGCTGTATTACATGCTTTTTTATGTCAGCTTCAATTTGATTGTGTTTAATATCGGGATTGTGTTGAGCAGATACAACAATTTGATCAACTCTTTTTGGCTTATCATTTTCATACTCGATTGTAACTTGCGTTTTACCGTCCGGTCTTAAGTAATCCAAAGTTCCGTTTTTTCTTACTTCTTCAAGCTTCATGGCCAATTTATGCGCCAGTGAAATTGGTAGCGGCATTAATTCTTTTGTCTCATTACACGCGAATCCAAACATAATTCCCTGATCTCCCGCGCCCAAATTTTTGTCGATTACATGCTTTTTATTAACGCCAACCGCTATATCCGGACTCTGTTCGTGAATTGAAGTTATAACCGAGCAAGTCTCGTAATCAAATCCATATTTTGCTCTTGTATAACCGATCTCTTTAACGACATTCCTTGCAATTGTTTGAATGTCCACGTAACAATCGGTTGTAATTTCGCCTGCGACAAAAACCAAACCCGTTGTAACAAGTGTTTCACACGCAACACGTCCATATGGATCTTGTTCCAAAATTGCGTCCAAGATAGCGTCCGAGATTTGATCGGCAAGTTTATCCGGATGACCGCTTGTTACCGATTCTGAAGTGAAAAAATGTTTGCTCATTTCCCGCTTTATATTAATGAGTCTCGCTAACGCTCGCCTCTGGATACTAGCAAACTGCTGGAACAAAATCCAGTTTATGTTAAACTTAAGGCAAGTTAATAAGTGGCTTATGGAAAATGCTTATCCGGAGATATCAATTGTTATTGTCGGATACAAGTCAAAAAAATATCTTGATGACTGTTTGAAATCCATTCAGCATCAGACTTTTTATTCGTTGCAGAAAGTTGAAGTAATTTACATCAACAATGGGTTTATTGATGGAAGCATAGCCCTTATTCAGAGAAATTACAGGTGGGTAAGTTCAGTAAGAAATATGAAAAGCGTGGGTATGTCAGCTGTGTTAAATCAGGGGATTAAATATAGTTCCGGTAAATATATCTTGGTTATAAGTCCCGACGTGATATTGGCGAGTGATTATCTGGACAAGGCATACAAAAAAATGGAGCGTGAAAGTCAGACCGCGGCAATAATGGGCAAAGTTTACAATTATGATTTTAATCAGTCCGGAAGAACGGAATATTTTGATACCATTGGTATTTTTTCCGTTGTTGATAGGCAGGTTTTAAGTGCTCGCGGAGTTAAAGATGAAGGACAATTTGAAGATCAGGAACAGATTTTTAGTGTTCGTAATATCTGCTGTATGTACAGGAGGACGGCTTTGGAAGATGTAAAAATCGATGATGAATACTTTGATGAAAATCTTATTATGTATTGGGAGGATATAGATTTGTGTTGGAGGCTTAATTTGTTCGGATGGAAGATATTCTTTTTCCCGGGGCTTGTTTCTTATCGCTGTATGGATTCAATGAAGGCATCAAATTTGGAAGAAGCTCGCAAAGAAGAGCGGCATGCTTTTCTTATAAATGACAGATTAATGCTTATAAAAAACGAGTTTTTTCTTACAATGGTACGTGATTTCCGGCTTCTCCTCTTAAAGTTTTTAATAAAAGAAAATTTCTTTCTTGATAGATGGGTTGCAGGGTTTTTTCAGTACCTTTCAAAAATCCCAAGTACATATAAAAAACGCAGGGAGATAATGAAGCGAAGACGTGTTTCACGCCTCGAAATGAGGAGATGGTTTATTCGCAAGAAGAACAGCAGGTACGAGTATTACAAATCAAAAAATCTGTATATTTATGCGCAACTTCCTACGATTTATTAATCAGGGATGGATTTCGATAGTGGTATTGACGGCTTCGGACCTGGTGTTTTTTATGATTTCTTTTTTTAGCGCGTACTTTATAAGAAGTGCTTTCGGCGGAATTCAGCCTGTTGTGGTTTATTTGCATGCTATTCCTGTATCATTTTTTATTCTGGTTTTGGTGTTTTATTTTTTCGGCCTATACGAGCAAAGGATAAGAATAAATGGCATGAGTGAGGTATATACTGTTTTCAAGGCGATTTTAATGACGGCCGTTTTACTCATGGCCGGTTCGTTTTTATACAAGTACGATTATTCTCGCGGATTTGTAATTATCTTTATAACTTCCGCGCTTTTTTTTATGAATATTGGTAGGGTTTTTATAAGAGTTTTTAGAAAGTGGTTTATAAAACGCGGAAAACTGGTTGTTAATATTTTGATTATAGGAGCGGGAAAACCGGGGAAAAAACTTGCGGAGCAAATAGAAAAATACAGAGATTTTGGTTACAACATTGTTGGATTTATTGATGATAATGTTAATAAGGAAAAAGCCGGGGTGCCTGTTCTTGGTAGCGTTAAGGAGATTATGGAGCAGATAAAACTTCACGAAGTATCTGTTGTTTATGTTGCCGACCCTACGATGCCGCACGAAAAAATGCTTGAGTTGATGGTTGATTGCGAGCACTTAAATATTAAATTTAAATTGGTTTCAAACCTTTACGAAATTCTTGCCGGAAGCATAGATATAAATCAGATCGAGGGCATTCCGACCATAGATGTAAGGCCTAAAAAAGCACTTTGGTGGTACAGATTTATTAAGCGTTTGTTTGATATTGTTTTTTCGTTTATTGGGCTTGTTATTCTATCGCCAATTTGGTTTTTGATTGTTATTTTGATTCGCATGGACTCTCCCGGGAAGGCTTTGTTTAAACAAGAAAGGGTTGGGAAAGAAGGAAGAATTTTCAGTATGTATAAATTCAGAACAATGAAAAATGAATCCAACTTGTATGAAGAAGCACCAAAAAATGCCGATGATAAGCGGATAACAAAGATAGGTAAATTTTTGCGCAAAACAAGTTTGGACGAACTTCCTCAGTTTATAAATATTTTAAAAGGTGAAATGTCTCTTGTTGGACCAAGGCCGGAAATGCCTTTTATTGTGGAAAAATATTCAAAATGGCAAAGAAAAAGACTTGAAGTTAAACCTGGGTTAACCGGGCTTTGGCAAATTCTGGGTAGAAAAGATCTGCCTCTTCATGAGAATATAGAGTACGATTTTTACTATATCCAAAACCAATCTTTGCTTCTGGATTTGGTCATAATAATAAAGACCGTTTGGATAGTCATTACAGGCAAAGGTGCGTATTAATTTTTAAATAAAAAGTATGAGACAAAAATTTCAAAATCTTGTAAGTACGGCCATAGAATGGCTTATATATCTTTCCGTCTTTTTAATCCCTTTGATTTTTATTCCGCAGGTCGCGTCTGTTTTTGCGACACCAAAATTGTACGCGTTTAGAGCTATTACACTTGTTATAATTTTACTATGGGGCGTTGGACTTTTGCTCGGAAAAAAAGTCCGGGCAAGGTGGACTCCGGTGCTTTGGTTTTTTATAGCGTATGGATTTATTTCGATTATTAATACGTTTGTTTCCGTAAATATCTGGAGCAGTCTTTTTGGCATCTACGGCAGGTTTATAGGGATTTTTGCAGTTCTGCATCTTCTTCTCTGGAGCTTTATAATCTTTAATGAAATAAACACAAGGAGGAAGATTTTGAACGTTTTAAAGGTGTCGGTTGTAACGGCTGTTTTAATATCGGTTTACGGAATTCTTCAGTACTTTGATTTGTTTGTTAATATTTTTTATTGGACGCAGGATCCGCTTGAAAGGGCTTTTGGAACTATAGGACACAGCAATCACACGGCTGCTTATCTTGGTATTAATTTGGTTATTTTGATTGGGCTTATTCGCACATCTTCGTTTGGCTGGAAGAAGATTTCTTTTTGGATGAGTTTGATTTTGCTTTCGATCGCAATTATTTTTACGGCGAGTAGAGGCGGTATTTTTGCCGTTGGGGTAGCGCTTGTTTTGTGGCTGATTTACGGTCTTCGTACGGTTGGATTTAAAAAAGATCTTAAAAAATACGGGAAGGTTGTTATCTCAATTCTGACTATTTTGCTTATAGGCGTAGTTACTTTTAGGGATCAAATAAAGACTCTTCCGATTATTGAAAGATCAATTGCCACGGTTAGTTATGTTCAAGAAGGGAACATGCCGGACCGTTTGAGCTGGTGGCTTAGTACATTTGAAATGATTAAGGGTAAGCCGCTTTTGGGACATGGGCTTTCAACCTACAGGGACGTTTACAATAAATACAGGCGCGCGGATTTTAAAACTCCGGACGATGCCCAGGACAGTATTACTCCTCAGTCGGCACACAATGAATATTTAACAATAGCGGCGGGGCAGGGAATTATAGGGCTGGCTTCATATTTGTTAATTATAATAGCGGTATTTGTTTCGGCGCGTAATTTTATGAAGCGCGCGAAAGATTGGGAGGATAGAGTTATCGCGTATTCAATTGGTATGGGAATAGTTGTTTACCTTGCGCAGGTTATTTTGAGTTTTGGCGTGGTGGCAACTTTATTTGCCTTGTATACACTTTTTGGATTGCTTCTTTCAATTTCGCATATAGACGAAAAACCGCTTGAGAAAGACCTTGGTATTGTTGCAAGAGGAATCATGGCTATGCTTATTTTTGTTTTTGTTATAGTTGGATGTGTGTTTTCATTCTTTTCACTTGCCGCCGAATATCATTATCAGCAAGCCGAATCGGACATTGCCAGAAGAAATATTGAGCAGGCTTTTAATAATTATGACAGGGCTTTATTTTATATGCCGAAAATTTCTCAGTACTATGAAGGTTATGGAGATTTTATGTTTAAATTGGGAATCAGTATGCCTGAAGGGTCTCAGGAACCTTACCTGTTAGATGCCATTGCCCATTATAAGGAAAGTCTTAAATACAACAATCATCTTCCTCATGTGTACATGAATACTTCACTTGCGTATTCAAGGTTGGCCATTGAAATTGAAAACAAAGACAAAGTTCTTAAGGATATTTTTACCAATGAATCTTTAAATTATTTAAAAGATTCAATTGCGATAGCTCGTAACAATCCCTTCTATCCTTACAAATATGCCGAGATGTTTTTGTTTTATGAAAGATATGACGAAGCTTTCGAGCAGTATAACGCGGCTCTTGCGATAAGAAATCCTTACAAAGATATTGAGGAAAAATTAAAGACTCTCGATGGTCGGCTAGGGTCGGTTTCGGAGTAGAAATGCGCTTGTAAATGCGGTTACCGGCGTGGCTATTAAAAGCCCGAAGCTGCCGGAAATTGATCGTACTATTTCCGCCGCCATAAAGTCGAAATTGATAACATTTATAAATCCAAAGTTATCCATTGAGAAAAGTAAAAGCAGAGGTAGTGAGCTTCCAACATATGCCAGAATAAGTGTGTTGGACATTGTTCCTATCGTGTCTTTTCCAACTTGCATTCCGGCTTTAAAAAGGCTTTTTCTGGTTGAGTCTTTGTGAGCGATATAAACTTCGTTAACGGCTGACGCTATTGTCATTCCAACATCCATTACGGCTCCGAGAGCACCTATCATTATGCTTGCAAAAAATATGTTTGAGAAATTAAGATCCGGCCTGTTTACATACAATATTCTGGCGTCTTCATCTGAAAGTCCGCTTAAAATAGCCAAATTCCCAACCAGATAGGCGATTATTGCCGCGCATAAAACTCCGGACAGAGCTCCCAAAATTGTACTTACAGCCTTTCTGTTGAATCCGGCTATCAAAAATATGGTTATGGGCGCAACTGCAATTGAAATAATTACCGCAAGCATAAGCGCGTTATATCCTTTAAGTGTTAGCGGTATTAATATGAAAAATATTGCGCCAACAGTTATAACCAAACCGATAAGTGCTCTTACTCCTTTCATTCTTCCAAGCACAATAAGTCCGATAAAAAACAGCGCCACAAAAATAATCATTATGTCGTTACGGATAAAATCTATCGCGTAACCCTCAAAAGAACCGTCATTATAAACCTTTAAAAGGAGCATTACTTTGTCTCCTTTTTCCAAATATACGTCGTAGATTTGACCCGTTATTTCGTTTATTGACGAGAAAATAATACCCTTATAATCTCCTTCGAGTACTTCGTATGTAACGTTTTGAATTGTGTTAAATTGTGGATCTCCCTGCGCCGGATCGTACAAGGGGTCTTCAGGATGAACCTGTATTTTTTGTTCCGTTAATTCATTTACCTGTCCTTTGGCATAAATTGATTCCTTAGGTATTTCTATGGGTGATTGGGCAAAAACTACATTTGTCGATGTGCAAAAAATTATTATCGAAAGAAAAATCTTTTTCATATTAAAAGTTAATAGTTCGCAGTTAGTAGTGTATATTTGCCGTATGAATAAAGCTATTAAAAATTTTGCAAAATTGCTTGGTTTCCACCTTGTTTCAATTGTACCCGTAAAGGTTTTTAAGAATGACGAGAAATATTTATACGACTGGATAGATAAAGGTTTTGCAGCCGATCTTGAATATATGAAAAAAGATCCCGGGCGCAGAAGCGATCCTTCAAAAAGTTTGCCTGAGGCAAAGAGTGTTATTTGTCTCGCCATGAATTATTATCAGGATCGTGAGGGAAAAGTTGAGAGTGGGAAAGTGGCAAGATACGCGTGGGGAAAGGATTATCACATTGTGATTGAAAAGAAATTAAAAAAGATCAGACAGTTTATTATTGAAAATTCGGATGGGAGTTTAACAAAAAAAGATTTCAAATTATACAATGATGCCGGGCCATTTTTGGAGCGTGCATATGCGGTAAAAGCCGGCTTTGGATTTATAGGTAAAAACACGATGCTTATTACAAAAGATTATGGCTCGTGGGTTTTTCTCGCTGAAATTATCACAACTTTAGAGCTAAAATATGATGATCCGGTTGATCAAAAAATGTCGTGCGGAACGTGTACAAAGTGTATGGATTCATGCCCGACAAAAGCCTTAAATGGCGCATACTCGGTTGATGCCAATAAATGTATTTCTTATCAAACAATTGAGAAAAAAGGCGCTGTGTCGGTTGATACAAAAGGGAATGTTTTTGGTTGCGATATTTGTCAGGAAGTTTGTCCTCATAATTGTCGCGCAAAAAAAACCGATGTTGAAGAATTCCTTAATCATATAGCAGGGCCAAATTTGGATGCCGATAAAACATGTAGTATGTCGGAAGATGAATTCTTGGCCAAATATAGCGGTTCGCCGATTAAACGCGCGGGTTTGAAAAAACTTAAAAATACATTCGAAAATATGGTATGATCCTTTTTGTCTTAATAAAAAAATTATGAAAAAACATTTACCTTTTATCGCTAACGTTGTAGTTGTTTTTATAGGTTTGCTTGGGCTTAAAGCTCCTTATATTACTGACGCAATTATGTCGGTTGGGCTTGGAGGGTTTATGGATCCGGCCTTATTACAGCCACTTTTTATACTTTTTGTTGTTGTGGCCATTTACGCACAATTCGGAAAAGCGCGTGAGGATTTAAGTTTTATGCCGCTCATCATGGAGCTTGTTGTCGGAATCGTAGCCTTCCTTTTTATTTTCCCGCTGCAAAATATCATTGTCGGGTACATATCTCTCGCGGCAATTGTCTACATAATGATTGCACCCGCAATAAATAAGCGTTTACAGAAAAGAAAAGTGGTTAAAATAAAAGCCTAGGCGATAATGTCTTTTCCTTTATTGGCGCTTCTTGCGAGCGTAAAAAGCAAGTCGGAAAGCCTGTTTAAATAAGGAATTACGTTTTTGTGCAGTCCTTCGTTTTCGGATAATGCCACGGCAGTTCTTTCCGCTCTCCTGCAAATCGTTCTGGCCGCATGAAGATGTCCTGCAAGTTTTGTTCCTCCGGGAAGAATAAAGTGATTTAACGGCTTTAAAGAAGCTGAAAATTCGTCGATTATCAATTCAAGTTTTTTTACTTTTTCCTCGTCAAAGTTAGTGTCTGAGGCAAGAATAAAAAGATCATGCTGGATATCCAAAAGAATTGTTTTTAAATTTTTGTTTCGTGAAAATGAGGCTGCAAGGCCTATAAAAGAGCTTAACTCGTCAATATCGCCGTACGTGTCAATTCGCAAAGAGTTTTTTGAAATCCTTTTGCCGTCTCGAAGCGAAGTTGTCCCGTCGTCACCATTTTTAGTGTATATTTTCATGCGCAAATGATAACATAGCTTCCTTTAAAATGAAAAATCTGGCAGAATGTGCCCGGTTTTAACAATAAAGAAAATGGATATAAAGAAACTTGAAGAAGTTGGCGTACAGTTCTTAAAATCCCTTGATGACGATCCAAAAAGGGAAGGATTGCTTGATACTCCAAAAAGATTCGCCGCCGCATGTAAAGCATTATATTCCGGATATAACCAAAAACCTGAAGACGTAATGCGTGTTTTTGATGATGAAAGCTACGATGAGATGATAGTTGTTAAAGATATTGAATTTTACAGCACTTGCGAGCATCATTTGATTCCTTTTTATGGCAAAGCCCATATTGGTTATATTCCAAACGGGAAGATAGCCGGCTTATCAAAAATGCCAAGAATTGTTGAAATATTTTCGCGCAGATTACAGAATCAGGAAAGACTTACTTCTCAGATAGCAAAGGCCATGGACGACCTTCTTAAGCCAAAAGGCGTGGGTGTCATCCTTGAGGCAAAACATCTTTGCATGATGGCTCGCGGGGTTGAAAAGCAGAATGCCGTTGTAACAACTTCAACCTTAACGGGACTATTTAAAAACAACATAAACACAAGATCGGAATTCTTAAGACATCTTGAAAGATAATATGCTTCCTCCTTCACTGCAAAAATTAATTGATGAGCTTGCAAAGCTCCCGGGGATAGGCCCAAAAACGGCCCAGCGTCTTGCCGTACATCTGCTTAAATCTCCGCATGTAAGAATAAAACCGCTTGGAGAAGCACTACTTTCCCTTAAGGATGGACTTTCTTTTTGTGAAGAATGTTGGCATGTTACAGAGGTTTCACCATGTAATATTTGCTGTGACGGGCAGAGAGATAAGACTAAAATATGCGTTGTTGAAGAAGTTTTGGACGTTATAGCAATTGAGAAAACAGGTAAATACAGAGGGCTTTATCATGTGCTTCACGGAGTACTTTCACCTATTGATGGCGTTAGCGCGGATCACTTAAAAATTGCCGAACTTTTTTCAAGAATGAATCGTCACCCAGAGGTAACGGAGCTTGTTCTTGCAACAAATCCAAGCTTGGAAGGCGAGGCTACGGCGCTTTACATTCAAAAGTATCTTGTTGATAAAAATATTTCCATAACAAGAATCGCGCGCGGACTTCCTATTGGCGCAGATCTAGAATACGCAGATGCGGTAACTCTTGGGAAAGCTCTTCAAAATCGAACGGACTATTAGAAATTCCAAAAACCGTCGTTCCGCTTCCACAAAGGATGGTGCTGGCGTTTTTTATTTGAGGAGTTTTTACTTCATCAATCGTTTCAAAGTCATTGTGCATGAGGCTCAAAATGCCGCTGGAATCCATGCTTTTCATCATTCTTATCATTTCTTCACTCTGTGATTTTTTTTGTCCGCACTTCTTGATATCAATTTTTTCATACATTGATTTTGTAATTTTCCCTTCTTTTGGAATTATTAAAATTGTGTAAAAATTTTCCAAATTAAAATCAGGTAGGATCTCGATTTTCTCTCCGTAGTGTCCTCCAACGGCTGTGCCGGGTTCAATAAAAAACGGCACATCAATACCGATTTTCACTCCCATTTCGCGCAGGCCGTCTTTAGAAAATCCAAGATTTCCAATTTCATTTATCGCGTTTAAAACCGTAGCCGCATTACTGCTTCCGCCTCCAAGTCCCGATCCAACCGGAATGTTTTTCTTAACTGTAATTTTATATTTTTTCGATGGTTTTAAGAGCTTCATTGCTTCACTAACCGTATTACTTGTATCGTTAATAAAAGGTCCTTCTTTGCCTTCAAAAATAATTAAATTTTCCGAAAATTCTTCAATATTTATTTCATCAAAGAGTGGAATTTTCTGCAGCACGGTCTGAACAAAATGATACCCGTTTTTGTCCTGACCAAGTATATCAAGCGCCAAATTAACCTTAGCATGAGACTTATAAATCATGCTTTTTTTATTGTTACTATGCAAAAAACCTGTATGGCTTTTCCTTTGCCGAAAGGTGTTAAATTTTCTCCGCTTGTCGCCGTAATGCCTACTCTGTGGACTTCAATTCCGCACGTCTTGGCGATATTCTCCCGCATTTTTTTACTGTATGAATCAATTTCCGGACGTTTTGCTTCCACCATTATCCCGATATTATTTACCGCATATTTTTTCCCGCGAACTTTTTTTACAATTTTTTCCAGGAATTTCATACTGTCTTTTATTTTTTTCTTTTCACATAAATCATCCGCAAATGCTCCGAGGGATTTCTCTCCGATGGCTTGTAGAAGCGCGTTACAGATTGAATGAATAATTACATCTCCGTCCGAATTGGCTTTCATTTTTTTCTCGCTCGCTATAAAAACTCCCCCAAGAGTGAGTCCTTTTTTGTCTCCAAATTCATGACTGTCCTGACCAAGCCCGATTAAATAATCATCAGGAAGATCCCCAAGAATATGCTTTATTCTTTCATAATCTTTTAAGGTCGTAATTTTTATGTTGTTATCCGAAGCGGGAATGTGCGCCACTTTAAATCCTGCGGCTTCAAAAAGGCATGCTTCGTCGGTCATATCCATATATTTTGTGCCGACTTTTTTAAGAGCATCAATGAATTTTGAGTATACAAAACATTGTGGGGTCTGAGCATTGGCAAAATTTTTCCTGTCGTGCGTTTTAATTATGTGCTTCTTTCCAACCTCTTTAAGCGTTGAAGTAACAGGATGAATAACAATGCATCCACCATTTTTCTTTGCCTGTTTTATGCAAAGTGAAATTTCATCAAAATGAACAATTGGATTTGCCCCATTGTGAATCGCAATTATTTCGTTTTTCTTGGGAGCCAGATATCGCTTGCAGTAAGCGATTCCGGCAAGCACGCTTTCCGCGCGACTACCTCCTCCAATTATAACTTTCACTTTATTTTTTCTTGATGAAAAAAGTTCTTCAACAATTCCATCAACCTGCTTTTTAATTTTTTTATTAACCACAATCAGGATGTTTTCTATTTCCGGATGATCGTAAAAATTGCTTATTGTATAGTATAAAATAGGCTTTCCAAAAACAGGAAGAAGCAATTTTGGAATCTTTGACTTCATTCTTTTTCCATTTCCCGCGGCTGTGATAATGGCTATGGCCATGAATGCTTTTATAAGTTTGCCCGTACATTCTAGGTAATCTAAATCCAAATTACCACGGCATTTCGTCCCGTATCGCCTTTGTCGGCTCTGTACGAAAAATATTTGTCGGAACTGCAAACTGTGCAAGTGCCATTTGTGTTTATATTCCGCCTTAAAACGCCCTCGGACAAACACTGATCAAAAGTGGCTTTCCAAAAATCCACATGATTGTTTTTCAAAATATATTTATGAAGATGCTCAGGAAGTTCATTGTGTGGATCGGAAAATTTACTACAGCAAGGTCCAAGGGAAGGTGAAATCGTAACGTGTAAATCGGCAGGATTGCTTCCAAACTTTTTTGCCATTTCTCGTATTGTTTTGCCAACTATATTTTTTGCCGAACCCCTCCAGCCATTATGAATATTCGCTATAACGTTCAACTTGGTATCCTTTATGGAAACGGCCTGGCAATCAGCAATTTGGACTAACAGGAATATGCCTTTTTTGTCCGTTATGGCTGCGTCATGACCCGCTATTTCTCCACTTGCGGGTTTATCCGCGTAAAAAATTTTGTCTTCGTGAATCTGTTCAAGAATAATTATATTTTCTTCCGACGTACTCAAAAACTTGGCAAGTTTTTTCTTATCCTTTCTGAAGTCGCCAAATGATCGGTCTAAAATCAGCATTATTGAAGAATTTGTCTTACTGTAAATGGAAGTTCAAGCGCCAAATCTGTAGCGCTAAAGCAGTAGTCTTTTTGTTTGTATAAATAATCGCCGGTATATCCTATTAAGAAAGCCCCAATTTGGCAGGCTTCAAAAGGCGATGCCCCCTGTGCAATCATTGATGTTATTACTCCTGCAAGTACGTCTCCGCTTCCGCCAACAGTAAGTCCCGCGTTTCCCGTTTTATTAAAAACAATGTCTCCTTCCGGCGAAGCTATTATATCAGTCGGACTTTTTAGAAGTATGTTAATTTTCATTTCCGTGGCTATTGTTCGTACAAATTTAACCAACTCTTCTTCGTCTACCAAGTCCGTTATTTGTTTGCGTGTTAAATTTTCAAATTCATTTTTATGAGGACAGACAACAATCGGCTGGCTTAGTGGAACTTCTTTTACATGTTTTAATACGTCTATCGCGGTTGAATCCAGTACGGTTGGTATTTGAAGCCCTTCTATAAGCTCTAGAATAGCTCTTACGGTTACTTCCCTTTCGGAAATTCCCGGACCTATAAGTATGCTGTCGCACTTGTTTGAAAATTCTAAAATTTCTCCAACCCCCGTATGTGTAAGCCATTGTCCCGGAAATTTCTTAACTATAAAATCCGGATAAAGACTTCTTGCCACATCAAAATTTGATTCCGGAACAAATATCGTAACAAGGTCTGCTCCCGAATAAAGGGCACCAAGCGCGCTTAAAAGAGGCGCACCGTAATACTCGATACTGCCGCCAACTATAAGAACTTTCCCGTTCATACCTTTGTGAGAATTGGCCTCACGTACGGGAAAAAGTTTTCGAATGTTATTTCGTTTTAATATACCCATCGTGTGCGATTATACTAATCTAATGTCCCAGTGTAAACGGCTTTATTTCCAAGGTGTTCTTCAATACGAAGAAGCTGATTGTATTTGCAAATTCTTTCCGTTCTGCAAAGAGAACCTGTTTTTATTTGTCCGGTTTCCATTGCGACGGTAAAGTCGGCTATTGTTGTGTCTTCCGTTTCGCCGCTTCTGTGTGAAACAACACATGTCCAGCCTGCTTCTTTTGCCATTTTTATTGTCTGAATAGTTTCCGTTAAAGTTCCTATCTGATTTAATTTAATCAAAATTGAATTTGCGGCCTTCATTTCTATGCCTTTCTGAAGTCTTTTTACGTTTGTTACAAGAAGGTCGTCTCCAACAATTTGAATTTTGCTTCCCTGTTTTTTCTGCTGCAAAACCCACCCATCCCAGTCATCTTCGCTTAGTCCGTCTTCAATTGAAATCAGAGGATATTTGCTGACAAGATTTTCCCAATATTCAACCATTTCCGCACTGCTTAATTCTTTTGGTACGCCGTTAACTTTTATATTGTATACTCCCTTTTCTTTGTTATAAAATTCGCTTGCCGCAGGATCTATTGCCAGTTTTACATTCTCTCCGGCTTTATATCCGGCCTGATTGATTGCTTCAATTATCAAATCAAACGCCGCTTCATTATTTGGGAGATTTGGAGCAAAACCGCCTTCATCGCCAACGCCTGTTCCAAGATTATTTTTCTTTAAGATTTTTTTAAGTGTGTGGAAAATTTCAGATCCCATTCTAATGGCTTCAGCGAAAGATTTTGCGCCCACCGGCACAATCATGAATTCTTGTATATCAAGCCCGCTGTCAGCATGTTTCCCTCCGTTCATAATATTCATCATTGGCACAGGCATCCTAACCGCATTTGGATTTAAATATTCAAATAAGAATTGATTTTTTGAATTCGCCGCAAGACGAGCGCAAGCAAGAGAAACGCCCAAAATGGCATTTGCTCCAAGTTTTCCTTTGTTTTCAGTCCCGTCCAATTCAATTAATTTCTTATCCAATCCTGCTTGATCGTAAATATCATGACCAATTATCGCAGGTTTTATAATATCGTTTACATTGCTTACAGCCTTTAAAACTCCCTGTCCAAAATATTTGGAACTATCTCCGTCTCTAAGTTCAACAGCTTCATGAATACCTGTTGAAGCGCCGCTTGGAATCATTGCTCTTGCGTGATTATCTTCGCTGTAAATATCAACTTCAATTGTTGGATTTCCGCGCGAATCAAGAATTTGACGTGCGTGAATGTTTTTAATTGTTGGCATTATGAGTGATTACAATCTAAAGAACCTGTACTAACGTAATACGAAAAAAAACAAAACTCAAGTTTTTGCCTTTTATGGCAAAATCTACTACAATCAGAGCCGAGCTTTACGAGGCTCTTTTGTTTAACCGATATAAATATGGAAATCACGTGGCATGGAGACAGATGCTTCACAATAAAGGGCAAAAGTACAACTGTAGTTATTGACCCATACGACAAATCAGATCATTTACTTGAAAAAGTTAAAGCCGATACTGTTCTCTTAACGGGGGATTATGAAGGAACCGCAAAATTGCGTGCAGGCTCTGAGGATGCACATGTAATTAATTGGCCGGGAGAATATGAAATAAGTGGTGCTGCGGTTGTGGCAATCCCTTCATATACCAAAGAGAAAGAAGAAGGAGATACAAAAAAGGGAAGAATTATATTGTTCAGTTTTATTGTCGACGATATAAGACTTTGTCATCTTGGGAATTTTGGCGGAGAACTGGACGAAGAAACGATGGAAAAGATAGGGGATGTTGATGTTTTAATGGTTCCTGCTGCCGGAAAAGAGGCCGTTGATTCCAAAAAAGCTCACGAGATTATAGAATCTATTGATCCAAGAGTTGTAGTTCCTATGAATTATAAGGCCAACGAAGTTGAAACATTGCTTAAACAGCTTGGTATTAAGGATCCAAGAAGAGAAGATAAACTTGTTATTTCCGACAAAGCACAGCTTCCTGAAGAAAAAACCGACTTTGTGCTTCTAAATATGTTCCCATAGTTCAACGGATAGAACGAGAGACTCCTAAGCTCTAGATGGTGGTTCGATTCCACCTGGGGACACCAGGATTAATAGCTATAATTATTGCTTCTAGCTTCAAAATATGTTATTATATTTTCGTGATGATTGTTTTGTTAGCCTCGTGCTAGCAAAATTTGATTCACAATCCCTTGATTCTCTTTCTCTTCTTTGAGCCCTCGTGGTTCTTGCGGAGAGTAGGCGGATCAAACCCCTTTGAGCCTTTGGATACCTCGTGTATCTGATGGTTCTAACCCCTTTAGCGGGTCTTAAGGTTCTTACCAAATTTCTTCACTGATTTTTGCGGGCCTTACGGCCCGCTTTCCCTTTTAGAAACGAACTTGATTTATGGACATTTTTTATTCGTTCTGGTACTTTTTTGTTCCGGAAAGCTTTTTATTTTTGTCTTTAGATGAACAGAACTTATTACATACAAACTTTGGGATGTCAGATGAACTATTCCGATTCGGAAAGGATAGATGCCGTTTTGCAAAACATGGGGTTATCAAAAGTTGATAAAATGAGTGAGGCTGATTTGGTAATCTTTAATACTTGTTCCGTAAAGCAAAAAGCGGAAGACAAAGTGTTTGGGCAAATGGTTAATGTGGACAAATTAAGAAAAATAAAGCCACACCTTATAGCTGGTATAACCGGCTGTATGGTTAGAAATACGTCAACTAAAGAATCGGAAGAAAGAGACAAAATTCTTAAAAGGTCGGAGCATGTAGACTTTGTTTTTAGAATCGAAGATCTTCCCCAGCTTCCGGGAATCATAATGCAACTTTGGCCCGATATTGATATGGCTGAAACTCAGGAAGCAAACCTTAAAAATTATTTTGAGATCAACCCGGTTTACACAACAAAGGCGCAGGCTTTTGTTCCAATAGGCACCGGATGTGATAATTTTTGCACATATTGCATAGTCCCATATAGCAGAAAAAGAGAGAAAAGTAGGCCCATGAACGATATAGTCAAAGAGTGTGAAAAACTTGTAGACAACGGTTGTCTAGAAATAACACTTTTAGGGCAGAACGTAAACTCTTACGGGCTTTCCAACTTGGACAAAAAGACAGAAGAATTTAAAGATGTTCAGACGCCTTTTGTCCACTTACTTGAAAAAATTGATGCGCTTAAATCAAGGGGCCTTAAAAGACTAAGATTTACTTCAAATCATCCAAAGGATCTTTCCGATGAATTAATAGATGCAATGGCAAGGCTTGAAACTTTAATGCCTTATTTGCATCTTCCGGTTCAATCGGGAAATGATGATGTATTGAAAAAAATGAATAGGAATTATACTGCGGATTGGTATAGGGATATGATAAAAAAAATTCGCTTGGCGGTTCCCGGTATAGCAATTTCAACCGACATAATTGTTGGATTTTGCGGTGAAACCGAAGAACAGTTTATGGATACGTGCAGGCTTTTTGAAGATGTACAGTGGGATATGTGTTATCTCTCACAGTACTCAACAAGAATCGGGACATTCGCAAGCCAAAATATGGATGACGACATAACCCCTGAAGTTAAAGCGGAGAGGTGGCGTAGCTTAAATGAATTACTAAAAAAATATGCACTAAAGGGGCATAAAGTTTTTGAAGGAAAGGTTGTTGAGGCTCTTGTCGAAAAGTGTGAAAACGGTAAGTGCGAGGGAAGAAGCGAGCATTTTAAAACCGTAATTTTTGATTCCGAAAAAGACCTTACCGGAACACTTCAAAAAGTGCAGGTTGAACTTGGTCGTGAGTGGCAGCTCGAAGGGAAGCTTATCCAATAATGCCTTTTATCCTTCTTATTCCGGAGCTTGAACTTTGTTCCTTTTGAATCTTGAATCCTCCAAGTTCGCGTGTGTTTTTTACATGTGGGCCTCCGCAAACTTCAATACTAAAGTCCCCGATTTTATAAACTTTTACGGTTTCTCCGTATTTTGATTCGAACAGTCCCATTGCTCCATGCTTCCTTGCTTCTTCAAGACTCATCTCTTCACAGGTAACATCAAGCTCTCTTTTTATTTGCTCATTTACTATATCTTCAACCTGTTTTATTTGCTCATCCGTCATTTTGTCAGGGTGCGAAAAATCAAATCTTAACCTATCTACAGTTATGTTTGATCCTTTTTGTTCAACATGCGTGCCAAGAACTTTTCTTAAAGCTTCATGTAAAAGATGTGTGGCTGTATGCAGTTTTGTTGTTTGTTCGCTGTGATCCGCAAGGCCACCGGCAAATTTTTTCTCGGCTCCTGCGCGTGAAAGTTCCTGATGTTTCTCAAACGCTTTTTCATATTCCTCCATGTCCACCGATATGCCATTTTCTTTTGCAAGTTCCTGCGTCATTTCGATAGGGAATCCATAAGTATCGTAAAGCTTAAAGGCAACTCTTCCGGGAAGCATTGGATTTTTTCCTCTCATCAAATTTGGAAGAAGTTTTTCAAATTCTTTTTCTCCCTGCAAAATTGTTTTGCTGAATTTTTCTTCCTCTTTTTCAAGTTCATTTACAATTTTTTCCGCAAACTGATCAAGCTCCGGATATACATTTTTGTAATATTCAATGTAAATTTTTGCAACTTCCGCAGTGAAAGATTCTTTTATTCCGATTTTTTTACCGTGTCTTATTGCCCTTCTTATAAGCCTTCTTAAGACATATCCTTGGTCTGTGTTTGAAGGGGCAATACCGTATGGATCTCCAAGAATAAATGTTGCGGCGCGAATGTGATCAGCGATAATTCTTTGGGATTCGGCGAATTCGGACTCGTTTTTTAAGCCTGAAAGTTCGCGGATTTTCTTTAATGCATCAATAAAAAGCTCTGTTTCGAAAGGTGTTTCAACTCCATTTAATATTGCGAGCGCGCGTTCAAATCCAAGTCCGGTATCAACGTTTTGTTGAGCCAGAGGCTTAAAATTCCCATCTTCCTGTTTTTCGTACTGCATGAAAACATCATTCCATATCTCAACAAATTTTCCGCAATCACATGAAACTCCTTTTGCGTCACACTGTGAACACTTGTCTTTTCCGGTGTCATAAAACATTTCCGTGTCAGGCCCACATGGTCCGGTTTGTCCGGCAGGTCCCCACCAGTTTTCTTTTTTACCGTAGAAATATATTAATCCTCCGGCAAGAGGTTCTCCGTCTTTTGCCCTTCTAAAGCCCAAACTTTCCCATGTAGAGGCGGCTTCTTCATCCTTTGGAGCATCCTTGTCTCCTTCAAAACAACTTACCGAAAGTCTTTTTGGATCAAGCCCTATTCCTCCGTTTTCAACAGGAGCTGTTAAAAATTCATAACTCATTTTTACTGCATCTTCCTTGAAGTAGTCTCCCAATGACCAGTTTCCCATCATTTCAAAGAATGTAAGATGCCTTGTGTCTCCCACTTCATCTATGTCGTCCGTTCGTACGCATTTTTGAACATCAACGAGTCTTGTGCCTTGAGGATGCTTTTCTCCAAGCAAATATGGAACAAGCGGATGCATGCCTGCAGTTGTAAAAAGTACCGTAGGGTCATTTTCGGGTATCAAAGAAGCGCCATTTATTCGCTTGTGGCCATGCTTTGTTACAAAAAAATTGATAAATTGTTCGCGTAGTTGATGTGCTTTCATGATATTGGTTTATGATCTAGTGCATTCTAGGAAATTTTCTTGTTAAAAACAAGAAAATTTGCGATAGTGTAACGGCAGAATAACCCTGTTAATAATTTTATATATGACTAAAAAAGATGCTGGAATTTTTACGCGTAAGGCGGTAGGCCTTGTTATAGGCCTTATTGGGGTACTCCTTTTGGTTTTTATTATTTTTGCCGTTGTTTCAAGAGTGTTTAGACCTCAGGATATTGCCGTAATGCTACCAAAAGATGGAGTCGTGGCGGTTATGCAGGTAAGCGTGAATTCAGGCCATGAACAGATTCAGCGTTTTTATGAAGAGTTAAATAAATACGAACTATATCATCCTGAAACCTTGAAGTCGCTTTTAAACGGAGCTCTTGAAGTTGATTTTGATAAAGATATATCTCCGTGGCTCAACAGACAGGTGGGTTTTGCTTTGGTTGAGAAACAAGCGGAAAAAGGACAAGTTGATGTTTTATTGTTTTTTGAAACAAAAGATAAAAATGCCACTTTGGAATTTTTAAAATCGAGAGGATTAAAGACTCAGGAAGATTATTTGCTAACAACAAACCACAACGGCGTAGATATTTATAGATATGCACTTAGTCAGACATATAATTTTATGTTTGTTGGAAAATACCTTGTCGTGGCAAACAACGAGGCTGTTTTGCAGTCCGTTGTTGATTCAAAAGCTAAATTAAAGTCAAATCCTTCTTACCAAAAAGTGAGTCAGAATTTGCCTATAAATAACTTATTTTTTGCTTATACGGACGCAGGAAAACTTATTGATGTTTTAAAAAACAATGAAGGCTTTATGAGTGAAAAGGGTAGAGAGCTTCTTGCTTTTGAGCCATTCTTGAAGCTTTACAAAGCTTTTGGTGTTACGGCAGTTATGGAAAATGGAAATCTTGCAGTACAAACTTTTACATCGCTTGATGAAGAGTATCTTTCAGGTAAAGAATTGATTGGATTTGATACAAAGTTTAGATCGAATTTACTTGATTATGCTTCCGAAGATGTTGTTTTTTATGCCGGAGGATTTGATCTGCAAAAACAGATTAACAGGTATTCGGACTTAATGAGCGCCGGTGGTGAAGTTTCATATCTTATTTTTGAAGGAGTTTTACAGTCCCAAAAGGACAAATATCTTGGACAGGAAATTGATCTTAACGAAGATGTTTATCCTTTGCTTCAGGGTGAATATGCCTTCTTGGTTAATAAGAATGACCAGAATGAATCCGTATCTGTTATTCTTGAGCTTGCCGATCCGTTACGGGACAGAGATAAGATTGAAAGTATAGTTGATAGTTTTGTTAGAAAAAGCGCTATTCTTGCTCCAAAAGTTGTAGAGGTTGAACTTGAGGATGGAACCAAAATGCAGGAAATTCAAACTGTTCCTGAAGAAATTTCAAGATCAACGGAAAATTACAAAGGGTATGAGATAAATGTTTTAACGGTAGGTACAAATACATGGGGATTTTATTACATCATCATAGATAATGTTTTGGTAATAAGTACTCATCAGAGCCAAATTCATGCATCAATCGATTTATTTGAAGACTCCGGCAAAAGTTTAAAAAACGGTAATGTTTTTAGAGAATCGATTTCTCCTGTTATCCGTACAACGGATGAGATTTTATATTTTGATCTTGGGTATGCGCTAAATAAGATTGGATTTATGCCTGAACTTTTTGCAGGATATCTTGAGCCATTTAAGTCGATTGGGTCAGGTACGAACTATTTTAAAGATGGAATTTCATCGATACATTATATAAAAATTGATTAATGCCACTTGTTCGTGATATAAAAAATCGCGACTCAAAAAAGACTCTTGTTATAAAACTCGAGGGTAGTTCCGAGCCTTTAAATAAGCCAAAAAAAGAGCATAAGCTAAAAGATGATTCTTATGTGTTTTTCACGAAAAATGAAAATGTAAAGAGCGGAAATAAGCCGAATAAAGAATTTTTAAGAATGCTTGTTGCCGGATTTTTTATTGTATTTATGTTTAATGTTGCGCAGATTGGAACTCAACTTTTTTCAATAGCTTCTGATGTTGAGGCGAATGCATTTCAAGGATTCGGAAGATTTGTGGAAGGCGGGAAAGACGCTCTTGAAGCTAATTTTGGAGGCGCCGTTCAATACTTTGAGTCTGCCGGTTTTGCATTTGAAGAGGCTCAAGAAAAAGTTTGGTTTATAAGTAATCAGGGCGCTGCTGGAGATCGAGGAAGCGTGGCGGAAAGTGCTTACGGTCTTTTGGAGGCTGGCAATTATCTGGCATTGGGAGCTTCTTATTTCTCACAAGGAGCAAGTGCAATTCAGGAAATTCCGGTTTTGTTTATGGAGAACAATTTGCATCCGGATGGCGATTATCAAACTTCATCAGTTTCTTTAACGGATAAATTGAAGTCATCATTGGAGCTTTTTGATAAGGCTCTTAACGAGGTTAAAAACGCCAGAGATAAAATTGGAAATTCAGGTCCGCAATTTTTGCCTGAAAATTTACAAGTTCATTTTAATGTTTTATCCGAGCAGCTTGATAGCTTGATAACGACTCTGGAAAGTATGAAAGTGCGTATTCCGGCAATTTTATCAATGCTTGGAGATCGTTATCCTCACAGGTATTTGGTTCTATTTCAAAACAATTCCGAGTCTCGTCCTACGGGTGGTTTTATCGGAAGTTTTCTTATTGTTGATGTAAATGACGGGAATATAACTAAGGCTGAATTTCATGATATTTACGAATATGATGGCCAGCTTAATGAGAAGATAGATGCCCCAAATGAAATCGCGGCACTTACGGATAATTGGAGAATGAGAGACGCAAACTATTCTCCTGACTTTGCAATTTCGGCAAAAAAAATAGCTTGGTTTTTGGAGAAAGAAGGAGGTCCGGGAGTGGATACTGTCATTTCGGTTAATCAAAGTATCCTTGAGGATTTGCTTGTAATTACAGGTCCTATCCAGGTTGAAGGTTTGTCGGCGAATCTAACGGACGCAAATTATCAAACGGTTTTAACTTACATAGTTGAATCAAAACTTGAAGGAAAAGAAGATCCTAAGGGAATTATCGGACGTGTGATTCCGTCTATTCAAAATGCAATGAGTCAGAAGGCCTCAGCCAAAAGTCTTCTTACTTTGATACAGAATCAGGTAAGAGATAAAGATATTATGGCTTGGTCGAAAGACGAGAATATACAGCGATTTTTTGATGATATCGGGGTTAGCGGCCGCATCGAAAAAACTCCAAATGATGAAGATTATTTTAGTTTGATTTCAATAAATGTGGGCGGAAATAAAAGTGACAGATATATTAATTCGAATATTTCTCATGAAACTATAATAAATAAAAACGGGGAAGTGCGCGATATAGTAACATATAAAAGGGCTCATACATGGGAACCAAATATAATTCTAAAATGGAAAAGTCAGATAGAGGCTTTTGGATATAATGATATTCCAGAGTGGTTACAGAAGATTTTGGGAAGCGGAGAAAATAAATCGGTAATTAAAATTTTTGTTCCAAAAGGCAGTGAGCTTGAAGAAATAATAGGCGTTTCAAAAGAGGAGGTAACAATTGGATATGACGAAGAGATTGATAAGACTTACATGTATTTCACGTTGCCGGTAAATCCTCAGGAGGAAAAAGTGGTTACAATGACGTATAAACTGCCTTATGAGTTGGATCTTGGCATTGCTGATGAATATAGATTAACCGTTCAAAAACAGCCTGGGACTTTGAATGACGTTTCGTTTGTTAAAAGAATTTTGGCCGATTCAAGAATCAGTAATTATAAAAATTATCCTGAAGAAGTGGTTTATACTCAAGGAAAGGCCTTGGAATATGAAACCTCATTAATGACCGATCTTTATTTTGCTTCTCTTTGGGGAATTGAATAATTTATTTTCGTTTGAATCTTTTTTCAAGTTCGTCGAATGAAAGTTTTATCATAGAAGGGCGACCATGAGGGCAAGTGTAAGGTCTTTTAAGCGTGTCGAGTTGTCTGATTAAATTTAACATTTCATACGTGCTAAGATCTTTACCGAATTTTATGGCACTTCTGCAGGCCATATATTCAACAACTCTTTCCTGAGGATCCTTGATGGCCCTTGTTTGTTTTTCATCAGACAGGTCGCTTATAACGCTCAAAATTGTCTGCTCTATGTTCTCGCCCGAAATAACCGAAGGTACGCTATGAACTATGAATGTATTCTTACCAAACAGTTCTATTTCAAATCCAAGTTTCAAAAACGTTTCACTGTATTGTTCAAAAATCTCACATTCAAGTGTTGATAACTCTACAGTTAAGGGCAAAAGAAGTTGTTGTTTTTGCGGCGATGCTTTCTCCAATTCGTTCATCAACTCCTCAAATCTTACTCTTTCATGTGCCGCATGTTGGTCTATAAGGACAAGGCCTTCCTGATTTTCAGCGAGTATATATGACTTTGCAATTTGAGCTATTGGCATCATGCTTGGTTCTTTTTCATTTTCTTTTTTGTATGAATATTTATTGATTCCCGCAGGTCTTGAATAATCAAATATAAGTGGAGCGGAAACTTGTGAACTTGAAGACTCCTGTGAATTTGTATTTGTTTCTTCATGAATTGTGAATGAAGGCATCAATACATTTTTTTCCAGAGTTTTTTGTGCAGCTCTTCCTAAAATTGAAAACAACTGACTCTGATTTAAAAATCTTATTTCAAGTTTTCTCGGGTGAACATTTACATCAATAAGATTTGGATTGATGCTTATGTTTATAACGAAAAACGGCTTTTTGCCATCCATTAAAAGTGAGTGATAACTTTCCGCCAAAGCGTAGCTGAAAACGGAATGAGTTATAGGTCTTTCGTTAACATATAGATACTGATGTCTTGCTCCTTTTCGCGCCAATTCAGGTTTCCCGATAAATCCTTCTATTGAAATTTCTCCGCTTTCATAAAAAATCGGGATACAGTTTTCTGATGTATGTTTGCCAAGTACGTCGCCTATTCTCTCAATCATTGAATCTGTTTTTGGATAGTCGGCAACAATTTTCCCGTCATGAACAAGTTTAAAATGGATTGATTTATTTATAAGCGCTATGCCCTGAAATAGCTTAAGAATGGATATATATTCGCTCGATAAACTTTTTAAATATTTCTTGCGAGCCGGTGTATTGAAGAATAAATTTTTAACTTCGATGCTTGTTCCGTCGTTACATCCACATTCGTTTATTGATTCTATTGAGCCTGCAATTGTCTCTATGCGTGTTCCGGTTTTATCTTCTTTTCGTTTCGTTTGCATATTCATAATGGAAACTGAAGCTATGCTGGCTATGGCTTCACCTCTGAATCCCATTGTTCGTATGTTAAACAAGTCCTCCTGTGACCCGATTTTGCTTGTAGCATGCCTTTCAAAAGCAAGCTTTGCATCTTCCTGATCCATTCCGTGTCCGTTATCCGTAATTTTTATAAGCTCGTCCCCCGCGCCGTTAATTTCCAAAATAATAGAAGTTGCTCCGGCATCAATAGAGTTCTCTAAAAGTTCCTTAACTACTGACGCGGGTCTTTCAACTACCTCGCCGGCAGCTATTTGGTTGATTAAATTTTCCGGAAGAACCTTGATTATAGACATTATTCTTTGCTTTTACGTTTTAATTCATCAAGCTTTTTAAGCGCTTCAAGCGGAGTTAGATTGTTTACGTCAATGTTGGCCAACTCCTCTTTCATCTTATTTAGATTTTGTGTTTTACGCTCAAAATCAATAAACAGATCCATTTGATCTTCGGACTTTTTATTTCTTGGGTCGTGAAGAGTTTTCTGAATTCCTTTTTCCACTACATCCTCTTCAAGATCTTTTAAAATATGTGATGATTTTTCTATTATCCAGTTTGGCAATCCGGCTCTTTTAGCTACTTCTATACCGTAACTTTTGTTTATTCCTCCGCGCTCAAGTTTATACAAAAATATAACACCACTGTTATTTTCTTTTACGGCGATGCTGTAATTTTTAGCCCTTGGAAGATTCTCAACAACCGAGATAAGTTCATGATAATGTGTCGCAAAAAGCGTTTTTGCTTTTATCTTATCGTGTATATATTCGGTTATTGCCCAAGCAATACTTACGCCGTCGTAGGTGGAAGTTCCGCGACCGATCTCATCTAAAATTATTAAACTTTTTGAAGTCGCGTTATTTAAAATAAACGCCGCTTCCTGCATCTCAACCATAAAAGTACTTTGCCCTTTTACCAAATTGTCAGATGCCCCGACGCGTGTGAAAATTCTATCTACAAGTTCGATTGACGCACTTTCTGCCGGCACAAAACTTCCGATATGAGCAAGAAGTACAATTAAAGCCGTCTGTCTAAGTATTGTCGACTTACCTCCCATATTTGGCCCCGTAATGAGCAAAAGTGAATTGTCTAGATTGTCCAGTTTGACATCATTTGGGATGAACCCGGAAGAGAATGACATTTGTTCAATAACAGGGTGTCTGCCATTTATAATTTCTATTCCTCCGCCTAATGTTATGTTCGGTCGGCTATAATTATTATGTTTTGCTATCGATGCAAAAGAAATAAGACTGTCCAATGTTGCTATGAGTTTTGCATTTTTAAGTATGTCTTTTATGTAACCTACGGCATGATTTCTTATTTCCTGAAAAATATTGTATTCGAGTTTTATGATTTTTTCTTCGGCGCCGAGTATTTTTTCTTCATATTCTTTAAGTTCCGGAGTTATGAATCTTTCCGCATTAACAAGGGTTTGTTTGCGTATGTAGTCTTCCGGAATAAGATGTAGATTTGTATTGCTTACCTCAATGAAATATCCGAACACTTTGTTATATTTAACTTTCATTGAAGCTATTCCGGTTCTTTTACTTTCCTTTTCCTGCAGATCTTTAATGAAATTTTTTCCTTCTTTGCTTATTAATTTAAGCTCATCAAGCTGGAGGTTATATCCTTTTTTAATTATGTTCCCGTCTTTAAGTGAAAGCGGGGCATCCGGATCTATTGATTCTTCAATAAGATTTACAAGGTCTTTTAAATCAACAAATGATTCGCATATATTTTTTAGAAGCTCGGATCTTGAGTCGGAAAGTACAAATTTAAATTTCGGTATATAAGTAAGCGATTCTTTAAGCCCAAGGATGTCACGTGCATTGCCTGACCCAAGACTTAATTTTGAAATAATTCTTTCAATGTCGGCTATATTTTTAAGCAGCTCAGCAACTTCAAGGTGCAGTTTGTTTACGGTAAAAAATTCTTCAACCGCATCGAGCCTGTTTTCTATTTCAGCCTTATCCAATAGCGGATGAGTGAGCCAGAATTTAAGCATTCTTGCGCCCATGGAAGTTTGAGTCTTATCTATAACGGAAATTAAAGAGCCCTCTTTTTCCTGATCTCTAAGTGTTTTAAGAAGTTCCAAGTTTCGCAACGTAGATTCATCAATCGGCATATACTCGTCCGTGTGGAAATATCTTGTGGCTTGGAAATGCGGCAAATCGTTTTTTTGTGTTCCTTTTAGGTACTCAAGTAATGTCCCCGCTGCATTTACCGCAAGCGGATATTCCTCTATTCCGAATCCGGTTAGTGAATCAACTTTAAAATGTTTAATCAATATATCTTTTGAATCTTTGTAGCAGTCATAAGGGAAAAAACAAACTGATTCGAAGTGACTTTTCAATTGATTCCCTTTTTCCGATTCATAAAGTTCTGTTCCCAAAATACATTCCGCAGGTGAAATTTTTGAAATTTCCGTAACAAGTTCCATGAAATCTTTAACCTGTGTTGTCGCGAATTCGCCTGTTGTTATATCGGCATAAGAAAGACCAAAAGAATCTTTTTCTAAAGATATGTTTGCTACGAAATTATTACTTTTTGTGTCGAGTATGTTTTCATTGAAAGTTGTCCCCGGGGTTATAACTCTTGTAACTGAACGTTCGACTATTCCGGGAAGCTCAGGGTCACTCATTTGGTCACAAATAGCCACTTTCTCGCCAAGTCTTGTAAGTTTCGCAATGTAGTTTTCAGCTGCATGATGAGGAACTCCGCACATCGGGACTTTCCCTTCTCCTTTGCTGCGGGCCGTGAGAGTTATATTTAAAAGCTTGGAAGCCTTTATTGCGTCTTCGCCGAACATTTCATAAAAATCCCCAAGCCGAAAAAACAGAATGCAGTCAGCATACTGAACTTTAATTTTTTCATATTGTTGCATCATTGGGGTAGCCATACAAAAGAACCGTGAAGAGCCCTATTCGGTACCAAACTATATCGAACTTAGGCTATTATGTCCACCTTTCCCGTGTCTAAAGAATAGTAGCATCCAACGATCTTAACTTTTCCGTTATTGATGTACTTTTCTATTGTTGGGCTTTTTGTTTCAAGGGTCTCAATAAGCAGTCTTACATTTTCTTTTGTGGCATTTTCAAGATGGTCTCCGGGAAGATCTTTTGTGTTCTCGACGGCTTTTGAAGCTGTCTTAACAAGACTTCCGAGATGATGATGAACATCGTCACCGTTTGCTGCGGTTTCGATTAATCCGCAATATTGGTGTCCCATAACCAAAACAAGATTTACATCAAGATGTTCAAGTGCGAATTCAAGGCTTCCTATACACACATTCCCGACGGTAACTCCGGCCGCTCTTATAACGAAAATATCGCCAAGGCCTTGGTCAAAAAGTATTTCCGGAGGTACGCGCGAATCACTGCATCCTATTAGAACTGCAAAAGGTCTTTGTCCGTGAATAATCTCTTTTCTTCTGCGAACCACCTGGTATGGGTTGATTATTTCACCCTTTATGAAACGGTCGTTACCCTGCAGGAGTAGCTTTAATGCGTCATCAGCCGATACGTTTTCCATTAATTTGTTTGGTAGGGGATACATCTTCAAGTCTGGAGCCGATGATGGGAGTCGAACCCACGACCTCTGCTTTACGAAAGCATTGCTCTACCAACTGAGCTACATCGGCGCAAAGTGGCAAAAGAAAATTACCACATTGCGATTTGACCGTCCATTTTATAATAACTTTTTCGTAGCGACTTCATCCATGATCTCATTTTTTGAAAAACGGATCTTTTTTTAAAATTGGTTGGAAATGGCTTTACAAACCATAATCTTGGTTTTCTTGATATTCTTACGTTCATAGTTTTTTGGTTATATGAGTTTTTTATAGGGTCGAGTAAAAAGCCGATGAAATTTTGAGTTTTCCATCGATGATTAACTGAGAGCTTTAAATCCTAGCGATAGTATCTAAGTAGCGCTGTTACAACGCCTTGCACGAGCAATTCGTTTTCAGGATATATGTCACTATATGCGGGATTTTCAGCTTTTAAGTAATGAGTTCCATTTAAGACGATGTATCTTTTTACCGTATTTTGTCCGTCTACAAGGGCAACTACTATGTCTCCGTTTCTTGGTGATTTTTCAGAGTTTACGACAACTATGTCTCCCTCAAATATCCCTGCATTTATCATGCTTTCTCCTATAACTTTTAGCAGAAAGAATCCCTCCCGTTTGCTTGCGATATCGGGACCCACATCGTACCAGGAATCAATGTATTCTTCGGTTAATATAGGACCTCCGGCAGGTATGAATCCAAGTAAAGGTAATTTTATGGAGTCTGATTCCAGCCTTCTTTTAACGCTGTCCAATATTTTTATTCCGCGCGGAGTATCATCTTTATTTATGTAGCCTTTTTCCTCCAAGGCTTTTAAATGTTTTAAGATACTGTTGTCGGAATTAACGTTAAAATGCTCTCTCATCTCTCTTATTGTTGGAGATGAACCGTGTTTCATTTGGTACTTTTCTATGTATTTAAGTACCCCTTCTTGTTTTGGTGTGAGAAATTTCATCTTTAATAGGTGAGTGTACGCTCACATAATAGGTGAGACTGTACTCACCGTCAAGACTTTTTTGAAAATTTATTCAAATTCGAAAATCTTCTTCTTGGAATATCGCATCAATAAGACCGGAATTAGGTTGTAAATTCTTTTTACAGACCTATTGTGATGCCTTACTTTTACGTTATATTCGTTGGACATTTCTTCGATTTCTTTTGAAATTTCTTTAAATTCTTTTCTCAATTCCAAAAAATTTGTATTTTGTGAAAGCTCACGATTTTCAATCGCGAGATCCAAAAGCTGTTTGATATTGCCCGACAAAGAATGTTCTATGGCTATTTTTTCAGCTCCCGGAACTGCATTCTTGCCTGCCTTGTCTCTTACTTGAATCGACTGATCTATAATCCTTTCGTATTCAATTTTTTTATTATCCGGAATATGTAGCCTGATTGTTTCAACCAGATTTGGCATTAAGTCCTGTCTGTATTGGAGTTTATCCGCAAGATTATACCATCTTGTGTTTAGATCATCACGCATTGTGCGTATGTGCACAATCGACATACTTCCAAGAAAAACAAGAAAGATTACGACTCCGATGCTGATAAAAATAATATGTTCCATACCGGAAGTTTACCAATATCTTGCCCTCTATGACAACCCTGAAATGGATTCATCTTTTTTTGCGCTCTTCTTTGAGTGAACATCTTCCTTCGAAAGGCCTTTTTTTATGTATTCTCTTTTTAATTCATTGATTTTTCTAAAGTGATATCCGGGGTTTGGTATGAAATTCAATGTTTTTGTTGTTGCTGTTGAGGAAAGCGTAATTATAAGCTCTCCGAAATTTAACATTTTTTTCAGGATTCCGTTTCGGGATTCTTTTATATCCTGGATTTTAGCTATATCTATGGCATCTTTTGCATCCCTTAAATAAAGAGACTTGTCTACGTCTACGATGCGGTAATTTGTTATTATGACAACTTCCAGATAATACCTTATGATTCTAAGGAAAAAATGATGTATGTATAAAGTAAAAAGTGAGACTATCGAAAAGGCCATAAATGTTATTAACGAAGAATCCTGTGAAAAGAATGTGTACACTCCCCTAAAATTCACAATTGAAAAAATTAAAACAACAATAAATATCAGAAATCCTAAAATATCACGAGTAAGAACTATCCAGTGTTTTCTGCAAAAACATTCCACTGTCTCATTTTCCAGCTGGCCTTTAAAATGCCTGTCTGTGTTTAAATTTACGTTCATAACGTTATGTCGAATATGAATATTGTTGATATAATCCCGAATAAAACCGAAACGATAATATATATCGCCGCTATATATCTAAGTCTCATAAAACCAAAAAGAAGGGTGTATTTTGACTCGTCAAAACGATAACGATTTATGTATCGATAAAGAAGTTTTACGCTCATCAGGCAAAACCCGATGGAGATTATACTTATAACTGTAGTGATCCACACGAGCGCCATAACTGTGTGGTTAATTTACCCTAGCGATTATATAATATAACGAAATGCCAAAAAGTCAACATGTCAACATTTCTGGTCTTTCGCTATGCATGCGTCTCCGAGGTATCTATCAAGCACCTCTATGATATTTTTTACACCCTGACTTTCTTTTGGGATTTCCTTTTCAATCCGTTTATATTTATCCCATGGCAAGATCTTACTTATGGCATGTATGAGGCTTTTGTATGTTAAAAGTTCATCTTCGATTACAATTGTTCCATCGTGTTTTTCCTGGTAAGCAAAGGCGTTTAAAAGTTGTTCTCCTCTACTTGCCGAGCTTCCTATGGGGATAAGTATTGCCGGAATTTTTAATGCGTCTATTTCGGCCAGAGTATTTGCTCCAGACCTTGCTATAACCAAATCTGTAATTTGGTAAAAATCCGGAAGTTGTTCGTCTATATACTCATAAGCTTTGTACCTTGAGCGATATTCTTCGAGTATAGGCAGGGCAGGTTGTAGTTTGCCGTGACCGGCTATATGTATGATTTGATAATGTTGAGTGAGCTCATTTGCCGCCAGAGAAATATCTTCATTTATGTGTTTTGCCCCCTGACTACCGCCCATAATTAGAATTGTAGGAATATCTTTTGAAAAACCTGTTATTTTATACGCTTGTTCGCTGTTTCCCTGAAAAACCGATTCGCGAACAGGGTTCCCGGTTACAATTTTGTTTTTGTGCTTCATGAAATATCTTTGGCTTTCGTGGTGAGCAAGGCATAAAACACTTACTTTTTTTGCACTTACTTTGTTGGCAAGTCCCGGGGTTATATCCGATTCGTGCAGTATTGTAGGGATTTTTAACAGTCTTGCCGCGAACATTACAGGAATGCTTACATAGCCTCCTTTGCTAAAAACCACCTGTGGTTTAAATGCTCTCAAAACTGAAAATGCCTGAGCCATACCGATTGGAACTCTAAAAAGATCCGTAAAATTTTTAAAAGAAAAATATCTTCTTAGTTTGCCGGTTGAAATTCCTTTATAAGCTATGTTGATTTTTGGAATCATCTTTGACTCGGGCCCTTTCTTGGATCCAATGTAAAGAATGCTTATGTCCGGATATTTTTCCTTAAGCTTGTTGATCAGAGCGATATTCGGGATAATATGTCCTCCCGTGCCCCCTCCTGTGAAAACGATGCGTCTCATAAGGTGTTGTGTATTTTGATATATTTAAAAGAATTCCAATGCCAACGAGTGTTGTTAAAATTGATGAACCGCCATAACTTATAAGTGGTAATGTTATGCCCGTAACCGGCAAAAGTCCCGTATTTACACCTATGTTTATAAATGCCTGCGCTGTAATCCACGTTGTTATTCCCGTTGCTACAAGCATTGAGAATCTGTCCGGTGCAGTGTTTGCTATTCTAAAGCCTCTGTACGCAATTACAGTGTATCCTATTATAACAAGAAATACCCTAAAAAATCCAAGTTCCTCTGCTGAAGCTGCAAATATAAAATCGTCCGAGGCCTGTGGAAGCCAGTATGATTTTTGTACTCCCTGAGTTAGACCTTTGCCCCAAATGCCACCACTTCCAACAGCTATATTTGCCTGTTCGGATTGCCAGCAATAGTCTTCAACACAATCTTTATCCAGTGAAACATAGGCTGTGAATCTTTCACGCACGTGACTTACGTTGGCGATAACCATAACCGCTATTAAAAAAGCCGCAAGTCCTCCAAGCATTAAGTGTCTTATCCTGGCTCCGGCAACAAAGTAAATTGATACGGCAACCATTGTTAAAACAAGCGTTGACCCAAGATCCGGCTGTAGAATAACGGGTAAAATTATAATTCCGGAAATAACACAAAACGGTATAAACCCGTATTGAAAATCTCCGACGTCTTTTGTTTTCTCATCCATCCATCTGGCCAAATAGAATATGAGCGCAAGTTTTGCGAATTCGGAAGGCTGAAGGGATGTATTAAAAATAACAAGCCAGCTTCTTGCTATCGTATTTAAGCTGGAACCGAAAATAAGAACGAATAACAAAAGAAACATAATTCCAACAAACATCGGAAGGGCCATTCTTCGCCAAAATTTGTAAGGAATTTTCGCACATATAATAAGCGCTATAAACCCGATGGCCACTCTTATTACGTGGTTTCTGAATAACAAATAACAATCAACGCCGTCCTGCTCACAATTTGGATATAAAATGTCCGGAGCGGAAAGCTGAATTGATTTCGGCACACCAATACTTGTTATCATTACAACGCCAAAAAGCAGTAGCGCTAGAGTGAAAATGAGTAATATTTTGTCCGACTTGGTCTTCTGCATTAAATCCGAATTTATAAGCCTGACAATAGTACATTAATTTTGCGTTTGCAGGCAATATTTCATGGTATACTTGGCTTGCTATGGAAAATATTAAGTGGAGACATATAGGAATATTTGCTTTATTTGTTCTGGACTCTTTTGTTCTTGATAGAGTTCTTAAGGAATATTTGCTTTACTCTTTGGATTCAAGGCTTGAAATAATCCCGAATGTTTTTGCTCTTACAATTCAGGAAAATCCAGGTATAGCGTTTAGTATTAAACTGCCTTATTACTTTCAAATAATTCTTGCGCCGGCGCTTATTCTTGTCGGAATTAAATTTGCCTTTGATTATCTTGATCTGAACAACAAATTCGTTCTTGTTATTCTGGGTGTTATTGTCGGTGGTGCGCTTGGAAATTTTGTCGATAGAGTTATGTATCGGGGAGTTATTGATTATCTTTCATTTTGGCACTATCCGGTTTTTAATCTTGCCGATGTGTTTATTGTTGTTGGGATCTTCCTTTTGATTGCGTTTTATGGTAAAATAAAAAGAGTTTAATTTCTAGATTAAGCCTATATGGATCAACAAGATACTACAGATGCCTCTCCAAAGTTCACCTTTTTGTCTCTTATTACAAGAACAATCTCGGGTCTTGGGGGTGGTATAGCCGGCACAATAATACTTCTTATTATTTACATGCTAAGCAATTCGGTTCTGCAGCCTGTTTTAACTCAGACAAAAGAAGGGACCGATGTTACACCTCTTTTTACGATTGTAATTATGGCAATGGTTTTTGTTGCGCTTCTTGCGGCAAATATTTTTGCTCCATTGTTTATTTCTTTTACACAGGGGGATAGATATAAGAGGACGGCAACCGCGCTTTTCCAGATTTTCATAATAAATGTTGTTATCTTTATGATGCTCGTTCCGGTTTATTTGTTTTCAGCAAACGCGGGACTTGAATTTATGTCCTTTGTCGCAGGTATTCAAATGGCTTTGGCCGTGATTGGAAGCGCTCTTGTTTTTGAAGTTATTTCAAATTATAAATACGTTTTACTTGGTATTTACAGTATCATTTTTGCTGTTCTTGCCAGTATTGTTTTTAGCGGAATACTTTTTCAGGCAACCGGAAGCGCTCTTGTTCTTTTGTTCCTGGCTCTACCTCTTTTATGGGGTGGAATTGGTTTTACATTTGGAATAGTAGGGATGATTTACAGCTGGGTTGTTTCAACCTGGGGCGTTGATTATCTTGCTTCAAATCAGGAATATTCAAAAGATTACGGCGTACAGGAAGATGAAAATGAAGTTGAGATCGTTGAACCTGCGCCTGAAGATACGGAAGGCGTAGATTTCCTTAGAAAATAATAATCAACGAAGGTTCTTGTTGATTGCTTCTTCCATAATACTAAAAGGTGCTTTTTGTGATGTCCAAAGCTCAAAAGCTGCAACTCCCTGATGAAGCAGCATTCTTTCTCCGGTTATTACGGTTGCTCCAACTTCGCGTGCATCTCTGACTATTCTTGTTTCAATCGGATTATAAATCATTTCCATTATTACCATATTACTTTCCAATAACTCTTTTGGAACAATCTCTACTCCTTCTCTTCTGTTAAGACCGGCAGATGTTGCCTGAATTACAATTTTTGGGCTATAAGATTCAAAATCGTCCAGTTCTCCGTATTCACAATTAAACTCTTCAGCAAGGGCCTTAGCGCGTGAAAGTGTTCTATTAAGAATCGTGATTGGCCATGCATCATTCTTATGAAGCGCATATATGGCAGATCTTGCAGCCCCACCGGCTCCAAGTATTACCACGCTTTTATTCTCTATTTGTGTTTTTTCAAGCAATGATTTTTCAACTCCTATCCAGTCGACATTTGTTCCTATAAGTGAACCTTTGTCCCAATATATTGTGTTAACGGCTCCTATTTTTTTGCCTACAATATCAACCGAATCAAGAAAAGGTATTACAGCCTGTTTGTAAGGTCCGGATACGCTTAATCCTTTTATTTTTTTATCGCGAACAGTCTTAAAAAAATCATCCAATTTTTCCGGAGAAATTTCGAAGAAGTCGTATGAGGCTTTTATCCCAAGAGCCTTGAACCCTGCATTGTGCATTACCGGTGACAATGAATGATGTGCCGGAAACGCAAGTATTCCATAAGTATCCATAACTCCATTCTACTATAACTTCGTTGAAAAAGCAGGGATTTTTTGATATAATTAACAGATTCGAATATAAAACAAAAAAATAAATGATTAATTGGCTTATACCAACAGCCTATGCACAGGTGGGAACCAAGGTCACCGGGGAGACAAGTGAACAACTTGCAGGTGTTCTTGACTTTGTCATCGTAAAAATTCCTTCTTTTATTGCAGCTTTTATAGTATTTGTACTTTTCTTTCTTATTGCAAAAGCGATAAAGGGAATTGTTGAAAACAAAATGGCTGACAAATTTGAAGAGCATAAAGAGATGCAAATTCTTGCCGGAAGAACGGCTTCAACCGCTACGATAATTATTGGTTCTACGGTTGCTTTGAACATAGCCGGAATAGATTTGACCGTAATTATTGCCGCTGCCGGATTTGGTATAGGTTTTGCGTTAAGAGATATTATTACCAATTTCCTTGCCGGAATGATGATTCTTGCGCAGAAACATTTTACAATCGGAGACTTTATTAAAGTTAATGGAACAATGGGGAAAATAATTGATATACAGGCAAGAGCAACTGTTTTACAGGCAATAGACGGGACAAGGGTGATTGTGCCAAATGCGCAGCTTTTTTCAAATCAGGTTACAAGCTTTACATCAAATCCTTTTAGAAGAATTGAAGTTAATGTTTGCGCCGCATATGGCGAAGATATAGAACTTGCGATAAAAACATGTTACGCCGTGGTTCAGCACACGAAAGGCGTTTTAATTGAACCTAAGCCGGTTGTGCTTGTAAAAGAATGGGGGGCAAATAATATCGATATGGTTGTAAGGGCATGGGTTGATTCAAGAAGCGCGTGGCTTAAAATAAAAAGTAATTTGACCGTTAGTTTGTTAAAAGCTTTTGATGAGATGAACATAAGGTATGACTTCCAAAGAGTTACACTTGATTACGATAAAGATATCGCCGAGAAACATGCCGCAACTGTTGTTGATACGGAAAAGCTTCCTGAGTGGCTTAATCGCGTAAAGGAGGATGAGTCCGTTCAAGTGGTGGGACAAAAGACAAATTTTCAACCTTATGAGCCTTCTAAGGGGCCTGCAGTGGATAGGCCGGGGGCTTCATTCTTAAGTGTTCAACAAAAAATTCAACAGATTCAGCAGGCTCAGGTTGAAAGTCAGCCTGTGGTACAGGCACAACCTGTTACTTCGGTAGTGCAGCCTGGTGTAGAGGTTGCTCAGCCTGTGCAGGTAGCGCCGGTAGCTGTGGCAGAGCCATCTCAGTCGGAAGTTGGGATATAAACAAAAACCCCCACAAATATATTAGTGGGGGATGAAATTCCGGTCTATCAACTGCATGTTTTGTTTTGGTATGCCGCTGAGATTTTTGTTGGAATTTTGTTTTTGTTTTACGGTGACCAAATGTTATTGATCCTGCTGTGCTTTGGCGATGTTTTTAGTCACGCCACCGACCGTCTGTTTTATGTGTACAACACAAGTGCCCGAGGGCGACTAGGAGACACCAGACAAAAGTGAGCGGTCCAGTTGGTCAAGAAAGGACCATCACAGAGCAGAACACGGAAACGATTGAAAAGGTTCATTCATTGCACGTTTTCTGCTATGCTTGTTGCGGGTCTAATTTTCAAGGTTCTGGGATCCAACGCTACGTTTATACTGTTAATATCAACGTTTCATATCAGTATATAAAAATAGATCAAAAGAGTCAAAGTATTACCATGGACATATATTCGATAACTTGTATAGCTTTGGAGATCAAAGGTGTTAAAACCAGAGTGGTAAAGGAAAAGGACGATGTTGTCGAGATTTTGTTACAGTCACTAAAAAGGCAAAAAATAGTTTTAAAAGAGAAGGATATTGTTGTGGTTGCATCCAAAATAGTGGCTCTTTCTCAGGGGAGATTGGTGAAAATTAACGGCAATTTAAAGAAGATAATAGAAAGTCAGAGTGAGTCTCTTCTTAAAACCGGCTTTGGATACTTTACCATTACGGATGGAAGTATTACCGCAAACGCCGGCATAGATAGGTCAAATGTGCCAAGGGGAACGGCTATTTTATGGCCAAAGGACCCCTACGGAGAAGCGGCGAAGATTCAGGCAAGGTTAAGGGCGCATTTTGGGCTAAAAAAATTGGGAGTGATTATAGAGGATTCTGCGTGCGAGCCTCTGCGAGTTGGTGTGCACGGAATGTCTATAGGGCATTTTGGCTTTAAAGGGATTGATGATTGCAGGGGTAGAAAGGATATTTACGGGAAGAAGTTTAAGGTTACAAGGCGCGCCATGGCAGACAGCCTGGCTACGGCCGCACTAATTTTAATGGGGGAGACGGATGAACGGGTGCCGTTTGCTGTAATAACCGGCGCGCCTGTGTCTTTTATAAATAAACATGAGAGAAAAGCGGTGCTCCGCTTGAAGTCAGACCTTTTCTACGGTATGTATAGTGACGAGTTCATAAAATTTGCATCAAAATGTACAAAATAGCAGTACTTGCGTCAACAAACGGAACCGACCTTCAGGCCATTATCGACGAAATGAAGGCCGGGAAAATGGAAGGAATAGAGCTTGCCGCAGTTATAAGTAACAAAAAATCCGCATACGCATTGCAGCGCGCCCGCGAGCAGGGCTATGAGGCGATTTATATAAATCCAAAAGATAAAACTCGCGAAGAATTTGATTCCGAAATTTTGCAGGTGCTTTTGGAAAAAGGAGTGGACTTGGTGGTTCTTGTTGGATACATGCGCATTTTAAGCCATAACTTTGTAACGGCTTTTGAGGAAAGAATAATAAATGTCCATCCGGCAATTGATTTAAAAAAATACGGAGGCGCCGGTTTTTTTGGAGGGAATGTCCACAAAGCTGTTCTTGATGCCGGCGAAAAAGAGTCCGGCTGTACTATCCACATGGTTACGGAGGACGTTGATTCGGGTCCCATTTTGGCGCAGGCTAAAGTGAAAATCGAGCCCGATGAAACGCCCGAGTCTCTAAAAGAAAAAGTTCAGGCACAGGAAAAATTGCTTTACCCGGAAGTCATTAGAAAGCTTGCCAGTCATGCCCGGGCATGAGTTTCGTTAAGAACTCTTCGGTTTCTCTTTTTTGCTAGCCCGTACACCTTTTAGCCACTCTTCATATTCGTCATGTGTAAGCTTGCAGA
The DNA here is from genome assembly GCA_013824265.1 of bacterium. Classification (GTDB taxonomy): domain Bacteria; phylum Patescibacteriota; class Gracilibacteria; order UBA1369; family PNNO01; genus PNNO01. Next base: position 46,185 of record PNNO01000005.1, read on the forward strand.
CATAGAAAACTCGCTGTGAAGCCTCTTCTTTTAATTCATCAAGAACATCCTTAATTTTATAGGGTTTATCAAATTCCCATCCGTGCTCACGTGCAACATCTTCATCCATTTCGGTAGTAAATGATTCAGAGCCGTAATATTCTATACATTCAGGCGTTTTACCTTCTTCAAGACAGTGATTTTTGCAAAAAGTATCATAATTTTTTACAAAAATAAGCTCGGCTTCCGGGTCTTCATTTAGAGCATTTTGCAACAAATCTAACATGATTTCATGACTCTCATTTCTACCCCAAGCGATATAACGCTGAGCTCCTTCGGCATGATGCGGTCTTATTTTTAATGGCTCGCCCATTTGTTTGGCTTTACAAATCACTAAATTATACCATTTTAAAAAAATGATCGCCAGCCTCGGGCAAGAGGTTCGTTAAGAAAAATCACCTACCCCAACCTCTGAATCAACATTAAATCCCCAAGGTTTGTTCCGGTTGGGCCGGTAATCACAAGCCCTTCGGTTTTTTCGAAGAAGTGGAAAGAGTCGTTATTATCCAAAAAGGTTTGCATGGATAACTGGGCATCTTTGGCGGCGCGCAAAGTTCCTTCGTTTGCCGTTGCTCCTGCTATTTTTTGAGGGCATATGCCGTCAACTCCATCTGTGCCTATAGCCAAAATATTGAATTTTTCCCATTTAAGATTTGTTTCAATTTCATTTAAACATGCCAGTACAAATTCCTGATTTCGTCCGCCCATACCTTTTCCTTTTATTGTAACCGTCATTTCGCCAGCAACTATATAAACTTTATTAAGCTCATTTATCTCCCAAAGAATGTCGGCCGCTTTCTCTCTGCATTCTCCCGAGCAGTCCGCCATAAGTATTTCGGCGGAAAGTTTATTTGCCTCGCAGCACTCTTTTGCAAAATTTGCCACAGTTTGATGATTTGCAAGAATTGTGGTTTCTATCAAATCAAAAACTCCACTATTAGATTTTATGGTTTCAGGATTATTGCCTTGTATATAGGAAATAACTGAAGTCGGAACTTTATCCAGTAGTTCATATTTTTCAAGAACCGAGTAAGCGTCTTTAAAAGTTGTTTCGTCAGGGGAAAGCGGGCCTGAAGCTATTGTGCTTAAATCATCCCCGATTACATCGGAAATAACTATGTTTATGCCCCTTGCAGGATAAATTGCCTGTGCCAGAAATCCTCCTTTTATGCCGGAAATATGTTTTCTTACAGTGTTTATTTCGTTAATGTTCGCTCCCGATTTTATCAAAAGTGAAGTCGTATCAATTTTTTCTTTAAGTGAGATTCCGTCTACAGGTAAACACATTAAAGCGGATCCACCACCTGAAATAAGTGAAATAACAAGATCTCCGGGAGAAGCATTATTAGCCATTTCCAGGATTTTTTTTGCGCCATCAACTCCATTGCTGTTTGGATACGGATGGCTTGCGTATGTGTAATTTATCCTCTCAAGATTTGGAGTTTTTTCGTTTTCCGGAATTATTATAAGGCCGCCTTTTATTTCATTTCCAAAGTGATCTTCAATTGCTTCAGCCATTCTTGCCGTTCCTTTGCCGGCTCCTATTACGTACATATCTTTAAAACCGCCCAAATCAACTGACTGGATATATTCTTTCACCAGTAAATATGGGTCAATTTTCTTCAGTACGCAGTGCGCGATGTCTAATAGTTGGCTCATTATTAATTAACAACGAATTGTGGCTTTTTACCGTTTAACGCTTCTATAATATTCTGCGCTGCAATCTCCGACATTTTTGTTCTGGCATCCCATGTTGCAGATCCAAGATGAGGCGCAAGGACTGTGTTGTCAAGCTTATCAAGTCCTTCTGCCATTGCAGGTTCGTTCTCGTATACGTCCAAGCCCGCTCCGAAGATTTTCTTTTCTTGAAGCGCTTTTACAAGAGCGTTTTCGTCGATAATCGGCCCCCGTGCCGTGTTAATCAAAATTGTTCCTTCATGCATCATATTTAGAACTTTTTCATCAATAATGTGATGTGTTTCCGGCGTGTAATTCAAGTTTATCGTAATTATGTCACTTTCTTTACAAAGAGTTTCAAGGTCAACTTTCTTTGCTCCGGTTTCTTTTTCAAAATCTTCTTTTGCGCTTCTGTCAAAATATAGAATATTCATGCCAAAACCTTTGTGCATTTTTGTCCCAATTTCACTTCCAATTCTTCCGGTGCCCACGATTCCAAGCGTCTTTCCTGTTATCTGTTGACCCAAAAGCATCATAGGTGCCCAGCCTTTATATTCGTGGGCTCTCATCATTCTGTCTCCTTCCGGTATTCTTCTTGCTACGGCAAACATAAGTGCAATTGCCATATCTGAAGTTGCTTCCGTTAAAACGCCCGGAGTGTTTGTAACCATAATGTTCCTTTCCGAAGCCGCTTTTACGTCTATGTTGTTATATCCCACTGCGTAGTTGGATATAATTTTGCATTGTGGTCCGGCTGCGTCCATAACTGCGCCGTCCATATTTTCCGTTAGAAGACTAAGAATCGCGTCTCTTCCTTTAACTTTTTCAAGAAGTTCTTCACGCGTAAGTACGCGATCGTTCGGATTAATCTCTATTGAAGATTCCCCGAATGCTTCTCTAAGCATATTAAGACCTTTTTCAGGTATGAGCCTGGTAACGTATATGTTAGCCATTATAAGAAGATGTTAGTAAATACTTTCTATAAATGATTTGATTCTTGCAAGTCCATCCTTGATATGTTCTTCCGTAGATACATATGAGAATCTCACGAAGTCGTCTCCATAAAGACCAAAAACCGTTCCCGGAAGGATTAAAACGTGAGCTTCTTTCATTATTCTGTCGCAAAGTTCAGCTGCCGTGATTGAAAGTTTATCCAAAAGTTCTCTAACATTAACCATCAAGTAGAAAGCTCCTTTTGGCGAGTGGCAGTGCATTCCAGGAACTTCATTAACCAAAGAAACCATTAAGTCTCTTCTTTTCTTGTATTCGCTAAGCATGTAATCAACCTGATCCTGTGGGCCCGTTACGGCTTCAAGAGCGGCGTATTGAGTCATTGTGTTTGTGCAGGATACGTCGTTGCAGGCAAGCTGTTCAATATAGTTGGCCATTTCCTTGTTCTTTGTGATTGCCCATCCGATTCTATAACCCGTCATTGCGTATGTCTTTGAACATCCGTTTAACACAACTGTTCTTTCCTGCATTCCCGGAACGCTTGTTATTGAAACATGCTCTCCTTCGTGAACCATTCTGTCGTAGATTTCGTCTGATAGAACCCAAAGATCATGTTCTATAGCGATTTTTGCTATCTCTTCAATAAGTTCTTTTTTATAAACTCCTCCGGTTGGATTCTGTGGAGAGTTCAGAATTATCATTTTTGTCTTTGGAGTGATTAAAGCTTTTAGTTCATCTGCTGAAAAATTGAATTCGTTTTCTTCTTTTAATTGAATAGGCACCATCTTTCCACCCAAATATTGTGTAACAGAGCCGTAAATTGGATATGAAGGATTTGGAACTATTACTTCATCGCCTTCGTCTATAAGCGCGTTAAGCATGTAAAACATAACCGGCTTTCCTCCCGGAAGTATTACCACATCAGACGCTTCGTATGGAGTTGCTGAATATTTTGAAGCATCTTTTGCAACGGCCTCTCTTAATGCAGGGATTCCCGCAGTTGGAGTGTAGTGAGTTTGGTTTTCCTGAATCGCTTTAATTGCGGCATCATTTATGTTCTTTGGAGTGTCAAAACCAGGTTCTCCGATTTGAAGATAAATAAGCTTTTTGCCTTGCGGCTCAAGTACTTCTTTTTCAAATTTCTTAGCCTTTCCGATTACTGAAAATGCGTTCTCCGTGCCAAGTCTTGGCATACGTGTTGAAAAGGATTTCATAGCCTTGGGTTACGTTAAAGGGTAGGATTATAGTTTGCGTTTAAGAGCCTGTCTAGATTTTTCAAGAATCTCTTTAGACGTGATACCGTATTTTTCCATTAACTGTCTTGGTTCTCCTGATTCCCCAAAGGTATCTTTTATGCCCACCATCTCAGTTGGAACAGGGTATTCCTGCGCAATTACTTCAAGTACCGCGCTGCCCATACCTCCGGCAAGCTGATGCTCTTCCGCGGTTACAAGACATCCTGTCTTTTTAACCGAATTAATTAACGCATCTCTGTCTATTGGTTTTATAGTGTGAAGATTGATGACTTCCGCATTTATGCCTTCTTTTGCAAGTTCTTCCGCCGCGTCCAAAGCTTCCGCAACCATTACTCCGCATGCGACAATTGTAACGTCTTTTCCTTCCTTCATTGTAATTGCCTTTCCAACTTCAAATGGCGTGTCCGCATTTGTAATTACAGGCACTTTCTCGCGCCCGAATCTTATATACACAGGTCCGTTTATTTTGGCTGCTGCAAGTACGGCTTTTTTGGTTTCATAATAATCGCTTGGTACCAAAAGTGTCATCTTTGGAAGGACTCGCATAATGGCTATTTCTTCCAAGGCCTGATGAGTTGCCCCATCCGGACCAACGGAAATTCCGCCGTGAGCTCCGCCAAGTTTTACATTTAATTCTCCGTAACAAATGCTTGTTCTAATTTGTTCCCATGCTCTTCCGGATACAAAAACTCCGTATGTTGAAACAAAAGGAATAAGTCCGGTGAGTGAAAGTCCGCCGGCTGTGTTAATCATGTTTTGCTCGGCAATTCCCATATCAAAAAATTTGTTTGGAAATTTATCTTTAAACAAACAAGTGAGTGTTGATTTCGCAAGATCGGCGTCAAGCACAACGACATTAGGGTTTGTTTCTCCCAATTCCAGTAGGGCGTCCGCCCATCCTTGCCTTGTTAATAACATTTCTCTTTCCGCCATAGTTTATGAATATTGTTTATTAATTGCTTCTTCCTGCGCGTCCAGTTCTTTTATCGCAAGTTCGTATTCTTCTTTGTTTGGAACTTTACCGTGCCATCCGGCCTGATTTTCCATGAAAGAAATTCCTTTACCTTTAATTGTGTTGGCTATTATCGCAGTTGGTCTGTCTTTTAGCGTAAGAGCTTTATCTATTGCGTCTCGTATTTGTTTAAAGTCGTGTCCGTCTTCAACCATCACAACGTGCCAGTTAAAGCTTTCAAACTTTTTATCGAGCGGCGCAACGCCCATAACGCTCTCACAATGTCCGTCTATTTGAAGTTTATTGTAATCGACAAAAACAATTAGATTATCAAGTCTGTAGTGTGCGGCAGCCATAATCGCCTCCCATGAATTGCCTTCCTGAAGATCTCCTTCACTTGAAAGTCCGTACACCCTGTTAGGTTTTCCTTGAGCTTTAAGGCCCAAAGCTATTCCATGTGCTATTGAAAGATTTTGCCCCAAAGACCCTCCTGACATTTCAAGTCCTTTTGGATAAAAGCGGCAAGGATGCCCCTGAAGCTCGGATCCAAGTTTTCTAAATGTATTTAACGTTGCCGGATCAAAATATCCGACCCGCGCAAGGATTGAGTAAATAGCGGGCGTGATGTGGCACTTACAAAAAACCATACGATCGCGCTCTTCCCATTTTGGATTCGCAGAGTCGTGTTTAAGGTATTCGTTATATAAGGTTACAAGAATTTCAACTGACGACAAAGAGCCTCCCGGATGGCCTGAGCCCGCGGCATGAACCATCTCGACGATGTCGCGTCGCATTTGGATTGCCTTCAACAGCCTTTCCTTATCGGTAAGTGTTTGTGGATATACCATTTATAAAATCTAGAATGTTTATCGCATGAAGTGATAATTCATTTTTCAAACAATTTCAAGGAATATACGTTGTCTGATTGCGCAAAAAGTACTGAAGTTTATATTTCGAAGACACGGAAAAAAGGGTCGGAAATGTGTTTAGGGAAATTTCTTTAAATTTGTTATGGCAACAAGCGCGACCGACGGTATTAAAAGCATGACTATCCCAAACAAGGCAAACTGTGGCACGCCGTTATAAAAAACGGCTATTTGAATGCAGATGATAATCAGCGTTGTAATTGAAGCTATTTTGAATTTTAGCTTTTCTTTCTGTAATTTTCTTGCGAGGGTAATCCCAATAAAACTTCCCAGTGCAATCCCCATTATCATAAAAAACATTCCTCCGGATTCCCATCCAACGCCTCCGCCGAATCTTGGGAAGCCGTAATTACCGCCAAAATTTGCGCCGTTGGTAAAACCGATCAGTCCGAAAATAACGCTACAAGTAAGGCTGAAAATAAACTGAATAAAGATTTTCATAATATGCATATTTACGTAATTTAAAATAGACGTTGAAATTTTACACGATGGTTGTTAAACTCCACAACCTTCTTTAAGATTTAACAAAATATTATATGGGAGAATTTGATGCACCGGGGTCGCTTTGGCAACCAAGTGAAATTATAGATACCTGGGGATATGCTCAGGCAATTGATAGAATAGATTTGGATCTTAGAAACATAGCTGATATTGCGGGCCGCGCTGCCGAAGATGCTGTGGTTGAAAATTCAGTTCCAGATATAGATATCTCTCCGGAAATACTTGATAAGCTTTTACTACTTGCGTCACAAGGTTATTTAAAATTAAACGGAGAAAAAACTACAACTCACGATATTTATGCCTATGTTGAAGCTTTAAGCGGCAATGAGGTAATATATGCTCGTTATGTGGATGAAGAAGATGATACGAAATCCTTAGTTCGCGTTTGTGACTTATCAAATGAAGACGTTCCTTTGATAAACGATTCTGACGATTCGGACGGATCCATCTACAAATTGTGCGGAGTCTATACGTCGCAGGAAGAAGCGGAAGGGGAGATGTAGATTATATCTTCCCCCTCATCTCATCTCTTGCGCTTGAGTCCAGTTCCGCTTTGTTATCGCGCACATCCAATTCTATGTGGCCTTTAACAAACTTGTTATCGTCTATGTCGTAAGGAATAACCAGTCCGGCGCCAATCATACAGTTGCTGCCGATTTTTACGCCCGGCATGAACGAAGTGTTAATTCCGCATCTTATGTTTTCGCCTGTAATAAGCCCGAATTTGTTTGTGCCTGTGGACATTTTTTCTCCGCGTACATTTACAGGAATATCTTTTTCATCAAGCCTTAAATTGCCGGTAACGGTTCCGCTTCCAAATGAGCAGTTGTCCGAAATTATACTGTCGCCTATGTAATTTGTGTGTGTCCAAACATTTTTTCCAAGATACGATCTTGCAACTTCCGTTGAGAATCCAACTACGCATCCTTCATTAACCATTGAATCTCTAACCAAAGAACTGTTTGCGATTATTACGTCTTTTCCTATGTAAGCAGGGCCGCTTATTGTGGCGTTTTCAAAAATTTTCGCGCCGTCTTCAATAATCACGTCACCTTTTATAATTGCCGACTCGGCAATTTGCGCATTCTTTGAAATAGACTTTTCCATCTTTCCAAAGAAATATTTCATCACGTTAAAAATGTGCCACGGGAATTTAACCGGCTGCCAGTATCCGTCGAACTGCGCGGCTTTTATTTTTAATCCTCCCTTTATTAAGGAGTCCAAAGTGGCTTCGTATCTGTCGTCCCGCGTGCTTGAAACTTTCTTTAATTCCTCTATAAGTTTTTTTGGATTTTTGTGGCAGTGAACAACTATATTCACCAAATCACTCGGCTCTTTTCCTTCTCCCGGTTTTTCCACAATCGACTTTATAAAGCCATTTTCATCTATTTCCAAATATCCTCCGGGGAAATATTTATCAACTTTTTTGCCGACTATAACGCTATCAACTTCCTCGTCCAGAGCTTCGTTGATAACAAGCTCATACGCTTTTTCATCAACAATGTCGTTTGAACTTACTATGCAAATTGGATCTCCGTCGATTATTTCTTCACAGGCAATAACTGCGCCCGCCATCCCTTCGTCCAAATTTTGTTGTTCTATAACGGTATAATTGATGTCTTTTAAATCGTAGTCCTGTGGAAGTGTTTTTAGTTTATCAAGATTATGATTCCCGCCTATAACCGCAAAATCATCAAAACCAGCTTTAATAAGCGACTGGATCTGATGAACAATTAACGGTTTTCCAAGAAAAAATAAAAAGTTTTTGTCCGGAATCGGCTGCATTCGCTGGCTTCTGCCGGCGGCAAGTAGCAATACTTTCATGAATTTATTAAGTTACTATTTCGTGAAGTCTGTTGGCTTTAATAGCGTCATTTATCTCCATCGCGATTCTTTGTCCGTAGCTTACGCTTTGTCCGTACAAATATCCCGAATATGGAGTAAACGGAGTTCCCGGAGAGCCCGGAATCCTCATGCTAACGTCAAATATTACAATTTCTTCTTTTCCGTGCTCGGCTGATACCGCTCCCTGAAGAGCAAACGGACCAATCATTCCCGGCGCGGCTTCCTTTTTTAAAACCGCCACAAATTTCTCTCCGGCTTCAAACGCTTTCTCCACAATCGACTCTTTAACGGTACACGCAATATGTCCCGTCTCAATCATTTTTGGCTTGTATCCACTGTCTATAAGCTTTGTTTGAACGGTTGCGTCCAGTCTTAAAAAGCCATCAAGCCCTGTTTGTCTTCTTGTGTCCGTTCCCATTAATTCAAGTTCATCATTTAGATTAGAATAGAAAAAATTAAAGTTCACCTGCGCTCCTATTACAAATTCCTCGATAACCGCGTTGTCCAAATCTTTCTGAACAATAAGCCCTTTCTCCATCATATCGTTGGCCATTGTGAAGAAGTCTTCTTCAGTTGTAATTGTGAAGAAAGCTCTTTCATATCCTCTAATCGCTTCATTAACTTTTACAAGAAGCGGGCCACCTTTGTTTTCAACAAAATGTTTATCAAAAGCCTTTCGAAGGTCTTTTTCACTCATCTTGCTGTTTCCTTTTCTGATAATCTTTGGAATTCTTATTCCGGCCTTCTGTAAAAGCTCATACTGATTGTTTGGCTGATCTCTCTCCTCAAGTTTTACAAGGACCCTGTTTCCGTAAATTGGAACGTTAAAATGTTTTTCGATTAGATCAAAATCCTTAAAATAAACCCAAAAATATCTGTTGTGGATAAAGATAGTGTTTCTTTTCTTTAGTTCTTCCTGAATATCTTCTTTAACTATGTCCGAAAATTCATCAACTATGATTACGTCGTCTATGCAGCCTTTTTCGCCTCTTGTCTTATAATACTTCGCGTATGTTTTTTCTCTTCCTTTCTGACAAACGGCCAAAGTTTTGAATCCGAGTTTCTTTGCTCCGGCGCAAACGTCTAAAGCGGAGTGTCCTCCAAGAACACCTATAGTAATGTTGTTTTTGTCGTAACCTTCAACTACGGGTTTAATGCTTTTTTGCGTTATCATTGTTGTGGATTATTAACCTAGTACTTCGGCTAGTCTATCCTGTTCAATGGCCATTTTGATGTCTCTTGCGATTCTTCTTCCAGTACTCATAGGTTCATCATATCTTAACCATGTGTAAGGGGAGCCATGAACAAAAGGATTGGTACCGGCAACGATTCTAGCTGAAATTTCAAAAACGTAAAAGTTTAAGTTTGGATCCACAATTGCTTCCAGGCAGAATGGCCCGTATAAACCTTTTCCTACAAGTTTTCTTGAGGCCTTTACGACATTTTCACCCATTTCAAAAACATCCGGCAACATGGACTCTCTTATAACAAGAGGCATATTTCCCGTTATGGTGTATGAAGTTTTAATTTTTGCATCAAGCTGATCTTGCGCTGAAATTCTTCCGATTGAATCCGCGTTAGATTCATATCTTTTATCGAAACTCATTATTTCAAGTTCCTCGGTAAGAGGGGAGTAAAAATAATGTGTATACATAGGTACTCCAACTATATATTCCTGAAGTACATATTTCTCATTTCCCGGATAATGTTTTATTCCTTCGTAAAAATCTTCCGGTGAGTTTGCCACAAAGTATCCCTTGCCTCCGTTTGCTCCGTGGAACTTTACGATTACCGGAACGTCTATATCTTCAGGTTTATCAAATATTCGCGGCATCCTGCATCCTGCGTCCAAAAGCCACTCTCTTTCTTTTTCTCTGTCCGATTCAAATTCAAGAATTCCTTTTGTTCCATAGTGCATCACTTTTACGTCATTCATTCTTTTTGGTCCGATATAACTAACAAAAGAACCGTGCGGAATGATTATCGCTTTCTCTTTTATAAGTTCGTCCTGCAGTGTAAAAAATTCATCAAACTTGTCTATCTCTATAATTCTGTCCGCTACTTTGTAGCTTTCATATGGTTTGGTTTTTCCTTTCATGCAGATGCAGATTGTCTCAAAGCCTTCATCTTTTGCACCCTTTAGAATTTGTAGCGCGCTGTGGCTTCCGAGTGTAGCAATTTTATAATCTTTGATTGATGGCATAATTTGCAATAGGACTTAAAAATTCATATTTTGCTCATTATAGTACAGCATTTTAAGTTTGTGCAAGGCAAATAAATACCAAATTACGAAACAAAGAACGCTTAAGTCAAATATTTTTAAGGATTTAAGAAGGTTTTTTTTGCCCTTATTAAAGGCGATATTACCGATTAACCGGAGTGAATCACTTGACAACTAGTTGCTATTGATATTAAACTCTGCTACCGTTGCTAAGAGGTTGTTACTTTATAAGGCGCTGTCTGCCACATCGAGAGTGGGTCTACGAATTACGATCTAGCTGAGGCCAACTAAAGTCGATGTTAATACGAGGAAACTACCCTATAAATACATATACAGGAAAAATTGCCGTGAATAGAGTCGCTAGAAAGTTGCGACACCAAAAGAGCTTTAACCGGCTCAGTTCTATAGGCACATTACTTATACCATTCGCTAAAAAACCTTTTGCGGTTAAACAGGCGATCAATACTTATAAGCCTGTTTCCCAGTCTCAAATATTAAAGAGAGCACTTGGATTCGTGGCGCTTTTTGTGCTTGTTACTTCGTTCGCTCCAAATATAGCTTTCTCTGAAAATGATTTTGGAATGGAGCAAATGTCTTATCAGTCAGTTGGTTCAACAATAATTGCAGATGATTCCGGATTTTTGGTGCCTGTTAATCCACAGACCGGGCAGTCAGACAGAAGTGAAATGAGCGATAAAATCTCACACACGGTTCAAAGTGGTGAGACACTTTCCGTTATTGCCTCAAGTTATGGATTAAAGACTTCAACATTGATGTGGGAGAACAATATTGGCGCAAGCAGTACATTAAAAGTTGGACAGGAATTAGTTATACCTCCTGTTGATGGTGTTACTCATGAAGTTAAGAGCGGACAGACAGTTGCAAAAATTGCCGCGCTATATGAAGTTGATGAAGCAAGTATCTTAAAACAAAATGGTCTTGATGGAAAAACCATCTCTGCCGGAGATGCAGTATTTGTCCCTGGAGGGGAACAAATTGCGCCTGCTCCGGTTGTTACAACTTCTCAATACAGAAGTGATGGTGTTGTAAGAACAACTACTGCTACACGTGTGGCTTTGGAGGGAACAGACGCTGCTCCTGCCGCCGGAAAATCAATTATATATCCTACACGCGGAAGCGTTACTCAGGGTTACAGTTCATATCATAGGGCCATCGATATTGCGGACAGAAGCAAGCCTCCGGTTTGGGCTGCCGCAGGTGGTACCGTTATTAAAGCCTCTTCAGGAACATGGGGTGGCGGATACGGAAATCACGTTATCATTGACCATGGTGATGGAATGCAGACCCTTTATGCTCATCTTGATTATCTTACCGTTTCTGACGGACAGTATGTTGCTCAGGGTGAAGTTATCGGACGTATGGGTAACACGGGAAGAGTATATGGAGTTACAGGAATCCACCTTCACTTTGAAGTTCGTGTAGATGGCGTAAAACAAGTCCCTTCGTACTACTGGTAAAATAAGAAATGCTTACGAAAATAATAAGATGGATTTGGCACTTCCCACGTTTTGTCGTGTGCTCTCTAATAAAACTTTATCAGAAAACTCTTTCTCCGGATCACGGTCCGCTTAAGAAGTTTTTTCCTCACGGATACTGCAAATTTAGCCCAACATGCTCGGAATATTCATGTCAGGCGGTAAAAGAATACGGCGTAATAATAGGGGTGGCAAAAGGTGCATGGAGAGTGTTAAGATGCAATCCGTGGAATGAGGGAGGGTATGATCCTGTAAAGCCAAAACATCATGAATAATTCAAAAGAACCATCAAATCATCCTGTTAGACGTGCACTTATAAGTGTCACAAACAAGGACGGGATAGTGCCATTTGCCAAGAAGCTTCAGGAACTTGGTGTTGAGATAATTTCAACCGGCGGGACCGCCAAACTTCTTAAAGACAATAAAATTAAGGTTATTGATATCTCTGAGTTTACGAACTTTCCGGAGATGATGGATGGACGGGTTAAAACTTTGCATCCTAAGGTTTATGGAGGAATTTTGGCTATAAGAGACAACGAGAAACACATGGAGCAGGTTGTTGAAAATGACATTAAATTGATCGACCTTATTGTTGTTAATTTGTATAAATTTGAGGAAACGGTTTCTAAAGAAGGGGTACAAGAAGAAGAAGTTATTGAAAATATTGATATAGGCGGGCCAACTTTAATAAGAGCCGCGGCTAAGAATTTTGCTTACGCTACGGTTGTTGTTAGCCCTGTGGATTACTCGGGCGTTATGAAAAGCTTGGAGAAACGCGGCTATGTCCCTTACGAAACCAGGAAAAAGTTTGCGCTAAAGGCTTTTGATATGACTTGTAACTACGATCAAGCCGTTAGTAATTATTTTAGGCAACAGCTTGGAGAGGGAGAACTTCTTGATTTGCATTATATTAAGAAAATGAGCTTGAGATATGGGGAAAATCCTCATCAGAAAGCGGTGTTTTTTAAGAATCCAAACAATTATCAGCCAAACGTTACAAACGCAAAAATTCTTCAGGGAAAACAGCTTTCTTATAATAATATTATAGATACCGATGCCGCTTTGGAGCTTGTTAAGGACTTTGACATGCCGATTGTTAATATCGTTAAGCACATGAATCCATGTGGTGTTGCAGTTTCCGCAAAGATTGAAGACGCTTTTGTAAAGGCTCACAAGGTTGATCCTATGTCGGCTTATGGATGTGTTATAGCCATGAATAGGCCGTGTAATGAGAAAATCGCGGACTATATCAATAAGAATAAAATGTTTATTGAAATTATAATTGCTCCAAAATTTACAAAAGGGGCTTTGGAAAAATTATCAAAACGTGAAAATTTGCGACTTCTTGAAACCGGTGATTTGTACAGAGATCCGGAAAAGATAGATATTAAAAAAGTTGCCGGAGGATTACTTATCCAGCACGCAGATACGAGAATGGTTCTTGAAAAAGACCTTAAAATCGTGAGCAAGAAAAAGCCAAGTAAAAAACAGATTCTTGATCTGCTTTTCGCAAGAAACGTCGTTAAGCACGTAAAATCAAATGCTGTGGTTTTTGTTAAAGATATGGTCACGACCGGAATTGGAGCGGGACAAATGTCGCGTGTTGATTCGGTTAATATCGCCAGTTCAAAAGGAGGCAAGCGTATTAAAGGCTCCGTTATGGCATCCGATGCTTTCTTCCCGTTCTCCGATGGAGTTGAACAAGCGCACAAAGCGGGAGTGGTAGCCATTATCCAGCCGGGAGGCTCAATCCGTGACGACGAAGTTATTAAGCGCGTTGATGAGCTTGGGATGTCTATGGTTTTCACCGGAATAAGATCATTTAAGCACTAGAGGCGCGAAGCGACTCATTTCTTCTTATGAATATTTTTGAAGCATTATTTTTAGGCATTTTACAGGGAATTACCGAGTTTCTTCCTATCTCTTCTTCCGGGCACCTTGTGATTGGTGAGTCTTTGTTGGGGCTTGAAGTTGAGTCATTAAAAAGCTTTGATGTTGTTGTGCACCTTGGAACTTTTGCAGCTATAATAATTTATTTTTGGAAAGATGTTGTTGGCTTGTTTAAGGGGCTTTTCTCGTATATTGGGTTGATGAAAAAATCTTCTTCGAATAAAGAATATCAAAGTCTCATAGCCTATATAATAATTGGAACGTTACCGGCAATAATTATTGGGTTATCAATGGGAGATGCTATAGATTTTGTGTTTAGAAACACGTTTTATGTCGGACTTTGGATGATAATTGTTGGTGAAGTTTTTCTTCTTTCCGAATGGGCTTTAAAGAAATTTAAAAATGAAGAAGGCCTAAACTGGAAGAAAGCTCTTTTTATAGGGATGGCTCAGGCAGTTGCCCTTATTCCCGGAGTTTCACGTTCCGGATCAACCATTGCGGCCGGACTTTTTCAGGGAATTACAAGAGAGAAGGCTGCAAGATTTTCTTTTCTGCTGGCCCTTCCGGCTATTCTTGGAGCGGGGCTTTTAACCGGTATAAAAGAGGTAAAATCAGGTGAATTTAATGTTGAATTTGCGCCGCTTATAGTTGGATTTGTTTCAGCTGCAGTTGCAGGCTTTGCGTCTGTATATTTTTTAATGAAATTTTTAAAAAATCATTCGTTGAATGTTTTTGCCTACTATTTGTTTGCCATGGGCGCGGTAAGTGTTATAATTTCGCTCCTATAATTAACGAATAGATATGTCTGAATTGCCTGAAAATTATGAGCGTGTTTTAGAGGAAGCTCGTCGTAAAAGGATTCTTTCTCCAGTACGATTTGGTTGTATGAAAGAAAAAATAGCCGCTGTGCTCAAAGGTGAGTCGTTTGACGAGTTTGAGGGCTGGACTCCTGAGCAGGCCCAACAGCTACAAAATGATCTTGATCAACAGTAATTGATCTGCTAATCTTCCCGTGCTCTCGCTGTAAAATGACGAGAGTTTCACTAACCCAATGAAGTATGTCTTCAGCTGACGTTCAAAACGTTCAAAATGAGGAGCTTGAAAAATACGAGCTCATGGTCATTTTGATGGCGGATCTTTCTCAGGATGATACTGAAAAAGAACTGCAAAAAATCAAAAAATTGATAAGTGATGCAACCGGAGAAATCTATCATGAGGATATCTGGGATGTTCGCGATCTTGCTTATATCATAAACAAGCAGGATAAAGGTTATTATGTTATTTATTATTTCACTCTTGCGGAATCAAAGCATTTGGTTGAAATGGAAAGGGAATTGACTATTAACAACACTGTTATAAGACATTTGCTTGTTAAGAGTCCAAAAAATTATAAGATGAAGAAGCTTGCCGATCTTGAATTTTCAACCGGGGACAGAAGAACCCACAGAGTTGATAAAGATGCTCCTCCAGCTTCACCTGCTCCAAAGCCAAGAACTGAAAGGACTCCTGCCCATATTCCGGCACATGCTCCGGCTGTTCACGCAGCTCCTGCACCTGCAAAAGTTGCAGCTCCAGCTCCTGCTCCGGTAGCTCCAAAGGAAATCAAAAAGACTATGGATATTTCTGATCTTGATTCTCAACTGGAGAGTCTTTTGGATGATCCGGATATCAATATCAAACTTTAATTATTTCCGATTAACATAATAAAACTATGGCTCGTAATAAATATAGCAAACAGTGCGAATTCTGCGATTCTGATGCTCAATACGTAGATTATAAGAATATTAAAGCAATCATGCCTTTTACAACAAAGTACGCAAAGATTGTTCCAAAATATTATTCCGGTTTGTGCTTAAGACATCAGAAAATGATTGCAAGAGCAATCAAGAGGGCAAGATTTATGGCGCTTATACCATTTGTAAAATAATCGCATTATGACCCAAACATTTCAGTTTTCATCAATGTCCGACAGCGAGATTGAGAAGATTCTTGCTGAGAATAAAATTGGACTTTCAGTGGAGGAAGCAAAGAAAATTGAAACAATCTTGGGTAGACCCGTAACTCTTACGGAGGCGATTGTGTTTGGTATTCAGTGTAGCGAACATTGCGCATACAGAAGTACAAAAAAATATTTAAAAACTTTTCCGACAGTGGCTCCAAATGTTATTTTGGGCCCTGTTGAAGATTCCGGCGTTGTTGAAATCGCGAATGTTAACGGTGAAAGATATGGTTTGATTATGGCTCACGAAAGCCACAATCATCCTTCTCAAATTGTGCCTTTTGAAGGCGCCGCAACCGGAATCGGAGGAATTGTTAGAGATGTGGCTTGTATGGGAGGGAAAGTAATCGCAACTTTGGATCCTTTGCGTTTTGGCGATATTAAAAAGAATAATTCACGAAGAATAGCCGAAGGCGTTGTTTCCGGAATAGCCGGATATGGCAACCCGATAGGAATTCCAAACCTTGGTGGCGATGTTTATTTTGATGAGCAGTACAACGATAACTGCCTTGTTAACGTTGCCGCTTATGGCCTTGTTAAAGAGTCTGAAATTATTCATTCTTATGTGCCGGAAGAAGCGGCCAAAGTTGGATATGACATTATCATAGTAGGAAAGCCAACGGACAACAGCGGAATGGGAGGCGCGGCATTTGCTTCAATCGAGCTTGATGAGAAGGATAAAGAGGCCAATAAAGGTGCCGTTCAGCAGCCAAATCCATTTCTAAAGAGACATTTGTTGGTTAGCACGTACGATTTGTTCCGCATTTTGAAGGAAAAAGGATATTTGAATAAAGTTTCATTTAAGGATCACGGAGCCGGTGGAAATGTGTGTTCTACGGTTGAACAGGTGGCAAAACGAGGATTTGGAGCGGATATAGACCTTGGAAAAATTCACACCGGAATGCAGGGCCTTCATCCTTCCGTAATCGCGTGTTCGGAAACACAGGAGCGTTTTGCGTGGATGTGTCATCCGGACGTAACCGATCTTATTCTTGATCACTACAACAAAAAGTGGGATTTGCCTTCAGTGGCTGAAAATGCCAGGGCCAGCAAGGTTGGAAAGGTGAGAGAAGGAAATTTCACAATTTGGTTTAACGGCGAAAAAGAATGTGATGCTTTGGCGGTTGATATTACCGAGGGAATTCAGTATGACCGCGCTATTAAGGCTCAAATAAAGAATCTAAGCGAACCTGAGTTGGAGGAGAAGAGTGATTATACGGCCGATTTGATAGAGCTTCTTGGGTCGGAGAATATAGCTTCCAGAAGACCGATTTACGAAAAATATGACAAGCAGGTTAGAGGAGATACTATAATTGAATCCGGGGAAGCTGATGCGGGAGTTTTGGCCCCACTGCTTGGAGAAGACGTTCCTGAAGAATACAAGAAAATCGGGGTTGCCTTAACTGCCGATGGAAACGCAAGATATGGAAAAATTGATCCATATTATCAATCTTTAAACGCAACCGTTGAGGCGATGCGAAATATTGCCGCGGTGGGCGCTCGTCCTATTGCGATTACTGACTGTCTTAATTACGGAAACCCTGAAAAACCTGAGCAAATGTGGGAATTTGTTGAGGGAGTAAGAGGTATTGTGGACGCGTGTAAGGGTATACCGCTAAAGGAATATCCTGAATTTCCTTTGCCGGTGACTTCCGGAAATGTAAGTCTTTATAATCAGGGCAAAGGTGGTGCGATTCCGCCATCCGCGATTATTTCATGTGCCGGAAAAATTGATAATTACGAAAAAGCCGTTACGATGCACCTTAAAGGTGAAGGAAACTCACTTTTCTTGTTGGGCGAGCGAAAAAACGAACTTGGAGGAAGCGAATATTACAGAATTCGAGGTGAGCTTGGCGCGAACGTTCCAAAGCCAAATTTGGAAGAGGCAAAAAAACAAATTTATGCCGTGATAGACGCTATTGATAGCGGGTTTATATTGGCTGCTCACGATATTTCGGAAGGTGGTCTTGCCGCTACGGTTTGCGAAATGGCGCTTGGTGGTAGAGCCGAGGGTTCACTTGGATGCGAGATTTCATTGGATGGGGTTTGTGGCGAGGCAGGTGCGGGCGGCGCGGGTGGCGCGGGTGCTGCGTCCGGCGCGAAAGTTTTGAAAAACTACCAAAAACTTTTCTCGGAAACAGGCGGATTTGTTGTTGAAGTAGCTCACGGAAAAGAGGAAGAGTTTGCCAAAATGTGCGATTGCGTGCTTTTGGGCAAGGTTACAAGCACTCCAAAAATTGTCGTTCGAAATGCCGGCGACACAGTGGTCGATTTACCGCTAAGCGAAGCCAAAGAGGCTTGGTGGGGCGGATTAAGAAAGAAGCTTTAGTTTGTAGGGGCGCGCTTTGTCCACCTCTGCATCGAAAGCTGCACCGAAAGTTGCGTCGAGAAGGTTGACTTATCTCCATTTTGCGTTTTGAGGTTCCGCGATTTCGACACGCCGTTTTGCGCATTAGGTAGCGGCAAATTGGTATTTTGATGTGTCGCCGTCCCGGGACGGATTTTTTTGACGTACATACTTAACGTACATACTTGACGTACATACTTAACGCACCTCGCGTCATACCCACGTGTCCGGAACAGTGTATTGAATTTTTTCCTGATTTATGCTAAAATAATTAGAAAAATAAAAACAAACAAAAAATGGAAGGAAAAGAGCAAAAAGTAGAAAACGGTTTTTACAATGGAGTTATCAATTGGGAGGCTCCTGAATATGTTCAGCACGAAAAAGGCTGGAAGTGGTTTTTGGCAGCCGGAATCGCTGATCTTGGTTTTTGTATTTATGCCGTTATAACACAAAACTGGACGCTACTTGTAGCACTGGTTCTTTTTTCTGCTATTTATGTTTGGCAGCATGGTGAGGTTCCAAGGGATGTCGAAATAATAGTCTCCAGAACCGGAATAAAAATCGGAAAAAAAGAATATCCATATCAAAACATAAAGTTTTTTTGGATTATTTATAAGCCACCTTACGTTAAGACGCTAAATATAAGGTCAAACTCAAAATTGCTTCCGGATATTACAGTTCAGCTTGGCGATCAGGATCCGGCAATTTTGCGTACTTATCTTTGCTCACAAATTCGTGAGGAAGAAGGCAGGGAAGAAACCGCATTGGATGTGCTTATTCGTATATTTAAAATGTAAAAAATGAAAGGCGAAAAACCAGAAATACAACCGGAAAAAAACGGAATGCGCAGTAAAGAGATCGATGTCCACATCGCTACTCGTGATATGGCAAAAGAAGATATCAAGAAGAGCGCAACAGAAGATCGTAAACACTTGGTTGGACAAGTAAACAGAATGACGGTTAAGGCACGTGGCGAAGGTGGAGATATCCCCAGTCTTATAGAGCAGGGCTTTAGAGAGAGAATGGAAGAAAAAAATAAAAAAATGTATGAACCTGTCTTAAAAGAGCTGGACGATATGTTTGCAACTTATGATAGTAAAGAAGATTACCAAAAATTTCTTGGGCGCGTGCGTGAGCTTGTCGATAAAAGCAAGAAAGATGTTACAAAGCTTAATCAGGCCGTTCTTTATGCCGTAAAGGCCCTTGCCGGTTACAATGGCAAAATAGAAGTTGGGGATTATGCTTATTTTAATACGCTTTTGGATAATATTTACGAAATTTACGATAAAGAAACGAAAGTAGTTGAAATATTTGCGAATCTTCAAAAAGAGTCCTTAACAGAGGCAGATTGGGATGTGATTTGTAAGAATATAAAATCAACATCATTTACAAGAATTGGGGTTTCAGCCGGGGATGAGTTAAAGCTTAGTATAAGCGCTTTCTTTGTTGAAGTTATGACGCCTGCGCAAAGAACTCAACTTTTAATTGAATTTAATAAAAGGTATGGGAAAAAGGATGCCGCGGAATTTGCAAATCAGATGGTGCGAGCATCTATAATAAGCCAAAAACAATATAAATTTGTTATGACTGAAATAACCGGGACCGAGTATGTTATAAACGAGGAGGAAGAAAAGCGTATAACTAAAGCCAGAATAGATGCCGAAATTTTAACTCGCAGGATAAAAGAAAATCTAAATAATCCGCTTGCTATAAATGCAATGGAGCGCTTGTTTAACGGAAAGGCAGTAGGTGGATATATCCTTTCAATTTTAGGTATATTGGGGGCTATTTCCAATTGGATGAATGGACTGAAGGAAGGAAAAGGTCTTATAGGAAAATTAACCAAAGGACTTACAAACCCCTATACTTGGCTTAGTGCGGGAGTTGGGACACTGGGGGCAGTTGGGGTTAAGGGGGCTATGACTCCGGGAGCTTCGTCTGCACTTGGCGAACCTTCCATGATAGCGTTGAAACAGCCGGATAATGTTTTTGGGACGCACGAAATGGCTGGAAAGCAGGATTATCAGATGACTGTCTTGGCGGATATATGCGCTGATCATGATATTGTTGAAGACTGGCTTTTGAATGATAAAGGATTTGATGATGTCTGGAAATTTTATCAAAAAAAGAATTTTGATGAGAGAAAATTAAAATCGGGCATGCTTACGGCACAGCAAAAAAAAGAAATTGGAAAGGGTAATGAAAGTCTTTATGACGAGTTTTTGAAATATTTGGATACAAAAGAGGATAAAAGCGGGGCGATGAAGATGAGGCGGGCAAAAGATAAGTATGGGCAAGCCTCTGTTGAAAGGATGATTTTCAATATAACCGTTGCGGCACATACGCTCGGTATAAATTCAACGAAAGGTTTTAACGAACAAACTACACAGAAAAATATTAAATATTCAGACATATTTAGGGACAGGCAGGGTTTGGGGCCTAAGCCTGTACCGATAGCCAAAACAAATTAAATTATGCAACAATTAGGCGCAAGCTTTATAAATTCGGTTCTTCTCCCTTCAATCAAGGATGAAATTCTTGTGAATTTTGGGAATGATACGCTTCTGCAAAAAATATTTGAAGATGGGGAAGCGTTGACTCCGGAAGATTTCCAAGTTCTTGAAGAGAGCTATTTTAACTACGCCGGGAATATTTTGGATACCAATGATGATTTTAGAAGGGTTTTTTGGAAGGAATTTGATGGATTTGTTAAGCGTCAAAGAAAACTTTGTGGCGGAGATATTAAGAAGCTTAAGTCCAGGCTTTTGCCGTTGGACGCTAAAACCGGAGAGTTCTCGAAAACCGGAGAGTTTTCGGAAACCGGGCAGAAAAATTGGGAAAAATTCGCTTTTTATGCCGTAAATAAGTTTGAAGATGTTTTAATTCAGAAGGAAATTAATAACAAAAAATTTAATTTGGAAATATCTTCGGCTCAGGCGGAGGATGATAAATTTGCATTGAAAAAAGGGGAAATGATTATGTTGCGTCGAAAAGACGGCGAGTTTAGTTATATGTCAAATAAAGAAGTCGCAAGCGCAATAGGTAACGTTGAAAAAACGGCGCGGATGCTTGCAGATTTAGATACTCAGCAAACACAGCAGGGTGAAATAAGGATTTACGCGATGAATCCGACCAAGCTATCTGAAGTTGAAGGTGAAGTAAGTTCAGGGCTTAATGAAATTCAGAATCTTGTGTGGGAAAAACAGGCGATGCTGTCTGGAAAACAGCTTGAAGATAACGGAATAGAAATTGAAGGTCGCGTGAAGGTTGATGCAAAGGGAATTGCGCAAGTTGATGCGCAGGATAAAAATGCGACGCGATTAAAAGTTGAATTTAATGTTGAGAAGCCCGGGGAGAGGTTATATAGGATAACCTTTGTTGATAATCCGGAGAATGAGTTTCTTGTTTCCGAAAACGAACTTAAACAGAAATTTGGCAAGGAAAACCAGTCGGCTCGCGAAGTGTTTAGAAAAAAACAGGATGCCGCAGGTGGGGGTTTTGACATATTTAATCCAAAAGGGTTAAGAGGTCTCGATGGAGCTATGCCAATGCTGCCGGAAAATATAAAGATTATTGAAATGCCCAGTGGTGCAGGTGGGATAAATAACTATCAAAATGAAGGATCCTTTGCCGGTCCGCGTAATATTGGGGATTTACAAGCAGGAATAACGGGGGTTAATGGAGCCGGTTATGATTTGAGTTTTCAAAAAGAATTTAATAGACAAATTGAAGAAGGAGTAATTAAGGCAAGAGAAAGGCTTGAAAATCTTAAGAAGCATGGGGTTGAGAAAAGTACTAGCTATTTGAGAGAAGGCAAAAAGAGTCCGGAACAGGAAGCTAAAGATGAAGAAACCAAAAGTAAAAATCTCGTTTTTAAAGTCTTGAAATATTATGCGGCAGCAATCGGAGGTACGGTTGGTTTGGCCGGTCTTACTTCGTTCCTCACATAAAAATATATATGAAAATGAAACCAAAAATAAAAATAAAATTCATACTTGCGGCTGCCTTGATCTTGGTTCTTGTTTTGCCACTAACGGCAAGTGCTCAAAGTAGCGGGGTGACTTCCCAGCTGAGTGGTGTTTTTTCCGGGACTTTGGGAAGTCTATCGGAAGTTTTAACGATTATTCTAAAAGTTTTGCAAAGAGTTTTGTGGCCAATATTTTTGGCAATTGGAGGTTTGTTAAATAACGATCTGTTGTTTGGTTATGGTATGGAGCAAAGGTTACTTGATGTTTGGGTTCAAATGCGAAATTATGTGAATATACTATTTGTGGTGCTTCTGCTTGGAGTGGCTCTTTTTAATGTCTTGGGGCTAAAGCCTGACAGCGAATATGCCCTTAAGCCATTTTTGACTAAATTTGTTATAGCGCTAATAGCAGTGAATTTTTCATATGTCGCGGTTAAGGTTGTTCTTGACGTGACAAATGTTATGACTATCGCGGTTTTTGCTTTGCCGGCTTCAATAGGCGAAGGTGTAAGTCCGCAAATTGTTACTTGTCCTCCGGAAGGAGGGCCATGCGTTGTTAATACTAAAGCCACTGCCACTGTGGACAAAATATGTAAGACGTATTATGGAACAACGTTAGAATTCAAGAAGACTAGTAACGATCTTGAACAAAAAGACCCGGAGGCCGATCAGAATTTTCTTTGTGAGGATAAAAGTGGTACATACGCTTTATCTGAGAGTGGAATGAAATTTTTTACCAAATTTAATTCAAGAAATGCCGCCCTTTTGATGGCAATACAGTTTATGAATGTACTGGATGTGGATAAGATAAGTTCAAGCATTTCCAATGATAAAATGGATGTGGGCGGGCTTGCTTTTAATCTTTTATTTTCTGTTATTTTATATGTTATTTATGGAGCTGCCTATGTAGCCTTGTTTGTTGTGCTTCTGGCAAGGCTCGTTTTTTTGTGGCTTATTATAGCGCTTTCACCTTTTGCCGTATTGGCATTCGTGGCTCCAAATTTGGTTCCATCAGCCGCAGGGTCCATACAGGAGAAATTTGTTAAAAATGTATTTGCCCCTATACTTATTGGAATACCGTTAACAATTGGTTATGTATTACTTGAAGCTTTAAGGATGGCTGATGTGTCTGATAAAGCTGGGCTTGCAACTTCATTTAGTGTTATAAAGCTGGAAACCTCGGGAATATCCGATCTTCAAAGCATGATAATAGCTTTTGCGGCTGTTGCTGTTGTGTGGGTTGGAGTATTTATGGCTGCAGAAGGCACTATTGCTGCTAGATTCACTGAGGCAATTAAACAAACTGTTGGTGGGTTTGGAATGAAAGCTGTTGAAGGACTTAAGACTATCCCTCTAATCCCTGCCGGTGAAGGAGGGAAGCGTATTTCTTACAATAAAGCTTTTAATTTGGAGCCAAAAGATTCTGGAGGTGGAGAAAAAACGACTACAAGTGAACTTAAAGAAATGGCACTGCGTCCGAAGGAATTTGATATAGAAAAGCTTAGAAGTGGTATTCGGACAGGATTGGGGACCACTGCTCTTCCAGAAGATCGAATAGCTACGTTCAAATTATTAAAAAACATGGAGGGATTGAAGGCTGAGCCGAAAAAACAAAGACTTGCCCAATCTGTAATTAGGGAGTTGGGTCCAGATGAAATGGAAGGCCTTAAGAAGGGAAAGAAATTGGCTGTAGGGAAGCAATCAACGTTAATGAATAAGCCATACCTACAGTTAGATTCTGGAGTTGCTCCTCCAAGAACTCCGCTTCCGCCGGCAGGCACCGTTCCAAAACAGCCCGCGCCTAAATCTACTAACGATATGGGGGTTGCACTTGCAGGTGAAGAGTTGGGCATTGCTTCTCCTGAACTTAAGACAGCAAGTGGTGAATTAACAAATGCCAATAACAGTGGTAATGCAGACAGAATTAAAGCTGCCGAAACCAAGTTTAATGAACTTAAACCTGAAATAGATACTATCAAGAAAGTTGTGAAAGCGGATGCGGAAATTGGAGATGTTAAGAAGTTCGCCAGTACCGATCTTAGTAAGCTAAAAGCTGCAGTCGCAACAGCTGATAAAGCTTTGCAAACTAATGGCATCGGAGATGCCGCCAAGCGAAAGGAAATACTTGGTAAAATTCTCGAAAAGGCAAAGCCGGGTATCAAAGCTGCTGACTACCTATCTTGACAAATATTTATAAAATTATATAATTGTGAAAATGCCGAAATTATTCTATCAATTTGGAACAAGGTATTTGGAGCCTCATATGGGTGAGGACAATACTCTGTTTGCCGAATGGAATATGGTTTTTTTGGCAAAAGGTGGCCAAGGTGGGCCGGGAAGGCCGGGTGGGTCGGGCGGTAATGGAAAACCATCAGAAGGTGTCGAACGTGAACAAAGTGGTCCTGCCGGCGATGGTGCGGAGGAACAAAGTGACGAAATAAAAAAACTAACTGCGCGAATTGCCGAAAGAGCACATTCCGTAATTGATGTTTGGGAATATGAATTCCCGGCAGACATAGATCCGGATCGTATTAAAGAGGCAAGGAAGGTTGTAAACGAATATCATCCTCTTCTTAAAAAGTCTGAAGAAAAAGTTGATGAATCGATTGAAAGTTTGCTTGGAGAAATGGGGGTTGTAGGGAATCAGGAGGCACATGATAAGCTTTGGGGCCTTATATATGGTGTTGTTCCGGAGTTTACGCAAGAGCGTCTTCGCAAGAATGGGGAATTTGATATATCAATGGTGTCTTCAAAGGCAACTGCGGTTATGGTAGAAGGCATTAAGCAGGTTTGGGAACAATACAGTCAAAAAAATATTGACGTACCCTTGCTAAAAGGTACCGCGGAAATACTTTTGTATGAAGTTTACGAAATAGCTAAAAACGAGTTTGAAATGCTTAAAACGGTTGATCAGGTTAGAGAGGTTCTTTGGGATATGCACGATAAACTCCAGAAAAAATCTATAGAACAAAGATTGATAAAATCTGCAACCAGAGACTCCGGAATACCTTTAAGGGTGGGTCAGGAATTGCAGGGTTTTGGTAGGAAACTGAAACCTGGCTTTAAAGAGGATGAACCGTTTATAGAAAAATTAATGAGAAGATGGATTGTAAAAGAAGTGTCTGTTGATAAAAAAGTAATGAATGGTCCGGAGAAGGAAAAAGAGGAAATGATTCTTACTGGAGTTTGGGTTACACTTGAGGAAAAAGGAAGTGGAAAAGTAAGTAGTATGTCAACAAACAGATTGCGTGATTTTATTGCTCTCCATGAAATTACTCCGGTTGTTAATAGGCAGAGAAGTTTAAAGGAGAACGTCATTTATCTTTCAGAATCAGAAATGAACATCGACGTTAAGGCCGGATCTACTCTTGAGTATGACGAAATAAAGGTTAATCCTGCTACAAAAAAACCTGACCTCGAGGCACAAAAAGTTAAAGTTTTGTCTATTGATGATAGCGGAGTAAAGCTTAGTAAGCCGGTTCTTTATAGGTCTTTATATGACAGTCCGGATCTTGATGATAATGAATATAAGTCTGATTTGACTCTGGGAGAGTTTGCAAAATGGATGAATCAAAGAAGGCCTGTGCCAACAATGGAGCTTGGTTCTCTTAGGGCAAAACTGGTAGAGCACTATAAATATATGAATAGTCAATATAAGAGAGTTGAAAGTTGTCATGCGCAAATTTTACTTGATGTAGGAGAGATTCTTCACGCGGATGCGCCGGGGAATCCTTTGTTCGAAGTTGAATCTGTGGATGAACTTAATGGAATTATTAAGTTAAAAAAGAATAGAATATTTACGTTTACTCAGTTTCTGCGCTGGGTTTATGAAAACGATATTGAGCCGTATAGCCCTGGGCTTGAGGCTAAGAAAATGAAAACTTACTTTAAAGCCGGAGACACAGATGTTTTAAAAGCTGAGACTGACGCAAAATCAACCATTGAATATTTCCAAAAAGATGATGTTTGGAGAGATACTTTAAAAAAGCTTAGGGAAAAGGGATTAACCGGTGCTGAGCCCAGGATTGAATTAAGGGGGGACTCGCCAATAGGAGTTGAAAAACAGAGTTACAGTATGCTTGGGCAGTGGTTAAAAGATACTCAATGGTTAAGGCTTGACGACATATTTGCTTTATTTAAAACCGGATGGGAATATTATCTTAGAAACTGGCAGAGAAGACAGAAGCTTAGATATTCATCGGTTGGAAAAAATGTTCCATTTTTTGCAAATGAGTTTGAAAGAATTAACCAAAACGCGGAAACGGAGGAAATGCAGCAGTTTAAAGATGCCATGGATCAATGGGGTATTCCGCAGATTGAGGATGTTATGTATAAAACGAACAACCGAGATCAATTAAAAGCATGTTTTAACGCGCTTGCTCCAAAAGGAATGCTTAGGTGGGACGATATACGTCTTTATAATGCAATTAATAAGTTTACGGATATTAATCATAAAGTGCCTATTCCTGCCGGTGATCCATATAAAAAATTTGGTCCCGGTTCGGGCACGTGTAACGGTATACCTCTTGAAGGTAAAAACGTTACGGACTTTCTTCCGGCCGCCATAGATTCCATGTGGGGAGAAGGTTCTTATGTCGGATGGAAACGTCAAAATGACGATACGATAGAAAGCGCAATTAGTCAGACATATAGAAAGGCTAACGAACTTGAGGCTGATCCTAAAAATTCGGGAGGAATAGGGCGTGAACTTTCAAATCTTTTGACAAAGCATATGAACGGCGAGTGGGTTGATCAGACTGAATTTGAAGGATTGCTACGTTTTTGTATTGAATACGGAAAGACCGGAGGAAAACACAAAGCTTATTATCTTATAATGGGGGCGACTGCAAAAAATCCTGACGGAAGAACTCTTATTGGTTGGGAACGATTAGGACACTTTGTTACAAAATATTGCAATCAGTTCCCTGCTCTTGATTTCTTTAGTGCGGCAAATCGTGACCCGAAGAGAGATTTTGCTACCGGAGAAATTTTTGATACTGCTTATGTGCGTTCAGATTTTGATGCTATTACGGAAAGATGGAGCCAGCAGGCTAGGGCAAATAATGGTATTTATGAGCCGGGACCTGATGCAGAGGAATTCTTTAGACATCAAATGCTTACCTCTGACGCTGTTCAAATACGTTTGGAAAAAGGTATTAGAGCTGCGGATAAGATGGATCATGACGATTCGCCTTATTTTATACCCGCACTTAAGGACTCGGAAATAGCAAACGTTTGTTCTGCTGCTGCCGGAACCACTAAGAAGTTTACCATTCAAGGTTATAAAAACGCATATATAGGTTTTGGAATGAGGATGAAAGCATTGGCTAGTAAATATGAAGAAGAAAAAGTTTGGGAAGGTAAAGGTGAACAGGGATTTTCGGCCGGATATGTGCAAAAACTTATTGTAGCTTTTAAAGCTTATATGCACTATGACGGCATTATGGATAACCGCTTTAGAAAGAAGAGCGGATCTTCTCTGCAAAGACTTGGTTCGAGTGACTATCAAACCGGATGTGTTTGGGACGGAAGTCGTCCTTTAAGAAAATATCAGGATGAAATGAAGCAGGTTATTAAAGAAGTTGCCGTGGCGTACGGACATGGAGATGACCCGAATATAGTCGATTTGCCTTTTAGGAAAGGTGCTCCTGAATCTGCAATAGCGAACTTTGGACCTTTGCTTGAAAGTATAGTGCAAAGTGATGATAAAGGTGCAAAACTTGTTGAGGTGATAAATAAACATAATTTCCTTTTTGAAACAAAAGTTGAGGAAAACAAAGAAATTGCAATTAGGACAAAGGCTAGAATGTACGAATACGATGCGAGTGACGTAAGTGCTGATAGCCTTGTGGCGGATTCTTCCGGGGATGACTACGTGGGTTGACAAAAACGATAAAAATGCTACAATGACTCTCCTTAAATCATTGTGCAATTTATGGATGAATCTAAAGAAAATTCTGATATAATCGGCCGGGCATCTTATTCGGATGCCGTTAAATGCCGTGTTGATATGTCCAGAGATTTGCCAATGTATAACGCTGTCGATCTTGTTAATCATTCGATTGAGGAGGCCGAACGAAAAAATAAGGATCTTAACGAAAACGTAGGAAAGTTTGTAAAAGATTTACGGGAGGAATTGCTTGCAAATTCAATAATAAAAAGGGAGGACAGTAGTGAAATTTTTGAGATGGTTCAGCAAGTTACAAATGAAGCATTTTTTAGGCTGCGTGAAGAAATGCCTTCTTATAAGCTTTTGCTTGATGAAATCAAGATCCTGATTGCGAAAATCGCTATGGCTGTTGGTAGAAAATTCGAGTTTTCATGTGACGTTTACAGCGATCTTGCGGATAAGCTTATGATTGATGTTTGGCCGAATCCGATTCAACCGTACATAGAAAATAGATTGCTTAGAGAGACGGCAATAAGCTCTATTGACCTTGTTACACTTTGGCACAGTGGTGTAGAGACAGGGGAAATTACAAGGGAGGAAGCGGTTAAGCAGCTTGCATATTCGGGGAATAAGGCAAATTCGGTATCAAAACTTTTCACGGAGGATAATAGCGTTTACTTTTGCGAAGAAATAGCTAATACAAATGAGCTGGATAAGCTGCAGGAAATGTGGCTTGAAGAAAAGGGTGATACCGTAAAAAGCTGGGAAAAAAGACATGGAGCTTTTGTTAAGACAAGCTTGATGTATGCCATTCACACAATAGATGGGACAATAGATCGTGGAGAAACGGCAATGGTAATGAAAGAAATAAGAAGAAGAATAGAGTCGGTGTACAAGGATGTTGGTGGCAGTAAAGTACTCGTTAATCCTACAAAAGATGGAGGAGTTGGGCCCAACAGCTTGTTTCTTGAGAAAATAGATTTTAATTCAAAGGATCCGGAAAGCGAATATTTAAAGTTTATAACAAGACTTTTAAGTGATGATATTGCTCCTGATGCTAATACAACTTCGGATAGACACAGGTTTAGAGGCCATATGCTTGAAGATCCAAGACAGTCGCATCCTTCATTTGCAAATTTGACTATTGAAGCCGCACAGCTTGCTACCGCTACAAAGTTTTTGGCTATTGTTATGACATGTTTTGGTACCTCGGTTGATAAAAAAGATGTTAGAAATTCGATAAGTACGGGCCAGTGTATAAACCGTAAAAGCGGTAGACTCCATAGAGCTTTTCAATGGAAGGCTGCTGTCTTTATTCATAAAGACCCTTTTGGGAATATGAAAGACCCAAAATCACACCTGTATGAAGGTCAGGTAGTATGTTATGTCCCTGAAGCTGATTATCTGGCGGATATTGCCGAATATAGAAAAAAGAAAATTCTGGAGGCCCAAAAGGTGCTTGGGGTAGGCGTTAATTTTGCAGCGGATACGCTTAATCATTGTGAGGTTTTTGTTAACAGATATAGTTTTAAGCAGGATGCCCCTAATAGCAGGGAGCTTTCCGAATCAGCTTTTGGTTCAATGATGTTGAATGCTCCTTTTATGAAGGAAATGGTTGCAAAAAAGATTTTGGATAGAATTACAAGTGAAGATCCGGAAACAAAAAAAATTATTTGCGCTCTTATGCAAAGAAGATCCGCAGGACGCAAAATAAGCAATGCGCTTTCAGAAATCGAGAGTTATATTAGTGGAATAAAGAGGCACCATTTGATTATGAACATTCTTAACCTTTTGGATGTTACTACTGATTTTTTACAAAACGGAAAATTTTTTATAAAAGTTAAGGAATTTTTCAGACACTTGCAAGAGGGGCAGTTTATAGAAAGTAAGGATATAAATATTAGAGTCTACGATTTACAGAAGGAATTTGAAGAATATTCAACCATAATTGGACTTAAGGATTGCAATCCAAGTGGTTACGAGCAAATCAAGGTGCTTTTGGATAAAATCCAGTCTTTGGCCGAAAAAGGGCCTTCGGAACTTGAACCTAAACTTAAACAGGCAAAACAAATATGTGAAGAATGCGAAAAAATTTCGCATAATCCGGAAAAATCAAATCCTTATCCTAGCCATTTCTATCAGCTATCTCTTTTTGGAGACGATCAAGAAACTTAGCAGTTTTCATCGTTTCCTGATTCTTGGTTTTATAATCCCTTATTGTAAGGCTTTTATCTTTAACTTCTTTTTCTCCGATAACAGCCATGTAAGGAATTTTCTTCATTTCGGATTCGCGGATTCTTTTGCCAAGGGTGTCGTTGGAAGGTGATATCTCAGCCCTTATTCCGGCTTTTTTAAAGTCTTCCAAAACCTGATTCGCGTATTTTTCATGAGCCTGCGCAACCGGAATTATTATAACCGGCACAGGTGCAAGCCAAGCAGGGAACGCGCCTCCGTAATGTTCAATCAAAACACCCATAAATCTTTCAAGAGAGCCAAGAAGCGCTCGGTGAATCATAAAAGGGGTGTGGTCCTTTCCGTCTTCGCCGACGTAAGTCATGCCGAATTTTGTAGGAAGATTAAAGTCTACCTGCATGGTGGAAAGCTGCCATTTTCGTCCAATTGAGTCAGCAACTTTAACGTCGATTTTTGGCCCGTAGAAAACAGCTCCTCCTATATCATAAACATAATTTTTAAATCCGGATTCTTCCAAGACCTCTTTAAGTGTATTTTCCGCATGATCCCATCTGTCGTCATCGCCGATAAATTTTGCTTTGTTTTCAGGGTCCCTTACGCTTACATTCATTTCAAAGTTTTCAAATCCGAATGTGTTTAGGATGTACAATGTCAATTTAAGGGCTTTTGCAAGCTCTTCTTTAAGCTGGTCCGGTCTGCATATAATATGAGCGTCATCCTGAGTAAATCCTCTTACGCGGGTTAGTCCATGCAGTGTTCCGCTTCTTTCATATCTGTATACGGTTCCCATTTCGGTCCATCTCACAGGAAGTTCGCGGTAACTTTTTGTTGATGAGTTGTACATTTTTACGTGCAAAGGACAGTTCATCGGTTTAAGTCTGTACTCGTCTTCATCTATTTTTATAGGTCCATACATGCTCTCGGAATAAAAATCCAAGTGTCCGGAATGGCTCCATAGTGCGGCACTGGCAATATGAGGGGTGCATACCGGATCGTATCCGTTACTTAAATAAGTATTAAATGCAAACTCCATTATCTTGTGTCTTACGTAGGCTCCTTTTGGTAACCAAAGAGGAAGCCCCGGACCTACTTCGTCATCAAATATGAATAATCCAAGGTCAACTCCAAGTCTTCTGTGGTCGCGTTTTTTTGCCTCCTCCATCTGTTTTAAATAATCGTCCAACTCTTGTTGTGTCGGGAAACCAACTCCATAAATTCTCTGAAGCATTGGTCTTTTTTCATCGCCGCGCCAATATGCTCCGGCCGTATGGGTGAGCTTAAAAGCTCCTATTTGTCCTGTTTTTTCAACGTGAGGACCTTCGCACATATCCACGAAAGTAACTTCTCCTTTTTGATTAATATTTTCATAAAAAGTTATACTGTCGAATCCTTCCTTCTTAAGTTCGTTTACGGCTTCCACTTTGTAATCCTGTTTTATTTTTTTAAGGAAAGCGATTGATTTATCAATTGGTTTTGCTTCAACTCTAAAAGTCTGACTTTGCTTTACTATATGCTTCATTTTCTTTTCCAAAATAGGAAGATCTTCCGGAATTAATGTTCTTGGAAGGTCAAAATCATAATAAAATCCATTTTCAATCGCCGGGCCAAATCCCAGTTTTGCTTCCGGAAACATTTCCAGGACGGCTTGTGCAAGCACGTGAGCGCATGAGTGCCTCATTCTTTCTATATCGGGAGCGGCAGAAGTCTTTTTAGCCATTTGTTATATAAGGTAAGTGAAATATTTGTCGCTACTAACAATAGACAAATAGCCCTATTGAGTCAATACGCTCACTTTGTTATGATGCAGAAGATTTAACGGAAAATATGTGGCTTGAAAGGATCTCTTTGGAGAATTTTAGAAATTATGAAAAGCTTGAAATGGAGTTTGCCGAAAGCGACAAAGTCCATCTTATTATAGGCGATAATGCGCAGGGGAAAACCAATTTTCTTGAGGCTGTTTTTTTGTTGTCAATGTCCAAATCGTTCAGAACCGCTCATTATAACGATATGATTTCCTGGAATTCGGATTATATGAGGACTACCGGAAACGTAAATGTTGATGGAAATGATTTGTCTTTGGAGTTTTTTGTGAGCAAGGCCCCGGTTGAGAAGAAAAATCTTAGGAAAAACGGCGTTGATGTGCCTGTAAAAGATTTTATTGGAAGGCTTAACAGTGTGCTTTTTCACCCGGAGGATTTGAATATGCTGTATTTAACTCCTTCGCTTCGCAGAAAGTATATAAATAGCGTTTTATCGCAAACTGACCCTATTTATTTTGACGCTTTGGTGAACTATAACAGGATTCTAAAGCAGAGAAATAAGATTTTAATGTTTGTTTCAGAGGGTCACGCCAAGACGGAAGAACTGCTTGTGTGGGACGAAAAAATGGCTGAATATGGGTTTTATATATATGAAAAACGTCGGGAGTTTGTAAGTTTCTATAATGGAATTATTTCCGAGCGGTATCAAAATATCGCTGAAGAAAACGGTAAAATTGAAATTAAAAACAGCTGTTCTTTTGGCGCCGTGCCGGAAGGGAAAAAGGAATATGAAAAGGCTTTGTTGGATTGTAGGTCCGGCGATTTGCGCTATCAGCAGACACAAAAAGGGCCACACAGGGATGATTTGGAATTCTTTTTTGACGGCAGAAATGTTGAAACTTTTGCCTCCCGAGGGGAAATGCGTACGTTGCTTATTGCCGTTAAACTCGCTGAAATTGAGTTTTTGGAGGCGCAGACCGGACACAGGCCTATTTTGCTTTTGGACGATGTGTTTTCCGAATTGGACAAAAAACGGCAGCAGGCTCTGCTTACTGCGATAAGTGAGTATCAGTCCTTTGTGACCACAACTCATCATGATTTCCTTATTAAAGAGGCGCGTGTTATTGAGGTGAACAACGGATCTGTTAGCCAAAAAACCAAAAATGTGTTATAATAAAACCGGTAAGTAGCATAACTTATTTATGGAACATCTTATCGGGACTACAAAAATGGCGATAATAATAGCGGCTTCATTGCTGTCTTTTGTGCCAATATTTTTGTGGGGATATCATTTTTACAAAAAACATCCTGAAAAACAGGCGTATATAGTTATGACGTTTGTTGCGGGAGCTTTATCGGTTATGCCATTACTTATTTATAAGTTCTTGTGGTCATATTTTCCTTGGATAAATGCCTTTATTTGGACAAGAAATCTGCATGCCGACATACTTGGATTTTCAACTTTCTCATTGGTTCCTATTTCAATAATAGTGACTTTTATGTTTGTGGGGATTATTGAGGAGACTTCAAAAATGATATCGGTAAGGCTTATGGACGTAAAAATTTTTAAAAGTATAGATGATGTGATTGAGTTTGCAATAATAGCGGCACTCGGTTTTGCCTTTATAGAAAACATTATTTACTTTTATAATATTATTAATGTAAGAGGCTTTGAGCAATTATTGTTCCCTTTTGTGTTCCGCTCTCTTTTCTCGACCTTCGCTCACGTTATGTTTTCAGGTATTTTTGGCTATTTTTACGGAGTGGCCCATTTTGCCGATCAGGAATTACGTGATGAAATGCAGCAAAAGAGGCATCCGGTTATAAAATTTTTCCATAAATATTTTCATTTTAAAAAATCCGTTTTGTTTAAGGACGAAAAAATACTGGAAGGGCTTGTTGTAGCGTCTTGCTTGCATGCTTTTTTCAATATATTCCTTGAAATGGAATGGTCTTTCCTTATAATCCCGTTCCTGTTTGGTGGCTATGTGATGCTAAATCATCTCTTGCACAAGAAAGAATGTCTTAAGGAGTATGGAAGGCTTGTTTAATAAGAAAAATTACTGAAAACTTGATTTGTTAGCATCAGTATGTTATTTTGACTGCTGCGCTTTTGTCGGTGCGAATTAATTTTTATAGAGATGAGTACAGATAAAATTATTGTTAAAGGGGCCAGAATTCACAACTTAAAGAATTTAAGTGTAGAAATACCCAAGAATAAGCTTGTTGTAATGACGGGCTTAAGTGGATCGGGTAAATCATCGCTGGCTTTTGATACAATTTATGCCGAAGGGCAGCGTCGTTATGTGGAGAGTTTATCTACATACGCTCGTCAGTTTCTGCAGTTAATGGAAAAGCCTGATGTTGACTCGATAGACGGACTTTCTCCGGCAATTTCAATCGACCAAAAAACGGCTTCCAGAAACCCTCGTTCGACCGTGGGGACTGTAACCGAAATATATGACTTTTTAAGGCTTCTTTTTGCGAAAGTTGGTAAACCACACTGTCCGAATTGCGGAGACCCCATAAGTAGACAAAGTGTGTCTCAAATTGTCGACACAATAGGGGAAATGCCCGAAGGGAAGAAGATATTGCTTCTTTCACCAATAGTTCGGGATAAGAAAGGTATGCATCAAAAAGTTTTCGATAAGATTAAAAAAGACGGATTTGTGCGTGTAAGAGTTGATGGCGAAGTTGTTAGTGTTTTGAATATTCCGGAGCTTGATGAAAACAAGGCTCATTCAATAGAAATTGTTGTAGATCGTCTTGTTGTTAAGAACTTTAAGGAAATCACAAAAAAGCTTTCTTCGGGGGAAGAAATTACAATGCCAAATCCCGATAGAACGCGTCTTGCAGATTCAATAGAGGTGGCGCTTAAATACGGAGAGGGACTTATGATGATTATGGATAATGACTCCGGAGAGTTGTCTACTTACTCGGAACTTTTCGCATGTATAAAGTGTAATATCAATATTCCGGAAATTTCACCAAGGACGTTTTCATTTAACAGTCCGCATGGTGCATGCCCTGTGTGTCATGGCCTTGGAACCAAGTTGGAGATTGATGCTGACCTTGTTTTGCCAAATAAAAAACTTACTCTCGGGGAAGGTGCAATTGCGCCATGGTCCGCTACAACATCACATTTGTCGTGGTATAACAGGATTCTTGAGGCTGTTGCCAAGGCAAATAAATTTTCAATGGATACGCCGATAGAACGGCTTGATGAAGAGACAATCAAGATGATTCTTTATGGTACGGGTGACAGAAAATATCAGATCACTGTAAATAGAAATGAAGACAGTTCGGCTTTCTCGGGCGAGTATAAAACTGTTTTTGAAGGTGTAATTCCAAACCTTGAAAGACGCTACAGAGAGACCGATTCCGATTATATAAGACGAAAGATAGAGCAGTTTATGAGAATACTTGAATGTCCGGAATGTAACGGTAATCGTTTAAGAGCAGAGGCTTTATCTGTTTTAATAGGAGATAAATCGATAATAGATGTTACAAGGATGTCGATTAAAGAGGCGACAGATTTCTTCCAAAATCTAAATTTGAGCAACATGGAAGAGAAGATCGCCAAGCAAATATTAAAAGAAATAGCCAACAGGCTTTCTTTTCTTGAGAACGTAGGTCTGAACTACCTAACCATAGACAGATCGGCAAATACTTTATCGGGCGGAGAAGCGCAAAGAATTAGATTGGCGACACAGATAGGATCGCGTCTTTCAGGCGTTTTGTACGTATTGGATGAACCTTCTATCGGTTTGCATCAAAATGACAACGATAAACTGATTAAAACGCTTGTTTCCCTAAGAGACCTTGGAAATACGGTAATAGTTGTTGAACATGATATTGATACAATGCTTGCGGCCGACTATATACTCGACATTGGTCCGGGTGCGGGTAAGCACGGCGGAGAAGTTATAGCTAAAGGAACTCCCACCGAGGTTATGAATGATCCAAATTCTATAACGGGGCAGTATTTGTCCGGCAAAAAGAAAATCCCGATTCCAAAAGAAAGAAGAAAGGGAAATGGAAAAACCATAATTATTAAGAATGCGCGCGAACATAATTTGAAAAATCTTAATGTTGAAATCCCTCTTGGCATGTTTGTGGGGATAACCGGGGTTTCCGGGTCAGGAAAATCAACGCTTATAAATGAGATCCTTGTTAAGGAAATTTCCAGAGTCCTAAACGGCGCAAAGTCGCGTCCGGGGCTTCATGATGAGATAGAGAACATTAAGCATATTGATAAAATCATTAATATTGATCAGTCTCCGATAGGCAGAACTCCAAGATCAAATCCTGCCACTTATACCGGAGTGTTCACCGACGTAAGAGATTTGTTTTCGAATACTTCCGAAGCACGTATGCGCGGGTATAAGGCCGGTCGTTTTAGTTTTAACGTAAAAGGCGGTCGATGTGAGGCGTGTAATGGTGATGGAATGAAAAGGATTGAAATGCACTTCCTACCGGATGTTTATGTCACGTGTGATGTTTGTAGAGGGCAAAGATATAACAAGGAGGCACTTGAGATAAAATATAGAGGGAAAAGTATCGCGGAGGTGCTTGATATGACGGTTGATGATGCTTTGGAGTTCTTCCAGGCTATTCCGTCCGTAAAAACAAAGTTAAAGACATTAAGCGAGGTTGGGCTTGGATATATTCATATCGGACAGCCTGCCACAACTCTTTCCGGAGG
Source organism: bacterium (assembly GCA_013824265.1). Classification (GTDB taxonomy): domain Bacteria; phylum Patescibacteriota; class Gracilibacteria; order UBA1369; family PNNO01; genus PNNO01. Next base: position 82,800 of record PNNO01000005.1, read on the forward strand.
TGAGGCTCAGCGTATAAAATTGGCTTCGGAACTATGTAAACGCTCTACCGGAAAAACTTTCTATGTGCTTGATGAGCCTACTACGGGTCTTCATTTTGATGACGTAAAAAGACTACTTGATGTGCTTAAAAAGCTTGTAGATAAAGGAAATACGGTTCTAACCATTGAGCATAATTTGGATGTTATAAAGTCCGTAGACTATGTAATTGATCTTGGTCCGGATGGTGGCGACGAAGGTGGTAAAATTATCGCCAAAGGAACTCCCGAGGAAGTTGCCAAGGTAAAAGGGTCTTATACCGGACAGTGGCTTAAGAAGTATTTGTAGTTTTCCATCGACAAAATACAAGACATGAAATTGAGCTAAGATTCTTTTGTGAGCCTTTTATTTGGCATGAGACGACAAATATAGCCCGAGGTGTCCAGGTTCGCTTATTCCGCTTAAAATGGCGAAAAGTTTAATAAAGTTTAATTAAGTTTAACGAAATAGGGGTAAAGTTTGGATAAGTTGAAATAAGCTTGCCAAAACTATTGAAAAATTATTTAAGTTATGATATATATAATAATGCTTTTTGAAATTCAGGCATATTGTATAAAACTTGAAGAAACTCGCTGGAAGTGGTAAGATTTAAATAGAATTTATTTATTTTGTCCAGAATCAATTGATACCCGATAAACTTCTTACATCAGAGCAAGTTTCAAAAATACTCCAAGTCCACCCGTTTACGGTCTTAAAATACCTTAAGGCTGGAAAGCTTAAAGGAATTAAGCTTGGGAGAGTTTGGAGGATACGTGAAAGTAATGTTGAAAGGTTCCTTGAAGAAAGATCCATGGTTTCTAACGAATCAGTTCAGACATTCATCGAGAAAGAAAAACCAATTATGCCAGACAATCAAAGCGACCACTATATCTTAGAGTGATAGCAACGTTATGATTTTCAATTGTATTAGCTGCGGTAAGGCTGTTTCAAGCCATCGTGATATTTGTCCTTATTGTAAGACGGATATTACGGAAATAAATGAAAGACTTAATAAGTCGCAAGTTGATCATTTGATTAGAAATAAATTAAAAGGAACAATCCTCGCGCTGGTGCACCGTTAAAATGTAATATGACCTCTTAAAAATACAAGCCCTAGAAAAGCCTTAGCAAAAGACTCCCCAAAATGTTCCCTGGGAGTTTTTTGTATTATACGGATCCGGAGGCTCTATTGGCACTGTCTGTCGGCAGACTTTTTAGCACATTGCTTAAGGTCTTCGAGTGGCTTGTATGAGTCCTCAATTACCTTGTTTAGGTCTATTAGAATCTTCTCGTAGCTGATTGCAATGGCATCTCCACCGTTTTTATAAAGAGCTTCATATTCCGCAGTTAGAGAGGTCTGCTGGATTTGTTCAGAGTATTTCTGGCTTGTTTCGGAAATGGAAACTTGGAGCTGATCTATTGTTGGCTCCGCTCCGGTTTCTTTTGTTTTTTCATTCAATATTTCCGTTGGGGTTTTTATCGGGGCAATGCTTTCAAGCCTGAATGTTTTAATATCACCTATGAATCCGCGCATTCCCGTTGGCGGAGTATTTATTGCTTTGTCGAAGTCCTCTTTAATGCTTTTGGCATCGGCTTGGATGCCTTTTACCGTCTGGACAAGCTTGTTCCATCTGTCTACAAGTTTCTTTATGCTTACGTCCTGACATTTTGAGTATGTTGAAGATAATCTGCTCTTATATTTGGTCTTATATTTGTCGAACAGTTTTTTAAAAGCTTCCTCGGTAAACATAAAATCTTCATCCACGTATTTCTTCTTAAGTTCCTTATAAACTTTCTCTTCTGATATTAATGTACCTTTTTTGTCGGCAAACGAGACGAAATTTCTAAGATATTTAAGTTCTATTTCAAGTTCGTAATATTTGGCCTTTAGTGGTTTAACCTGTTGGTCTTTACATCCTAAAATGGCTGTTCTAAGCTGAGAACGAGTTTTATCAATTTGCTTAAGTAGGGTATTGATATCCGCGTAATAACAGGTGTTTTGGTTGTATCTTTTAAAAATATCTTTCCAGTATTCTTTGAAGTCGGTTATGGATATGGTTGAAGATATAAAGGTATCCCATTCCGTAAAGCAGGATGTATTTATGGATATATCCGTTTGTGCGCTTGCCGTGTTTGGTGCAACTGCAAGCTGCAATACAATGGTAAGTGCCAATATAATTGATTTCCCTTTTTGTGTGATTTTGTTTTTCATAATTTTACGAACAGTATGCTTTGGTTGATAGATCGGTACATGGGGTTTTCATTTCTTTTAATTTTTGAAGAATTGTTGCAAAGGATTTCTTCATGGTTTCAAGTTCGTTGATTACCATCTGATATTCCGTGTTATTTAATTCGGTTCTGTTTTCCTTTTCCTTACTTTCCGCTCCTTCGCTGACTTCATCTTGTGTTACCTGGACACGGTCTTGTGCTTTTACGCTGATTTCGTCGATTGTTGCGTTTGCGGATGACCCTTGAAGAGCTTCTTTTACGCTTCTGTCTTCAACGGTTAAGGTTGGCGGTGGATTATCCGTGTTGTTAAAATAGGCATTAAACCTTTCTTCCATTTTTATCCATTCTTTCTCTATATCCAGTTTTACATATTTATCCTGATTTGATTGCCTTGGAGGCTGAACCGCCAAAGTTATTATGTTCATATTTGCAGGCAAATTTGTGTACGAAGACTTACATTTAGGCATTTCGAATAAATTTCCGGATAGTTTGTTTGCCGATAACGGTTTACTTAAAAGATTATCGAGATCCTTGTTAATATTTTGAATATGACATGAAACGCAGTTATCAGATTTGCCGTATGCTTTTGCGGCTTTAATATCAAACGTTATTTCAATGCAATAAAATCCTCCATCGGGACATAAATACTCGGTTGGCCAATTGTCGCTTTCCGCTTTTGGGAATTCGGCCTCTGTGGCGTCTTCCTGGGTGCCTTCTCCGGATTGATCTGCGTTTTGTTGATTCTGATTTTCTTCGAATTCAGAGAGCGCGGAGTTAAGATTTGATTCCCCAATTAAACATGAAAGTGAAGAAAACACGTCTTCGTCAGTTTGATTTGTGGATGAATCTGTCGTCTGAACTTCTTCATCTTTATTAAACAGGTTGTCTATAAAGGCTTCATCATCTTTGTCTGAAAAATCAAAATCGGGAGTTATGAACTTACCTCCGAACTGGCTTGTTGAGCCTTGGTTAAACAATATAACTTCTATTATTGTAAGATCATATAATACGTCGAATTCTGAATTTGATGTGTCTCCGTCCATAAACAGTTCGCTTGGCTTTGTTTGCATTTCAAGTTCCGTGCGTAGATTCTCTGTTTCAAGAGCCGAGTTGTAATCATTCGCCATTTTTTTGTACTGCAAGAAAACCTGATCCACGGTCGCGTTCTTTTGGTCTTTTGTTATGGGGCTAAGATCGCCCTCTTTCATGACTTTGTTTATTTGATCCGTTGTCATTCCGTATTTCGAAGATGTGCTTTTTGCGGCACTTTCCTGAGGCTTATTGTTCACTTCCTTGTAAATTTCAAGATACATGTTTTGAGCGACAGCAGTTTTCGTTTGGCCCTTTGTTTCTTCGATTAATTCATCTACAGGGCTTGTTGCAGCGCTTGCGGTTTGTATGCCCACAAGAAGTGAAATTATTGCCACCGATATGTAAAAAAGATTTTTCTTCATAGTTTTAAGTACAGTTGGTTGTTGTTGCGTCGATGAATTTTCCCGGGAGTTTCTCTACTTCTTTTCTGAATTCAGTTAGCTTTGTGTTGTATTTGGTAAGGCTTTTTATAATTTTTTCGTATTGAAGGTGCATTTTGTAAGCGGCTAAGAGCTCATCATACGTTTTTACAGCCATATCAAGAGCCTTTCTTGACCTATCCAATTCATTAATTATTTCATTATTTTGACTTATGGTCATTAAAGCGGCCTGCTCAAGAGTTATGGTTTTGTCCGTTATTGTCACGTATGCCTTTCTTTTGCTTAGGGCAAAAGAATATTGGTCGTACTCTTTTGCTACGGTTTTTGCGAGACAGTAAGTGCTGTAATTGGTTTCTCCGCATTCGTCATTTTTTGGTACTTCGGTAGTTCCGTTTCCTTTTTCACCTTTTTTCAAAAGAGTGAGTTTTGCGTTAAATATCTCATTTACTCGTTTGTGATATGCCTTTTCAACTTCCTGGACGGTTAGTTTTTCGTTGTCGTATGGGTTAACGGCCGAACTTGCGTATAGCATGCTCGCTGACCATAAAACTGAAGTGGTAAGCGCAAAAATTGCCATAAGTATGCCGATTTTTATTTGTTTTTGGTTTTTCATAGACATTGTTTTGTGAAACAAGGTACACGATTTTCTAATGAATTCCATTTGCCAAGCATTTGCGTGATATCAAGTAAGAGCTGATCAAGCTGTTTGTTTATTTGCTGCAGTTTGGTCATGAATGCCGTACTTGTTTTAATGTTTGATGTTTGTTTGTAATAACTTTTAAGTAGAGTCTCCATGATTTTAATTTCATCGTTCATTTGCTTTGAACATTCGAGCGTGTCCTGCGATTCGGAGTAAAGCGAGAAACCTTGTTGCGGGGCATACGATTCATATTTTGTCCTGAGATCTTTTTTGTAGACTTCAAAACGTTTAAGGGCCAGATCCAAAAGGGAAGTGTTTGTATTTTTACTTTGGAAATGTTCCTTTAGATAAGTGCGGAATTCAGTGCTTTTTCCCTTTATGTAAGGCTTCATTTCCTCGACACACTTTGTATCTTTTGTCTCGGCTGTTGTGCTTTGTGCCATAGTAGCGCCAATATTTGATACAAGCGATATCAACAGTACAAAGAGGCTTATTGTTATTTTTGTTTTATTCATATTTTAATTCATTACTTTTTGCGAATATTGTTGATAGATCCCTGGTCCCTATTACGGCGAAGAAAATATCTCCCGGGATAAGGTCGGCCGCGTGGTCCAGAACCGCATTACATGGACACGAATTGCAAGCTTCGGTGACTATATATATGCCTTCTTCAAGCCCACTTCTAGGATCTTTGTCTATTGTCGACATGTCATCGGTAGTGTCTAGTGGGTTTGTTCCGCGCGCTACTTCCATTCCATCCATTATACCACCATTATCGGTATCAGGGTTATATGGATCTGTTCCATATATCTCAATTTCGTCTTTTGTTGTAAGTCCGTCATTGTCGTCGTCGAACGGATCATCTTCAGCGAAGTTAATTGGATTTGTTCCGTTATCAACTTCATTTTTATCGTTTGTGCCGCCATCGTCCGTGTCCGGATCAAATGGATTTGTACCAAACCTGTATTCATCAAGGTTTATTAAGCCTTCGTTGTCAGGGTCTTTAACTGCGTCTGAAGGATCAAGCGGATTAAGATTGTTTGCAAGTTCCCAAACGCTAGGCATTCCATCACCGTCATCATCAACTCCATAGCAATCAAATGCGGAAAGAACTCTGTCTGCTATTGCCGCAAATTCTGCGCGCGTTATTGAGGCTTCCGGATTTTTGGCTTCTTCAGGCGTTAAAATATACATTGTACTTAGCGCGCTTTCTTCAAGTAATATTGGAGAAAGGTCCTGAGAAAGTGCCATATAAGGTGTATACCATGGACTGTTTTCAACTTCCGTTACTCCGCGAAGAGTGACGATTTTTTGTTTTTCCAAAGCTTCAAGTACTATTTTTACCGCTTCAGCCCTTGAGATTGTCTCATCAGGCTTGAACGGAGAAAGTCCTGTGGCCGCGTCAACTTCGCCTACATAACCAGTTATGAATCCCTGATAAACGGCTTCTTTAATCACGGCGTAGTAATAATTGGTTTGCGAATATTGTATGTCGGAGAACAAACTTGGCTCTTTATAACTCTCCTGTCTTGGGATTATGCAGAGCATTTTTAAAATTATATCGGCAAAATCTTTTCGGGATATGGAGTTGTCCGGATTAAAGTTCATTGATCCGTCTTTAAATTCACCTCTTAATATGTTTCTTTGAGACAGATTAACTATTGAATCATAATATGGATGATCTTTGCTTACGTCATCAAATGATGAATCTGCCTTCTTCGTAGGATCCTTTCCAAATGCGACTTCTTCACTATCCGTAAAGCCATCTCCATCCGAGTCCTTATTTAAAGGATTTGTTTTAAGTCTGTATTCTTCAAGGTTGGATAGTCCGTCTCCATCGCTATCTTCCAGCGCATCTCCCGGATTTCTAGCGTCAAATCCATACATAAATTCAAAGTAATCGGACATGCCGTCATTATCTTGATCGGACAAACTGTCTCCTTCCGCAGGTAATCCAAGTTTTTCTCTGTCCGTTATTTCGGCCGCTTTGCCGTTGTTTATAGCTATGTATATTTCAGCTATAACCAAGCCGTCATACAGCATTTCAACCGTAAGGGGATCCTGTGGGGATGCGGATTTCATTTGTAAATCCAGTTTATCAGTAAGGAAATAGACATTTCCTCCGGCATCAACTATTGAAATTCTTTTGTCGACAGATGAGTTTTTTATCTCAGCAGCTCCGGTAAAGTTAGGATCGGAGGCCGGTAGGTTGTCCAGTACAAATTGATCATTTGTGTTTCGGTCGACTATGTGGACTCCCTCAAGTGGGGCAACGTAATCGGTTGAGTAATTTGTTCCAGTTTCATCAATTGTTACGTCTGTATTTTGATCAGGAATTAGTAATATTGTGAGCAAAATTACATCGGTTGATTTTTCTTTTACAACAAGTCTTGTAGGCATAACCGGAGGAACCGCCTCAAGCACGTCTACATAATATCTGTCATCCACTATTGTTATGCGTCCGTTTTTATCATCTATCTCGGCAACAATTTCTCCGTCCGAATTTCTTAGTATAAGTTTGTCTTCAAAGTTAAGATTTTCAACTTTAAAGTTACCTTCTTCGTCGGTTAAGTACATGCCGTTTTCATCCGCTTTGTCCGTAATAAGCTGTTGATTTAGTCCTTCGCGGTTTCTTATTAGAGCAATTGGAATTTCCTTTGCAACAGGGTCTATTGATCCGGTTATAACTTCTTCCGATTTTGAAGATTCATCAAGAATTATTTCCGGAATTACAACCTTGATTGTGATTATCTGTTTGCCTTTATTTAATGATTCATCAACAACGTTAAGCACTACCGTCTCCGTGCTTATTTCTTCGAATGGGCCAAGCATGAAGATAGGGTTTTTTGGATCGTCGTTGGACATATCTTTGTCGTCCGCAGGATTTCCGTTTCCATCGGAGTCGGTTTTTTTATCAAGATCAAGATAGTAAGACGTTATTTCTCCTTCGGTATCAAATGAAGATGATGCGTCCAAAGTAAGAGTTTGATGGATTATTACGGTTTTTTCCGCAGGTCCGGCTTCAGCGTAAGGGGCTTGTTTGTCTGAACAAAGCTGAGGAGCAAGTAATTCAACTTCGGAAGGATTACTCCTGTTCCCGTTTTCATCAAACGCATATATCTGAGCGTAATAATTTGCTTCTTCAGAATCCAAAGATACAAATGGATTTTCCGGATCCACAAGTTCTTCAAGAACAAGTGTGTCTTCCGGTCCAAGATATGTGCTTGCTCCGTTTATGAACTGAATCGAAGTGTATCCGTCAGTCATTTCAATGAAGTCGCCGAATTTAACCAACATTCCTTCTTCAAGCGCCACGGTGTTTTTTTCTTCCGATTTTGAATCGAGTACTTCAACTTTTCCGCTAGCTACCTGTAAGGTTAGGTCTCCAAAATAGTTTTCGGAAACAGGCATTATTGTGTTTTTACTTAGGGCCAGAAGCTGCTTGTTTTTGTCGGGCGGTGCTATTACAATAACGCTGTTTTCCATTAAGTGAAGAATGTCACCCTTTCTTATTTGTGCCTTTCCGGCGTCTGGCGTGACTGTGTATCTTGGAGTTGTTTTAATTGTTCCGCTGCCATTTAAATTGTTTATATATCCTATTCCTTCATCATTGTTTGATGCGAAGAAATAGCTGTCTTTTTCTATTTTTATAATGTCTCCGTTTTTGTATTCCATGGTTACATCTCCGTCTTGGTTTACTACCTTGGAGCCTTCCTGCAGGAATAAGTTTGTGAAGAAATTGCTTTTGAATGTTGCAATTCCTTTATGAACCGTTATCTCAAAATTGCCCGGCTGATATTGTGGTAATGAAACCGAAGAATCCGGACCAAGTATAAGCTGGCTGCTATCCGAGAACGTTATAACAACTTCCGTGTTTGGATCGGAGCTTGTATCTATTGTGTCTTCAAAACCATAGTATAAAGTTGATTCTCCGTTAACGGTGAAGGATCCATTTACGGCTGTTATTTCAATATCATCTTTTACCCGTCCGATTGTTGTCATGGTTGTTATATTTTCAAGTACAACAATTTTATTGGAAGGTGTGTAAGAAGTTTGTCCAACTTCATTCAATGAATCTTTATATATAATTTCATATCCTCCTGTAATTCCGGAGGTTGATTGTTCCCAGCTAAAATCGGTTGAAGTTCCCGAATCATAACTTGTACCAAATCCATGAACGGATGGGCCAGCCGGGATAAATTCTTCCAGGTCACGCACTACTGGACTTTGTCCATTGTAGACAGAGTATTTGCTGTTTTTTGGCTCCTTGAAGTTCTCTTTTAAGTAGACATTGCCACCGTAAGAATAGATTATGTCTTCATCGGTGTCTTCATCCATATCCGCTATTAAAGCATTATGAAGCATTGAGGTTTCACCTTCGTACATTAAAATTCTTTCATTTACTCCTTCGTCGGAGTTATAGACATAAAGACCTTCCACCGGCTGTCCGCCTCCGGATCCGGTTGCTGTTTCTTCATCAACTATATCGCTTGATATGGCATTTGTATTAAGGGCCAGAAGGTCTGACGGGATATAAGAATTTAAGCTGGCCACATTTGCCTTTGCCAAATAGTTTTCCAAAGGCGAAGATTTATCAATCATTGCCAGCATGCGGTCATAACTCTGCGACCCGCTTGTTGTGGCCATTGAGTTTGACTGGTCATCGGTATAAGCAATTAACGCGCTTCTTAGTGCAACAAGTTTATTGTCTCCCATTATCGCAGGAAGGTTTTCGGTTTTGATTGATTCTTTTATTTTTTGAACTGTCTTCTCTGTGTCTTCTTTGTTTAGCGAAATATATTTTTGTTCCGCCGTTAACGTGTAAGATTCAGGAGTTTCTTCCATATATTGTTTTTGAATTTCCGAAGCTTCCTGAATTTTTGTTAGCGCATTTATATATTCATCGACGAGAATATAAGTGATTGCGTCTTCAAGATTAATGGTTGTTGGAGTACTTATTTGTTTTGGCGTACTGGCAACGTCAGTAACTATACTGTTCCACTCTTTTGCAATGTCGTTAACGATGTCATACATCTGCTCTGTTTCTAATCTAAAGTCGACTTTGCTTGTTACTTTTATTTTTTCAACAAAAGGATAAGTTATGGAAGCTGTTTGGAATTTAAATGCCAAATCCATAGGGAATACTACGCTAAGCGGTCTGGCGGAAAGGGCTTCTATATGAGTTTTTAGTTCGGTCATTGGTACCGGCATGAAAGATTTTTTCAATAAGCACATCAATTTAATTATTTTTGAAATTGATCCAAGTGCCGATTTAATGCTCGCATCAATGGTCGGAATTTTCGGAGGTTTAGGGATATCCGGTAATTGCGGCATTGGCATAGGAGGAAGACTCGGTAATTCAGGGAGTGCGGGAGGTGAAGGCAAAACAGGGATTTCCGGCAAAGTTACTCCTGTACTAAATGCTTCTCCCGGAAGATTTATATTTGGTAAGTCTGGAAGTTGAAGGTCCGGAAGATCAGGCAGAATTATTTGTTCGGTTCTAAATGTAACGTCCGGCCAAATGATTTTGTATCCCAATTGAATCTTTGAGAAATCAAAATAGAAGTCCGGCCATTTTGGGAAAGGAACTATAGGTAATTCCGGCAAAGCTCCGGTAAATATCTTGGCAAGATTTTCCAATAAAGTGTATCTGTCGGAAGAACATGTGTCGCAACTTTTCATGTAATCCATCATTATTCCGTTAAGCTTGGCCCATGTTTTAAGCATCTCTTTTACTTCCTTAACAAGATTTGTCCACTCCTTGATTCTTTGTGTTTGTTTCTTCATGTAGCCACCCATGTAGTTTATTATTGTGTCTACATAGCAAAGGACTTCATTTAGATATTTGGTTTGTATCTCTCTCCATTCAAGAATTTTTCTTGGAAGATTTTTGTATTCTTCCAAAACTTTTATATTTCTTTCGACGCTTTGAATTGTTTTATCAATATCTGCAAATGCTTTTATACAAGTTTGACTTTGTATGTTATCAACTTTGCACGGCCATATTATTTTAACTCTTTGAATTTCTCTTTTTGCGTTTGCTACCCAACTTTTTAGTTTTGTTTGCATTTTAATTATTTCGGCTTCGGAAAGAGCGGGGATTTTTAAGGTTACCTGTCTTGATTCGATTTCGATTATAGGCAGTTTATTAACGTAATTTAGAACATCGGATAAATTTTTAAAATCAGCCTTAGGAGGTATTCCGCTTACAAAAGCGTTAGGATCGGGATATAAAACGTAAAGATCCGGAAGGTCCGAAAGTTTTGTGACAACTTCATCGAGTTGTTTTGCGAACCAGTCCGCAATTACGCTAGGGAATCCAGGTGTCCTTGAATTTGTTTTTCCAGAGCCACTTACGCTGTAATTACCAAGCACGGAACTTCCACTCATTCCTCCGCTGTTTGATCTTCCGCTTACTGAAGCTGAAGCTTCTAAAATGCCTCCTCCGCCGATTATGCTCGTTGATGATCCGACAGAACTTACAACATTACTTGCATTGGCCATGGCGTTTGTAACAGCATCGGTTATTGATTTACATACTTCCGGAGATAATAACGGGATTACAACAGACCAGCAGAATCCGCCTACGCAAACCGAATTTCCAAGATTACCTGTTAATGTTGGGCTTAAAAATACTTTTAATGTTGCAGGGTCATAAGTGAAAATAGGCTTACCATTGGGGTCAAAACTTGCCGGAGCCCCCATGTTATTTGTTGTGCCCGGTGCAAGGAATGCGTTGTTCATAGGTACGGGAAGACATCCTCCTCCTCCGTCACAGGTGTATTCCTTAATTTTATTTGAAACCGCATTTGCCGCATTCTCAAGATTGCCTGTTACTTCGTCCCAGTTGTTAGGTATTCCGTCGCTGTCTTCATCTCCCTCTTTTAGGTCTTTTAATAGTCTCTCAAGTTCATCAGGTTTTCCGTTAGGGAAAGGGAAACTGTCTTCGTCATCATAAGGGAGCTCGTCTGTTTCCGTAGGAACAACGGGTTCCGCAATATATTTACCGTAAGTGATTCTTCCCGTTTCATTGTTTTTTGAAACAGAGTAGAAGAAAAGTAAATTGCCCGAGCTGTTTTCTTTTGGGCGGACATTTATATCCAAGTATTCATCTTTCAAGAAAGCCGCGTCATAATCTTTGTTCAAATCAAGATCTATCTCCGGCACAGACGTTACCGAGGTTTCGTATGTTATTATTTTTGATTCGCCTGCAGGTATGGATAGGCCACCTATAACGTATGGCCTTAATGAAAGTCCGGTCTCTATAACAGAGATTGTATCTTCACATTGTAGACATTTTATTGATTCTTTGTTCATTTCAAGTGCGTCCGGAAGGATATCGTTTATCATCAAATTGTTTATATCGCTTGTACCTGTGTTCGTAAGGGTTATTGTGTAGACAACTTTGTCGCCAATCGCCAAAGAAACTCCGTTTATGTCGACAGCTTGTTTTGATGATTCTTCCGTTCCAAATATAGGATCCGCATCCGCATAAATGAACGCAACTTCAACCGGCACGATGAAGTCCGAGGCATTTGCTCCAAGGCCAATTAGCTCGTTTTGCAAAGAAGTGTTTATGTCTGGGTTTGTTCCAGGCGCTCCAATTTCGAGTTGTAAATATTCAAAGTTGAAATCGTCTTCCAGAATGCTCTCATCTTCAGTAGGCATCCCGCTGTAGCTTATAAGGAATTCTTCCTTAAGATCTTTTGTAGGGTCTATGTGTAGTCCCACGTTTTCAAGAAGCTGACCGGTTGGATTTATTGTACCGTTTTCGTTATAGAAAACTTTTATGTCTCCGGAGAATTCAGCGGTTATAATATCGGGATAATTATCGTTATTTAAATCACCGATTTTGATTGAACTTATCTTATCTTTTACGTCCAAAGGTACGTTAATTCTATTTAATGTGCCTCCATTGTTTTCAAAAATATAAATACAAACTTCTTCTCCTATGCAGCTTTCTTTCGTTGAAAAAAGAAGATCATCATATCCGTCATTGTTAAAGTCCGCGGCTGCGCCACTATAAATTCCGTTAGCCAGATCAAGAAGTTTTCCTTTGTCCTCGAATTGTTGCGCTGAAAGTTGATGCTCAAGTAAACGAACTTCTCCGCTTTCAGATGCCAAAATTACATCTTCGAGTCCATCGTTGTTATAGTCGGCAAGTATTAATTCCTGAATTGTGTCTTCCGAATAATAAATCGGTTTTCCTATATCGTTTGTAAATCCAGATCCTCCTGCAAGATTTTCATTAACAAGTCTTACCGTTGGATCTCCAAGTGTTATGGCCGCGTCCGATACGTATGGAATGTTGGCTTCTCCAATGCTGTTTCCCGCAGCGAAGAAAAGCGAATGTTTATTGTCTCCGTCAAATCCAACCCCTTGCTTATCATAAATGTCCTCAAGGGATGTATATGAGAATCCCGGAGCTTTCTCGGTTGATATCTCAAGTATAGCGCTGCTTATTTGCGCCCCTTTTGGATCATGTGTAGATGAAGTTGTGTTGTAACTTTCAATTTCATAATCCGAAAAAGGTTTTAATTGTTTTAGGTAAATCCCTGATGTATAAGGGAATCCTATCTGATATTCAAAAGTATCGTCGGTTATTGTTATGTTATTTTGAATGTTTACCGCAAAAATTATTTCTGCAATAATTTCATTTGAATAATTTACTTCAAGAACAAGGAATGGATCAGGTGATTGTTTAACCGTAATTCCAAATAAATTATCGGCCAGATTTAAGTTCCCATTATTATTTACGGTTACCGCTTCAAGACCGTTTAACGTTATGCTGGCTTTTTGGCCGTTCTCTTTGAATTCAAAAATTTCATCGTCAGTTTTTGGAATTATATAAAGTCCGTTTCCAAGAATATTTGTGTTCTCAAGAACTCTTACTGAAAGATCTTGAGGATATTGATAGTAAAGTTCAGCTATATTTTCCTGAGTGTCCGGAGTTGAGACCAATATTCTGTTTGGTATTTGTGTCCCATTTGAAGGGATGAAGGTGGTTTGGATTTGTCCACTGTCTTCCATTGCAAGTCCACCATTGGGAGTTATTGTCATTAGCGGCTGGCTTATTTTTGCAGGAACAGTCATTGCGGTTACTGCCTGTAAAGTGCCTTTAAATAGCATTTCTCCGGCAAGATAGTTGTCTGCGGTTGTGTCTCCAAATGATCCGCCGAGCATTGTTCCATAAAGTACGTCAGGTGAATTACCTATTAATTCCGCGCCTGTCATAATTTCGGTGGCTTTGATTTCCAGAGTCCCGGATGCAAGACCTTCGGAGGAAGCAATTACATGAACAGGTCCGGAAACACCATTTCCAAGGATGTAGCCGGAAGCTTTGCCGTTAGTTGTAATCGCGCTTGCCGGTAAATTCATTTTTGCATATTTCTCGGTTGCCTGAGTAATTCTAAAATCAATTTGTACATCATTTAAGTCATCAACAAAGTTTCCGTATTTGTCGTAAAGTTTTGCGACAACCTCAACCGGGTCTTGCGTTGATGCGTCAAAATTTTCCTTTGTCGGATGAAGCTTTATTTCTACCGGCTCATTTGCCAGAGTTTTTATTGCAATCGTTCCGGGATTAATTCCAGGTACTGTGGCGGTTATTTCAAGTGGTCCTGTTTGCGTTGATGATATAAAATTTATCGACGCTGTCCCGTTTTCAAGGTTTAAATAGTTTTCACCGGCAAAATTTCCAACAAACTCACTTGTGTATGAAAATGTTATTGGTTGATTAAAGCCTTCTATAATTTCTCCATTTGAATCCTGTGCTTCGGCGGTTATTAAAATACTATCCTGTCCGTCCGATTTTAGAGTTTCTTTATCCGAAGACAAAACAATATTCACGTCGTTCAGCGACCTTACGGTGCTATAATTATAGAGATCATTAATTTTAGCGTGTACGGTTATGTCTCCTTCGTCCTGCGTTGAGTAGAGATCCACATTGAACACTCCTTCAAAAGATTGCAGTTGAACACCGTCTTCTTCGGTTTGTGTGTCGGCTGATATATCAAGTTTGCCGGGTCCATCCGTCCATACGGTTATTTCGTAAAAATCGTTATTAACGAGATTTTCATATTTGTCTTTTAGGGAAATTTTCATTTGAGTTTTAGACAGTCCTCCTGTTTTTATGACAGGTGAGGCTGTGTCTACAAAGATGCCAACAGGCTCTAAAGGTTCAACAAACACCTGATGTGTCTCGACAGGAAGCAATGACCCAACTCGTCTTGCGGTTATGTCTACAATTCCGGCTTTTTTTGTTGATGTTATTTGTGTAAGAGCAACGCCTTTATCGGCTTTTACAAGTTTCTGCTGGATGTCTACTCCTGTGCTTGAAGTTTCCTGAATTACGAATTCAATTGTACTGTTTGAATCAATTACCGCTATGTCTCCGTTTTCATCAAGTATCTCGGCAACAAGGAATAGTTTTGATTCTCCGTCGGCAGGAAGTGAATTTATGTAGTCCGGCACTTGTGTTGTTTCTCCTTCTTCGATAATGCGATACGCAATGTCCTGAACTATATTTCCAAAAGCACTGATTCCGGATTCAATTGAGTAATCTTTATAATCATCATCTCCGTTTAACGGATCCGTTTCCTGAAGAAGGACTTCGTCTCCGTCATTTATCCCGCCGTCGTCCGTGTCCGGATCAAGAGGGTTTGTGTTGTTTTCAAATTCAAGTACGTTTATTAATCCATCCTTATCGTTATCGAATTTTGCATCGTCAGGATTATATGGATCAAGTCCGTATTCATTTTCCCATTCGTTTAACATTGTATCTTCATCGTCATCAAGCAATAAGTCATCCGAAGGATCCAAAGGATTCTTATTCCTGATTGTTTCGGAAAGGTCATCAAGACCTCCGTCGTCCGTATCGGATTTTTCAGGATCCGTGTTGTATTGATAGTTTTCAAAGTTATTAGGTAGCCCGTCATTGTCGTTATCCATTGAGTAGCAGTCGAATATTTTTATCGCGTTATTCACCATAATTGCGAATTCAGCCCGTGTAATAGGGGATTGTATCCAGTTGGTGAAGTCGGCCGGACTTATTTGTTTTGGATATATACTGTTCTCCTGTGCTGTAATTACGTATCTGTAATACCATGGCTGGCTACTTGAGGCATGACTGCTCGAATCTATTCCAGCAGCTTCAAGTATTACTTTTGTGGCTTCAGCTCGGCTTATAAAGTATTCAGGTTTAAAATATCCTGTGTCGGTTCCGCCTTCATATCCGCTTACAACTCCTGTATTTTTGGCTTCTTTAACGCAATATTGATATTCCTCCGATATGTTTGTATCGGGAAATTGGCTTTGAGAATAATTTGTGTCTACCATTATTTTTGTCTGCTCGGAGAACGAACTGCAGTTAACACAGGTTATTCCAAGCACCATCTGGACAAACTCTTCGCGGGTTATATTGTCGTCAGGGCGGATTAAGTTGTCTGCGCTTTTCTCGACTATTCCGCGTAAAATCAAATTGGTAAATGCAGCGTAAGAAGGATCCTGAGGATCAAGGTCGGCAAACAATCTTAAGTCTTTCTTTAATGGATCGTAGCCGTAAGTTAATTCTTCTCCATCATTAAAATCGTCGTCATCGGTGTCTTTGTCTATTCTGCTTGTCCCGATATTAATCTCTTCGATATCTTTAAGCCCGTCATCATCAGTGTCGTCTTCCTGCGTGCTTTGGGCGTATGCCGTTAGGCCAATTAATTTTGTAATTAGATTTGTTGAAGTTGTTACGCTTCCAAGTTTGTATCCTATTGCAAACTGAAAGAGGTCATTTCCGGCGGCATCTTCAATCGCAAAAAGGTAAGGCTTGTCCGTTTCACTTTCATTCACAAGATCAATAAAAAATTCATTGCCAAGATATACGTTTCCGCTGCTTGTTATTTTGGCTATTCTCTTTGCGTATTCGCCTCGGTTGTCGATTATGTAAACATTAAGTCCATCCTGATACGCTATGATTTCATCGTTTTTATCTGCGTCTTTTACGTGTACTCCGCTAATTGTTGAAAGCTCCGATGATAGGTCCGCCGAGCTTTCTCTTATTGTTATTTGGTCTTTTATCTGAGGTAAAATTGTCACGCTTGCGATAACAGCTCCCGACTGGATTTTTATTATTGCAACTTGCATTGGTTTATCTGCGGTGGACTCGTGCACCTCCGTTTCGTAGGCGCTGTCTGTAATTTTAACTTTGCCTGTTTCCGGATCAATTTCTGCTATTGTTTTGTTTTGCTCGTCTCTTACAGAGTAGTTTTGTAGGATCTCTTCTTCGTAAGATGGTGGCTCAAAAAGCTGATTTTCATATGTTAATACTCTTATTTTTCGTGATTCGTTTTTAAGATTAAGAACATTTGAAACTATGTTGTTTTCAGTATTAATACTAACTGCGCGGACAGTAAAACTGCCCGGATTCTCTGTCGCGTTAATTTTGAATGACGCCTGTCCGTTTATAAGTTTTACATTCTCGGCTCCGTAAATATTGGCTTTTGAAGGCTCTTCGCCGGAAAGGGCCATATAAACTTCGGTGTATGAATCAAGATAATTTTGACTACCGGTGTTATCAACAGCCGTAACGGTAATGTTATAGGCTTGAGTACTTCCCGCCAAAATCATGTTGGATTCGTCCTGAAATTCAACAAGCAATCCTGTTGTTTTCTCTGCGCCGTCAGGTATTCCGTTTTCATCGGAATCAGATAACGCCGCTTCCAGTTCTTCGGCAAGAGCTGCGATTTCAGTTACAACGTTATTCTGCGCGTCTCCGCAGGCAGGTTGAAAGCTTAATCCTTTTGGGAGTTTACTTATTTCTTTCATGTAATCTATAAGATATACAAGCCATGCCGGAAGTATTACTCCTTCATCACCGGCTTCTTCTTGGGTATCTTCGGGTTCTTCCACCGGCTCTGTCGCCTTGGAATTTGGGTCCAACCACTCAGTATCGTTATCAACTATTGTTGGATTTTTATTTAGCGCAAAATTAACTTCACTTGATGTTCCATCGGCAGTGAAATAAAAATATTCGTAGCCGCTTGTTGTTTCTCCTGTATAAGCGTCCTTGTCTTTATCAAGATAATTTTTAAAAGCGTATAAGTGTTTTTTGTCGATTGGGGCGTTTTCCCACCAGATGATGTCATCCACCATTTCGTAAGTTGTCTTGTCCAGCGTCTGCTTGCTTTCATCTGTGTATAGGGTTTCTTCGGCTTTTATCACTTCCGTAAGTTTTCCTTCAATGTCTTCAGGTGTCGCATCCGGCAAGCTCGCAAGAAACTGTTCAAGTTCTTCAAGTTTGGCAAGGTAGTCGTCGTAATTGGCGGCATCAAAACTGCTCGGATAAAAGATTTCTCTGTATACTCCGTTCCTGTCTACAAAAGAAACATATCGTGGGTCGTCAACAGGCAATGAGTTCACAGTTCCCTTTTGAAGTTGGTACCTTATCGTTTCATCCGTAGGCTCCTTGTGGTAAACAAGGCTGTCTATTCCGGCTGACAAAGTAGGTATTTGATTCACATAAAGATCTATTTGTTTGATATCTTCAAATGGCGGATTTTGTATTACAAAGTGATTTTTTCTACTTCCAAGAATTTTAAGACCTATTTCGTAAGGGTCTTCCGAATTGATTTTGTAAGCAAGATTATACTCGTCAGCTTCGTCTATTGTGCCGTCTTCATCGTTGTCAACTCCGTCAAAACCTCCGTAAATATCAAGAATATCTTTGAATGAAATTTCCGGACTTCCGAATAAAGTTATATTTTCATTGGGTCTGTATTTTGATCCCGGCAACGGTATTGCGGCTTTTTGTGCTTCAGTTGTTGCGGCTCCAAGGGCTAATATGTAGAAAGCAACTTCTCCAAGATAAGAATTAAATCGAGATGTTTCTCTAAAGTCATAACAACCTCCAAGTCCAAGTGCGTACTTGGAAATATCGTCTTTTGCCATTGCTCCGTCTTTATCGTAAATCCAGTTGTCAGATATTTCCGGGAAGCATCTTTCCGGATGAGTTGCATTTGCACTATAGCAATATCCGTAATCTTCGGCCGGTGTGATGAAATTATCTTTTGTATCAAGATTGTAAACTCGATTTAGCTCCGCATTGCCCCTGAAAAGAGTACATTCTTGCGCACTTTCAAGTTCCGGAGCAGGTTTCCCATAATAATAAACAGTATTATAGGTTGTTCCAAGATCGGGATCCGTATAACTTTTAACATTGTTGTTTGTAAATCCCCACGAAATTAAATTCGCGGTTGAGTCGTCATCAAAAGTTACCTTACCCGTTATATTTGCGCTGTTGATTATCCGAGCAGGTTCGGTTAAATCTTTTACTATTTCATCCACTCTTCTTTCAACGGCATCGTTGACCATTCTTAAATATTCCTGCGTGTGAAGATCTTTTGTAGCTATAAGTTCAACCAGTGAATCATAAGATTCATACCTGCCGGTTCCTCTTATAAGATCGTTTGTTTTCTGTAAATAATTTTTAAACAGTTCGTTAAAACTTTGTGCGTAAGAAAAAACTATATCTTTACTGTAGGCATCGGGAAGACCGTTAAACATTTCCGGATCAACAACAAGGCTTTCCAGATTTATGCCTCCGTCTTCATCCGTCAGACCGTCATTATCGTTATCAATCCCATCAGATAGGTCTTCGTCGACAAAACCGTCGAGGTCGTCATCTATACCGTCTCCTTCCGGATTAACCTGTTCGATTATTTCTTTAACAAGTTCTTTTGAAAATCTTCTGTAGGCAAGATCTTCCATGTACTTGGTATAATTTTCGTATTTTGCTCCGGCCACTTCGTCGTACATTTCCTGTTCCCATATCATGTCCGCGTAAAGAAGGTTTTGATCAAAAACCGCAAAATCCTCGTTCCCTATATGGAATAAATGGTTTTTATCAAAGTAATATGCGTATTTTTCCGGAGTGTACTGGTCGCTTGTTGGGGCTTTAATTACGCCGTGCCAAGCCTCAACTTTTGGAGTAGTGCTTCCGGAATTATATTCAAAGTCCCGTGTTGTTTCATTGTAAATGTAAACCGGTTCAATAAAATCGGTATAAGGCAGCATGCTTGTAAATCTGAATCCGTTCTTGTTAACAACCGGCAAAGGTACATCTCCGATAATTATAACGCCGTCCAATCGGCTTTTTGTTTGATCGGATTGATCGCCTTTTGAATATAGAGTTTCAAGCGCTTGCGTTATGTCGCTTGGATGCTGATTCTCTTTTACTCTTATTATGACCGATTTTGTAAAAGGATCCGCAAGTTGTGTGTCGCGGGCAAATCTGTAAATTCTTTCACGAAGAGTGTTTGAATCAAGGTCGTCCTGGTATTCCTGTTTTAGGCCTTCGTAGTCGGTATCATCTTCAATTAAGGATTCTTCAACAAGAATGGCGATGATGGAAGTAACCTGTACAGGTTCATTCTGACCGTTTCCAAATTGCGCCTGCGCTGCAGGTACGGCAAAAATCTGGCTTCCAAGAATAACGGGGATTAAAAATCCCGCTATTAATTGCTGCAATTTGTTTTTAATTTTTGTGTTTGTCATTTAAAGCGCTTTGTACTCTTTGTTTTTTCTATATATTTTAGCACAAATAAGCCAAAAAAGACAGTATATTTGCATGGTTTTTCATCTGTACACAAAAAAAAGCCGATTCCTGCCTAAAATAAAGGAAGAATCGGCCTTTGGTAATTACTTAATTAACACATAAAAATCGCATGGTTCTGTGGTACATGCAAGGATGTCTGTGGAGCTATCATCAATCTCGTCAGGATTCGTATCGGAATTGTTGTTTGTTTCGATTTCCATAACGGTTCCAATTACGTATTCGGCTACACCGACTTCTCCAACATATTTATAATAATAAAGACCTGCAGCTACGCAGGCTCCCGGATCTAGGGTAACTTCTCTGCTTCCAGAAGGGTCCTGGGGGGCAATCCCGCCTGAAAAATAATTATCTAAAACAGATTCGTCGCTTGCGTTAACAAAGACTGTTTCTGTGTCAGCGCCGACGCATCCTTCGTTTGCAGGATATTTCCCAAAATCCGAATTATACGCTTCCAGAGCAGCTACGATTGAGTTCATATTCCCAAGTCTGGCAGAATCACGTCCACGTGCCGGAGCATTAAGGACTGTTGGCAACAAAGCTGCGGAAAGGATACCGATGATCGCAATTACTATAAGCAACTCGATCAGGGTGAAACCTTTTTTGTTTCTCATGTTTTTAGAGGTTAAAAGGCACAAATGGTATGTGAAATCTACCACTGGTGAATTATACAGCAAATAATAAAAAGAAGACAAATTTTAAATACTTCCGGCTACATCAGCCAAGGACATTATTGGAAGCATAATGGCTGCAACAAGCCCTCCAACCGCAAGCCCGACAAAAACCATAATTACCGGTTCTATAATTTTAGTAAGTCCTTTTACAGCTTCATCAACCTGTTCATCATAAAAATCCGCTATACGTTTGCTTACACTTTCCAACTGAGCCGTCTGTTCGCCGATTTCTATCATATTTACAAGCATAAGCGGGAAGTAGCTACTGTTTCTAAGTGTTTCAGCCAAAGGAATTCCACCTCTTATATCATCTCCTGCGAGCTTAATTTTTCGTCTATAGACTTCATTTTTCATCGCGTTGGAAATTATATTCAGTGATTGATTTATAGTAACTCCGGCACTAAGGAGATTTCCAAGCGTGCGTGCAAACTGAGAAAGTGTGGATTTTTGTATCAAACCGCCGAAAATCGGCATATGCAAAAGGAAAATATGCCAATGATATTTGCCGTTTTTTGTTCGTTTCCATAGCGTAAAAATTGTCGCCAAAATGATAATTGCGCCAATAATAATATATGATTTTTCCCGCATAAAACTACTCATTCCTATTACCACCTTTGTTATGGTTGGAAGATCGGAGCCTGTTTGAGTGAATAAATTTGTGATATTTGGGATTACCATTGTCATCATTAAAAACAAAACGATAAAAAGTATTACCAAAACCACGACCGGATAGGTAAGTGCTCCTTTTACTTTTGAAAGAGTTTGTGCGTTTTTTTCCGTTTCCAGAGCCAAATCTCTTAATACACTATTTAAGTGTCCGGAAACTTCACCGCTTCTTATCATGCCTATTTCCGATTCGTTGAAAACTTTATTGTGTTGCTCCATAGATCCGGAAAGGCTTTCTCCTTCTTCGATATTCAGCGCCATGCCGGTAATAATTCTTTCAAATTTTGGATTTTTTTTATTTTGTTGTGCAAGTGTATGTAGCGATTGAATTATCGGTATTCCGGCTTCAACCATAACGGCGAGCAATCTAAAAAAAACCGCTTTCTCTTGGGTTTTAACCTTGTTAAGGCTTATTATCACATTGTTTACTTTTGTGTAGGTATCCAGAAAAAAGTTGCCGGTATTTACCGTGTGCGCATCTTTCTTAAGTTTTATTTTGTCAAAACTTTGCCCTATGGAAAGGACAATTTTTTCATCTTCAAGAAGATTTGCGTCAGACCCGTATTCGGCTTGTCTGGCTTCATCCAATTTGAATGTGTCTCCTGCCGTTTGTTGTGCGAAATCTTTTGTTTGTTTCATTAAAAACGGATTAATCTTCCATCTTTCTTGCTACGCTGTACACTTCTTCTATTGTAGTTGCTCCTTTTAAAGCCTGTATAACTCCGGCCTGTTCAAGTGAGACCATTCCTGATTTTTTTGCTATTTCCTCTATTTCAAGTGTGTCGGCGCGTCTTAAAATGGCTTTCCTAAGGTCATTATTCATTTTCATTACTTCATAAAGACCAACTCGTCCTTTATATCCGGTGTTGTCGCACTCTTCGCATCCTTTGCCTCTGTAAAATTTCATTCCTTGGATTAAGGCAGGATCAACTTTTTCGTCCGGATGAACACTTTCCGCCACTTTCTTAACATGTTCAACAAGACTTGGGTCAACGGTGTCTTCAACTTTGCAGTGTTCGCAAATTTTTCTAACCAAGCGTTGAGCGATAATACATTCAATTGTTGAAGCCATCAAAAATGGCTGAACTCCCATATTATCTATACGTGTAAGTGTTTCTACCGCACTGTTTGTGTGTATTGTTGAAAGTACAAGGTGTCCCGTTAGTGAAGCCTCAATAGCTGTATCAACAGTTTCTTTATCACGAATTTCCCCCACCATTATGATATCCGGATCCTGACGAAGGCCGGTACGCATACCAAACGCGAAAGTGTAATTAATGTCTGGGTGTACCTGGCTCTGATTTAAGCCATCAACCTGGATTTCAACCGGATCTTCAATTGTTAATATGTTTACATCTATTTTATTTAATCTGTTTAGGCAGGAATAAAGCGTTGTTGTTTTACCTGAACCCGTAGGTCCTGTGTTTAGAATTATCCCGTTTGGAGATTGAATTGATTCTTCAATGAATCTTAAGCTGTTTCCTTCAAGTCCAAGCCCCGGAAGGTCCGGAATTTCTCTGGATTTGTCCTGAATACGCATTACGATTTTTTCTCCGTTTACGGTAGGAAGGGTTGAGATACGAAGGTCCATCTCTCGTCCGTCTCTTGTTGTTACGGTGCTTCTTCCATCCTGCGGAATACGCTGTTCATCAATTTTTAAGTTGGACATAATTTTGACCCTTGAAACAACTGCCGGATGAATATTTGTTGGGTACTCAACTATTTTTCTACAAACTCCGTCAACTCTGTATCTTACGCGAACAGTGTTTTCAAGCGGTTCAATATGAATATCGCTGGAACGCATGTCTAGTGCGTAGCTTATTGTATTAAGCACCAATTGAGGGATATTTCCTCCCAATATGGCGTTTTGCAGTAATTGTAGTTTTTCTGAGGCCATTATTTTGCTGATTTGAAATATGAATTCATTGAAACATCAAAGTTTATTTCGTCTTTTCCGCTTGTGTTTCCCTGCGCTCCTTTTGGACTGACGAAATTGATAACTATTGATTTTATATCAAGAAGCCTGGTTTTTTCATTTAAAGTCCCGCTATTTTCAACGTATTCAAGAAATTTTATAAAGTTCTCGTGAGAACTGTGGATTTTCATTCTAAAAGGTAAAATCATAAAATCGCCCGCTTCATTTGTTTGCGGTTTAAGATATTGTAAATTGCTTATAAGGAAAGGATTTTTTGTTCTGTTTATTTCTGTTGAGAAAGATTCAATTGTTCTGGTTAAAAGCGTGTGGTTCTCAGTTTCAGGAAAAACATAATTAAGTTCTTCCGCAACGGTGGTAACCAGTTCTTCATTGCCGGTTTTTATATTTTCAAGCTCTGCGTCAAGCCTTTTATCTGTTGTTTGCAAAGCGCTGTGAAGAGTTCTAAGCGACGCCGTGTCACTTCTCATTTCCATGAAAGTGGTAATGTTTGTGTAAAGATAATATCCAAGAAAAAGCCCAAGGATTAGTGATAATCCACTGAATATTTTTAGTTGAATGTCTTTGTTTTTAAATACTTTGTTTTTGAACATTTTTACTGTGTTAGAACGTAATCATCCGCAAGCGAAAGTTCTATACGGAAAGACGATATATAACCCGTTTCTTCAGAGCCTGTTTTTGGGTATGTGCGGTTATCAACGTCTTTAAATAAATTTGAGTTTTCCAGTGCGTCTATAAGATTAACGATTAAAGTAAATGTGCTTCCGTCGTCGCGACTTACTCTTCCTGTAAGGATTATTCTGTTTGTGGCTGCGTCAAAATCGAAATTTGAATATTGAATTCCGCCGAGTTCTTCAAAGAATCCGGTGCCGTAAAGAGTGTCTATGCTTTTTGTTATTTTTTCTAGTTCCTGGACGATTATGGCCCACTGAACTCTCTGCATTTTAATCTCACTTATTGTGTTAAAGTCATTTGTAAGTATTTCCAGTACATCCCGTGTTAATGAGAATAGTTTTGTGTCGTCCATAGGCAGATCGCTTCTTATGCTGTCTGCATCATTTTTGAATATTGTTCCAAGCTGTTTGTTGTTTAGAACCTGAAGAGCTGCAGTATAATTTTTAATTTCAGCGCTTACAGATGGCGTTGGTGTTTCTTTTTTAAGCTGAGTTAATTCATTTTGGAACTCATTTTTTAATTGAGTTTTAAAGGTTTCCTCAGGGATTGTCCCTGCGGCGATAGGCTCTTTCCACTTAGTTAAAGCATTCTCGTATGTAAGAATTATGTCTTCCTGTACAGCTTTTTTTGTTGCCGAATCATTGGGTTCTTTTCGGATTTTTGCATATCCGTCGGAAAGATAACTCAACTTTTGAAGATAATAGCTCATCAAAAGATAGTTTTTTCGGTTTATGGATGTTTGAGTTGTTATTATTGAATTCTCCGTATTGTTAAGAAGCTGCGCCGTATTTGGCCCTCTTAAGCTGGAAAGCAGGTCAAAGGTTGGGTTTAGTTCCGCGTAGAAGAATCCCATTGCAAGAATCAAGGCTCCAATTAAAGAGCCAAACAAGATTTTTGTTATCTTAAGATTTCTTTCACTTGGATCAAATGACCCGATAAGATTCCTTTCAAGTTCTGGAAGTGGGCCAAGAATATTTTCTTTTGCCTTTCCAGCTTCGTCCTTTTTTGCGAAAACACCGGAAAGGATTTTACTTGCTTCTTCCTTTTTCTCTTCCTGTTTTTCGAAGATATTTGTGTACAGATTTTGGGGTTTTTCCGTGTCTGTAGTTTTTTTAATATCAAAAAGTGGCATTATTTTTGTTTTAGTTTTTCTTTTTTAGTTCTCATTATTTTATCAAAAATAAGGGGAAAAGTCAAAACCCGGAGTGCAGTTTAATTGCATGCTTTCATTTACACTTTGAGTTATTTACCTTAAAATCTGTTATTGGAGCTATGGAGAGATGGCTGAGTGGCCGAAAGCGCACGCTTGGAAAGCGTGTGAGGTGGAAACGCCTCCGCGGGTTCGAATCCCGCTCTCTCCGCCATTTTATAACGCAGATTATGAAAAAAATAACTGTAAAAATAAACGGCAAAGATATTTTGGCCGAGTCGGGGAAATCAATTTTGGAGGTTGCAAAAGAAAACGGCATTAAAATACCTTTTCTTTGTTTCCATCCGGACGTTGAGACAACTCAGCACTGTAATATGTGTATCGTGCAAATTGCAGGAGAAAATGAGCTAATGCGTGCCTGCACAACAAAAGTAAAAGAGGGAATGGAGATCACCACCGATTCTGAAGAGATAGAAGAGAAAAGAAAGGCAAATCTGGATAAAATTCTAAAAAAGCATTTATTAAAATGCAGCGAATGCGTTTTGCTTCAAAACTGTAAATTGCTTGAATTGGTAAAGGATTTTAAGGGTAAGCCAACAATGGAAAAGAGCGATGAAGATAAAATACTTGAAGTCGGGGAGATTATTTTTGATCAGACAAAATGTATAGGGTGCGGAAATTGTACCGTGGTTTGTCCTACAAACTTCCTGTCTTTAAACGAAAGAAACAGGGTGGCTCCTTCTTCCGATGAAAAAAAGGATTGTGTAAACTGCGGCCAGTGTATCTTACATTGTCCGGTCGGAGCCATTAAAAGTGCAGGCGAGTTTGATGAACTTTTGAATCTGGAAACATACATGGCTGATGAGAATAAGACAATTGTTGTTCAGTTTGCTCCTTCAATACGAACCAGTATAGGCGAAGAATTTGGAATGGAACCCGGAGAAATTGTTACCGAAAAACTTATTGCAGGACTTAAAAAACTCGGATTTGCTTATGTTTTTGATACTGCAGCCGGAGCTGATTTTACAACCATGGAAGAGTCCGATGAGTTGATTGAAAGGGTCTTGAAGAACGAAAATCTTCCGGCTTTTAGCTCGTGCTGTCCGTCTTGGGTTAGTTTTCTTGAATTCAACTATCCTGAATTTATACCAAATCTTTGCACTTCTCGCTCTCCACAAACGATGCTTGGTGGAATCATTAAAAATTATTGGAGCAAAATAAAAAATATTGATCCTAAAAATATTTTTGTTGTTTCCATAATGCCTTGTGTTGCAAAAAAGCATGAAGTAAAAAGGGAAGAAATGAAGATTGATGGAATTTATCCGGTTGATATGGTTCTAACTACGCGTGAACTGGCTCGTATGTTTAAGAAAAAGGGAATAAATCTTAAGGATATTGAAGGAGTAAAGGCTGACGATCCTCTTTGTGTTCCTTCCGGGGCCGGAGTTATTTATGGTGCAAGCGGTGGAGTTTTTGAATCCGCTTTTAGAACCGCATATCACAAGGTTACGGGCTTGGAGCTACCTAATGAGGCTATAAAGGAAATTAGAGGAACGGTCGAAGGAATAAAAGTTAAAGAACTGCATTTGGGCGAAAAAAGGGTGAAAGTGTGTGTGGTTTCCGGCATAAAGAACGCCAAAAAAATATTGGATGAATTAAAAGAAAATCCGGGACTTTACGACGCCGTTGAGGTTATGGCTTGCCCTGGAGGATGTGTCGGCGGGGGTGGTCAGTCTTTGCCGATAACAATGGATATAGTTAAAAAAAGGGCTGCATCACTGTATAAAATTGATGACGATGGAGCCATTAAAGGGGCTCACGACAATCCGGTGATTAAAACAATATATGCAGATTTCTTTAATAACAAAGAAACACGTCATAAAATATTGCACACGCATTTTTCTCCAAAGAAAAAGGCTAAAATTAACGTCATTAACAAGTAAATAATATGAAAAATGTAATAGCTTTGGCTTTAAAAAGGGATAACGTTGTGGCTTCAACGCAGTTTGCCGTTTTGGTTGGTATAGCAGTAGTGGCGCCGTTTTTTGGCAACCAGTTTGTTACCGGACCCATAGTTAATGCCACATTGTTTGTTTCCACAATTTTACTTGGGACACAGGCGGGCATCATGGTTGGGTTAATGCCAAGCGTAATAGCACTTTCCGTTGGGACTTTGCCGGCTCCTCTTGCCCCGATGATTCCTTACATTATGCTAAGTAATACAATATTGGTGATTGTGTTTAGTCTGCTTTCAAAAAAATATTGGACGGCGATTTTTTCATCGAGCATTTTGAAATTCGTTTTTCTGTACTTGATGAGCTTGATTGTTGTTGGATTTATGCCAAATAAGGAACTTGCCCAAAGCGTTGCCTTTATGATGAGCTGGCCACAATTGGTCACTGCCTTGGCCGGAGGGGTTTTGGCTTATTCATTCTTGAAGTACAAAAAAAGAGCCGCTCTCTAATAATTGAGAACGGCCCCTTTGAATTTTTGATTAAAATTTTTATAAAAATCTTAATTCCAGTTTTTCTTTTACCGCTTTCCAGTTCGGGATTATTGATTCCTGAAGTCTGAAGAATTTTTTATCGTGATTCTTGTGTTTTATGTGGCACAACTCATGTGCAATTACATAATCTATGCAATCCTTTGAGGCTTTTATAAGCAGGGGATTAAGGATGATTTTTTTGCTTTTTAAATAGCTTCCCCAACGTTTCGGCATTTTTCGTGTTATAAGGTCAGGGACAAAATCGTGATTGAATTTTTCACTCATCTCTTCCAGTCGCGAGGTAAAGACTGATTTTGTTCGTTGTTCAAGCCACTTTTCGAGAAGTTTTTTGTTTGTGCTTCGATCTTGCGGGGATTTATTCGTATATACCGTAATTCTCCCTTTCTCAAGCCTTATCTGTTGATCCTTGGCTGTTTTAACTAAAAGTTTGTATTGCCTGCCTAAATACAAAAAGCTCTCCCCTGAAACGTATTCTTTATTCTCAATCCTTTGTTTGTGTTTCTTGAAATACTGTAATTGTTTTTCCAGCCACAGCCATTTTCTTTTTAGAAATCTCTCAATTTTTGCCGCATCATAATCAAAAGGGCATTTTAAAATTATGCTTAGGCTTGGTTGTACCGTTAATGCGACAGTTTTACGATCCTGCCGGATTAAATAGTAATCGTATGAATATTTTCCATATTTAAATGTATTTATTATCATGCTTTAAAAATTTCATGGTTATTGCAGGCCAGATCCATAATTATTAAAAGGATATCTTGCAGGTCTTCATTGCTTAAAATGACGCCTTTTTCGATTTTTACAATGTCGTATAAATAATCGTCCAGTTTGTTGGTAATCACTCTTTTAACCTCGTTGTTTTTATGCCAGTCAACAATGGTTTCTGCTTCTAAAATTTTGAATATATCCAAAATAATATCAACAATGATTGCTTCGTCCACCTTGTACCTCAACAAAATGTCTTTTAGATTTCTGTAAAATATATCCGCCCCTGATTTTTCTTTAATCTCTGCGGGAATTTCTTCGTCTTCTTTTTCCAAAACCTGTGTTTTTAAAGCTTTGATTTCATTTAATGCCTCCAGATCGGCAATTTTCCCTTCTCTTAATTTCTGTAAAAGTTTTGAGATTTTTTCGGAAAAACGATTATAAAATTCCGGATCTTTTTCTGTTTCTTCTGTAATTGTTCTTTGAACCTGTGCAGCTATTGCCTCCGCTTTTGACTTATCTGAGCCTAAACCGGCAATAGCTTCGGAAAACGCTTCTGTATCATTAATATTGATCTGTTTTGTCATCACTTCAACTTCTTTTGCATCGATGTATTGATCAAGAATTTTAACGAGCTGCAATTTGTATTCCGAAAAATCATCAGTATCTGCATACTTAAGGCGCACGGTTTTTCTAAGTTCCAGGAATTTTTTAAGGTCAAATTTATATGTATCCAGATGCGGAAAAGTGGTTGAAAAGTCTTGTAAAGCAAGATTTTCATTAAAGAGTCTTATAAAGTTATTTAAAGCTTTATAAAAAAGAGACCGTTCCTGCTCATCTGATAATTTTTGTATATAGGCTTCGTCATCTTTTGAATTTTTTAGTTCTTTGAACATTTCGTGCAATGCGTCATAACCCGACTCAAGTTCCGTTCTTTTGGCTATTACATCAATTAAAGTGCTTTTAACGTCTTCTTCGTCATAATTCCCAAATAGTTTCATTGCCGTATCTATGTTCTTGGCATTTTCGGAATAATCTATAATAAATCCTGAAGTCTTTGGTGATTTTTTGTTTTCATAAATTCGGTTAACTCTTGCGATTGCCTGTAACAAATTATGATCTTTGAGGTCTTTTGCAAGGTATAAAACGGTATTTCTTGGCGCGTCAAAACCGGTAAGCAGTTTGTCCACAACAATAAGAATTTCAACTCCGTCTTCACTTTTTTTAAAGCTATCGATTTTTTGTTTTTCGTAAGAAACAAGATCACGGAAATTATGTCTTATCGATTTGAGAAAGTCCGATACTTCTTTTTTATGTGTATCTTTTTCCTCTTCATCGGTACTTGTTTCGGAAATTATTACTGCTGTGTTGACCTTGTTGCCGTATTCTTCAAAAAATCTTTGAAACAAAATTGCTGAATATTTAGATGGTGCAACAATTTGAGCTTTTAAGCCTGTTCCCTGGAAATTTTTAATATAATGTTCCTGAATATCATATGCGATTTCCGCAATCCTTTGCGGGTTGTTGCGAATTACACGCTTGTCCACAAATTTCTGAAGTTCTTTCTTTTGCTCCTGATTTAGCTCTTTTGTGATTCGATCAACTTGTCTGTCAATTTGTTCCTTGTTTTGGATTAATTCCACATAACGGCCTTCATAAATAAGAGGCAGAATAACACAGTCACTTAGTGCATCATCAATTGTGTATTTATCTATGTATCCGCCAAATTTTCGCCAGCTTTCTTTTTCTTTTTTCATCAAAGGGGTGCCCGTGAATCCGATATAGCAGGCATTTGGGATGGTTCTGTTCATTTCCGCGTTTGCCATTCCTCCATGTCCACGGTGTGCTTCATCAATAAGGACAAATATGTTTTTCGAGTCATCCATAAAACCGGCGCGGTGATTTTTGGCGCTTTCAAATTTATGAACAAGAGTTGTAATAACATTAAGATTCTTTTCTTTTATCAGTCTTAAAAGGTCCTGGCCACTTGTCGCTTCAACAACACCTTTTTTGAGTTTACAATCCCTAAAAGTGTCAGATATTTGTTTGTGAAGCTGTTTTCGGTCCGTAACAATTATTATGCGGGGATTCTGGATGCGTTCGTCTTCAATTAAAGCTTTTACGAACATTACCATTGTCAGGGATTTTCCCGAACCCTGTGTGTGCCAGATTAAGCCTCCGTTTCTTTTTAAACCTGTTATTCCTTCTTTTTCCGTTTCTATGGTTTTTAAACTCTTGTGAATTGCAAAATATTGTTGATAGCGGGAGATTTTTTTTATTCCGGCATCGTAGAGGATAAAGTTTTTTGCCAGATCAAGTATTCTTTTAGGCTCCAAAAGGGCCACAATACCCTTATCCTGCTCTGTTGGCATTCTGTCGATTATTTGTTTGTGATTTAGTGTTGCTCCGTTTAAATCGGCGCAAATTTGAGTGTAAAGGCTGTTTTCAATAGGTTTGGAAATAAGATTGTTGATCTTTTTGTCAAATTTGGGATTTTCCTTCTCTTTCCAACGCGCGTAAAACTTATTTGGGGTTCCTGTTGTTCCGTATAAAAGCTCAGTCTTATTTGTGCCAATTAAAATTTGAGGATATACGAAAAGTTTTGGACAATACTCCGGCCCCTGATTCCTATTCATCTGTACCAAAGCTTCTTCAACTTTTGTACCCGATTTCTTATTTTCAATTATTGCAAAAGGGATACCGTTCACAAAAAGCACAATATCGGGTCGGATTTTTTGCCTTCCTTCGGCGGTAAACTCAACCGTTACATGAAAATCATTGTTTTCGATATTTTCAAAATCAATAAATTTAAAGTCGAACGATTCAAATTTCCCTTCAATAAATTCACGAATCGTTTTCCCGCTTGAAGACATTAAAGTATGGTAAACATCCCGCGAAGTATCCATTAAACCTTCCAGAGGTATGTTTTCAAGCTCTTGGATGGTTGTATGAATGTTTTTTTCACTGAATCGATAATTGATCCCCATTTGATGATACCAATTAATCTTTAGGAGCTTATTAAAGGCAATATCCTGCAGAATAAACTTGGAATGATCATTCCTCCTCTGCGCATCAACCTCCGCAGGCGAAAGATATTTATATCCCATATTAATAAGTAGCTCCACCGCCGGCAGCTGTGACTGTTTAGCCTCATCAAAATTTGCTTGAATGATCATGGTGTTTTGGGTTGATGTTGAATGTTTTGGCTTTCTTACTTGTTAATATCGTTTTGCTGACGTCAGCAAAATGGTCGAAAGGGCTTGTTAATGAGTGAATTCTGGAAGTCTGATTCTCCCGGTAATCAGATTGTTAAGCAGGAATTTCTTTTGCTGCTCAATAATGGCTTTTTTCTTTTCCAGAGTCTCAATTTCCTGGTCGGCGGTGGTGAGAATTTGCGCGATGGCGGTTTGCTCTTGGTAGTCTTTTGGTAAATGAATTGAAAGATCCTTTAAGTATTTAAAATGTCGATTGTATCCTGTATTGGGGATTGAAATAAGACTCAAATAATAAAATAAATATTTAGTATCAAAACCATTTTTACCATGAAAGACCTTCGTTCCATCATTTCCTAACACAAATTGATGCTCTATAATTTTTAAAATTCGTGTATGATCACCAAAAATTATCAGTGGTAAATTTTTTAAAATAACAAGCTCTTCGTGGTTTGAATAACCGGCAATTTTTTGTTGAGATTGGTCAATAATTGGAAATCGCCCTTTTTCTAGGTAATCTGTCTTCTTTTCACCTTGTTTTTTCCCTAATACCTGAAAACATTCGGAAAACTCCAAGGTTTCCCATAGTTTATTAAAACCGGGCAGGCGGACTTCACATCTAAGCAGTTTCTGCATCAAACTTTTTTTGATTTTCTTTTTCAATTTGATCGCTTCTGAAAGTTTTTCAAGATAGTTATCCCAGGTTTCAAGAACTTTAACAATTTTTTCTTGTTCGGGGAGTGGGGCACATGTGAACTTAATGCCATAAATTATACCTTGTGAGATCAATGGTTGGCCAGCCTCCTTCTTTAGTTTGTTAAGATTTAAATAACCAAGGACTTTAAATAAGTATTTTTGATTAATTTGTCTTTTGAGTTTTTTTATATAAAGCGCATTATCAGTAACCCAACATTTACCATTTTCCCAATGGATACATCCGCACTTTTCTCCAACTCTACCAATTATGATTCTTGTATCTTCATTACAATAAAGACTTGAATATCCTAAAACCCCATTCCCGCCAAATACAGGATATGGAAGTTGTTTGTCTGTTTGCGTATCTTTTGGTTTAGTTTTGCCACTAGTTAAATCAAAAATATCGCCTAATTGGATTAATTCCCATCCTGTTGGGATTGTTGTTTTCTCAGTTTTTATTAAGTTTTTAGACATAAGTATTATTATTTAGTCCGCAACATTTTTTATATTTTAATCTGCTTCCACAGGGGCATTTTTCATTCCTGCTAATTTTTTTTCCAATGCGTACAAATTGCCCACGCTCATTATCCTCCAATAAAAATTTTGATATTTTATCCAATTCTTTGTTGTATTTCCAATTTTGATTATTAAAAGTAACAGCATCTATCATGTTTGGACTATTTTTTAGGCTACCAAAACCGATCCAGACATCACCTTTACTTTTATATTTTCTTGCTTGGCATAAGGTTAAAAGTCTTTTTTTTAATTCTTCTCCATCATCTGAATTCAATGAAAGGTATGTGACTCCAACATGAGGAGAATAATTATAATCTGGTGGCATAGAAAAATTATGAAATTTTTCATCATCTAAAGTTTTTTGTTTTGTACTAATTATAAAATCTACAAGATTTTTTCGTGCTTCTCCAGACCAATCGAGGAGATGGAATATAATATCTGTAATTTTTGCTTCATTTAAAGCCTTGAGCTCTTTACACAGTTTGTCGAAATTTTCATTAACCCAGTGTTTTTTAATAACATCACCATCATCAGAAACTTTCAATCCTGCTTTAAGTGGAACGTAATTTCTATCGATTAGTTGACCAAAATTTGTATCAATTGCAACCATGTCGCTTTTTGGTATTTTCCATAATTTTTGGTCTAAATGATAACCAAGAAATACTATTTCTTCATCAGCCTTGAAATAATCCATCAACGATATTCTTTGTTTTACATAGTAAAGAAAATCGTATGGATCATTCAAATAATGAACAAGTAATTCTAAATCAAACATAGTTAAAACTATCGGGAATGGATCATCATCTTTTTTATTTAACATTACATGAGCCTGATGAGTTAAGGATGGATAATTCTCTGTTGTGACTACCATTATGTAAACCTCATCAATTTTTTCAGATAGCTTTATTTCATCTCCATTGTCATTAACAAACTTTGCACCTTTTTGTAATATTTTTTGACGAGATAAGATGCCTTGTTCATAGGCATCTTGAACAGCTCCTTGAAAATCATCATATAAAGCCTTGTCGTCACCTTTTCTCGAGAGTTCAGTCAGTTTTTTTGATTTTACTTGAACGCATAAGGCTTTGCTTCCGAGAATACAAAGAATATCAATATCTGTATCGTCATGCCCTTTTTTTGTAGAAATCTTTACGGATTTATATATTTTATTTGTTCCAAATACCTTTGATAAAAACTCATATGTGATTTCTTCTCCAACTTTGCCTCTGTTTTCGCCAGCGCGATCTTTATACTTTTTATCATCAATCATCCAATAAAAAGGGCTTTCATATATTGCCTCAAATAATAAAAATGGTAGCGGTATAAAATATTTTTCATTATCAATTTGAATAATTGGATGAGAATTTATTAGATTATAATTTCCTATGGTTCCAAACTGGGAATTTAAATCTTTTTTGGGGGTTATGGAAAAATTATTAAAAAACGCCTCAATATTGTCACCGCTATCAAAATCTCTCTTTTTAATGACAAATAATTCTATTAAATTTTTATAGAAAGCCTGCCATTTGTCTTCAGGTGATGCAGGATCAGGAAAAAGTTCTGAATACTGATATAACTCCAGCATTGGTTGCATGTCTTTTATATGTTTGTCCCAATCTTCATTAGGTTTCTTTTTTTTCAAGTCCGCCACCACTTCAGGGATTTTTTCTTTTAGCCCTGCTATGTCCAATTTTTTCGTTTTTTCTTGAAGAATGTTTTTAATTTTAGAAGCAATTTTTTGTATTTTTGCGATATCAAAATTACGGTTTTCGGCAAGCCATTTTTGATCATATTTATATTTTGTTTCTAAAAATTCCAAATATTGAAAATCGTAAACACCAGTACCAGAATAGAATATTGCCTCTGTAAGCGTATCCCCATTACCGAAAAATTCTTTTTGGTCTGCTCTGTAATTTTTTTTATCATGCTCTACTTCAAGATTTTTTTTTAGTTTCTCTAAAAATGGGGTCATGAAAGATTTATGCAATTTCTCCATCAATTCATAAGTTTTTCGCTTCATCTCCATTAATTCTTGCCAAGATTTTGGTGTAGTAAAATCAATTTTGTTTTGAATTAAAAAACCAAGCAATAAAGAGGCCTCTTTGACATTAAGTCTTTTCATAATATCCATTTCATGCATCTTTTCTGGATCAACTTGGAAATCTTCAATAAGAATCATGCAAAGGGCATAGATATAACCTTTTCTATTTATTAGTGTTTTTAATTCTTCAATTATTGTTTGATTTGTCATTAAAATTTATAGTTACTTCAATATTATTTTCTCCATTCTTTTATACAGTTAATTAAGTCTTCCATTGCTGTTCGAATCTGAAAGCATTGAAGGTTTCTTCTCCCCGATTCTTTTCTTTACTTCGTCGATGTGCTCTTGGGCGGGGAGTTCTTCGGGCATGGTGCCGCCGATGTCTTTGATGGCTTTTCTGACTTTGCCGCCTACGATAAAGTGTGTTTTTGATGCACCTGATTCACCTATAATTTCTCCTTGATGTAATTTTGTTTGTAATTGTTCGTCGGTCTGTGTGATTCTGAATAGATTGGCGGCGAGTTCAGTTGCGCCGGCTCTATCTAATATTTTATCTTTTCCGATACGCTTTTGTTGTTGTATTTGTTGACTGGTACGACCATATAAACCTTTATACCCTGCGTCATTAAATTTACCAAAATTTCTTACACCGGAATCCTGGGCGGTTTTGAAAAGTTTTTTGTTATGATTTGTAACCTCATCTCGGGTTAAAAGCCTTTTTTCATCATCTGTAAGATTCTCAAAAAGCTCCTGTTTTCTGGTTTGTGCTGCAAAATAAGTTTGAGCCAATGCAATGGATGGTTTTGTAGGATCTCCATTTTGAGCAATAAGATAACAAGCATACCTGGAAAGCTTATAGTCAAGTACTGACTGAATGGCTCCCTTCCCCCCTTTTATCACCTTCCCGATATCGGCAAAGTGATCCGCAACATTTTGTCCACTTAATGTACAGGCTGATTTTGCTTTTTCAATAACATTCTCAAAATTACTCCATTTGGTGTACTCCAAAATCACCATTAATTCTCTGGCTTCCCAGTATTCAAAGCCGTCTTGGTCTATCTTTTTAATATCCTCAAAATTTATATTTGGAGATATGGGAGTTAAGTTGTTATCCATATTTATTAACAATTACGAAATATTTAATGTTTTCAAATGCCCTGCCATCTCTTCTTCAAGCCTTTTTAGTTCAGGTTCAAGTTTTTTTAATTCAGCCAGATTTGCGGAAATATCTATTTCTTCTTCTTCCACAAATGTATCCACATATCTTGTTATGTTGAGGTTGTAGTCATTTTCTTTGATCTCTTCCGGCATTACTTTGCGGGAAAACTTGTCGATTTCCTCACGGTTTGCATAGGTATTATAGATTTTTTCGATATTTTCTTTGCTTAAACTATTTTTGGCTTTACCGGGCTTAAATTCCTTTGAGGCTTCTATAAACAAAATATCTTTTTTGCTTTCATTTGCTCCCCCGGCTTCTCTTGATCTATCAATTATTAAAATGGCAACAGGAATGCCGGTTGTTTGAAAAAGCCCAGCGGGAAGGCCGATTACCGCATCAATAATATTTTCCTCTATAAATGATTGTCTGATTTTTCCTTCCGCTCCTCCTCTAAATAAAACCCCATGCGGAACAATAACGGCAACGCGGCCACTCTTAGCTTTGGCTGTTTCCACCATATGTGTAATAAAAGCAAAATCTCCTTTGTCCTTTGGCGGAATACCACGGAAGAAACGGTTGTATTTATCGTTCTCAGCATTCTCAGCGCCCCATTTTTTTAACGAAAAAGGTGGATTTGCAATTACCAAATCAAATTTCATCAGACGGTCATCTTCCACTAGAAGGGGATTGTTTAAAGTATCTCCCCATTCCAGCCGTGTGCCGTCTTTTCCGTGCAGAAACATGTTCATACGAGCAAGCTGGTAGGTTGATCCTGTGCTTTCCTGTCCGTATAAGGCGTAATTTTTAGATCCCTGCTTTTCGATTTCCTCTCCCGCCAATAAAAGTAGTCCTCCAGATCCGCAGGCTGGGTCGCATATACGGGCTCCGTCTTTTGGTTGAGCAAGTCTTGACAAAAGTCGAGAAACGTAGCGAGGGGTAAAAAATTCTCCCGCTTTCTTGCCGGCTTGAGACCCAAACTGTCCTATCATATACATATAAGCGTTTCCGATAACATCATCATCCATATTACCCAAATCAATCTGATGGAAGTCATTTATAAGATGACGAATCATTTTATTACGCTGTTCAACTTTCCCTAAAGTCGATTCTGAATTAAAATCCAGACCGCTAAAAATTCCTTCAAGTTTTTCCTTATTATTTTCTTCTATACGGTGCATTACTTTATTCATTTCCTCGCCAATATTGTCTTTTTCATGAATCGAATAAATATAATCAAAAGAAGAATCCGGGGGCAGATAAAAACGACCGGCTTTCATTTTTTCCTGTATGCGATCTTCATCATTACCAAAGCGTTCCTGAAGCTTTTGATGCTCTTTTTTTTCAAGATCACTTAAGTATTTAAAGAAGAGCATGGCCAAAACATAATCTTTATATACTGCGGCATCCAAAGAAGTACGTGATGAATCGGCCGCATTCCAGAGGACTTTGTTTAAATGTTCTTGAGTTGTTATGTCGTTCATATTTTAGTTGGTTATTAATTGTTTAATAGCTTCTCCGGCAATATTTTTAGTGAGTTTTATTTTTTTTATTAAAAGTTTTTCAATTTGTTGTGAGTTTTTGCTTATATCTACAATCATTTTTTGATTGAATAAAGACGGGATCGGAATTATCAGGTTTTCCAAAGATCTTCGTAAAATTGTTTTAATTGTGCTGCCGGTAAGAATTTTCTGAATACTATTTTGACCTGCCCGGGAGTTAAGGTAAATGGATAAATATTCAGGCATAACAGCATCGTCCTTGATTCTTAAAATAAACATGGATGAAGCCGCAATGGTATTAGTTGAGTCATTATCAAAAACCCCGGAACGGAAAATTCCACGAGAGGAGAGTAATACATCATTTCTTGTGACAAATGCGTTTGTGCGTGGTAAATTTAAACTGATCTTGGTTAATTCAGGATAATTTATGGTTCCATCAGTATTAATATTTTTCGCTAATAAGACTTTGGTTTCACCGTTGGAATCGCCAATTAAGGCTTCCCTGAAGGTATAACCGGCAATAATTCCTGAGATTTCTTTAAGATGTTTGGTTTGCATGCCTCATATATACTGCAGTTTAAAATCAAAGTCAATACTTTTTTCTATGCACACCGTAACAATACTGTGTTTGTGAATAAGTAGAAAACATTGTTTTTTTAATCTTTCAAAAAAAGGCCGCTCCTCTCGGAACGGCCCTTTTAGATTTTTACTTCAAACGCTTACTTGAATTCAACTGTTGCGCCTGCTTCTTCAAGCTTCTTCTTAAGCTCTTCAGCTTCAGGTTTTGCAACGTTTTCTTTTACCGGTTTTGGAGCTCCGTCAACAAGATCCTTTGATTCTTTAAGTCCAAGTCCCGTGATTTCACGTACAGCCTTGATAACAGCAACTTTTTGTCCACCTGCTGCTGCAAGTACAACAGTTACGTTTCCATCATCAGCACCTGCGTCGGCAGCACCTGCGGCAGGAGCACCTGCGGCAGCCATCATCATTGGCGCAGCTGCAGAAACACCGAATTTCTCTTCCATTGCCTTTACCAAGTTTGCAAGGTCGAGTACAGAAAGCTTCTCTACCATTTCGAGAATCTTTTCTGCGTCTTTGCTCAACTGAACATCTTCCATTTTAAAATTTGTTAAGGATAAGAGTAAGTATGTTAAATGTATTAATTGTTCCCTTTCTCAAGCTTTT
Organism: bacterium; assembly: GCA_013824265.1. Lineage (GTDB taxonomy): Bacteria > Patescibacteriota > Gracilibacteria > UBA1369 > PNNO01 > PNNO01. Next base: position 121,375 of record PNNO01000005.1, read on the forward strand.
CTTTATATGCTCCAACAACTCCGACAAAGCTTCGTAGAAGCGAGTACAAAGTTCCATGGAACCCACTGATTGGAGACTTCATAGATCCAACCAATTTTGCAAGAAGCTCTGTTCTTGAAGGAATTTTTGCAAGCTGAAGAGTTTCTTCTTTAGAAAGAATTTTTCCTTCCATAAGAGATCCTAGAAGTTTTACTCCTTCGTTGGTTTTTGAAAACTCAAAAAGTGTCTTTGCGGCAGCTATTTCATCTCCCATTCCAAAAGCCGCTCCAACCTGACCTTCAAGCGCTTCGTCAGGAATGTCTTTAAATCCTGCATTTTCAGCCGCTCTTTTAATAAGTGTCTTTTTCGCGACCTTGAATGTGACATCATTCTTTCTTAGTTTTCTTCGAAGATCGCTAAGGTCTTTTACGCTTACGCCTTTATATCCGGAAAAAACTACGGACTTGGAATTTGAAAACAATTCCTTTAATTCCACCATGACTTCTTCCTTTTTCTGCTTTGATACAGCCATATATTTAGTAGTTAAAAAAAACGACCGTTGTCTGAGACGGCCATCTGAATGCGCTCCAAATTGTTGGAGCTAAAACTCTAAAGATGTTTGTCTCGGCAGGTTTTACGCCTTTTTAAGGCCACCGGCTGTCTCTGACGCTGATTAGTTTACTTGGATTGCATATAAAGTCAAATAAAAATTGATTGATGCGACTTTTTCTGGTATCAACAGATCATGGACATAGATCAAATCATATCGGACTTTTTAAGTGAATCCCTTTTGACCGGGCAAAAGCCTTTACTTGTTGTTCTTGGCGGTACGGCTTCAGGGAAAACGGCTCTTAGCGTTGAATTGGCAAAAAAGTTTAACGGTGAAATTATCTCCACAGATTCAAGGCAGGTTTATAGGTATATGGATATTGCGACTGCAAAAATTAAGCCGCAGGAGACCCAAGGTGTCCCTCATTATATGATAGATATAGTCAATCCGGATGAAGAGTTTACTCTGGCTGATTTCGTGAAAAAGGCAAAGATGCACATAGAGGATATTCTGAGGCGTGGGAAACTACCTATTTTGGCCGGAGGTACGGGGCTTTATATTAGAGCGATTTGCGAAAATTACGCAATTCCAAGAATACCGCCGAACAATGAGCTTCGCGCTCAGCTTCAGGCTGAATTTGAAGAAAAAGGTGCGGAGTATCTTTATGAGAAACTAAAGGAACTTGATCCCGAGGCTGCGGGAAAAATCCATCCAAATAATTACAGGTACGTGATAAGGGCTTTGGAAATAGCTTGTACGGGTCAAAAAAAGGCTGACTTGAAACATGAAGCTCAATATAATGTCTTAAAGTTCGGGATAGAGTGGGATCGTGAAAAGCTTTATGAAAGGATAGATGCACGTGCGGCAAATCAAATTGAAGAAGGTTTAATAAACGAAACAAAGACTCTTCTTCAAAAAGGGTACGATTTATCCTTGCCTTCCATGTCTTCACTTGGATATCCGGAAATGATCAAATATATAAATGGCGAAATTTCGCTTGAGGAAGCCCTTAATATCCTGCAACAAAATACTAGGAATTATGCCAAAAGACAGCTAACATGGTTTCGAAGAGAACCGGATGTTATATGGATTTCGGGCGAGGAACTTGCCGCTAAAAATTAAGGACATGTCAGTACTTGGGAAAAAATGGAAAGTTTTGAATAAGGCGCCAAAGGGCGTGGTTGAGAAGATGCTTGAAAATCGCGGACTTATGGATCCGGATGATTTGGCGCGTTTTATTAAACCTGATTTTGTAAAAGGGTTTCATGATCCGTTTTTGTTTACAGGAATGGATAAAATCGTGGAAAGAATTGAAAAAGCCATAAAGAGTGGTGAACGAATTATTGTTTACGGAGATTACGACGTGGATGGAATAAGTGGTGCGGCAATCGTTTTTCTTACGCTTGAACACTTGGGTGGTAAAGTGTCTTATCGGCTTCCGCACAGGCTTAATGACGGGTATGGTATTAACGAAAAGTATCTTGATGAGTTTGAAACCGCGGGCGTGAAACTTGTTATTACCGTTGATTGCGGCATTTCGAACGCGCGGGAAATTACAATCGCAAAGCAAAAGGGGATTGATGTAATTATTACGGATCATCACAATATTCCGGAAAATTATCCGCACGATGCTTATGAAGTTCTTCATCCGATGCGAAAAGACAGTAAATATCCGTTTAAGGAATTAACTGGTGCGGGCGTGGCTTTTAAGCTTGCGCAAGCGCTTTTAAAAGAAGACGCCTTTGCTTATTCTCTGCTTGATTTGGCCAGTCTTGGAACTGTTGCGGATTGTGGCCCTATAGTAGGAGAGAACAGATTGATAGTTAAAAGAGGATTGGAACTTCTTCCTCAAACAAAGTGGGAAGGGCTTAAATTTTTGCAGGAACTTGCCGGAGTTGATTTTGGAAAACCCCTTAATACACACACAATCGGCTTTCAGATAGCGCCCAGAATAAATGCGGCGGGAAGGATTGATTCGCCTTATTTTGCGCTGCAGCTTCTTATAAATAATCAGGAGCCTGGTAAGTCAAAACAGCTTGCGAATCAGTTGGAAAAACTAAACAAGAAAAGACAAAACATGTTGAGTAATGCCCTTGAAGAAGCGGAAAACAGATTTAGATCACATCAAAACAGTTCAATTATTATTGAGTATGATAAAAATTGGCATGTTGGAATTATCGGTTTGGTTGCCGGAAGATTGTCGGAAAAATATTCCAAGCCGGCGATAATACTTCAGAATTTTGACACCTACCTTGTGGCTTCGGCCAGAAGTTTGGAGTACTTCAATATTATCGAGGCTTTAACAAAACACGCGGATTTATTGGATCATTACGGAGGGCATGCGCAAGCCGCGGGATTTAATATCCCAAAGGCGAATTTAAAAAAATTCATAACCTCGATTAATGAGTACGCGGCTAAGAAACTTAAGACTTGTGATATTGCCCCTCAGCTTAGTATAGAATGTGAAATTGCTCCCGAAGAGGCTTCCTGGAGCACTTTTGAGTTTATTAAATCGCTTGAACCTTTTGGTGTTGGGAACGATCGTCCAAAATTTTTGCTTAAAAAAGTTCAAGTTGAAAATTCACGAACGGTAGGGAAGGAAGATAAGCATTTGTCGGTTTCCTTTAATATCAACGGGAAAAATGTGAACGGAATAGGTTTTAACCTTGGTAGTTTTGTTGATTACACAAGACAGCATCGGTCGCTTGATATAGTCTTCCAGTTGGAAGAAAACGAGTGGAAGGGAAACAAAAGTCTGCAGATGAAGTTGGTTGATTTTAAGTAGCGGAGTTAAGAGGTGCTAGGTGTTTTCTAAACGAACTCCGTCCCGGGACGGCGATACTTCAAAACGCCAATTTGTCGCTATTTGATGAGCAAAACGGGCTGTCGGAAGCGCGGAACCTCAAAACGCAGAATTGAAATAAGTCAAGTTGTGTACGCCATGTGGTTGTGCTATCTTTACGCCTTATTTTGTGTGTCTCGTCGCGTCTCGTCGCGGGTGACGCCGTAGTTGGCACTATAGTTGACATGGAAGGAAAAAGATTTTATAATACTTAGAACACGTAAATAAATTTATGTCTGCAAATCAGATACAAACTCAGGTAATACAGCTATTCCAGAAAAGTCAGAAGATTCTGATACTGCCTTCGTCTCCGCCGGATGGAGATTCCATTGGTTCGGCTTTGGCGCTTTATCTGGTATTAAGGAAGCTTGGAAAAGAGGCTACGGTTGTTTGTACAGACCCAATTCCGGAGGTCTATCAGTTCCTTCCAACTACGAATGTGATTGACAGTAACTTGGTTACATCAAATGATTTCGTGGTGACTTTGGATTGTACAAAGGCAAAAATCGATACTATTAAGACTAATTTGGAAGATAATAAAGTTAATATAATTATCACCCCTAAGCAGGGATCTATTGGAGAAAAGGAAGTTTCTTTTCATTACGGGCCGACAAAATATGACCTTGTGATTGTAGTTGATGCCGGAGATTTGTCTCAGCTTGGAAGGCTTTACGAGGAAAATGCAGGTTTGTTCACGCAAATTCCGGTTGTAAATATTGACCACCATGTGAGCAATAACCATTTTGGCAAGGTTAATCTTGTTGATATGATGGCATCTTCAACAACAGAACTTTTGGTTCCGATTATTGAAGAATACGCAAGAATGGAGGGAAAAGATCTTATCAACGAAGACATCGCAACGCTTCTTTTGGCCGGAATAATAACCGACACGGGAAGTTTTCAAAACGCGAATACAAGTCCAAAAGCCTTTGCATCAGCCGCTCATTTGCTTGGCTATGGGGCACGTCAGCAGGAAATTATTCAGCATATTTACAAGACAAAGAATCTTACAATGCTAAAACTTTGGGGAAGGGTTCTTACAAAAATTCAGTACGATCATTTATATAGAATTGTATGGTCTACAATTAGCAGACAGGATTTTGATCAGACACAAAGTAGTGCAGATGAAACAGGGGATATAATAGACGAACTTATGACAAATGCTCCGGGTGCGGACATTATCCTTTTGATTAAAGAAAAAGAAGAAGGTCTTGTTTCCTGCAGTATTAGGACCACAAGTCAGTCCGTTGATGCCAGCGCGTTGGCTGAAATGTTTGATGGAGGTGGCCATGTTCAGGCGGCCGGATTCAAAATAAAAAGCAACAATCTTAAAGATACCGAAGAAAAAATAATAAAAAAAGTTAAGGAATTCCAGGCAAAAAGACTTCATATACATCCCGATGAAACTCCGGAAATTATGAATGTTGGAGAGGCTGTTTGGGAAAAAGAGCCACAGGAGGATATACAGGAAATCGAACCCGTTAAAGTAGAGGTTAAACCTGAGGTTGAGTCAGACGTTAAGCCTGAAGGAAAGCCTGAAGTGAAGCTAGAAGTGAAGCCAGAAAAAAAGGTCTCTAAAAAAGTCAAAAACGAAGACGTAATAGACTTGGAGCCGGGAGTCACATATAAATTTGAGCAGTAAATTACCCTAATTTTTCCATCATTTCTTCCGGAATATCGAAGTTGCTGTATACGTTTGCAACATCCTCGTCTTCTTCAAGCGCTTCCATAAGTCTAAGTACCTTTTTGGCTTGATCTTCATCATTTATAAGAACTTCCGTTTCCGGTAAGAATGTTATGTCGGCTGATTTAACCTGGATTCCGGCACCTTCAAGTTTGCTTTTAACTTCGTGTAAATTTTTAGGCTCCGTATAAATTTCAATACTGTCGCCTTCGATTTTTATGTCGTTGGCTCCAGCGTCAATTGCGGTAAGCTCTATTTCATCATGCTTGCTTTTGTCGGCATCAATCAAAATAATTCCCTTTTTGTGGAAAAGGTAAGCAACACTTCCTGCTGTTCCCATGTTCCCGCCGTGTTTTGTGAAGATGTTTTTTACGCTTGAAACAGTGCGATTTTTGTTGTCGGTAACTGTTTGAACATACACCGCTATTCCGGCAGGCCCGTATCCCTCGTACATACTTTCTATAATTTCAGCTTCATCTTTTAGGTCTCCCGTACCGCGTTTAATGGCTCTTTCTATGTTTATATTAGGTACATTTGCCATTTTTGCGTTGTCGATTGCCGCCCGTAGTGCTGCGTTCATTTCGGCATCTCCTCCGCCTTCGCGAGCAGCCAATGTTATAAGTTTGGAATGTAATGTGAAAATTTTCCCGCGCTTAGCGTCTGCGGCTCCTTTTTTATGCTTAATTGAATGCCATTTCGAATGTCCGGACATACAAGTTGTTTTGTTAAATATTAGGTAATTCCGTTGGTCCGACAGAAGAAGGTTCTTCCGTAGGGCCTACGTGATTTTGTGATAATTCTTCAATAATCGGGTCAACAGTTACCTCTTCCTCATCTTGAGAGCCACATCCCGTTACAAGAAACATGGTGACTAAAATTAGCGTGAATATTCTTTTCATTTTATGTTATTAGAATGCTGATGTTTGTCCGTTCTGCATGTCCAGAATTGTATCCGAAGACCTTTCGTATTTCAATGTGACGTCATATTCGGCGCTGTAAAAATAATCTATCGGGCCCGTGCCGACACCAATTGTATCCGTTTCTATGTTTGCAAGGTCGGTGAAAAGAGACATTGTTGTTTGTCCCATTCCCTCAACGAGGATTCTTTCTCTTACTGTTGAAAGAATGTTTGAAGAGCTTGTTTGTTGATACGGGGTGTATTCTATATTTTTAACAATACCTCTAATTTCATCTACAAGCTGATCCGTTAGATCTGACCAGCCGTAGGATGTGTATACTTGTAGAACTCTGTTTTCCGGAAGGAATACAAAATAATCATCATGGTCTGAACCTACATTTAAATTAAGAGTTGGATAGCCGCTTAAACTTAAAGTGTTTTTTTGATAAGACCCAAAATTACTTCGATAAGTTGCCTCGATATTTTCAGTGTAAGAACTCTGAGAAAGCCCGTCTTTATTGTGATCGAGATGGAACGTTACGCTTGCGGAAAAAGGAAAGGAGACCTCGTAAGAGCTCTGATGATTTATGTTGTCCTGTCTCCAAAAAACAATTTCATCTTCATTTTTAACAACTTTCCAGTCAAAAGGACGTTTTGTTTTAAATGCGTGATTTGCATGGATTTCCAACGGCCAGTTTGTAGAGATATCAAAAGGGGTGCCCCCATTTTCTTTAACAATGGCCATTCTATACATTATTTCTATTAATTCGCCGCGTGTTATTGTCCGGCCGGCGTTCATTGTTCCGTCACCTTGCGGTTCGATTATATGCTTTTCTTTTGCGTAAAAAGCATAGGGTGCATACCAAAGATTTGCAGGGACATCAGGGAACACAAGCGTATTCTCTTCGAGAGTTGGCAGAGATATATTGTTTGTCGCAAGAATCATCTTTAGCGTCTCTGCAACGTTTTGAACTTGAATCGGTTTGAAATAACCATCTTTGTATCCTTCAACTATATTCAGCTCTTTTGCTTTTTTAACATAAGGGTAAAACCAATCTGACTCGGTAACATCGGGGAAAATATTCCCGCCACTTTCATAGCCGGCTACGTCGATTGAAGAGGCAAGTACTATTATCTTTAAAGCTTCAGCGCGATTTGCTTCCTGGTTAGGCCTAAAAGTTCCATCCGTATAACCTTGAATAACACCTTTTTCTTTAAAATATTCAACGGATGTAAAGTATTTTGAATCCTGTGCTACGTCAGGAAAACTCTGCGCAAAAACTATAGGCGCTAAAGCTGCAAAAAGCGCAATAAATAAGGCGGTACTAATGTATTTTTTAATCTTCACTATTTTTTTCCTTTAGCAATTTTCAAACTTAGAAGCGGTACAAAAATAACAAAGGCTATCACACAAACCCATTGAGTGAGAGTTAATCCGGAATATCTTGGGTCAACAAGCTTATCCAAGTCTCCGGCGCGTGTGAAGTCTATAAAGAACCTTGCTACCGCACACCAAACAACAAAAATATAAGACAGTAAGCCTTCATTTTTTATAAAAGGTTTTATAAGTGTAAGGAAAAGGAAAAGAAGGAATGCATTGATTGCAAGATATAAAGATGGTTCGTGCCTTAAATCTCCCTGATAGTAAGATCCAAGAGGGAAAGTTGTTCGACTTCCTATATGGCTTCCTATTAAATAATCTCCAATACGGCCTATTGAAATGGCAAGAGCAAGCCCCGGAGCTATAATATCTGTAACCTTCCAGAAAGAAAGTTTTTTAAGTTTTGTGTAAGCAAGAAGTGCCAAAGTGGCAAGAAAAAACCCACCAATGAAAACAAGTCCGCCGTGATTTAATTTTACGATTCCGGATAAATCTCCACTGAACATTTCCCAGTACTGAGCCACATAAAGAAGTCTGGCTCCTATAATGGCCGTAACAAAAATTATTATAAACATGTCGATAAAGTGCTCTGAAACCATTTTCTTCTTTTTTGCTTCTCTTAGAGCAAGTAATAAGGCAAGGAACATTCCAAGGGCTACCAAAAGTCCCCAGATTTGTATGTTCACCGGTCCGACTCCAATTGTGGTGATTTTTGAAAACATCATATCGTTTTTTGTGTTATGGATTTATTGAATAAATGTATCTAAAGCCTGTTTGAATGTTTCGTACTCTACTGCTCCTCCTATAAATTTGTCATTTACAAAGAATCCCGGAGTCCCGTTTATGCCGAATTCATAGCCTTCCGCACTCTGTGCTTTTATTTTCTCGGCGTACTTGTTTTCCTGAACACAGGTGTTAAATGTTTGAGCATCAACACCAACTGTAGTTGCCGCTTCAGCGATAAAATCCAGCATTTCTTTTGTCTGCATTAAGGCTTGATTGTTCATTATGTAGTCGTGCATTTCCCAGAATTTTCCCTGATCTCCGGCACATTCGGCAGCGTTTGCAATTAACGCGTCAGAGCCTCCTCTGTCAAAATGTTTGTATGCGAATGTTATTTTGTCTCCATATTCCTCAACCAGCTGATCCATGATAGGCGACATTTTTGCGCAATAACCGCAAGTGAAACTGCTGTATTCTATTACAGTAACCTGGCCTTTTCCGGGAGCTGCTCCTTTATACTGAGCGTCTCCAACCGTAGGTGTTTCAAGATATTTGTATGGCTGAAGTTTTACAATATAAAGATCGTCCTGTTGAAGGAAGAAAGATGAAGCTTCTTTATAAAAATCAGTTTCGGTTATTTTTTTATCGAAGAATAATACCGGTATTGTCTTGAGTTTATATTTTTCCAAATACTGTTTTCCTTCATCAGTATTTATATCAATTGTCTCGATTTTAAATTCGCGTCCTATTTCAATTTGAAGGTCGTCCATATTTTTTGAAATGTCATATGGCGGGTTATCAACAAAAGGATCGGTTACTATCGTTAGTCCGATTTTTCCCGGGCCTGTTTCTATACCAAAGGTATCGTTAACAAAATTCTGAAATCCGGTACTTTTGTCATACGCGATAAATCCTCCAAGAAGAATCACGAGTACTATTGAAGTGATCATCCATGGATTTATTTTGAATTTCTTAGAAGCGGTTTTTTTTGCAGCCATCAATAAAAATTAGGGAAATAAAACGTCCATATCCCATAATATAGCACTGTAGGCAATAGTCAACTTAATACAGAAGCTCTCCGGGGGTGTATTTGTCCAAGTTGTTTTTGCCTATTTTGCTTACAAGCTCATCGATAACTTGATCGAATTTTACAACTTCCTGGCTACCTTTTTGCATGTTGCGAATGATAATTGTTCCTTCTCTTACTTCGGTTATTCCAAGGATAAGTGTGTATTTTGCGTTAAATTTGTCAGCCAGCTTTAGCTGATCTTTCATTGCTCCTTTACCAAGAGCTCCGATTGTTCTTATTCCGGCTTCCCTCATTTCATCTATAAGTTTTAGACATTTTTTCTTTGCTTCTTTTCCGAGCTGTGCAACGAAAACATGTATATCGTCTTTGCATGGAACGCGAATTTTTTCACGCTTCATGTGGGCTATAATTCTTTCTATTCCTGCTGCAAAGCCAACGGCAGGGGTTGGGTCTCCACCCATTTTTTCAACAAGTCCGTCGTAGCGGCCTCCTCCTCCTATTGCGTTTTGTGCTCCTTCTTTTGCGTCCCAGAATTCAAATACAGTGTTTGAATAATAATCCAATCCTCTTACAAGTCTTGGATTTTCCGTAAACGGAATTTCAAGTTCGTTTAAATATTCTTTTACATCGTTGTAATATTCCAAACTTTCAGCAGAAAGGTAGTCTGTCATTTTTGGTGCAAGTTCAGCCAAAATCATACAGTCTTCGTTCTTGCAGTCCAGTAGTCTTAAAGGATTTTTTTCAAGTCTTGATACGCAATGTTCACATAGAGATCTTTCTTTTCCGTAATAATAATCTCTTAACGCTTGGATGTATTTTTTTCTATCTTCAAGCGACCCGATTGTATTTAATTGAATATCGAAAAGTTTATCAATTCCAAGATCCTCATTAATTTTATTTGCAATGTAGATAACCTGTGCGTCCAAAGCCGGATCAAGTTCTCCAATCATTTCATAACCAAACTGCCAAAACTGCCTGTATCTTCCTTTTTGAGGACGATCGTATCTGAAATGCGGTTCAATGTAATATAGTTCAACCGGACGTGGAAGTTGTTTCATTCCGTGCTCGATATATGCGCGAACAACTCCGGCGGTACCTTCCGGCTTAAGAGTAAGACTTCGTCCTTTTTTATCAAGAAACGTATACATTTCTTTTTCAACTATGTCTGTTGCGTCTCCAATACTTCTTGCAAAAACATCGGTGAATTCAAAAATCGGAGTTGAAATTCTTTTAAAACCGGCTTGTCTAAGCCTGTGCCTTACTACCTTCTTGATATAGGTGTAGTAGTCATGATCGTTAGGAAGAATGTCATGCACACCTTTTGGAGTTTGGAATGGAGTAACTGTCATTAGTTTTGATTAACGCCTTGGAATAAATAATATACTTAATTGCCATTAAATCAAGTTTTGTCGATTTTTTTCTTATCATTTTTATAAAAAGATTTATATATCATTTGGATTCCATGTCTTGAAGCGTGTCCCAGTCCTATAAGTACAAAAATAAGATCTCGTATTCTCATTATAAATACAAACACGAAAACATTTATTGAAACTCCGAGTATCGCAAATATTCCGGCATGGCTTCCTTCAAGAACTCCAAGTGCCCCGGGGACAGGCATTACATAAGAAATCCCCGGTAGAGTTGCGCTTAAAAATGACTGCAAGAATGTTAGATCAACACCAAGAAAGAGTGCCACCAAAAAATGTTCCAAGACCATGAAAAACACGGTACAAAAAGATAAGATCATTAATAAAATAAATTTTAGAGCATTTTGCGTGTAAAACTCAGCCATTTGTCTTTCAAGGTTTATTATTGATTTTTCCCATTTTTTTGCCCAGGCAAATTTATTGAGTCTGAAAAGTTTAATAAGAGAGCTAAAAAAACCTATGTTTTTTATTGTTGAATAATAAAACCAGAAAATAAGTCCGCCGAAAAATGTAAGAAAGCCAAATAGCGATCCTCCCATCTTGCCGCTAAAAAGGGAGCCTTGAATTATTACAACAATTACTCCGGAAAAAATAAAAAGTATCAATGCCGTGTATTCAAAAACCTTATCTATAACAACCGATGATATCGCCGATTTTGTTGATACGCCTTCTTCATGCAAGAAAAATATCCTAACAGGTTCTCCTCCGCTTGTTGATACAGGCGTAAGATAGCTTATGGCGTAGCCGGACATTCGGTGTAGAAATAGTCTGTAAAATGGGACTTTTGGTTCTTTTTTGTGCTGAGTAAGAATTATGTCCCAGCGCAAAGTGAATAGCCCAAAATTCAGTAATGATAAAAACAAAAATATTAAAAAATGAATGGGCGAAAATTCCGAAAGTGCTTTCAATATATTTTCAACTCCGGTGTTAAAAAGTACCGAAAGAAAGAGGGAAATACCAATTACCAAGAATAGCAGGAAGAAGAACGTTCTTTTTACCATATGGCTGTTTAAAACCTGGGAAAGCTATCGTCAGTTTACCTAAAAATTCTAAAAAGTAAAATCGGCACTTGGGATTAGGTTGCTCCATTTTGAGTATTTTGCTTGATTTTTTTTGTACATAAAATATCCGCACGATGCTACCATTGCCGCATTGTCCGTACAATATGCGATTTTTTTAGGGTACTTAAGCGGAACATTATAGGGCTTTAATTTTTCTTCCGCGTGCTGTCTTAGGTTTAAATTTGCCGAGACACCACCAGCTATGTGAATTTCTTTGGGACGATATTCGTCGTATGCTTTTATAATATTATCGACAAGTGTTTCGGAAACGGTTTGTTGAAACGTTGCCGCCATGTCTGCTACAAATTGGCTACTTAATTTTTCCGGATCAAATTCTTTTCCATAATGACTTTGAACTTCGTAAAGTACGGCGGTTTTTAAACCGGAAAAACTAAAATCATAAGGATTATCCAGCTTTGCTTTTGGGAGAGGGAAGGCTTTTTTGTCTCCGTTTTCTGCGGCTTTTTGAATTGCCGGACCTCCCGGATATCCAAGGCCCAGAAGCTTTGCAACTTTATCAAAAGCTTCTCCTGCTGCATCGTCGCGTGACTGCCCAATGAGCTCAAATTCGCCGTGGTCTTTCATTAAAACAAGGTCGTTGTGGCCTCCGGAAACGGTAAGAATAAGGATTGGGAAGTTAAAATCTTCACCGTTGTTTTCGCCGGCGGCGCTCATCTTTCGGTCACACCAATTCCCATATATGTGCGCAAGAATATGATGAACGGGAATAAGCGGTTTTTGTTTAATAAGCGCGATTGTGGAAGCCGTTAAAGATCCGGTTATAAGGGCGGAAATAAGCCCCGGACCGGGTACCGCTGCAATTGCGTCAATATCTTCCCAAGTTGAATTTGCTTCTTTTAAAGCCTGCTCGATGACAGGAATAATGTTGATTATATGCTCGCGCGCGGCAACCTCCGGAACAACTCCTCCGGTTTTTTGGTGTATATCAATCTGGCTGGCGATTGCGTTGGAGAGAACTTTATGTCCGTCTTCAACAACCGCTATGGCTGTTTCATCACATGATGTTTCTATTCCGAGTATTCGCATAAGTCTTATAAAAAGGGTCAATTTATAGTATAATGAAAAGTGATGTAAAAACAAAATAATGAAGCCTACTTCCATAAAAATTATTGAGAAACTGCGTGCCGCGGGACATGAGGCATACTGGGCCGGTGGTTGCGTGCGGGATATTTTGCTCAGGGTTGAGCCGAATGATTACGATATTGTTACTTCCGCAAAGCCTGATGAAATTGAGGAGCTGCTTGAAAAAACCAAGCCTGTAGGCAAGGAATTTGGTGTTATTTTGGTAATCGAAGGCGAGCATGCTTTTGAAGTCGCAACGTTTAGATCCGATAGCGGATATTCCGACGGGCGCAGGCCGGACGCGGTTCTTTTTACAAACGCAAAAGAAGATGCCGTGCGAAGAGATTTTACGATAAACGGCATGTTTTATGATCCAATTGAAGACAGGGTTATTGATTACGTTGAAGGGCAGAAAGATTTGGACGCACAGTTGGTGCGTTTTATCGGCAATCCGCATGAAAGAATTTTGGAGGATCACTTAAGAATTTTACGCGCGGTTAGATTTAAAAATCAGTTTAATTTCCAATATCATCCGGATACTTACAAGGCTTTAAAAAACAACGCAGCTTTGATAGAAAATGTTGCGGCTCAGCGTGTTCAGTATGAATTAAACAGGATGATTGAAGGCGCGAACAGGGCTCAGGCATTTGAAGATTTAAGCGAGATTGGTATTCTTGAGCATGTTATTCCGGAGCTTGAGGCGCTTCACGGAATTCCGCAGCCAAAGGAATATCATCAGGAAGGTGATGTTTGGGATCACAGTTTATTGGCGCTAAAAAATTGCGACGATCATGCCGCAAGAAATGTAAAATGGGCGTCACTCCTTCATGACGTTGGAAAGGTTGATACGTTTAAACTGAAAGAGAGAATAAGATATGACGGGCATGTTGAAAGAAGCAAAGAGATTGTTCATGACATTTTTACGAGACTTAAGTTCCCAAGAAAAGACAGAGAAAAAGTTGAGTGGCTTGTTGAGCATCACATGATGATGGTTCCGCTTAAGGAACTTCCGGAAGGCAAAGTTGTAAAATGGTTTTTGAAGGAGGATTTTTTAAATCTTATGCAGGTTTTTGAAGCTGACGCCAAAGGAATTATTCCAACGGATATGTCGCTTTACGATGAGATTTTGGAAAGATATAGGGATGTTGTTAAAGACCTGCCGACAAAGCCAAAACCGCTTGTAACCGGTAAAGACGTGATGAAAGTTTTGCAAATAGAACCCGGAGAAAAGGTTGGCAAAATTCTTGATGAGGCATGGGAAAAGCAACTTGCCAAGGAACTAAAAACGAGAGCCGAAGCCCTCGTTTGGTTGAAATCATTACGTAAGTAAATTCTACTTAAATCTTTTGCAGATTGAGTTTGTTGTAAAGATCTTTTTTGTGTGTCCAAAGAGCTCCGAATCCGATAACTACAGTTAGGAACGCCACAATCCAGCCTACGAACGGAACAAGTCCGACTATTTCTATAATGAATATTCCCAGAGCTGCTATTCCAAAGAGCTTCGCTTTGGTTATTTTCTTTGGATTTATAAGCATTTTACCTATAAATACTCCGGCGTAGATTTTTGCCAAACACATTGTTATGCAAAGCACTGCCAACAACATACCTGCGAGTGGCAATCCGATTATTGTAATGCTCAAAACTATAACTGATGCAATGCTGCAAAGGGCTATTACAAGCCCAAGTCCCAAGCTTTTCCATGGGTGTGATTTTGCTATTTCGGCTGTTCCAATTAAAGTTGCCGGAGCCAGCATGACTATAACAAAAGCCAAAACAAGCATAGATAAATACTGGAATACCTGGAAAATTATATGAAGTTTTGAGAAAAATCCTTTTATGTTTTCGCCTAAATTTGTGTCTTCAACGATAAGCTCATTGTATTCTATAAAGCCTTCAACCTGGTCTTCTTTTAGGTCGGCTTTTCTTAAACCGGTGTAAATAAGGTTGCCGTTGATTTTAGCTTTTTCAGTTAGTGTTATTGTGTCTTGAACCTCAACTTGAACATCTCCGTAGACTGTTCCGCCAATTACTATTTTTCCTCCACCTCCCAAAACATCTTCATTTATTGTTCCCAGTACATTCGCAAATCCGCTTCCCAAAATTAGAGATCCGCCGATAAGGCTTTCGGAAGCAATATTAATCTGTCCTCCTGGTAGAATTAGGTCATCACCTACATTGCCGTTAATAAAGATTGAACCGCCTGTTGCTCTTAAATCGTCGCCGACATTGCCGTTTACTGTTATTTGGCCACCAACTACAACAAGGTCTCCACTTATGTCTCCGTTAATCATTAAAGATCCGCCAACTACATAAAGGTCACCTTCGATATCGCTTTCCATTGTTACCATACCGCCTGCCACATAGGCGTCATCAAGGATTGCTTCTGTGGAAGAAAGTTCGTCTTGAGCAAGAAAAACAACTGCTGATGTTGTTGGGATTGTAAACGCAACTAACAGTGCGCATGAAATAAGCGCCGTGATGAAACTACGTTTGGTCATGGAAGTTTAGGTTAATTTACGAGCTCATTATAATTACAGCCTATCCAGCTTGCAAACTGTTTCAATATGATAGGTGTGTGGGACCATGTCGACAGGTTGTACTACCGTAAGCTTATATTTGTTTTCGCAAAGAATTTTAAGGTCGCGAGAAAGTGTTGCGGGATTGCAGGAAACATACACTATTTTTTTTGCTCCTATCTCAAGTAAATGTTTGCAAAGAATATCTCCAAGTCCGTTTCTTGGCGGATCGACAATGATAATATTAGGCTTGTCTTCGCGGTTTTTTATTATTTCAAAAGCATCGCCGGCTTGATAGCTAGCGTTTGTTACTTCGTTTAATTTTGCGTTTTGCTCTGCATTTTCAATCGCATTTTTGTTTATATCAACGCCAAAAACAGATTTTGCTTTATGCGCGCAAAAAAGTCCGATCGTACCTGTTCCGCAAAAAAGATCATAAACTGTATCCCTTTTTGTGACCTTTCCAAGTGCTAAAACCTGATTGTACAAAAGTTCGGCCTGCAATGTGTTAGGCTGGAAAAATGCGTCCGGAAGAATATCAAAAGATAATTTTTTCTTCGTGTTTATATGAAGTTCTTCTGTTAAAGCCGGTTTCCCAAAAATATTTTTAGCCTTAAATGCCGTTTTATCACCTTTTTTTGCAATATGCTTTGTTATATAAATCGAGGTCGGTTTTTTTATGTCGTCATTTTCTGTTAATAGCTCGATAAACGCTTTTTCATATTGAAATTCTTCATGTGAAGTTACAAGATTTATAAGCCGTTCTCCGGTTCTTTTGCCTTCACGCACGGTTAGTGTGCGTAGAAGTCCGGTATTTGTTTTGTAATCGTAAGCTTTAAGATTTTTTTCTCTGGCAAATTTTTGGACGAGCCCAACAAGAATTCCAATGTCATTGCTTTCTAAATAGCATTCTTTAAGCTCAAAAACATCATATCGATATCCCTTTGGATGAAGTCCCAAAAAGATCTGATCCGTTTGATTCATGCTAAAACTGAACTCCATTTTATTTCTGTAGAACCATGGGTTTTCACATCCGATAATTTTTTCCACGGGAGGATTTTTAAATCCACCAATGTGTTCAAGGGCTTCTGTAACCTGTGATTCTTTAAAGTTTAATTGCTCTTTGTAATCCAGATATTGCAGACTGCATCCGCCGCATTCGTTAAAATGAGCGCACTTTGGAGCGATTCTTTTTGAAGAAGGCTTGATGATTTCTTCAAGTTTAGCTTCAAGAAAATTTGGTTTAATTTTGGTTAGAGTTGCGGAAATTTTGTCTCCCGGAACCGTGTTTTCCACAAAGACAACCTTTTCTTCGTGGTGACCCATTCCGGCTCCGCCAAAAGCTATTTTGGTTATCTCGATCTGAATTGATTCTCCTTTCTTAAGCTGCATGCCTTGAGTTATACTAAAACGCGCACATACTACATGAAACGCGGACAATGCTCCATATACAAATTATACAGGTTGGAAAAACAAGAGATTCTTACTTTAAAGAAGCCGAAAGCGAATATGTAAAAAGATTGAGTAGATACGGCAAAATAACAGTTGATACCGTGGAGGATGATGATAAAATTTTGTCGCGCGTGAATAAAGATTCTTATGTAATGGCTTTAGTAATAGAAGGTCGGCAATTTTCTTCCGAAGAGTTTGCGGAAAAACTGCGCGAGATCGGCAAAAAAGGACACGTGACTTTTGTAATCGGAGGGCCGCATGGTCTGCCCGCTGAAGTTATTAAATCGAGCGATTTTTCTCTTTCTTTTTCAAAAATGACATTCACCCATCAAATGATTCGCGTGATTTTGTTAGAACAGATTTACAGGGCGTGTACGATAATCGAGGGTAAAAAATACCATTATTAAAAAGGTAGGGGGCCGCGCATTGTTATACGCAAGCCCCCATAAGGTGATCATTCATCATCATCAGCATTGGCGAAGGAGGGCGACGAGCTGCGTACGCAACTCGTAGTCGGAAAGTGCGCCTTCGTTGGACTTGATCTGCCCAACTGAGATGGTTCCTTTCTCCGTTTGTCTGTAGACATGGACTACCTCCATGCTACTGTTCGGCCCCCCTCTTTCGAGAAGAATTCCTTCGTACTCTTTTTCGATTATCCTCAGTTTTGTCAAACTAAACCGGTTGTTCATGTGTACCTCCTACTTGTGAATTATCCCTTCGAGTTTTTGCAGTAGCTCTTCTTTACTGAAGAATAGCGCTTCGGACTTAATAGTCCCAAGGCGCCGTCCGTCCCTTGTTACATTAAAACGCTGCCGCGGCTCATGCTGCGGTGTGTCGGGTACAGTCAAACTGATTCCCAAACCTTTAGCGATTTCTTCGACTTCCAAATCTCTTACGGGGTTTGACATATTCACCTCCTAGTGAAGTTCCATGATTTTGGTTCGAAGTTCCATTATCTTGTTGCGCAGTTCCTCCTCGTTGAAGAATTTGTCATTCGCCATTATTTCACCGAGATAAGTGTCATTTCCATCGTCGTTGCGAACCGAGAATCTCTGTCTCGGATGTTTGTAGGTAACATCCTGTTCGTTCAGGATCACCCCTAATTCTGGCTCTAGTTCTCTGATTTTGGAAAACTTCAATTTCATGGCTGCTTTACTCCTATTTGAGTGAGGGAAAAAGAGTGATGATGATGTCAATGATCGGCTGAAGTGATAACGCGCAAATACTGGATTGTACTGGCGAAACCACAAATCAGGAAGGGATTATAAATGTTCGTATGGGTATGTCAAACTTTCCCGGCTCGACAACTGCTTGACAAAACCTAAGAAATAGTACAAAATATCCTTCTTAATATTAAAGTCAATAGTTATGCATATGTTAAAAAACCTTTTGTTAAGCTTCTTGAGTCTTGTTTTGGTGGCAAGCGCGGCTACGCCAGTTTCGGCATATAAATACACAATGCCGAGCAATCCATTGTACAAGTACACGACTCCGTCAAATCCATATACTTATACGACCCCTACGAATCCGTACAAATATACGATGCCCTCGAATCCATTGTACAAATACACGACTCCCGGAACGATTTATGAAAAAGATGACGATAATTTTAACGATCAGGACTGCATCGTAAATCCTTTTAGCGATATAGAGGGGCATCCGGCTGAAAAATATATTGTGGAACTTACATGCATTGGCCTTTTACGCGGATACGAAGATGGCACTTTTAGGCCTGACAACACAATTACCCGTGCCGAAATCCTAAAAATTTCCATGATGGCCGCAGGGCTTGAACCAAACGGTGGAACAAATGAACTTAACCTTTATTTTTCTGATCTTGGTGATTGGCAGGCTCCTTGGGTGAACACCGCTTTTGAACTTGGAATAGTTGAAGGATATAACAACGGAGATGGCGTGACCTACTATTACGCGCCAAATAATCCGGTAAACAGAGCGGAAGGAATTAAATTAATGCTCGCAACTTTTGGAATTTATCCCGGAGAAATGAATCAAAGTTCATTTACGGACGTTTCCGGATGGATGACTCCGTGGGTGGAAGTGGCTTATGGGATAGGAATCATAGATATGCCATCAAGTGGTAAATTTTATCCCGCTTCTTCACTTACACGTGGTGACGCGGCGATGTATTTGTCGCGTATGATAAACTCGCTTTAGTACTTGACAAAAGCCTCATAATTTGTTTTAATGATATCCTTTCTTTAAATAATCAATACTTATGCGTTTATCAAAACTTTTCTCAGGATTGCTTTTAATGGCATTACTTGTGACGAATATGGTTTCAACCGTACAGGCTGCAACCTATGAATATATTGAAGGATACGGAATGGTTGAAATTGTGGAATCGGATGATTACTACCCAACTCCTGCTGTTGATAACAGCGGTACATTTGGTTTAAGTGTTGAAGACTTTAGATACATGTGCACTGATACGGGAGGAGAATGGGACATAGTAAGTGGAAGACATATTTGTTATTGCTCACAAGGTGAATTTAACTATCCGTTTGGATGCTTGGAAGAAGCACCTTATTACACAGAGCCCGATTATACTGATGACTCTGACTATACTGAGCAGTCTGACGACGACTACAACTATAACTACGACAACTACGATTATGACGGTTTTTGGGATATAGAAGGTAGCGAGTATGAATGGTACATCGAAGAGCTTGCTTCAATGGGAATAATTAAAGGTTACAGCGATGGAAGTTTCCGTCCGGATGAGCCGGTTACTCGCGCCGAAATGGCCAAGATGGTTTTAATGGCTGCTAATCTTGAAACAATGCCATGCGACGAAGATAGAAATAAATTCTTTTCCGATCTTGATAATTGGCAGGCTCCTTGGGTTAATGCCGGCTACAGAATGGATATAATAGAAGGCTACAGTGGCTATGAAAGCGGAGTTAGGCTTTTTAAGCCAAACAATAATGTTAATCGTGTTGAAGGAGTTAAACTTGTTTTAGCGGCTTTTGGCCGAAGACCTTTGGATCTTGGTAAAACGTCTTTTTCGGATGTTCATGATTGGATGGTCCCTTGGATCGAAGACGCTTACAGAATCGGACTTATAGACAGACCTTCAAATGGTCGATTTTATCCCGGAGATGCAATGACTCGAGGCATGGCTGCCAAAGTTATTGTGAAAATGCTTCAGTATTCCGGAGACATCTAAAATCATACTGTAAGGGTTGCGCACTTGTATCGTTATAAGAATTTGATACAATGAAAGTTGGTGCGCTTGCTAACCCTTGCAATATGTCTTTGAAAAAAATTGTCCTTATACTTTTTGATGTTCTTGTAATTACATTACTCGTTTTTCTTGCTACAGTAGCGGCTAGAGCGGCTGATTCGGAAGTAAAACTATTAACATCAACTGATGATGTTTTGTATTCTTCCGGAGATGATATGACCGTAAGTTTTCAGGTTGAAAACTATACCGGAAGTAATCTGGCTTTGTCTTTTACAAGCGGATGTCAGCTTGGAATCGAGATTTTTAAATTTTCCGTCGATTCAAACGGATATACCGTCCCGGTTTACAACGAGCTTCTTTACGAAAGAAATTGCAGTGATGCATCAACAGTTATAAATATTCCTGACGGGAAAAAGGCAATTTGGACAAGAACTTTAAAGGGTCTTAAGCTGCCGACCGGAGAATATGTGGTTCATGCTTACGTAATGGAATATGAAGGTGCGGATTGGGCTGCTCAAAATGGAGCTTTTGCGCAAATGAGCGTTGATGTGAAAGACGGTTCAAGTGAGCCTTCTTTTGATGCAAAGGGCTTATTATGTGAAGGAACCGGTGGGAATTATGATACGGACGAATGCAGTTGCCCAAGCGGTTACAATTGGAGTGGCACCGTAGGCTGCCAGCAAGATACTGCTACCCTTGAGCAATGTGTTGAGGACGGGAAATTTATAGGATTTTCAACCGAAGACATGGTTTGTATAGAAATGGGAACAATGAATTTGCCTTTATCGGAGCTTCCTTTTAATGATATCGAGGGGCACTGGGCGGAAAATTATATAGAAAATCTTTACATAAAAGGTGTTGTTAAGGGATATGAAGACGGAAGTTTTAGGCCTGATTCGTACGTTAACAGAGCAGAACTTACAAAAATGGCGCTTTCTGCTGCAGGCGTAGAGCCAAAAAGTGCCGACGGCGATGATTCTTTTACGTTTGAAGACGTTGAAGGTTGGCAGGTTGAATGGGTTTATCCTGCTTGGAAAGATGGCATTATAAAGGGATATAGCGACAGTACTTTTGCTCCGGGACAAAATATTACACGTGCGGAAGCTCTTAAAATTTCACTTTTGGCTTTTGATGTTGAGGTTCCGGATACAAGCGACGAATGGGCATTCTCCGACACTGTTGGACATTGGGCGATATCTTACATAAATCAGGCATATTTGGATTATATTGTTTCCGGAAAAACAGATGATCTTTTCTATCCGGACGACTATATTACCCGTGCGGAAGCCGCAAAAATTATTAACAATCTGCTAAATTAAGAAATATAATTTTTTTGAGATAGGGGTGGTTATTTTGGGTATTGCCCTTATTTTCTTTATGTTTGTTTTTGGATCGTACATGAATGCCGGATATGCGGATTTGGTGCAAACTTCCGGCAATTCTTTTGTTGCGAGTGGGATGAGTACAAAAGGCTTGGCTTTTGATAAAGACGAAGACATTTCCCTGTTTGCAAGCGGTAATCCGGATGTTGTGATTTTACTTTCTTCAATAAATACTTCATATGAAGCTTCAGGAGTGCTTACCGTTAACCCCGATCTTACAAAGGCTTTTAATCAAAAAGATCTTTATAGAAAACACATTCTTGAATTAATAAAACTTGATTATGTAGATGATTATGAAGAAGCTTTTTTGTATAATCAGGACTTTTCAAATTTGGTTGGTAAAGTGAAAAACGTTTATCCTTCGGCGCGAATTGTGCCGCTTGTGTTTCAGCAAAATTATGAAAAGGGCGACCCTTACAAACTTTCGCGCAAACTTGTTTCTTTGGTGGAAAATGAACGCGGAAAAGTTTTAATTGTAGCGGATTTTAACAAAATTGAATCCACGCATGAGTCCATTAATGAGCTTAGAAATACAATGCTTGAGCGCGCTTTAACAAATATAGAGATAACAAGTGTCTCAAATTTAGCGGTTGATGAGTATGCGGGGCTTAAAACGCTTATGTATTCAATGCATCTTTTGGGAGCGCGTGATACGGAAGTTACATCAAATTACACAATTTTTAAGCAAGGTGAAATTAAGAATAAAAGTCAGGCGATAACACTTTTGGGTGTTGGAGATATGATGCTTGGAAGGTACGTTAGAACGCTTATGGATAAGAATGGTATGAATTATCCGTTCGAAAAAATAACACACGAACTTAATGGAATTGATTATATCTTTTCCAATTTTGAAGGTCCGATAAAAGAGCAGGAAGTGGCAACTCAAAAATCAATTTCGTTTAGATTTAAGCCGGATGTTGTTTGGGTTGTTAAAAATGCCGGTATAAATATTGTGAGTATAGCCAATAATCATGCGCTTGATCAGGGGTGGGGAGGTCGCGACGACACAATGAAGTTCTTAAAAGAGGCCGGAATATATTATTTTGGTCATCCTAAAAATGAAGCGGAAGAAAATGTTTATATAGGGCAAATAGCTGATAAAACAGTGGCTTTTGTGGGTTTTGACGATACGATTTTTAAAGTTGATGAGGAAAGCGCTAAAAAGATGATTCAGGAGCTTGATATTGTAGCGGATTATGTTGTTGTTTCCATTCACTGGGGGGTTGAATATGTTCATCAGCCTACGGAAAGAAGCCAGATGCTTGCACACATGTTTGTTGATTCGGGAGCCGATATTGTTATAGGGCACCATCCTCACGTTGTTCAAACAATGGAAATTTACAACGAAACTCCAATTTTTTATTCACTCGGCAATTTTGTTTTCGATCAATATTTCTCTCAGGATACGCAGGAAGGGCTTGGTATAGGCGTTATTGTCGAAGGGGAAGAATTAAAGGTTTATTTGCTTCCATACGCAATCTCTGCCAGTCAACCGGCTCTTATGGAAGGGGACGCAAAAACAGCATTTTTGGAGAAGTTTATTTCATGGGGAAATTATGACGAAGATATGAAAAACAGTATACGAAATGGCGTATTTGTTTTACCCCAAAATCCTTAGCTTGAAGGCGCAAAAAATGGTATAATGGTAATGCTTAAAATAAATATAAAAAATAAACAGACATGAGTGTTTTCATGCGCGGGATCGCATATATATGTTTCTTTGTAACGATTGAGGTAATTTATACTGCAATAAAGGCTCTTGTTAAAAAGCATGATTTCAGGTTGATAGGAAATACACAGATTTGGGTTATGCCTCTTTACGCTTTTGGCGGTTTGTTTGGCCTTGAACCTATATATCGAGCTTTGTCTCAAGATTCTATCTTGCTACGTTTTGCTGTTTATGGAGCCGGAATTTTGGTAGTTGAATTTGCTGCAGGCTTTATTTTTACAAAAATTGTCGGACGATGCCCATGGGAGTACACTGGAAAATATAATATAAAAGGGTTGATTTATCCTCCTTATTTTCCGCTTTGGGGTGGCGTTGGGTTGATCTTTGAACAGGTTTATAAATTTACGACGACATTTTAATATGAAAAAAAAGATATTAATTACAGGGGCAACAGGATATCTGGGGAATTTTCTTGCCGAATATTTTGGAAAGAAGGGTGTTGCCGTGGTTGGTCTTGGAAGAGAGAGACAGCCGGTTGCCAATATTCCGAATTACAAATTAAGAAAGTGTGATGTAAGGGATAAGGCCAAAATGTTAAAGATTTTTGCTGAAGAAAAGCCAACACATGTAATTCATTTGGCTTATTTAATGGATCCGTTACATGATAAAAAGGCTGAATACGATATCGACGTGGTTGGTTCGCAGAATGTTCTTGAGGTTGCAAACGAGACCAAGTCTGTTAAACAGCTTGTTCATTTTAGCTCGGCAAGTATTTATGGTGCGCATCCGGACAACAAAGATTGGATTAAAGAAAATGATGAATTAAGGCCTGCTGATTATACATATGCTGTTTATAAAAAATTGCTTGAAGAGTGGTATGAAAAGTTCAACAAACGTGATGATCTAAAGCTTTTTACGTTTCGTATGTGTACTGCTGTCGGCCCAAGTTATTATAAGGCTGGCGGAGTTGTAAGCAGTTTTATGAAGGCTCCTATTTCAATTCTTGTTGGGAAAGAGGACTTCAAGGCACAATTTATTCATGAGGACGACGTTAAGGCTTTAACAGAGATGGTTTTGAACGATGCTGAAATTGAAGGGATTTATAATTTGGCCCCGGATTCTTATGCAACAATGAGTGATTTGGCAAAAACTTATAATAAGCGCTTAATTCGAATTCCGGTTTGGATGCTACGTGGGATTTTCTGGATTTTGTGGAATCTGAAAATTGCTCGTTTAACTCCGGCTATGGCCAATTTGATGGCATATTCGATTGTTGTTGATCCTAAAAAGTTGAAGAAAAAGTTCAATTATAAATTCAAATATACAACCAAGGAAGCGTTTATGGATGCTGCTATAAAGCGAGGACTTTGGAAAATTAAAAAATAAATTTATTTAAACAAATTAAATATGCAACTTGAATTCATTGGGGCTGCGCAGGAAGTTACAGGCTCAAAACACCTTATTCACGCCAATGGCAAAAAGGTTCTTTTGGATTGCGGTATGTTCCAGGGAAGCCGTAAGGAAGCGGAAAAAAAGAATATCGAATTTCCTTTTGATCCGGCCGAAATAGATGCGCTTATACTTTCACACGCGCACATCGATCACAGTGGACTTATCCCGTTACTTGTTAAAAGGGGATTTAAAGGCCCTATTTACTGTACTCATGCTACACGAGATTTGTGTCATTATATGCTTTTGGACAGTGCGTATATACAGGAACGTGAAGCGGAATATATAAATACAAAAAAACTTAAAAAAGGAGAGCCAAAGGTTGAACCGCTTTATACAGTTGAAGATGCCGAAGATGCTCTTAATCAATTTTGCGGCATAGGTTACGAAAGAACCTTTGTTGTGGAAGAGGGGATGGCTGCTTGTTTTTACGATGCGGGTCACATTTTGGGATCAGCGTTAGTTCACATTATTGTATACGAAAAAGATAAAGATAAGAGAACAAATATCGGGTTTACGGGAGACCTTGGTCGTAAAAATATCCCTTTGTTAAGAGATCCTCAGGTTTTGCCAAATTGTGACTATTTTATAACGGAATGTACTTATGGCGACAGACTTCATGAGTCTATAACAGAAGCCGATAAGCAACTTATAAAGATAGTAAATGATACGTATAAAAAGGGAGGAAAACTTATTATCCCGGCCTTTGCGGTTGGCAGAACGCAGGAGATTATTTACAGACTTAATGTTGCCGTGAAAAATGGAGACATTCCTGAATTTCCAATATTTGTTGATAGCCCGCTTTCGGGTAACGTTACAGAAGTTTTCTCCGCTCATCCCGAATGTTTTGATAGAGAAACTTACAGGGAGTTCATAGATAATCGTTTAAATCCGTTTGGTTTTGGAAAACTTAAGTACATAAGTGACGTTGAAGAATCAAAGAAACTAAACAGTTATCAGGGGCCTTGTATTATCATTTCCGCATCGGGAATGTGCGAGTTTGGACGTGTATTACATCATTTGAAAAATAACGTTGAAGATCCTAAGAACTCAATTCTTATGGTTGGTTATATGGCTGAACATACTCTTGGAAGAAGACTTAAGGAAGGGAATAAGGTTGTTAATATCTTTGGAGAATCTTACAGTGTAAGAGCCAGTGTGTATTCAATTGACGCATTCTCCGCCCATGCGGACAGAAGTGATTTGCTTGATTATATAGGCAAAATTAAAGGAATGAAAAAAATCTTCCTTGTTCACGGTGAAAAAGAGCAGGGGCTTAAGTTTAAAGGCGTTTTGGAAGAAAACGGATATAAGAATGTTGAAATGCCTGCAGCCGGAGACATTTTTGAGCTTGAGTAAAAAAGTTTTGAATTTTTACCAAGATTGGCTATAATGCTCTTTGCCGTTGTTTTGACGCGCAAAAAAAACTTCTGCGGGTATAGTATAGTGGCTATTATGTCAGCCTTCCAAGCTGAAGAGGTGGGTTCGATTCCCATTACCCGCTCCATTTAAAGACGCGAACGTAAGCGAGCGGCTTTTTTTTATACCTTTTTATTTAGTATTATTCCAAGCTACTACGTTTCTTGATATAATTAAAGTATGGAAATGCTCATTATACCTCCTGTATCGGTTTTAATTGTTATTTTTGTTTATTGGTTCTTTTTTATAAAAGAAGAGCCTCAGACAATAGCGGTTTTTTTGGAGCCGCCAAAAAGTTTAAGTATTCTTGAATGCGGTGTTCTTGTTGACGATGTATTAAATACAAAAGATATAGCTTTGGAATTGTATAACCTTTATTTAAAGGGATTTGTTGTAAAAAAAAATAATGATGTCTATGCGTTAAATACAAAACTTGGTATGAAGGAAATTGAATCTTTAACAGTTGGGCAACAATCGTTATTGGATTTGGTATTTGATAATTCAGGTGAATTCTATTCCAGTAAGGAAGGGTATAAAAAAAGTTTTGGAAATTTGATCGAAGAAGAAAAACACAAAATTACAAATATTGGTTTTGATTTTTTGCATAAGGATTATTTGCAAAGAATTGTTAATAAAACAAATGATTTAAAACTTGTTGTTTATGATGAAATGGCCCAAAATGGTTATTTTAAGATGTCTCCGTTTTTACAACGCAGACCTGTGATTTCTTTGGGTAGTGTGATTTTTGCGGCACCATTGCTATGGAATATTTTTACTGTAATCGACGGGGATTTTGGCTTAATAATACCTTGGAATCTGGTTGGGGGAATAATGATTTCCGGGTTTATAATTGCCTATTCATCATTGTTTTTTGTTAAAAAGACAAAGAAAGGTAGCAAAGAAAAAGCTGATTTTTTGGGATTTAAAAGATATATAGTCACGGCGGAAAAAGATCGCATCAGATTTGTTGCAAAAAATAATATAGATGCTTATAAGAAAATTTTACCTTATGCGGCTTTGTTTGATTCGTTGGAAAAATGGCTGGAGCCATTAAGCAAACTTAAAGAAACATTAGACCCAATCGAGCTAAATAATTTAATAGATGATGTTTCATCAATTAAAATAGATGCTTCAGTTACGGAAAGAAATAAATGGATAAGGGCTTTGAAAGATCTTTTTTGGTATGGGACAAAATTAATTGGCAGGTATAGTAGTAAGCTTCGTGTATAAAATTTTATAAAGGCTTATTTTTGTTCGTTATGTATTTTTTGTCGACAATACGCAGCTTAAAGGCGAAGAGTCTTTTTGTACTTTATGACTGGAAATTCTTGAATCTTTAAATAAAGTTCATTAGAATGGGATTAAATCATTTAACACTTAAACAAATGAAAAAGTTTCTTTCGGTACTTGTGCTTGTGGGGGTTTTTATAACTATCTCTCCGGCTGCGTTTGCCTCTACTTCTGCGGAATGGAGTACAAAAAATGTGGTTGCCAGCACTGTTGAAATTTCCGAAGTTAAGCCTGTTGAATCTTATGTGCCTTATTATTCTCCAATAAATTTTACGATAGCTTTGCCTGCCAGAATTAATGTGGGCAATATTTTTGTATCAGCTGATCATTATATTAACGGGGTGTCTTCAAGAGAAGATGTTTCGGTAAAATTGGCTTCAAAATACGAGGCGGCTAAAAGTGCATTATCAAAATACGGGAAAGTTTCAAGAACTTATATAAATATTTATGAGGATTACTATGATCCAACTTTGTATTCCTCAAAGCCAAAAACATATTCAGGAAATATAAATATATTTGTAAGTCTAAACAAAGTAAGCGATTACCAGGCTGTATACGACCAACTTGTTTCTTTGGAATTCAATTCGTATCCTAATGTTGAAATAGACGAAGAGGAAAAAATAGACTTGGAGGCTTCACTTGCGGATAGAATAAATAGGCTTATAGAAAAGAAAAAGGGCGTATATGAAAAAGTTTTGGGAAGAACACTTGGGGAAATAACAAGTTTGTATTTTGATACATGGCCGGATACAAATTATTTTGATCCTGAAACCGGAACGGTTAAGGTAGTACTTAATGCAAACGTAAGCTACTAAATGGACCTCCTAAATACGATTGTTATAGCCGTGGCATTGGCAATGGACTCATTCACGGTGTCTATAAGCTGTGGCGCGCGTCTGTCAAAAATTAAAATTCAAAATGCATTAATTGTTGCTATTTATTTTGGGTTTTTTCAGTCGGCAATGTTTCTTGCGGGATATTTGGGTGGGGATCTTCTTGAAGGATATATAGATTCCTTTGACCATTGGATAGCTTTGGGAGTTTTGGTGTTTATAGGAATCAAAATGATTTTTGAATCTTTTGATAAAAAGGATGAGGAAGTCTGTTCCGTTTTCAAACATAAAATTTTGTTTGCATTTGCAATAGCCACCAGTATCGATGCGTGCGGAGTTGGCTTGAGTTACGCATTTCTTAACAAAGAGTTCTTGTTGTCGTCGCTGATTATCGGATTAACCGCATTTTTATTTTCCGGTTTTGGCGTTTATTTGGGGAAGGTTGTTAATAAAATACTTAATAGAAAAGCAGAGCTTTTAGGAGGGATTATTCTTATAGCCATAGGCATAAATATAGCAATTGAACACGAAGCATTTTTGTTTTTGAAATAAAATCCCGGTGGCTTTTGTAGTATTGGTCGTATGGTAAGTTTATTGATCCTATGGCCAAAGATTCGACGATAAGAAAATTCAACCGTTTTGAGCTTAAGTATGTTTTGTCTATTGAAAATGCCAGGAAATTTGCACAGGCCGTTAAGTCTTTTTTAAATGTGGATTCTTACGGAGAAAAGGGTAAATATGCCATAACAAGCCTTTATTACGATTCTCCGGATTACAGGTTTTACTGGGAAAAAATGGAAGGGATTAAGTTTCGCAGAAAATTAAGAATCAGATATTACGAAAAAAAAGAGCCTCTTACAAATGAGGATCCTGTTTTTGTTGAAATAAAACAAAGAACAGATCGTGTTACACAAAAAAGGCGCGCGAAATTATCTTATAAAGATGCAATAAAACTTTGCAATAAAGGGATAATGCCGGATAGCTATGACCCGAAGGATAAAGCCACTCTTCAGGAGGTGCAAAGCATGGTTTTGCTTTACAGATTGCGTCCAACGATTATTACAAGTTACTTCAGGCAGGCTTATATTGGAACCGAATACGATCTTGGATTAAGAATAACTTTTGATACAAATGTGAGGTATAGAGACGTCGATCTTGATCTTACTTCAAAAAATATAGGAAAATTTATGATTCGTCCAACGCTTTCCGTAATGGAAATAAAGGCAAACGAGTCGATTCCATATTGGCTTACGGAAATGATAGGCGAGCACAATGTCCCGCTAGTAAGAGTGAGTAAATATTGTCAGGCTATTGATGTTGCCAAAAATAAATCCAATTTAACTTTTAACTTTTAAAAAATGCAGGAACTAATCGACACGTTGCAGGCACAACTCAATTTCCAGGATTTATCCGGGACGTTCACAATGACAGACGTTATTATCGGACTGCTAATGAGTTTTCTTTTAACGGCATTAATTGCGTACGTATACAAAATTACTCATAGAGGAACCTCTTACACTCAAAGTTATGTTCACACCCTTATTTTAATGGGTATAGTAACGGCTTTTATAATGATGATAGTCGGATCAAACATCGCAAGAGCTTTCTCTCTTGTTGGAGCTTTATCAATTATAAGATTTAGAAACGCCATAAAGGAAACGCGCGATGTTGGTTTTGTTTTCTTTGCAATGTCCATAGGGATGGCTACCGGAACAAAATTTTATCTTTTGGCGCTTATAGCAACGGTATTTATAAGCCTTGTTATCTTGATTTTAAGTAAATTTGATCTTTATAAACAAACAAGTTTGAGTCAGATTCTTAAAGTTGAAGTTCCTGATGGTATTAATTTTGAGAATATTTTCGATCAGCTTTTTGTTAAGCACACAAAAGCTTCAGATTTAATAAGTATAGATTCTGTGCGTTCGGGTACCATGACTGAACTTATATACAATATCGTTCCAAAAAAGAAGATGGATACAAAAGATTTCTTGTCCGGTGTAAGAAAGCTTAACGGTAACAATAAAGTAACTTTGGTTACGGGCTACGATAATACTGATTTATAACATGGATAAACTTACAATAAAGAGACATTACAAACTTCTTGTTATATTTGTTGCTGCTGTTGCGGCTGGTGTTTTCTTTGGCGGGACAAGAATTATTGCATACAACTTTGGAAGCGGGGATTCGATTAAAATAAGCGGTACGCAGTACGTTAATGAGGTCGGTTTATTTGATGATGCCGTTCATGAAATTAGCATAGTCATGAATAACGGAGATTATGAGACAATGATAAATACTTATAAAGAAGCCGGTGAAAAAGATTATTTTCACGCGGATATAACTATCGACGGAATAAAAATAGAAAATGTAGGGATAAGGCTTAAAGGTAATCTTACTCTTAGTCAGTCGCTTGGGACAAAAATGGGAAATGGTGGTGGCGGCGGAGAAAATGGCGTACAAAGACCGGAAAGACCGGCCTGGCCAGAAGGGGCGGAAATGCCCGAAGGTTTTGAGCCCCCTGAAGGATTTGAGCTTCCGGAGGGTGTTGTTCAGGGAGATTTCCCTGGAAATCCCTTTAGCGGTGAATTTGAAGAAACGGAAGGTGAGCCCCCTTTTCTTATTAAATTTGATGAATTTGTTGACGGGCAGACATACCAGGGGAATGCGGAAATAGCCTTTAGAATAAGCAGCAATAACGATAAGGCTTTGTTGGTGGAACAAATTGCTTACTATATCCACGGAGAAGTTGGGCAAATTGTGCCTGAAACATCGTATGGTTATGTAAGCTTACCTGATGGAGAATCGCGGCTATATGAAATAACCGAACATATTGATGAAGTATATATTGAAAAGAATTTCACGGATTCGGAAGGGGTTCTTTACAAGGCCGGGAACTTTGTTGGATTTGAATATCTTGGAGACGACCCAACTCTTTACGCTGAAAATTTTGAGCAAAAAACAAGTCTTAATGATGACGATTTGTATTATCTTATTCAGTTTTTGAAATTTGTAACACAGTCAACCGACGAGGAGTTTGAAGATCAGCTCTCAAATTGGATAGATATGGATTCGTTTGTAAGAATGATGGCTTTGGATAATTTGCTTGGAAATAATGATTCTTTTGTAGGGATGGGTAGTAATTATTATCTTTATTATGACAAAATAAATGCAAAGTTTACGATGCTTTCGTGGGACTTGAATCTTGCAATGGGGACAATGGGCGGGGGAGCTGGTGGTGGGGGAATGAGAATGATGCCGATGGTCGAAAATCAGCTTAAAACTGAGACTGGAGAAGAGGTGGCAGCTGAAGGCGATGCTGTTGTTGCCACGGAGGATGCTCAGCGTGTTCGTCCGGAAGGTATGCCTGAAGGATTTGAAGGGAAGGAAGGTGGCGGTATGGGAAGAAGCGGAACCAATCTTCTTAAAGAACGCTTCTTTGCCAATGAAACATTTTCAGCCATGTATGATGCGGAATATGCACGTCTTAAGGAGCTTGTTTTTGATGGCGGGTTGGCTGTAAACAGGATTAATGAATTAGCTACAATGTTTACGCAATACAACTCATCAAAAAACGTCATGGATCAGAGCGAATATGATCTTGGGGTTGAAAACATTAAAAAGTTTTTCCAGTAATAACTTTCCGGCCTTACTTAGCCTTCTTTTTAGATGCTTTTTTGGCCGGTTTTTTAGAGGCAACTTCTTTCTTAGGAGCCTCTTCTTTTTTAGGTGCAACCTTTTTAGCAGCTCCCAGCTTCTTAAGCTTTATTGTAGAGACTTCTTTAATAGGTTGCCCCTTTAAAATGTGTAAAATTTGATCAAGTTTTGCATTCATTTCATCGAATTTCTTGCCTGACTGATCAGGTTTACTTGGGCCTGGGCCACCGTTTCCTTTGCCGAAACAATTGCTGCAGAAAACCGGCTTATCTCCACTTGGCTTAAAAGGAACCTCGCAAGGTTTTCCACATTCTGCGCAAGTTGCTCTGTGCATAGTTAATTTGCCTCTATCCCTGTCCCCACCTCTATCCCTGTCTCCACCTCTATCTCTGTCTCTTCCGCGATCTTCTCTTCTGTCGTAACTCCTATCTTCATTTCTTGGGCTGTCATCTTTTTTAAAACAGCTGCTACAGAAAACCGGCTTGTCTCCACTTGGTTTAAAAGGAACTTCACATGGTCTGCCGCAATCAGAGCAGGTTGCTCTATGCATTTGTCTGTCTTCTCCTCCTCTACCACCTCTATTGTCTCTATCTCTACCTCTGGAGTTGTTATCTCGGCTAAAATTTCTCATATTGAATTTATGTTAGTAATATACATGAGCGGAAAAGACTTTATCCCTATTTCTACCGAAAGACAAGATTTTTCATTGAGAACCTTGAGATTAAAAGTTATTCTCTAAAAGCTTATATCCGAAATGTTTCTTATGACGACCATATTGCAAATTAACGATTTGTCCAAATCCTATGGACCACAAGTAATCTTGGATAATGCTGATTTGACGCTTAGTGACAGGCAAAAGATCGGAGTGATTGGTAGAAACGGTGTTGGTAAATCCACTCTATTTAAGATAATTGTCGGGGAGGAAGATCTGGATGAAGGAAAAGTTGATGTTTATGCAGGGACAAGAATTGGCTATTTAACTCAGCATAGTGAGTACGAAGAAGATGAAAGTGTGATTGATTTCTTAATGAGATCAAGCGGGAAGCAGGATTTTGAATGCGGTAAAGTCGCCGGCAGATTTCAAATAAAGAATGAACTTTTAACTGCTAAAGTTGAATCTTTGGCGGGTGGATTTCAAATGAGAGTTAAGCTTGTTGCAATGCTTTTAAAGGAACCTAATTTATTGCTTTTGGATGAGCCTACAAACTATTTGGATCTTTCAACTCAGATTTTGCTGGAAAAATTTCTGGAAAATTACAGAGGTAGTTTTATGTTGATTTCCCATGATCGTGAATTTATTAAGAGAACGTGTAATGAGACTTTGGAAATTGAGCATGGAAAACTTACCTTATTTCCGCGTCCGATTGAGGAATATTTGGCTTACAAAGAGGAAAAACTTTTGATGGCTGAAAAACAGAACGTGAATGTTGAAAAAAAGAAAAAGCATTTACAGGAGTTTGTGGATAGGTTCGGAGCCAAGGCCAGTAAGGCCTCTCAGGCTAAATCAAAATTGAAGCAAATTGACAGGCTTAAGACCATTGAAATTCTGCATCCCTTGAGTACGGCAAAAATTAATATTCCACAGGTTGAAGAAAAAAAGGGAGTGGCTTTGACGATTGAAGATTTGGAAATCGGATATAGCGATAAATCAATTGCGCACGGAATAAATTTATATATTGAAAGAGGCCAAAGAATTGCGGTATTAGGTGATAACGGTCAGGGAAAAACAACTTTGCTCAAAACTCTTGCCGGAGAACTTGATAAGCTCTCCGGAGATTATAAATGGGGACATAACATAAAAATTGCTTATTATGCCCAACATATCCCGGCTAAAATAAATTTTGATGAAACTGTTAAAGATTATCTTAAAAGAGTGTCTCCAAAAGATACGCCTGACCAGAAAATTTTTGAAATGGCTGGAAATTTCTTATTTAAGGATGAGGCGTTGAAAAAAAAGATTCCGGTTTTAAGTGGTGGAGAAAAGGCCAGGCTCTGTTTGGCGCAAATTTTGTTGCAGAAAAATCATGTGCTTTTACTTGATGAGCCAACCAATCATTTGGATTTTGAAACGGTTGAATCTTTGGCTATGGCTCTGAAGAACTCAAATGTTACGGTGATATTTGTAAGTCACAATCGTACATTTGTGGAGATCGTTGCAAATGGAATTATTGAAGTGAAAAACAGAAGAATCAGACATTATAATCATAATTATGAAGAGTATGTTTATCATCTGCAAAAAGATATAGAAGAAGATTTGGGCTTGGTTAAAGGAGCAAGTTTGAATCTCGGTAAAGAGGATAGAAATGATTTGAGGGATAAGCTTAAGGAAGCGAAAAAAAGATTAAAGATTCTGGAAAGGGAGATGGTTGTTTTGGAGGAGGAAAAGAAAGGTTTGTTAAAGTGGTTTGAGGAAAATTACAAAGAATTTTCGGAAGATAAAAATAAGCGTTTGGTTGAAGTTGAAAAAAATCTTTCCACAAAAGAGCAGGAATGGGTGGAGCTTGGACTTGAGCTGGATGTTCTGGAAAACGCCAATTAAAAATTTTAAAGCACGCTTGGTTGAAGATGGAAATATGGCGGATGTGTTTTATAGCGCTTAATAGCCATTCTTATTATCTCTTCCAAAAAATCTCCGTAATTCATTCCGACAAGTTTTGCAACTTGAGGTACGCAGTCGGTTATGTAGATTGAAGGGTTTGGATTGAGCTCAAGAACATAAGGATTGTTGTTTTTATCCACTCTTATTTCCACCCGTCCGTAGTCGTGGCAGTCTAAAATATTGTATGTGTCCAAAGCAATTTCACTTACAAGATTTGCAAGTTTTACGCTTATATTTTTTGGTGGTCTTTGAACCGTTATGCCGTTTTTGTAGGTCGGATCTTTTGCAAATTTTGATTCGAAAGGATAAATATGCCAGTATCCATCGGGCATTTTATCGAAGATTGAACGTGATAAAGGAAGCACGCGCAGGTCATCTTCTTCGCTTCCAAGTATGGAAACATCATATTCATCTCCTTCTATATATTCCTCGATTAGAGCCGGACGGCCTATATCCAATATTATTTTTTTAAGCTGTCTTTCAAGATCCTGTTTATTTGTAACAACAGAGTCATTTGTAATTCCGATTGAGTTATCGGTGTTTGCCGGTTTTACTATTAAAGGATATTTAAAATCGTCTCGTAGGTCGTCGTCCATGGAGTACATATAGTCCCATTTTGGGGTTGGAATATTGTGGAATGATAGAAGTTTTTTAACGCGAATTTTGTCTATGCAAAGCCCCAAAGTAAAAGGATTCGATCCGGTGTAAGGTATTTGCAGCGAATCAAGAATTGATGTTACGTGCGGTTCCAGCAAACTGGATTCATTTATTCTTTCACAAACATTAAATATTAAATCAACGTTACTTGTTTTTAAATCAACAAAAGTCTTTTGAAGGTTATTGAAGTCAAAAAACATTACTTTGTAGCCACGCTCCCGAAGTGTCTCTTCGATTATTTTTCCTACACTCATTAGCTCTATTTCAACAGGTCCTGCATTCTCACCATACAAGTTACAGGCTATTCCTATGTTCAAATTTCGTTGATGTTCTATGGATGTTCGTCTAAGTTTTTCTATTTTGCCGCCGCTCAAAGATGAGTGCTTTCTTAATAGAGAAAAAGATAAAGCATTTTTTCTTGATGTTTGTCCGATTGAAGACATCGGACTGAATTTAGCAACTTCATAACTTATTGATTCCAAAGCCGTTTTTAAGTTGTCGGCTGCCTCGCGCGGGCTTGAACCGGAGACGGTTATCCACCCAAGGGAATCGTACCCTTCTGGCGGAACTTTTATTTCATCTCCAATGTTTTTAAAGAAACAAACTTCCTCGACGAATTTGTGTTTCTTTATTTCGGCATCAATATCACGTTTTACAAGAACCCCGGAGTGTTCGGCAAGAAAATATTGTCCAACAAGATACATATAAGGATTTTCTCTTTTGGCTATTTTAGTTATAAACATCCCGCACGCAATTTTCGCCGCCATTTCAACCAAATCCACATTCCATGCCTTTTTAATGAACGAATAAACTTCGTCTCCACCCATTCTTAAATTAATTTCGATTGGTACGGGTCCTTTTTTTGAAACCTTTGCTTCAAAATGTATTACGCCGTTAAGTATTCCAAGCTTTTCAAGTGTCTCTTCCGCAAGGTCAAAAAGCGATTGTTTAACGGAAGTGGGAAGATTGGATGGAATTGATTGTCCCGTTTCAACAAAGAAAGGTTCCCGTGTTTTGTTGTTATCGGTTATTGAGTGGAATTTGATTTTTCCGTGCTGAAGCACGATATCCACGTCAACTTCATCACCGTCTATGTATTCTTCGAGTATTAAATCGTTTGTGTCCCACTCGGCAGCGTCAGGATGAGATACTGCGGTTTCTTTTATAAAATGGTAGCTTCCTTTAAGTTCATTTTCATTTTCGACTTTCATTACAAACGCGCTGGCAGAGCCGTAAACCGGCTTTATTATCATTGGGAAAGTTAGCTTATTCAAGGCCCTTTCTATGTCTTCGTCCGATTTGATTATTTCGTGGTTTGGTGCTTTTATCCCGTTTTGAATACAGAATTTTCGGAACAAAAACTTATTTCTGACATTTTTTGCAATTTCATAAGGTATTCCGGGTAGATTTAACATTTCCGCTATTTGGGAAACCAAAAGAACGGAATCTTCCCAAAATGTTAGAACCCCGTCAAATTTTACATCCGGATTTTCATTTAAAAATTGTTTAACTTTTTCAAGACTTGTCGGATAGTCGGTAGGGTCGGACAAAATCCATCCATCAACATAGTTTTGAGCCCAGTTTTTTTCTTTGTTTAAAACAAAGATTTTAAGACCCATCTTTTTTAGTCTCTGAAAAATAAAACGTTTTTTTATCCATCCCGTATGGATCAGTAGAATCGTTTTATTAAAATTTGCCTCTTTGCTGTAACTAAAAATGGGGTCAATCCCCGGAGGAGGAGGGTCGTCTTGTCCTGCAATACTGACTTTTTTTTCCATCTCAAAACATTGTTATTTTCACGGCTTCATTAATCTCCTTTTTGATATCGTTGTCAATATTGGTTTAGCTAGTTGACATTATGGGGAATGTGACGTATATATATTTATCTATGAAACTTTTTGCTTAATTAAGACCTACAATGACTACATTTTCTGAATTTAAACTTTTACCGGCTGTTCATAAAGCGTTGGAAGAGAAAAACTTTATCGAACCGACTCCGGTTCAGGAGAAGGTTATACCTCATATTCTTGATAGTAATCAGGATATTATAGCTATAGCTCAAACCGGTACCGGAAAAACTGCGGCTTTTGGATTGCCTGTGCTTTCAAAGATGAGTGATGTAGACCAAAGTATACAGACTGTTATTCTTAGCCCTACAAGGGAGCTTGCAATGCAGATTGCCGATGATATGAGAAGTTTTTCAAAGTATCTGCCTAGAATTAAAGTTATTGCTGTTTATGGAGGATCTTCAATTCAGGATCAGATATATGCAATAAAAAGAGGAGCCAATGTTGTTGTTGGTACGCCCGGAAGAATGCTTGATTTGATAAAAAGGGGTGTACTCAAACTTGGCGGTGTTAAGTGGATGATTCTTGATGAGGCCGACGAGATGCTAAAAATGGGATTTGTTGAAGATATTTCCGAAATACTTGCAAGCACTCCGGAAACCAAACAGACGCTTCTTTTTTCTGCGACAATGTCCAGAACAATCGAGCAGATTGCAAGAAGTTACATGCATTCTCCTGTTCGTATAGAGGCCAAGTTAGCTTCCGGAAAAAATTTGGCGATTACGCATCAGTACATGATTGTTCCGGCGCGTGACAAAGTTACAGCTCTTCAAAGATATAGAGAACTTAATCCGGGGATGTATGGAATTGTGTTTTGCCGTACCAAACGTGAAGCTCAGGAAATTGGAGATGCAATGCTTAAGGATGGTTATCCTACGGGTGTTCTTCATGGAGATATAGAACAGAGCCACAGAACGCGCATAATGGAAGCTTTTAAGAAAAAGGAGACAAGTTTCTTGGTAGCGACCGACGTGGCAGCCAGAGGCATTGATGTGGCGAAATTGACACACGTTATTCATATCGGCGTTCCGGAGAAATTTGAAAGTTATGTTCATAGAAGCGGTCGTACCGGACGTGCAAGCGAAAAGGGAATATCTATGGTGCTTGCTCATTTAAGAGAGCACCGTGCTCTTAAAAGAATAGAGCAAATGAATGGAATTACTTTTCAGGAAATTCCAGTCCCAAAAAGAGAAGATATTATAAAGGCTGATATTAACAGATACGTGCAATCGGTTGATTCGGATTTTGAGGTTTCCAAAATGGCAAGAAAATATGTAGATGAAATTATACAAAATGTGCCTCAAGAAGAAATGGATGGATTGGCAAAAAAACTACTTCTACACGCGGTAGAAGAAAGAATTGCAAAATACCCCGAGAAAGAAATGGATAAAATGCAAAATAGGCCGCAGTCAAAAAATTCTAGCGGTATTCGTGGAAGAGAAGGAAGTTATGGAAGAGAAGGCGGGCGTGGTGGTCAAGGTGGCTATGGTGGCGAAGGAATGAAGACTTTAGTTATTTCACTTGGAAGAAGAAACGCGCTTACAGTTCCACATTTACTTGGGATGATAAACGAAGTTTCAAGGGGTGAAAGAGTTGATATTGGGCAGATTGAAATAGGCGATACTCAGGCCAGTTTTGAAGCGCCGTCTAACTTTGTAACAAAACTCTGCAGAGAGATGTCAGCAAACAGATTTAGAGGACAAAAAGTTTACGTAAGAGAAGGCGCTCCAGTTAGAAGAAGCAGCCGACGTCGTTAGGACTTATTATTGCATTGTCTTTAAAGATCCAAGTATTTTGTTGAGTATTTCATCAAACCCTTGGTTTAAAGGGTCTTCCACAAAGTAGCTGGCTCTTATCATTTCTCCGGCTGAATTACTAAAGTAGAATGAAGTGCTCTCCCCGAGGCCTAAAGTTGTGAATTCATACCCTGGGATTAAGCCGTGAGTAATTGCTTCCAAAGGTTTTACAACCTCAGATTCAAATACAATTTCATTCTCAAGTTCAAGTTTTGCAAATGCTTCAAGATCCAGTTTGTCAGGATTATCAACTTTCATAAAAGATAGTACCACGCCGTCGTAAAGTTCGGTTCCCTCAGCTTGAGAAGGTCCCCATTTGTAAACTCTAAGGCCACCATCTTTGTCGTTTATCTCCATATCATTTGGATAATCAAACGTTATTCCAAGCAATATGTCCGTATATGTCTCAACCTTGGTCGCCGGTTTTTCGCAGGTGTAGGCGCAAACTGCTGTGCAGAATTCGGCATCCGGCCCACACGGAGAGCCGCATTCATTGAATACCCAGCCTCTTTTTTTGCAATCAGCCTTATATATGTCGGTTTTTGACGAAACTTCCGATGTATAAACTATTTTTGTGTCGTAAGTTGCGCTTATTTCCAATTTTTGCTCAACTTCTTTTTCTTCTTCTTCGATCGGGTTCTTATCTTGTTTTTGCTCTTGCTGTTGTTCTTTCTGCTGCAATTGTCCATCGGTCTGTTTCCCGTACAAAATATAGCCGCCAATAATAATAATGGCTATCAAAACCACAAGAATCCCTGCTAAAACCTTATTATTTCCCATATTTAAAAGTATTAAAAATCATGGGCATTTTACAGTATTCCTTTCCTTGTTTCAATCGGGACGAGTTAATGGAATCTTTGTATTCTTATTCTAAATATTCAATATTTTCACCCTCTAAATGTTCATCTTCATGTGAGTGCCCGTGAAAAGGCAGAAATAACATTGAGAACATTATTGCCACTCCGATTGAAAAAGTTAACAATTGAATAAGAGAGTGTGAAACTTTTGTCTCCTTGTGTAGTTCTGGAATTAAATCCGCATTGGCTATGTATAAAAATCCGCCGATTGTTATTGGTACTATAACTCCGGTTACATCAATTTTTTCTCCAATCAAAAGAATGAAAAGTGCACCTAAAACTGCCGTTAAGGCTGAGAGAAAATTAAGCATAAGTGCTTTTTTTGGCTTCATGCCAGAGTGAAGAAGTACTCCAAAATCACCCATTTCCTGTGGTATTTCATGAAGTATAACAGCTATTGTCGTGGCTATGCCAATTGGGAAACT
Source organism: bacterium (assembly GCA_013824265.1). Taxonomy (GTDB): domain Bacteria; phylum Patescibacteriota; class Gracilibacteria; order UBA1369; family PNNO01; genus PNNO01. The sequence goes on from PNNO01000005.1 coordinate 161,083, forward strand.
CAACATATAACTTCCGGCTATAAGTATTCCGTCGATAAAATTATGAGTAGCGTCTCCAACAAGATTCATAAACGCAAGTGGATGAGTGTGTTCTTTGGTTGCCGTTAGGTGACAGTGTCTCCAGTGAATTATTTTTTCAAGGATGAAAAATATTCCTATTCCTACAAGGATTAGAAATGAGCTTTTTAAGTTAAGCGCTCCTTCTTGGGCCATTTCCGGGAGCATGTGAAGAAACACGTCTCCAAGCATTGCGCCTGCGGCAAAAGAGACAAGGAATATCAAGAAATGTTTTATAGTCTTTTGTTTTATGACAATAGTTATAGCTCCCAGAAGCGAAATAAGGCTAACTATAAATACGGATCCAAGTGTGTAAATCCAAACTTCATTCATATTTTTTTGTTAAGAGCATTTTTTGCAAATGCCGGAAATAGTTATGTTATGCGAAATGTTTGTGAAATTTTTTATATTTTTGAACAAATGATTACAGGGGATACATTCGCTGTATCCGCACTTTGTGCAGATAACATGGTGATGTTGTTTTTTGGCTAGATAGTAAAGATCCTTTTCGGAAATTATCTCTTTAAATGCTATTCCAATGGATACAAATAAATTTAAAGTTCTGTAAATTGAGGCAAGATCAACCTTCTTGTTAAGTTTTTTATGAATTTCCTGGGCACAAATTGGTTCATGTGTGTTTTGAAGAGTCTTCAAAACAAGCTCTCTTGGCTTTGTTAATTTATATCCTGATTGTTTTATTTTTTGTTCCATCATGATGTTCGGATAATAATCTAATTGCAAATCATTTGCAATACGAATCTTTCTTATCGCAAACATTCGAGTATGGGCAGTTTGAGCAAGGATTGGAATTTTTCCCAAATTGGTTTTTTATATGAAAAATTATTCCCGTTAAACAAACGATTAAAATTATCACAAGTATTAATATCTCCCATAAAGCCACATTGATCGTGTTAAACAAATCCAAATAAAATTCCCCCACGATAAACAATGAACGACATTGTCCATGCAATTAAAGTTGTGTAGAAAACCATAAATATTGGCCACTTCCAGGAGTTCGTCTCTCTTTTTACAACTGCCAGAACGGCAACGCACGGAACGTACAAAAGAATGAATACCATGAATGAATAGGCGGAAAGTGGTGTGAAATTATTTTTTAGGGCAACTTCAAGAGAGCTTCCTTCCTCGGCATTATAAATTGTGCCGAATGTGCTTATTATGACTTCTTTTGCGGTAAATCCGGAAATTAGCGCGACAGATGATTGCCAGTTTCCAAAACCAAGAGGCTTGAATACAGGAGCAATTGTTTCGCCGATCTGTCCGGCAAAGCTTTCTCTGGTGCCGTAATCAACGCCTGCGGGGAAGCTGGCAAGAGCCCATATTATAATTGAAAAAGCCAATATAACCGTTCCCGCCTTCTTAATAAAAAGCCATATTTTTTCCCAGACGTGTATTAAAAGTCCGGTTATGCTCGGCCATCTGTAGGGGGGAAGCTCTATTACAAAAGGGGAAAGTGATTTTTTTGATAGGATTTTTCTAAAAACAAAGCCCATAATTATGGCAATCAAAACGCCAAGTATATAGAGTGAAAATATAATCCAGCCTTGATATGCCGAGAAAAATGCTCCCGTGAAAAGAACATATACCGGTAGCCTGGCCCCGCAGGACATAAAAGGATTTATAAGGATTGTAAGAAGTCTGTCACTTTTTGTTTCCAAAGCTCTTGTAGCCATAATGCCGGGGACATTGCATCCAAAGCCGAGCATCATTGGTATAAAAGCCTTTCCCTGTAATCCTATTTTTTGCATGGATTTATCCATAACGTAAGCTACCCTGGCCATATATCCGGAATCTTCCAAGATGGCTATAATCAGAAATAAAATTCCTATAATCGGGATAAATGTAAGTATCCCTCCTACTCCGCCTATAATCCCGTCAATTACCAATGAATTTATCCAATATGGAGATTGTATTGATTCGAGAACAACGGAGATATGATTGCCGATATATATAAACAACGATTCCATTAGTCCCATTAATGGCTCGGAAAGTGTAAAGGTGGATTGGAACATAAGCCATGCCACGATTAAAAAAATTGGTATTCCGAGAAATTTATTTGTTAGAAGACAATCAACCGTTTGTGCGAAATTGCGTTTTCCGGAATTTTTCCTGCATTTTATAACTTGAGTGCTTAGTCCTTTTATAAAGCCATATCTTGTATTAGCAAGGATGTTATGGATGTCTTTTCCGAAAACTGTTTCCAAGTGTGAAACGCTTTTCTCCGTTAATGATTTTAATTCGATATAGTAAGTTTTTTTTATTAATTTCTGATCCACCCTTATGTCTCCTTCCAGTAATTTTATAGTTATCCAGTCGAGTTCGTTTTCCCTCATTTGTTTGTCATTTTTCGCAATAAAATTTCTTATTTTTTGAACTTTTTCATTTACTTCCGCTCCATATGTTAACTTAATTTTAGATTTATTTTTGTTTCCGGATTTTTTTATAATGGCTTCAATAAGTGTATCTATGCCTTTTTTGTGCCTGGCATCAATAACAACAACGGGAGTATTAAGTAATAACGATAGTTTTTTTGTGTCGACGACTCGACCTTCTTTTCTGGCAAGATCATCCAGATTCACGGCTAAAACCAAAGGAGCAGACATTTCTATAAGCTGAATTGTCATAAACAAATTTCTCTCTAAATTTTGAGCATCAACAATTTGTACAACTACGTCCGGAGTTTCTTCCAGTACGAATGTGGTTGTTATGGCTTCTTCTTGGGTATATGCAGTTAAACTATATGATCCGGGAAGATCAACAAACTGAATTTTTGTACCATTGTAATTTAAATAACCATCTTTTTTTTCGACTGTTTTGCCCGGCCAATTGCCAACATGCTGCTTTGATTTTGTTAGGGCATTAAAAAGTGTTGATTTCCCCACATTGGGATTTCCTGTTAGCCCAACCTTTATGTTAGATTTTTTCTCCATATATTTTTTCTGCTTCGCCTCGGCCCAAAGCAATTTTCGAATTTAAAATTTTTATTATTATTGGTCCAAAATTATCATTTTTTAAAATTTCTATTTCGGTCCCTTCAAATAGGCCCAAATCGCACAACCTTCTTGATAGATTCCTTCCGCAATTTACTGATACTACTTTGATTTTTTCTCCATCGTTAAAGTCCGGAAGTGCTTTTTCTAAATTCATTTACCATTCAATGTTAGGGATTTTATTACCACATGGACAAACCTTTGGATTCTTTAAAAATTTGGATAATTTTTTTGCAAATTTGTCCGACATTGCGTGTTCAAGCAAGTGTGCTTCCTCGTGCATTTCTTTATCCGTAAAGTTTAATACTTCTTTTAAAAATAATTCAACAATTCTATGCTTGTAAGTTATCTTTTTTGCTTCTTTAAATCCTTTGTTTGTAAACGATATATGCGAATACGGAGTTTTTTTTACGTACTTCTCTTCTTTTAATTTCTCCAACATTTCGGATACCGCAGGCTTGGATACATTCAAAAAATCAACAATATCCATAGATTTGATTTCATTGTTTTTGTTTTCCGATAGGCAAAATATGGCCCTTAAGTAATCTTCCCTGTTTTTTGTTATCATCTTGAAATAAGTTAGGCATGCCTAACTTTATACCGGCGATCTTTTGTGGTCAAGATAATAAATTTACCAAAGCTTCTTGAATAGATCCGCTCAATTCTTTGTATTTGACGTCTCTTTCGTCAAGAGCTCCGATCATTTTATCTCCGAATTTAACAGCGACAACAACATCAACATTCATGTCGGCGAGCATTTTTGCGACCGAAAATCCGGCTCCTCCGCTACCAACGCTAAAAGGATTTTTTATTGTTTCGACAAGCTTCTTGTCCTCGAAGATAAGGTAGTTGGAAGCTCTTCCCGCCCTGTCGCTTATTTGTCCTTTTTCGTCTTTTTCTTCGGATGCGATTGCGATTTTCATATTTTTTGGGTTAATAATAGTTTTTCAACAATAAGGCCGTTTATAACCGAAAAAATTATCATCAAACAGCCCAAAATAAACACATAATTAAAACCGAAATAATAAATCATCATGGGAATAAGCGGTATTTTAACAGCTCTGTTATAAAGAAAAATTGTAATTAGAGAGTTGTTTAGGCCTTTTTCTTTTAAATCGGAAAGCAGGGGATACCACATGTAAATTGGTCCGGCCGATAATATGCCCAGCGCAATAGCAAGAAAATACCCTTTAATACCCAATTTACGGCTTAAAGAATCGGATATTTTCTTTGAGGTTATAAGCATATTCGTTAAGAACATAAGGGAGAAAACAATTACAAGTATTGGAATAACTTCTTTCAAAAGTTTAATAAAAGTATGTAACGATTTCATTATTAAAGGCTGATTGAAAATGCCAAAAATCGCATAAATAAAAACTATTAATATAAATAATTTTAGACTTCCGCTCATTTTTTTAAATAAATTTTTCATCAAAATAAGTTCAAAATTAAAACGGTTAATATCGAAATTATGATTGCCGTTACAAAGCTGATTCCGTTTCTGTATAAGGCAAATTTCCTGCCGAGCATAAGAGATTCGGCGGGCAACTGCACAATGCCTACTGTAACCCATGACAATATGAATGCGGTTACGGCTGTTAAGCCTACGCCGTTATTTAAAAGTTCTCCTCCTATAACATAACTGTTTATGGGATTGCCGGCCGATATACTTCCGATTACAGCTCCTATTATTGAATCTATAAGATTATTATTGGTGAAAATTTTAGCATAATAATCTTTTGGTATTGCGTTTATTATAAAGGCAATTAAAAGCATCACCGAAAGTAACGCGAGCATGCTTCTTCTAAGCGAATTTAACGTTTCTAATACTGATTTTTTTATTTTTTCCCTCATAAATGCAGTTCGGATAATATGCTTGTTACAAGTTATCCGCAATAAAAATCCTGCAATAAAAATTTGCTTCATATTGTATAATAATAAAAATAATCATTTAAAAATGAAGAAAAATAATCTTATCCCTATTTGTTTAACTGCACTTGTAGCATTTCCTGTTTTAACGGGCTGTAGTAACCAAGATTCGATTCCGGCAGAAGGGGGTCGGGATTCTCAAGGTGATGCTTCGGAGACAATTTCTCAAACTCAGGAAACTTATTTGGCTGTTGATCCGAATAAGTGCATAGGTTGCGGTCATTGCATTAAAAGTGATTATGCACATTTTATTATGGACTCGGAAACCAAAAAAGCTGTTGTTATCTCGCAAAGCGACCTTGGTTCTGATAAACTGGCATCTGCAATAGGAAGATGTCCTGTTGATGCAATAACTTTATAAAATTTATGGACTTTAATTTGTATTTTGCTTGGGCTGCGTGGATAACTTTGCTGATAATAGTCCTATCAAGGCCTCTTGCGGATTTGCTGCAGGTTAAATTTATAAGAAAAATTCAGTTAAAGAGAAAATGGATTGGTCTAATTTGCGGAGCCATGGTGGTTTTGCATGTTGTTGTTTATTCAATTACTTTTAGTGTTTCACTTAAATTCTTTTTTGATTCTTCATATTGGGATTTCGCAAAATTCACCGGATGGGGAGGGCTTGCTTTTGTTACGATGATACCTTTGCTTCTTACTTCAAACAATTATGCGATAAGGCTTCTTAAAAGGAATTGGAAAAGATTACAGAGGCTCACTTACTTGTTTTTTATAGCAAGTGGAATCCACATTTATATGGTTGGCGGCAAATGGCCTTTAACCCTTGTTCCGATGGCGATATGGCTTACTTTGTGGGTTTGGGCTTATTTTCTAAACCTGTCCAAGCGTAATAAAGTTAAACAGTAATGCTGTTTTAATAATCAAGTATTACCTCCAAAGTGCCACTTCCGCCTCTGTCGAATCTGCCTTCGTAAACCCTGTAAACTTGTGGTTTTGCCTGAAGATATTTTTTAACAAGCGGCTTTATTATCGGCATTCCTTTTTTTGAATGTAGTCCCTTGCCGGTAATAAATAGCACTTTTGTGAGCTTTCTTCGCACGCATTCTTCAATAAATTCGTCCACCATTTTTTTTATGTCTTCCGGATATAAAATGCCTCTTTCGTGAAAATCGAATTCTGCTTGAGGTTTGCTTAAATTGTCGTATTTGTTGTTTTTGCCCATTAAAATTAAGTTTAAATCCGTTTTTATAATACCCCAATAATTTAAGAATTAAAATCGTATTGACACCCCCTAGGGGTGTATAGTAAATTTTCTTGTGTAATTTAATATTTTTTTATGAAAACAAGATTGCAGCTTGTAAATAACGTTATAGGTCAGCTTTCCGGAATTAAGAAAATGATGGAATGCGAAGAAGATTGTTTTAAAGTTTTAACTCAGATAAAGGCTGCAAGGTCAGCTCTTGATTCCTTGACGGCAAAATATTTACAGGATAATTTTACGGATTGCGTGAATAAAGATACTAAAAATACGGAAAAAATCTGCAAAAAATTCTTTGAAGAAATTATTAAATAACTTTTAAATAATATGAAAAAGTTCAATCCTCTTGTTTTTCTTGCTTCTCTTGGTGCCGGTGGCATTTCGGTTATTCCGTTTGCTCTATTGAATTATTCGTTCCCTCACGAAAAGGGGCTTATATATATTGGACAGGTTGATCATGGTAGTTTGTCTATTATGCAAGAGTTACTAATAAGATTTCTTGAGGGGACAATGATTGTTTTTGTCTCTATTCATTTTGTTTTAACGATAATATTTTTTGTTCAGTTGTGGAAATGGCTAAAAGAAAAGGAATTTACGGATATGCTCCATGATCCGCTTTCGAATTCTTCAATGCTGGCACCGTTTATTTCGGTTGTTATGACTCTTAATGTTTTTATAGGCCCGATAAGATACTTTATATCTTCAATGGCTGAAAATCTTCAGGTTTTTATGATGCCGGCATTTATAGTTTGGGCTCTAATCTGGGTTGCCTTAATGGCTTTTGAAATTAAGCTTCTTACAATTTCATTCGAAAAATCATTTGATGTTAACAAAATACATTTTGGATGGCTTTTGCATCCTTTTGCCCTTGCAATGCTATCTGTAACCGGAGCAGGAATAGCGGCTCTGGCGCAAAATGCGGAAATAGCTCATGTGTCAGCCTTTTTAACGGTTGTCTCGGCAAGCATGGGGTTCTTTCTGCTGGTTGTTAAATTGATAGCTCTCTTTAAGAGTCATTTTGCGTTACCAGGTTTGCCTGAAAGACAATTTCTGCCAAGTTTCCTTATAGTGATCCCAAATATAACACTTTACGCTATTACTGCTTTTAGGCTTGGCCATTATATTGAACATCATCATTCAATGGAAATGGGACCATATTTTTTGATAGTAATCTTATCGGCTTTTGCATTTGAAACGTGGTACATGGCTTTTGGTCTTAGTCTCCTTAAAAATTATTTTAAAAATCATTTTTCAAAAGAGTTTTATTTAAGCCAGTGGGGTTTGGTTTGTCCTTTTGTCGCTTATGCAGTTTTGGGAAGTTTTTTGTATAGTGTTTTTGTCTTAAGCATATTGCTCTATGCGGTAATTTTAGCTTCAATGCTTACTTCAATTGTGTTTTTCTTTATTCTGTCGGTTAAACATTTAAAGGTAAAATAAGTTGCACGAAACATTGTTTTTCGTATAATTACTCCCTGAATATAATCAAAGGGAGATATGTCTTTGTCTGAAGAAACCATAAAGAAGTTGGACATAGCAAAAAAGATTTATGATGAAATGGATAATCTACAACGTAATGTTGTTGGTGAATTCGTTATCCCGATTGTTAATATACAAATGCAAATAAATGAATTAGCTGAAGCGGCCAAATCCGGTGAGGTTTGTAAAAACTGCGAGGGTGGTTGTTGCACAAATGGAATTGAATATGAGCTTGAAATCGAGGAATTTTTGTATGCAATTTCCAGAATGACGGAAGAAGAGTTGAAAAAAGTTTATGAAACCGTAAAAACACCGCATGCTCATTCGCAGTGCTCGTTTGTAGGCGAAGATGGCTGTGTTATACCAAAAAATGTAAGGCCTATTAATTGCAAAGCTTTCCATTGCAAGGAAATACCTGGTGGACTGGATATAATGGGAGGATACGGTAAACAGCTGAGAACTGCTTATACCCATTATCTTGAAACGCTTGATGCTATTGGGATTTATACTACCTAGTGTAAAGAAGAAAGTCATAGCTGATTTCCTCGTATTTCCCGCTGGCTAGTTTTTCAAGCTTGGAAAAATGCGCGGGCACTTCAGGGTAAAATGCATCGCAGTTAAAAGCTTGGGTTACTCTTGTTATGTAAAGTCCTGTTATTTCGGGTAGATTTATTGTGTGTTTGTAAACGCTTGCTCCACCAATTATAAATATTTTCTCGATTGATTTGTCGGCGAGTTTAAAGGCTTTTTCTATGTCGTCCACTACGGTTGCTCCTTTGGCTTCGTAGTCCAAATCACGGCTTAAGACAACGTTAAATCTGTTTTTAAGCGGACGATGTTTTACCGGCAAAGATTCCCATGTGGTTCGTCCCATTATCACCATATTCTGTTTTTTTTCGTTCACGGCATGAGTTGTCTGATGTTGAAAAAATTTCATGTCATCGGGAATATTCCAGGGGATTAGGCCTTTTATTCCGATTCCGTGATTCTTATCAATTGCCACTATGTGATAAACTTCATGTTTCATACTGCGATTTCAAATTTTATAAACGGTTCATATTCGTAGCCGACAAGCTCAAAATCTTCCAGAGTGATTTCATCGAAAGGCTTTTTGGCCAGTTTTAGCTGCGGAAGTTTGTGGGGAGTCCTTGTTAACTGCATCTGCAAGCCTTCGATATGGTTTTTGTAGATGTGTGCGTCGCCAAGAGTGTGAACAAAAATACCAGGCTGTAAGTTGCATTCCTGAGCCATCATAATCATTAAAGCTGAGTAACTTGCTATGTTGTAAGGAACGCCAAGGGCAATATCCGCGCTTCGTTGGTAAAGTTGGCAATCCAGCCTTCCGTTTACAACGTAAAATTGGAAGAAAGCGTGGCAAGGAGGAAGCGCCATTCTTGGAAGATCCGCAGGATTCCATGCGCTAACAATAAGTCTTCGTGATGTCGGATCTTTTTTTATAAGCTCGATGACTTCTTTTATTTGATCAACGTGCGATTTTTCGTATTGTCCGGTTTCTGGATTTTTAGTGAATCGCTCCCATTTTCTCCATTGGTAGCCGTAGATTGGCCCAAGCTCGCCGTTTTCATCCGCCCACGGATTCCAGATTTTTGTGTGAGGTAAAAGTCCGTCGTTTATGTTTGTTGCGCCCTTTAAAAACCACAAAAGTTCTCTTATTATATTTGCTATGCTTACTTTTTTGGTCGTAACAAGCGGGAATCCGTCGCGAAGATCGTATTTTGTTTGCGTTCCAAATACCGAGATTATTCCGGTCCCGGTTCTATCCGGCTTATCTTCGCCATTTTCCAGCACGTGTTTAACAAGGTCCAAGTATTGCTTCATTGTTTTTTACAATGTTATGGGGCGACTTAAATACTACCTGAGTGGGGAATGTGTTTGCAAGATATAACTTTGTGGTATAGTTGCGCCATGAATACTAAAGTGCTTAAAAAAAGGCGAAAAACCCGCAGCGTTATGGTTGGCGGCGTTGGAATTGGAGGGAATAATCCTATTCGTGTTCAGACAATGACGAATACGGATACTTTGGACATTAAAAAAAACGTGACTCAGATTAACGCGTGCGCAAAGGCCGGGGCGGAACTTGTGCGCATCGCGGTTCCCACTTTAAAACATGTTGATGCTTTTGCGGAAATAAAAAAACAGGTAAAGGTTCCTTTAATTGCCGATGTTCATTTTTTGCCGGAAGTGGCTTTTGCCGTGCTTAAAATAGCTGACAAATTAAGAATAAATCCGGGGAATTTTGATAAAAAACAGCTTGCAAAACTGGCAAGGCAGTCAAAAATTCCAATTAGAATAGGTGTTAATCATGGCTCCATTAAGGGCGATATGGTGAAGGCTGCGATCGAGTATGCGAAAATTTTCCGCGAAAATAATTTTAACGATCTTGTGATTTCCGTTAAATCTTCCGATCCGCTTTTGATGATAGCCACAAACAGGCGTCTCGCGAAAAAACTTGATGAAGAAGGCATGAATTATCCGATTCATCTTGGTGTTACCGAGGCCGGAAATGCGTCTGAAGGAAGGGCGAAGTCTATAATAGGAATTGGTACTCTTTTATTGGACGGAATCGGCGACACGATTCGCGTTTCGTTAACCGAGGATCCTGCAAACGAAATTCCCGTTTGCTACGATATTTTGCAGGCGACTGGGCGTCGTATAACGAGGGCGGAATTTGTTTCGTGTCCGTCGTGCGGGAGAACACTTTTTGATATTGAAAAAGTTACCAATGAGATAAAGAAAAAGTTGGGGCATTTGGCGCATTTAAAAGGTGTGAAAATAGCAATTATGGGCTGCATCGTAAATGGTCTGGGCGAAATGGGTGATGCGGATTTCGGTTATGTTGGGGCAGGCTCGGGCAAAGTGAATCTCTACAAAAAGGGTAAAATAGTTAAACGTAATGTGTCGGAGAAAGATGCGGTGAAGGAGCTTTTGAAGGTTGTGGTGGATGTTCGGGTATAGACAGGAAACAGGTCTCCATATAATATATTGACAAAATGTAAACTATTATTTAGAATAAAAAACCATCTAGCTAATATTCAAAAGTATGTCTGAATTTAGAAATCAACATTCTGGTGTGGAAGCAAATGAAGAAACATTAAGTAAAGCATTAATTGCAAGAAGTGTGCTGCAGAAACTGGGGCTTGAAATTCCAGAACCTTTGCAAGAACAGATTGCGGGGCTTGAAGCTAAAAGTCCTGTTAACAAAATTCCAAGTCCAAAAGGAGAATTAGCAGGTTTAAGTCGGGATGAAGTCGCAAAAAAAACGAAAAAAGTGCTTGGACTGCAAGATGAAACCGAATTCTCACCTGAACAAAAAGCACAACTTTTAAAAACCCTTGAAGCCCGTTTTAAAGCAAATGAAAAACGTCATCCTGAGATTTGGGAGGTTGTCAAAATTGCTCTTGAGGCGGACGAAGAAGCTTTAAAAAGTATTAATAAAATGGAAGAAGCTGGTCATGAACCTGATGTGTATAATTTTGATAAAAAAGGATTTGATGTTGGTTCGTGTTATAGAGAACGGCCAAGCCAGACATGCTCTACATACAATGAATCTGTTGAAATGCGAAAAACAATGGGAAATAGGGTTAAGCATATGACTGCTGAGCAATATAGGGATCATTTACAAACTAAGGAAAGTTTTGATGAAACTTTGTATGTTTGGCTAGAAACTGATCATGATCTAAGAACAAAAGGGTTTGCGGTCGCTGGTAATCGCTCAGATGAAGAGGTCCGCGTGTATGTGCATAGGGACGATGGTCCTAGTATGCGCGTGTATTGGCGCGGCTCGCTAAGGGTCTCTTGGAAAAATTCTTAGACTTTGGATTTTGATTTTTTTTAGACCTTTGTCTAATGGCGGAGGTCTTTCTTTTCGGCTCCTCTGTGTATTTTTTGCTTCTCCTTCTGCTCCAGTTCAAGGAAATTTTCACTGCTCACAACTTTTTTCCCGCTTTTTTTTTCAATATCTTCTCTTGCTTTGCCTGCAACCTCGCCGCCTTGTTGAGCGGCTATTTTGTTGCGAGGAAAGCCTTTTACATCTCTATTTATAACGATTTCTGTTGTTGAGGCTTCGCCAAGCATTGAAAAAATAAGTTCAAGGTCGGTCATGTGGTCGCGAAGGTTTTCTCGTTTAAGATTTTTATATTTTTTATGCTGGTTTGGAGTCATGCCAAAAGTTGCTTTGGCTATTTCCGCTGTTAAAATGGAATATTCCAAGCCCTCTTTTACTCCTCTTTTCTCCCATTCTTTTGTTAGAGTTTCACGTACATCAATACCGCGCATCCTTTTATCAATCCAGCTGTCCGGATAGCCTTTGGCTTTATAAATTTCCCGTATTCTCTTTGCCGCAAGCTCCGGATTTTCAATTTCTTGAATCCTTTCATAGCCGACTTTTGCCAGCCACCTCTTAAAAGGTTCAGCCTTTGGAGAATGGATGGACTGGATAATTCGTAAAATTCCCTCGGTATTTGCGCAATTTAATTTTTGTTTTCCTCCCAAAGTGTCTATAAAAAGGGGGGTGGCAATTTGCCACCATCCTTTGGATAATTCCTTATCCCTACGCCTTAAATCCATAATATACCCTTTTACATTTACAGAATCGGTTAAAATATTTACAACATCTGTGATTACAAACCACCATTCGTTTTTATATATTGTGCGCCTGACTTTTTGACCTTTAAAAAGTGCAATTTTTGTTTCCGGCGAGCCGTTTTGTTCTGTCATGATGGATTTTGTTACATAACTTAAGTAAAAATCACTCTAACAACCAATCATTAAATTTCTCTAAAAAGATTTTTAAAAAATTCTAAATTCTCTTTGCATTTTTAAAAGTGTGGTGATAAAGTGGTAAGGTGAGTGCGCACTCACCATCCAATATCCACAAAATATGCACAGAGGAGTCGCTACATTTACGCTTGATTACGGGAAATGTCCTACATGGCTCTTTGAGCGCATGGTCAAACTTGGGCGTGAAATTGTGCAGGTTCTAATTGACGAATATGGGCCGGACGAGTTTGTTAAAAGAATTGCGGATCCGGTTTGGTTTCAGTCTCTTGGAACGGTTTTGGCCTTTGACTGGAACGCCAGCGGGCTTACAACAATCTTTACCGCGGCGCTTAAAGAAGCCATAAGAGGGCAGGAAAGGCAGCTTGGTGTGTTTATCTGCGGAGGGAAGGGAAAAACTTCTCTTAAAACTCCGGAGCAGATTGAAAACTGGGGAAGTTGGCTTAGCCTTCCCGACGGGCAGGTTAGCAATTTGGTCTACAATTCAAAAATGAGCGCGAAGGTTGATAGTGCGCTTGTTCAGGACGGTTTTGACATCTATCATCACGCTTTTTTCTTCTCAAAAAACGGAGCCTGGGCTGTTGTCCAGCAGGGGATGAATAAGATTGAAAGGACGGCGCGCAGGTATCATTGGTCGTCGGACAGCGCAAATGATTTGATTGTGGAACCGCATAAGGGGATTGTTTCCGATCCTTATCAAAGAAAGCTTTCAACCCTTAATATGACTGCGAAAGATAGTGGCGGAAATAGAGATTTAACAGTGGATATGATTTCGCAGGGTGGATATTTTAACCTTATGAAGGATATTCAGGTTTTAAGAAAGCATTCTTCGCATCTTTCAAAAATGGTTAGTATAAAGGTGAATGAGGATCAGCTAACACTTCTTGAGCTTGCTCCGAGGGAGTTTAAGGTTCATCCGGTAATGACTGATAATTTTAATAAAAGTAAGTATTTGGATAAAATTCTTTGGAAAATTTGTGACAGAAAACCGGGAAGTTACGAGAATTTGCTTTCGATGAAGGGCGTGGGGCCAAAGACGATAAGAGCTTTGTCGCTTGTTTCGGAGGTTGTGTACGGGGCGCCGGCGTCCTACAAAGACCCGGCCAGATACAGCTTTGCCCATGGTGGTAAGGATGCAACGCCATATCCGGTGAACCGCCGGCGCTATGACGAATCAATCGAAGTATTTAAAAAAGCAGTTGAAAAAACGCGCTTTGGCCAAGTTGAAAAGCGCAAAATGATCGAAAATCTGACAATTTTTCCGGGGCAGAGCACGTCTCCTTATAGCGGCGTATATTAAAAAAAGGGTAGTTTTTTCAAACCATACCCCAGGGTTTAAAAGCTGATTCTTAAGCAAGTGGAAATTACTTACAATTTCCTCCGCAGCATCCGCCTTTTCCATCTTTTCCGCCCATGTTTAAAATGGTTAGGAAATACATTTAATACGTCGAAATTATAGCATGAGCAGCGCGGCTGCAACATAGAAAATGTATATGCCTACAAATGAGGCTACTTTGCTTATATTCATCTTGCGCGAACGATTATGCTGAAAGAAAAGCACATCAACAACGTAACCAAGGAAAATAAGCGCAAGTATAATGCCAACTACACATGGATTGCCGTATATATATCCAAAGAAGAAGTCGTTTGGGAGGTTGAAATCCAAAGTATTTAAATAATATCCGCCAAGCAAAAGGCTTAAAAAATGAAGAGCCTGGTCTGCCACAAATGGCGCTACATAGGCATCTTTTCGTAACGCTATGTTGATTTTTGCTTGGTCTACAACAAGATGAAAAATCGAAATAGCTCCTATTACGGCCCAGGTCTGCCAATTTGCAATATACGGGAATAAAGTCACAAGTGAAACAGCGGCAAAAATGCAAACATGGACGACAACGCCTCTGAACTTTTTCATTTTCCACGCAACAAGGCGATTCGATTGCAGTATAAAATCGGCTAAAAGATGAGCGATAATAAGATATGTCGTTGCCATGATTCCGGTTAAATTTTATTCATTTTCTTTGTAATTTTCATTGCGCATATTTTCTCTAATTCTGTGTATAAACTCTGAACTTATCTGCTCTGCAAGAGATGAATTGTTGTTTATAAGACTGTAAAAATCATCCTTTTTAAGAATGAAGATTTCACTTTCTTCAAGCGTTATTGCACTCGCGTTTCTTGGTTTTTCAGAAACAAGAGCCATTTCCCCGAAAAATGAGTTGTCAGCCAATGTGGCAAGTACAATTTGTTCATCTTTATCGTCTTTTGGGCCCTGGAATATTTTTACCTGACCTTTTTTGATTATATACATTGTGTCGCCCTTATCTCCCTGTGAAAAAAGAAGATGATCGGCAGGATAATACTCAAGAGTTATCTTGTTTACTATTAGATTTGTTGATTCTTCATTTAGCCCTTTAAAAAAAGGGACTCTTTCCAAAATGTGAAAAACCGGATTTTCATTATTCATATTTGTTTTTTAAAGATAAAGGAAATCAAAGAAATCCTTCTTGTTGAACATATATACTTCACAATCTTCAATACATTTTATTGAAGCATTACGTGGCTGTTCTTTTAAAAGAGCCATTTCTCCGAAAAAATTGTCCGGATAAAGCGCCGAAACTATTTCTTCGTTGCCATTTTCATCTTTCTTAAGAACTGCAACTTTACCTGATTTTATAATATAAAAAGTATCCCCTGGATCACCTTCCAGCATTATGTAGTCTTCCTTATTAAAACGCATCAATGTGGCATTTTTTGCAACATCGGCCAGCTCATCATCGTCTGCGTCGTTAAGGATCGGAATTTGCTTTAGAAGATTCAGAAGGTCTGAGTTCATGCGTAACTGTTATGCTGTACTAGTGTTATTATACAACAAATTAGCCAAGAAATCTACTTTTGTATTTCTCTTGGGGAAATAAGTTCTTCTGATGTGAAGTCCAAAAATGTGTATGTCCACACGGCGACCGAAAAAACGTGAACGACAGCTGAAAGATATGATGCGAAAATAAGAAATATAACGCTTATTCCTGCCAGAATTGTGAGCCCGTAGTCAGGTAGTGAAACAGAGGCATAATAAGCCATACCAATAACCACCATTGCCGGAACAATTATTATCAATATTATTTGTATTAGTATCCTTACCGCAATAATAAGCATTAAAATGGCTAACATAACTGTCTGCTGAATATTCAGAATGACCAGCGTACAGCTTTTAACTATACCATTCATAACTCCCGTGTCGTCGATTATTATGTAATATTCGGCGAAAGTGAAAAGGATATGAATTATAAATGCTACGATTAGGATAATAATTATTATTGGTGTCAGGGTTTTAAAAACCTCCGGTCCCAGATTTCTTAATATGAATGCAGCTTCGGTGAAAATTGCAAGAATGCTGAAGGTTCCCATTAAGAGAGAATATTCAAGAAACGGGAGGAAACTAAGTGCGCCGTATTTTAAACCTTCCGGAAGGCCTATCTGTTGCTCGTGTCTTCTTCTGGCCATAACCTGAATCATTGCGGCATCAAGAAGGACCGGCAATAAAAAATATAGTATGGCAAGAATTGCGCTGATTACAATAAGTGGAACGGTTAGCTCAAGATTATTGCGAATGAAGTCTAAAATTGTAGTGACAACCACATAGGAAAAACTTTGTGGTGAATTGTCGAAAAGCGGAGAGGCTTTAAATGCCAAAATTTGGTATGTCACGATGCCAATTCCAACAACAGTAGACAAAAATGCGGGTACAAAAGCGTACCAGCGTATCATTTTTTTGTTATTTTGGGTGAACTGCCATGCCTCGTAAATTCGATCTTTATAATTCATTATTTTGATTGGCCATAACGTTACCATTTTAGATTGATGGGGGAGCAAGTCAAGGTGCTCGGACTAAAGATAAGCTTTTATTTTGACATCAACATTTGCAAGGCGGTATAGTGCCAACCGATGCATGACACAATAAACACAATTACGCAGGGGAAACTGGTTTGGCATGATATTGTAAATCCTACGGAGAAATCTGTGGAATTTTTGAGTAAAAAATACAAATTCCACCATCTTGATTTGGAAGATTGTCTCTCTAATATACAGAGGCCAAAAATAGATGAATACGATAAATACATGTTTATCGTTTTACATTTTCCGTATTACGATAAAGTGACAAATTCAATACAGACGGACGAGATAAATCTTTTCATTGGAAATTCATACGTAATTACTTTAAGTCCCGGAAACAGAGTTCTTAACGGTATTTTCAATAGAATTAAGAGGAGTAAAACGTTGAAGAAAAAGTACATGGGATCGTCTTCCGGATATTTACTTTATACTATAATCGACGAGATGTTTGCGGCATGTTTCCCGCTTCTGGATACGCTTTCCGAAGAGATAAAAGATATAGAAAGTGTTGTTTTTGAGTTGGAAAACCCAAAAGATATGCTTAAAGATATTCTTTCGTTAAAGAAGGATATTATTAATTTTAGGCGAATAATTATTCCACAGCGCATGATTGTGCCTCAACTTGAACATAAAAATAAGAAGTTCCTTTCCGAGGATCTCGATGTGTATTTCGACAACGTAGTGGATAAGGTTGAAAAAATTTACAATAATCTTGAGACTTTAAGTGAAATCATAACGTCGCTTAACCAAACCAACGAGTCGATTCTTTCACACAATACAAATAACGTAATCAGAGTGCTTACGGTGTTTTCTGTGGTGATGCTTCCTTTAACTGTGATTACAGGGTTCTACGGAATGAATGTTGTGGGGCTCCCTGCCGCAGAACATCCTTTAGCTGCTCTAATTGTAACCGGAGTACTTTTGGGGGTAGTCGTAACAATGCTTGTTTTCTTCAAATTTAAGCGCTGGATGTAATTTATTTTATTTTTTTGATTCTGAATGCTTTTTGAGGTCTTCGATTTTTCTTGCTGCGCTGCCTTTCTTTTTCAAAAAGCGCTATGCGTTTTTTCTGCAAATTCATAATGGTTCTCTGCATATCGGTAATAAGGTCTGAAACTTCCTCCAGAGAATATTTGCTCTCTTTTTTGACGTATTCAAACAGCCTTATGCTGACGCTTTGTAGCAACCTGTATGAAATGCTCGGATGAGGTGTGCTTTTTGAGATTGCGTGTTTTACGAATTTACTGCTTATATGCGTCCTTTTTTCCCTGGCTTTTGCAGGGGCTTCATTTGGTATTGGTTTCCAGGACATGGGATATTTTAGGTTATTTATATAATTTTTAAATCGAATTTCATATTTCTTCCGTCAAGCCACGTGATGTTTTCGATTACCGGCGCAAAATATTCCGTATAATTTCCAATTTCCGATGGAGCTTTTAGATTAAACACAAAGTGCCCAACCTGGCCCGGACGAACAATTGCTTCTTCAAGAAATCCCATTCTTGTTGATCCTGTAAATTCACTTTCTCTGTCTATTGGGTTGGCTGAACCAAGGGAGATCCTATGTGTTCCATAATTTCTCCACTTCACATTTCCTGTGTTTTTTAATTCCACAATTGCCGTTAAAGATTCTCCAAGTGAAAGCGATTTTTTTGGAATTGAAAATGCCATTATTTCGTAATCAAAAGTTGGGTTATTTACGACAGTTGGTATCGAAATCGCGTCCTCGGACAAATGTTCTCCGTTAAACATTGGTCTTAATCTTATGTAGTTGAATCCACCATAGAGCCTGCTTTGAATTGTAAGCTTAAAAGTCCCGATTTCGCCCGGAGCAATGGTTTTTTCGTTAATTTTTGACGTCCCTATAATGAATGATTTTTTTACAAGTGGGTCGCTTACAAGAGTGATTCTTGTGTTTTCATCCCATGTTTTCTCACCTGTATTTTTAAGTTTTACCGTGTATTGCATTTTTCTGTCAGCAGGCATTTTTATTTCATTTAAAACGGGGATGTACTCAAAAGAAAAATCCTTAACCGCAAGCCGCGTATCGGCCTTTTTATATTCCGTTTGACCGTTTTTGTCAGCTACCGTTTTTCGTATTTCCGGAAGAAGATCTGCAATGTTTTTACCCGGACAGGATGTCTCCATTACAGACTGATGTCCAAGGATATTTGGCATATATTCGCCTCTAAAATAGCTTGATCCTTCAGGATCTATCCCGTAAAGTTTGGTTTTTTCCGCAAGAAGAGCCGTAAGCGCGTTTTTTGCTTTATCCGTGAGTTCATCTTCGTTGTAATTTCCCAGTATGGCTATTCCTATTGAGCCTCTGTTTCCCATTGGTCCCACATGTGCTCCAACAACCTTTTCGCCCCCATATCTGCCTTCATAAACATTCCCTTCCGTGTCGATAATATAATTGTACCCTATGTCTCCCCAGCCTCTTGTTATTGCATGTGAGCGATAAATATTTCTTAAAAGTTGCTCGGGATCATCAAGGTTATTTGAAGATCCGGTATGATGAATGAATATTTTTGAAACTTGTTCCGGATATTCAAGTGGCCAAGTTAATTTTTCACCATCACTGTTTTTGGATATTATTTTTTGCAGTTTAAGCTCGTCAGCGTAACGAACATAAAACTCAGGTTCAAAAACTATTACGTCCGGGACAGGATTGTCCTTGCTGTATAGCCTTAAGTCTTCATTTGCACCCCATTGCTGGCGTGTTATAAAATTGTAGCCGCGCTCAGCAGAACTCGCTTCTGTCTGCGGCAAAAATGACGCAATACAGGTTGATGCAATAATGAAAGTCACTATTTTTAGCTGCAGTTTCATTTGGTTTTTGTTTTTGTTTTTGTTATCCCCTTATTCTAGCAGAAAACAGCCGGTTTTTCAATCCGGCATAGTGTTAAATAAGTTGACATTTCGCCAAATAGTACGATACACTAATATCGACTTTGAAATGTTAACTCTCCGGGTATTTTTCAAGTAGCGCAATTCCCCTAAAACACATAGACACTGCTAAAGGCGGCTGTTCCTGTATGATTTATAATCTGAAATACAAAAAACTGAATCAATTTCAAAAGGTTCTTCTTGAGAAGGAAGGAGAAATTGTTATAAGCAAAGACGGTTTCCAGCTTAAGGGCAAGGGTGCCGGAGATGTGGGTGAAACTATAAGTTTTGCCGATATAAAAGAATGGAAAACAAAGGATGATATTGTTGTCTTTACGACCGTTTCAAAAGAAAAATTCGTTTTGGGAAATATGGGCAATCTTTTTAATGATTTCCTGAGCGACTTTGTTAAGGCCAGAAACGAGTTTTTACTTAAGGCGCTTTTTATGACGGATGGAGAATTTGTTGCCGAGTACGAAGGTGATTTTGAAATCTTTAGTAGGTATGAAAAAAGCCTTAGTAAAGGGCATTCAAGGATCCAGCTTTTTGAAAATAGCATTGTTATTGTCCCTGATTTAAGGGATGCGTTTAGTATTTCACTTAATTTCTTAAAACGTGTTGATATTGATGAGGAATTTTATGAAATTCATCTTACTCTTGAGCAGGGTTTTATAATTAACTTTATGAAGCTTGGAAGTATTTTTGAAGAATTTACGGAGAGACTTCAAATGCTTCAACAGCAGATGTATCAGCACACAGTTGATTCTTTTAAAGACATCCTTCTTGAGTTTGATTCTGCTACGCTTATAAAATTTGCTTATGAAATGAAGAGAGGGAAAGCCGTAAGTACCAAAAAACTAAAGAAAATTAACGATAAGTTGGCCGATACGGTTAAGGAAATAGTTTTGCACGATGATGTTTCAAAAAGACATTTTGAATATTTTTCAAAAATGGCAAATCCGGACGAGATTTATTTTGGAATAAGTCCGGAGCCTCCAAAGCATCAGCCAAGAGGACAGGAGAACCCTTACTCGACGTGGTATTTTATGGGAATTCCGGATAAAAATCTTGTTGTTGCGGAGATAACAAACGGTGGATACAAAGGCGCATATTTGTTTAGAATAATAATGGAAAAAGGTAATCCGCATGAAAAAATTGAGGAAAAACTATTGGAAGTTAATCAAGCCCTTTTGAAACTCAAATTTGTAACTACGCCTTTTTATAAAGATAAAAGAGAATTAAGAAGAAGTGCATACAGGTTTGCTCTGCGTAAATTGCCTTATTTAAGACTGCTTCGACGTTCGTATGTTGGCAGACTAACGCCTTTTAACGATATAGACTGGGATAAAAGAATGAATGACATTCTTGATAAGGCAAAGCTCCCGGAATAGAATCTATACATCGAATTTTTTCTAGTGTAGAATGTGCTCACATTACCCCCTAACACATTGATTATGTCGGAAGTGATTTTAAATGAAGAGAATTTTAAAAATGAGATTGCCAACGGAGTGGTGCTTGTTGATTTTTTCGCAACATGGTGCGGTCCTTGCAAAATGCTTGCTCCGGTTATTGAGGAGCTTGCAACCGAATTTGTAGGCAAGGCAAAGATTGCAAAACTTGATGTTGATCAGGCCGGGCATGTAGCCGGAGAATTTGGGGTACAGAGCATTCCTACGATTATTATTTTTAAGGATGGACAGGAAGTTGATCGAATGATTGGATTCCAGGGAAAAGAAGTTCTTATGGATCACATTAATAACGCTCTTGCGTAAGGTTTTTACAATTAGTTAATCTAAAAAAGCTATGGCAACTGTAATTGAGCTTAAGCAGCAATTTCTGCAAGGCAGACTCAAGTTTGGTATTGTGGCTGCGGTCATTATAGTAGTTGTTTTTATTATTCTTGACGGACTTGTTTTTGTTTCTGCCGGGCATGTTGGTGTTATTTTTGATCAAGGACGCGGGGTTCTTGAAAACGAGATTGATGAAGGGGTCCATTTAAAAGTGCCGTTTTGGCAGCAGGCAACCGTTATGGATGCCAGGACACAGGAATATACAATGAGCATAGCTACGGAAGAAGGCGCAATAAAAGGTGACGACAGTATTGAGTCTAGAACAAAGGACGGACAGGTTGTGTGGGTTGACGCTACGGTACTTTTCCATATAGATAAAACCGAGGCCGATGACATAAAAAGAGAACTTGGAGCCGAAGAGGAATATATGACAAAAATAGTCAGGCCTAGGGCAAGAGAGGCTGTAAGAACAGCGGTTGCAAAGTATAACGCTTTGGATCTTGTGTCGGAAACAAGGTCTGATGTTGTGAAAGAAATGGAAAATTTGCTTACAGAAGCTTATGGGAGGCATAATATTGTCCTTGAAGAGGTGGTTTTAAGAAATATTACGTATTCATCGGACTTTGCTAATGCGATTGAAGAAAAAGAGGTTGCAAGGCAGAGGATTAAAACGGCCGAGTATCAAAAAGATCAGGCTGTTGAGCTGAAGGAGAAAATTATTATTGAAGCTCAGGCTGCGGCTGAAGCAATAAGGCTAAAAGGAGAAGCTCTTAGGAACAATCCCGAAGTTATACAGCTTGAATTTGTGAATAAGCTTGCGCCAAACGTAACCTGGGGAATCTTGCCAAATTCGGTAACTCCGCTTCTTAACGTGCCGCAACTTTAGGGCTAAGTAGCATAAAAATATAAACCAGCATTGAGATCGCTGTAAGCACTGCGCTGTATCCAAAAGCAACTTCAACGCTTACTGTTTCCCATAGGTATCCGGCTACAAAACTCGCCGGGAATGCGCATATACCCATTATAAAGTTCTGTACGCCGATTGCGGTTCCGTGCATTTTTTCCGGTACCACGTTGGTTATATATGCTTTTGAAACACCAACGTTAAATGCAAAGAAAAGTCCGTAAAGAGCAAACACCGCCCATACAAGGTAAACCGGTATTTGCATTATAAAAAGAACGCATGCCGCAAGAAAAAACACATTGCCTATTATTAGAGTTGGGATGGAACCTATTCTATCGGAAAGTTTGCCTACCGGAAGGGCAAAAACCGCATAGATAATTGTGTAAAGAAGATACACCAGCGGAATCAAATAAACCGGAAGTCCAAGGTTTTCCGCTCTTAAAATAAAGAACGCATAACTCATGTTTCCTATAGCGAAAATAAATGTCGGAATAAGAAAAATTTTGTATGAAAAAGGGAGGTTTTTAACATCATTCATACTTATCTTTGTGCCGTCTTTTGTTGTTCTTTTGTCCTCTTTAACCTTTGTGGTTGCGATTACAAACGATATCAAGCCCGGAATAAAGGCTATTATAAACAGAGCTCTTAATGTGTTTGGCAGGAAATAAAGAATTATTGAAAGTAAAAGCACTCCGGTTACTGCGCCAAAAGTATCCATCATTCTTTGGAAGCCAAATACCTCTCCAAGATTTTTCTTGTCTGATGATGCGGCGATTAAAGCATCCCTCGGAGGATCTCTGAATCCTTTCCCGCTTCTTTCGATAAATCTTAAAATAAGCACGTGTACCCAACTGCCCGCAAATATATAAAGCGGTTTTATAAATGCCGGGATTGCGTATCCCAAAATTATAAACATTTTTCTTTTTTTGAATTTGTCGGAAAGATATCCGGAAACTATTTTAAGAAAACTTGAAAAACTTTCCGCAAGACCTTCTATGAGCCCTATAAAAGCTTTGTTTATTCCAAGTACGTCCTGGAAGAATATTGGAAGTATAGGCATAAGCATTTCACTGGAAATGTC
The DNA here is from genome assembly GCA_013824265.1 of bacterium. GTDB lineage: Bacteria > Patescibacteriota > Gracilibacteria > UBA1369 > PNNO01 > PNNO01. The sequence continues at coordinate 184,124 of PNNO01000005.1, forward strand.
AGTGAAATAGCTTACAACTCCCATCCAGAAAACATTTTTTTTGATTGGATTTTTATTTTTCTTCATTTTTTTTGTTACTCCTTTTAGTAAATTATACACTAAAACCCCTAAATTGTGTTGCCAAAATAGTGAGATTCTGTTAAATTTCACCTAGTGAGAGATTTTCGAAAAATTTTATAAATTTTATGCCTGTCTTTTTGGGGGCCAATGCGACCCTTAATGAGGATAGGACACTATTATTAACGGCTTGATATGAAACGCGCTGAAAAAAAGAAGATAATTACAAAATACGCTCAACATGAAAAAGATACCGGATCTCCGGAAGTTCAGGTTGCCATTTTGACTGAGCGCATTCAGGAAGTTCAGGATCACCTGGCTGTTCATTCAAAAGACAATCACTCACGAAGAGGACTTTTGATGATGGTTGGAAAGAGACGAAAACTTTTGAATTACATGAGATTGAACAGCAAAGACAGTTACGAGGCAATTATAGACAAGTTAAAGTTAAGAAAATAATCAATTCTCTCTGTGGATGCGGATGCTAAGCTTAAGTTGCAGGTTCCAGTGGTATACTACATAGTATAGCGTTGAAACTTGTTACTTGGGCTTTTAAGTATTTGATTCCATGGGGTTATAATTTAACCACACAAAAATGGAATCATCTGGATTCTCGATCGATTTGGTCGGTCGAAAACTCGTGCTCGAGACTGGCGAGCTGGCTTTGCAGGCTACGGGAGCTGCAATGGTGTCTCTTGGGGACACAAAAATTTTGGCAACGGCAACTATTGGAGGCACAAGGGAAGGAACTGACTTTTTCCCGCTACAGTGCGAATATGTTGAGAAATTTTACGCTGCCGGAAAGATTAGTGGCTCAAGATTTGTTAAAAGAGGAGGTAGGCCAAGTGAAAATGCGGTTTTGAATTCTCGTTTAATTGATCGTCCAATCAGACCTTTGTTTCCAAAAGGTATGATAAATGACACTCAGGTTATATGTACTGTTCTGTCGGCTGACATGGAGGTTGCACCGGGGCCTATGGCAATTACGGCTGCTTCTTGCGCTATTATGGTAAGCGGAATGCCTTTTGACGGACCTTGCGCCGGAGTGAAAGTAGGGTTAGTAAATGGAGAATTAATTCTAAATCCAACTTACGAACAGGTTGAGGCCGGTGATTTGGACCTTGTGGTTGCTGGTACGGAGGATGCAATAACAATGGTTGAAGCCGGTGCAAATGAAGTTGATAACGAAACGATGGTTAAGGCTTTGGCATTTGCGCACAAATATATAAAAGAATTATGCGAGCTTCAAAAGAAATTCGCCGCACAATATAAGAAAGAAAAAGTTGAGGTTATAATCAGCGCTCCTTCTGATGAAGCTATTGCGGCCGTTGAAGGATTTGTAACAGTTGATATGTTAAACACAATCAAAGGTGTTACAAAAAAGGAAATTAAAGAAACGATTCACGCTGTGGAAGACAAGGTTTTGGAAAAATTTGCAGCTGAACTTGAAGAGAAAAAGTTTTCAAAAGGTGATCTGATGATCGCTTTGAACAAGATGATAGAGAAGAATATGCGAAAGAACATTATTGAGAAGGAAGAGCGAATCGACGGACGAAAAATCGACGAAATCCGAAAACTTCAATTCAAACTTGATCTTCTTCCTAGAGTTCATGGTTCTGCGCTTTTCCAAAGAGGAGAAACTCAGGTGATGACTGTTACAACTCTTGGAGGTCCCGGAGCTGCCATGACTATAGATACCATGGAGCAGGATATGGAAAAAAGATACATGCACTTTTACAATTTCCCGGGTTATTCCGTTGGAGAAGTTACTCCTATGCGCGGACCTGGAAGACGTGAAATCGGACATGGTGCATTGGCTGAAAGAGCTCTTGTTCCAGTGCTTCCGGATGAAAAAGATTTCCCATACACAATGGTTTTGGAATCTGAAACACTGTCTTGTAACGGATCAAGTTCAATGGCTTCCGTATGCGGATCTTCAATGTCTTTGATGGCTGCTGGAGTACCTATTAAAAGCCACGTTTCGGCTATTGCAATGGGACTTGTAACCGATGGAACAGGCAAGTATAAAATCCTGTCCGACATTCAGGGAATGGAGGATTTTGCCGGAGATATGGACTTTAAAGTTGCCGGAACTTCAAAGGGAATTACGGCTCTTCAAATGGATATTAAAATTAAGGGACTTTCACTTGATATCATGAGGGAGGCTTTGGCCAGAGCAAATGATTCAAGAATGGAAGTTATGAACGCGATGTCGCAGGTTATTTCCGCACCAAGAACTGAAATGTCACAATACGCACCGCTTATTATCGGAATGCAAATTAATCCTGATAAGATCCGAACAGTTATTGGAAAGGGTGGAGAAACAATTCAGGGCATGATTAAAGAATGCGGAGTTGAAATTGATATCAACGATGACGGAATGGTTACAATTACCGCTCCCGATCAAGCAAAAGGAGATTGTGCCAGAAAGAAAATCGAACTTCTTACGTACGAGCCAAAAGTTGGCGAAGAGTTTGAAGGCAAGGTTGTTAGAATTATGGAATTTGGAGCATTTGTTGAGATTACTCCGGGAAAAGACGGACTTGTTCACATCTCTCAAATGGCAAACGAAAGAGTTAACAAAGTTGAAGACGTTGTTAAACTTGGAGACGTGGTAAAAGTTAAGCTCATGGAGATTGACGACCAGGGAAGATACAATCTTTCAATGAAGGCTTTATTGAAGAAAGAGAAGAAGGACTAAAGAGCGTCTTCGTACCATTCCTTGGAATCTACGATGATGTCTCCCACGAAGTGTGTGAAATGCAGATGAGATCCGGTGGAAACCCCAGTTGAACCCATAAGACCAATAAGCTCTCCTTTCTGAACTTGTTGGTCTTTTTTTACGCTAATTTCGTTTAAATGTAGATACATTGTGAAGACGTTTTGCCCATGGTCTATAACTATTGTATTGCCGTAAGACATTGTTTCCTCGGCCAGTTTCACAATGCCTGAATTTGAGGCGTTAATGGGCGTTCCTTCAACATTTGCGTAATCTATGCCAAAGTGTGAGCCGGAGAATTTGTCGTTAATATAGAGTGTATCTCCGAATGTTAATGTTATTGTACCTTCCGTTGGGACAATAAAAGGTCCGTCCCAAAGCTGCTCGGGAGTTGAATTTGCCTTTGCCGCATTAATAACTGTCCAGGTGTTGTCTTGCTGAACAGGTCCAAGAAGCTCGGTTTTTGTTTCTTCCATGTAGAAAGAACGTGTAGAAAAAACGTTATCAAGAACGGTTATGGCATAGTTGTTTGTTGTGCCTGAAGTTATTGTAAGCGATTTTTGCCCGATATCAGTAAGTCTGTGAACGCCTATGTATGCAAGTGCGTATTTTTTTGTGTCGATTGTTTTGATCTCCTCGTTTGCCGTGGCTCTTTTTACAACTATTTCTGCCTCGTTAAAGTTGATGTCTCTGTTCGGGCGCATAAAACCGTCGGGGTAGCCGTTAAAGTATCCTGCCGAAACAGCTTTGTTTATATAGTCGTAGTGCCAGTGAGACGGGGGTACGTCTTCAAAAATCGGAGCATCGCTTATGGTCACTTTTGGTTTAAATGTTTGTACGAGAATTTTTGCGATGTGGCTTCTTGCAAGGGGATCGTACGGGCCAAAAGTGCCGTTTTCATATCCGCTTATAATCCCAAGAGAATAAGCTTTTTTGATGTAATCGTAATACTCGTTTTCCTTTGTTACATCAGGAAAGTTCATTGTTACACTTTGTGTCGGCGCGCTTATTTGGTAGTTATCGAAAAGAAGTTTCAAGAATTCCGCTCTTGTTATTGATTCATCCCAGCTCGGTTTGCGAACGGTTTCGTAAAAACTAACGGCTTTCCCGTCAAAAGTTCCCGTTGTTTTTTGATCGTCAAAAATAGGGACTTCTATTTTTAAAGTCTTGCCTTGGTAGATTTGGGTGGGGAATGGAAGTGGGCTTGCGGCAAACGAATTTGTGGCTAAAAGAAAGGATAGTATGATTGAAGCTGAAATGCGTTTCATCGATAAAAATTGTTAATGCAAAAACAATTCTACGTTAAATGTTGAATATTTTCGAGAGATGGCTATAATTCTAAGGCACATTTCTAAAATGCGCGGGTATAGTATAGTGGCTATTACGGCTGGTTGCCAATCAGCAGAGACGGGTTCGATTCCCGTTACCCGCTCCAAACAAAGTCTCAAACATTATCAATTCCAAATCCAATAGGGTTTTTCGGGGTGTCTGCAGGTGGATTTGTTAAATCTTCGATCGCTTTCCACACTTTTTTAAATTCACGGTCAGTTTGATTGGCCTGTTTTAACATAAAACTGCGAACTTCTGACAACTGTTTCTCAATATTTTTTTGAGAGTAAACAGCATGACGAAGCTGGACAAAAGCTTTAACAACTTCAATGCTCATTTGGATAGCGCGTTTACTTTTAAGTACGCTTGCCAACATAACTGCGCCATGTTCGGTAAACGCAAATGGCATCTTCCTGCGGCCTCCGCGGTTTGATATCACAGTTTGTGATATCAAACTTGAGGTCACAATTTGTGACCTCAAGTTAGTAAATTCCTCGATAGTTAATCTGAACATGAATTCTTCAGGAAATCTCTCCATATTTCTTTGTACAGCTTGATTAAGAACCCTGGTTTCAATACCATATATATTTGCCAAATCTTCATCCAGCATCACTCTCTGCCCTCTTATTATATAAATGGCATAGTCAATATTTTGGCCCGATAATGCTATATTTTTAGTGCGTTTCTCATTCATATGCAAATTAATAGCATACAAATATTAAAAAAAAATAAAAATTTCCTAAAATCTACTTGATTATAGTGGTCCTTCTTACTGGTACGGAATAAGGTTGTTCGTAAGAGACGCGAACGCAAAAAGGAGGAGGTCTACTAAGGAATTTTTAGGCTACAGTTTGACACATTTGGTATTACATGTCATACTTCGATTACTAGTTTGTTTTTTAATAAATTCTTATGACTGATGCATTTGTAAAAAAAGAAGGAGAACTTGCTATCGTTGGGCCTCGTTCAGAAGGTGGAAGTGAGCTTCCTATTGCGCCTGAAATAAATGAAAGACAAACGGAAAGTGGCGAGTTAGCGCGCGCGACTCTAGAGGGGGCAGACTCAGGACCTTTGGAAGACGAAACAAGTTTAGAAGAAAAAGTTCATTCCAGGGAAGAGGTCATGGCAGTTCTTAATCAGCAACTCGATGGACAGCCGTACAGAATTGAGCGAGAACTTTCGGACGCGAAAGGCCTTTATTTGTTGGACATTGTTATTCCGGGAGAGGATGGTAATACGGAGTACTCATATAGAAGACAAGGTGTCTATCCTAAGGGAATAGCAAAAATATCCGTTATTCATGTCGCTTATTATGATAAAGATGGTTTCCCGGTTGGAGGGACTTCGGTAGCCAAGTGGAAGAATGGTGTGTGGAAGATTTCTGAATAGACATCAAGTGCTTTCTCATACAGCCTCCTTGTCTCTGGCTTTTTTTGGTTATTCAACTAGAATGCCTTTGCGCAAAAAAATCATTAGGAAACCTATGGAAATCGGCAAAGTACAAAGCATACTTATACGCGGTGTTGCAATTATAATGATTGTGTTTTATCACTTCCAATATGATATGTTCGGTGGAAGTTTTTTGATGGAAAGGGGACAAGGCGTGATTGCTTGGATAGCCGATTCTTTTGTATATATTCAGCAAGAGCCAAACGCATGGATTGGGTTTTTGATGTATTTTTGCTTTATTGGGGTAAATATTTTTTTTGTGCTTTCCGGTTATGGTCTTGTGAAAAAATATAAGGATAGAGAAATTTTGAAAACGGAAGATATGTTGAAACAGTCAATGAAGATACTCATTCCTTATTGGCTTGCACATCCTATTATTCATGTTGTTGATTGGGGTCTTAAAACATTACAATATCAATTCGGATTTATCGAATATAAAACTTATTTTGCAGGGATGCATAGTTTTTCTCAGTACATTGAAAGTTTTCTTGTGTTCCCGCGATGGTTTAATTTGGAGGGGGCTTTAACTTTTGTTGGAACGTGGTGGTTTGTTGGGATTATTATTCAGTTTTACTTATTATTTCCATTCCTTTTAAAACTTTTCAAAAAACTGAAACCAATACATGCGCTTGCTGTATGCGTGATGATAAGTTTTGTTTATAGATATATTGTTTCGGTTGCAACAGGATCGTCACCGGTTGGCGTAAATGAAGCTGATATTTTCCTGTTTATAATGTTTCCCGCAAAGCTTTCTGAATTTGCTCTCGGGATGTATCTTGCATGGGAGTTGGAGTCTATAAAACCGAAAAACAGCACGTTAATAAGTATTCCACTGATTATTTTAGGGTTTATCTTTTTGGGAAATGTTCAGACCATGTTTATTAGTGATTTTCTTTTTGCATTTGGTGGAGTAATGCTTGTTTACACTATTACCAAGCCACTTAAAGGATTTGCAAAAAAGGTGACTTTTGCTATTGGGGAAAAATCATACCTGATTTACCTTTACCATGAGCCAACTATGAAGTTGATTCTAAAGTTTATTTTTCCTAATTGGATACATTAGTTTTGGAAAACCAGGTGGATATCTTGTCGAATTATTTTTTGTTTCCAGGGGTGTTTTTGTATTTTAAACCCTACTTGGTTTTCTCAAAAACACTTTGAATATATGGGGTTCTGAAACAATACCCCGTTTCTTTCTTTAGATTCACTTCTCTAACAGGTGAATTTCCGCTATCCATAATCTTGGATATTTCGGTTATTACCCGTGATTTTATTCCAAAAATAAGGCCGCCACTTTGTGTCGCGCGTAGAATTTCTTTGGCAAGAGCGGCATGGTATCTTTCATCGTCTATTGCCTCTTGATTAACTCCATTGATAGTAAAATTGGCAACTCCGTCTTTAAGTCTTGCTGCAAAATCCAGCATATCCGCCTGTATATTTGTTCCAAGAGGGCTGGAATTAATGATTCGATAAGGATCAGAAGGTAAAGCTTGATTATGATTTCTGTCGACATTTACATATTCACCAACGCGAAGTTCGTTTGCAAAACCTGTCATCCAGCCTCTGCCTCCGCCAAGATCTACCAAAGGTTTTCCGGTTAATCTTTCTGCGAAAAACTCGCGCGTTTTTATGGCAGATTCCTGCCATAAAATAGAAGGCCATTTGTCGGAATATATTGTGTCTTTAAAGCGTGTTCCTTGATCAGGTCTCTTTTCCTGTCGCTCGATTAAATCCTCATATTCGGGTGGCAGGGTAGCTTCTTGGTCGATCAGTGAATGAAATCTTTCCATTGTCTAAATTTGTTTATGTATAACAAAGGTGGTCTATATTAACATGATGAAGACCGGGGTCAAGGTGTATGTTCTTTGCTTTTACTCCGTAGTCTGTCCGTCAAAATCAGCTTCATTTGCTTCCGCCTCTTCTTTTGTAACTCGCACAATTCCGTCTTTATGATGAGCCGGTGAATATATTGTGTATAAGCGTAAGTCCTCGGTTTCTGAAACGTTTATAATGTTGTGCTGTGCTCCGGCCGGAACTACTATTGCGGAGCCGTCTTTAACTGCGTATTCATTGCCGTCGATTATGCATTTGCCTTCACCATGTTCAAAACGGAAGAATTGATCGTTGTCAGCGTGGACTTCCATTCCAAGTTCATCTTTTGGCTTAACAGACATTAAAACTAACTGGCTGTGTTTTCCGGTATAAAGAACTTTACGGAAATTCTCGTTCTCCAAAGTGGCGTTTTCGATGTTTGCGTGGAATCCTTTCATGTTTTTATGAGTTATTTTATTGTGGGCTGCCAAAAGTATACACTTAAAAAACACCTTGCAAATAAAAAAGAAGTAATATACAATTAATCATGGTCGTAGATACGATGCATGAATGTTACGAGCACATGCGGCCGTAGATAATATGTACAGCATCGTGCGAATCAAATACCTTCTGATCCCAAGAAGGTTTTTTTGTATCTGTTTTCTTTTTACCCCAGACTTTTTCTTATTATTGCGGCCTCAAGAATGTCTTTTGACGGGTCTTTCTTCATTTTCATCTTATAATAGATGTTTGAAGTAAGGTTCCTATGCAAAAAATGCTTGTCTTTTTGCGGACCGAATTTTATTCCAAGAATTTTCTCCGTTTTTTCTATATCCTGCGCGATCTGTTTGAAGAGCGGATTTTTCTTTGCAAATAAGGCCAAATTTTCCTTGTTTAGATATTTGCCCGCGTGGGAAAGGTCGCGCTCAAGGTTTAAATATATTTTTTTTATGAGTGGTAGCAGCCCTCTTTTCTCAGCCTCCTCAAGCCCTCTGCCGGTTCCTATAAATTCCGGTGGAATTCCAAGTGAATAGAAAATTGCGGTGAATGTTATTGCGCGTGGCAATTTAACTTTGCCCATTCCTCTTGAATACCCAAAAAGACCAATATGCTGCATTCTTTCGCGTCTAGAGGGGATATATTTTGAAAACTTGTTTATGTAGGCTGCCAAAGGTTCGACTGTTTCTTTATAATAATCAGAAAAAATCTCATTTATGGTGATGATTTTTTTTGTTTCTTCTTTTGAAATAATTGTCGGTTTTAATTCCGGAAGAGTTTTTTGAATGAATTTTATGGCTTTTTTAACCTGTTCTATCGGATAATCGTATTTGAACGCGGATTGAATTGTTATTGTTCTTATGCCACCATATTCTTCTATAACTTCGTGAATATTTTCCGGATTTACGCCTCCTCTGAACGGAAGGGAGCCTGTTCCTATTATCGGATACATCCCTATATTGTGTTTTTTTCCGACTTCATGAATTTGTGAAATTGCAACTTTTGCGGCAAGTACGGCAGGCACTATACCGCTGTTTAAAGCCGGATCTGAACGTGCTATAAAAGGCCTTATGTATTCCGGATTCTTTTTGTATTTCTTTTTATGGATTGAAATATATTCTTCCAAGAATTCGGAAATGCTTGTCATCTGTTCAACGGATTCGATTAGAGGAATAACGTTGATTTGATTAAATCCACATCTGTCTTTGTTAAATATTTCACATTTAAGTTTTGCAACTTTGCTGAATATTTCTTCCACTTCGCCTATTTGTCCGGCGGTTTTTGTCATCGGAAGAATTACCTCAAAAATCGGTGGTGTGTGGAATTTAAAATCCTCCGCAAAGTCAGCCGAGGTAACTATGTTTATGAATGCTCTTGCTATCCTGTATCCGCTTTCTTCCCATATGTTAGGGATTCTGTAAGTTAAAAATTTGTCTTTTCCAAGCTGCTTTTTCTTAAAATATTCCGTATATCTTCTAAAAAGCTTGTCGATAACCGCCTCGTCGACGAATTTCCCTTCCCAGTCCCACATGTATTCTTCCGCGTCCAAATCTTTGAAAATTCTATAAACTTCCTCGATTTCATCAGTTGTATTTATAAAGCTTTTCCCGCACCAATAAGCCTCTTGTGCGTTATCAGGGTGCTGGGTTGTCATTGTGGCGGGAATTTTTCTCATGATTTTTGTTATGATTCTGGGTTAATGCGATTATAATATGTGTTGGTAATTTTTAACAAACAAAACATGAAAAAAATCGGTTTTCAAATGATGCCTTTTTTGGCAGTTATAATGCTGGTCGGCTGTATGCAGGTTCCTGTTGTGGATGAAAACGCCGGTGATAAGGATGAGGTTGTGATTACAAGTTTTGATGAATGTGTGGCGGCCGGAAATCCGGTAATGGAAAGTTATCCAAGACAGTGTAATGCCAATGGGGAAAATTTTGTTGAGGAGATAGAGGTGCCTGTTACAAGTTCGATGACAGAGGCGGAAGCAAAAGTTGTTGCGGAAACAAGTTGTATAAAGGGAGGAGAAGCGCTTGGAGTTGGATCTTACAATCCAAACAGCAAAACATGGTGGTTTGATGCCAATCTTAACGCTACTAAGCCCGGATGTAATCCTGCGTGTGTAGTTTCGGAAGAGACAAAAACTGCGGAAATTAACTGGAGATGTACGGGAGCGATTTTGCCGGAAGAATCTTTGGAAGAGTCTACTGGGGTTACTTCTGAAGCCGCTTTAAGAGATGCTTTTGCTGCAAAATATCCCGATTATGCTCAGACTCTTTCTGTTGAAATAAAAAAGGAGGCCGATGGTTTTGTTCGTGGAAATATCAATTTTGCTCAAGGAGAGGCCGGCGGATACTTCTTGGCAAAGATGACAAACGGTGTGTGGGAAATAGTTATGGACGGAAACGGCATAATTCCATGCAATTTAAGCCAGCAGGGATTCCCGGCAGACATGCTTGAAGACTGTGCGAATTAAATAAAAACCAGATTATATCTTAAATAAGCGCACGGAAGATTGTTTCTTTGCGCTTATTTTGGTATAATTAAAAAAAATAAAAATTAAAAATAACAAAATGAAAACATCAAAAACTCTTACTCTGTTTATTGGTTTTCTAACAGCTTTGACCTGTTACGGGCAAACATCTTTTGCCGCTACTTGGAGTAGATTCTTTGATTCTGCTGCAAGCGGGTTTGACGAAGTTAGTTTCGTCTCAGCCGAATCTGACGGGACTTTTTTTGTGTCTGGGTATTTTGATGATGATAATTTCCTTGTGCAAAGACTCGATGCAAACGGGGATCCTTTGTGGCAAAGGTATTACAATGCGTCAGGTAACGATCGATTATATAGCGGAAAAAAAACTTCTGATGGTGGTTATGTGCTTGTTGGAGAAACGGACTTGTCGGGAGATAAAGATTTAATGGTCGTTAAGATTGATTACAGCGGTAACGTAACTTGGAGTAAAAGATATGGAGCCGTGGGATCGGATGAAGTTGGTTTTGAAATAATTCAATCATCTGACGGAGGATATGTTGCAATAGGCAATACAAATTTAAATGATGGAGTTGCCGGCGTAGACATATACATAGTAAAAATTTCTTCAACCGGTGTCTTGCAGTGGGATTCAACTTATGGAGGAGATCCATCAATAATTGGGAATGATGATTTGGATTATATATACGATATAAAGGAAAATCTTGATGGCTCGTATACGGCCGTTGGGACAACTTATTCATTTGGGGGTGTATTGGATAATGAACATGATGGACTGATATTGCATATTAAAAGTGATGGAACTCTTGATCCTTTAAAACCGAGTGAAACATATAGAAATTTAATTACTCCTTCCGTTCCGTTTAACAGTTCAATCTTTTTTGAATCGATTTCCGATTCTGTCTCTGTTGGAGGATATACTGTTTCAGGAATGGTACATCAGGACAATGGAGGTAACATATACGAAGGGCTTGTTATGTCTTTTGATTCACTTGGAAATATAAGGTGGAGCAATATGTATGGAGATGGAACTACCGAGGAAGATCGTTTTGAGACTCATAAAATGTTGGGGTCAGTAGATGTTTTAATTGCTGAAACTGATATTTTTAGTACGGCAAGTTTTGATTCTATGATGGTTGCAATTGACGATTTTACGGGTAATTTCCAGTCTGCTGTTGTGCATACGGATAATTCTTATATGCCTTCGATCCCAAATTTTCTACTCGCATTCGATACTACCTCTGATGGGGGATTTGTATTTGTCGGAAGGCAAAACTTCCCAGGCGGAGGGAAAAAGAATTCAGATATGTGGGTTTTGAAGACAAATTCAAATTTTGGAATGGATGATATTAACTGTAGTAACAACCAAAGTGTTGTCCTAACCCAGACGCCAATTACGTTTACTGTTTCAAATCCTACGGTTATTACGCAAACATCGATAGGTACGGAAAATAATATTTTATTGGGAGAAACTTCTCCTTCAGTTTTAATGAATTCTTTTTGTGCTTCATGTTTTGTTGTAAGCGGAAGTGATCCGGTTGATGCCGGGACTGTAAATGAACTTACAATAGATGTTTTAAATACATGGGGAAACTACGCGGATTTGTATACAGGTGTTTATAATTTGATATTTTCGGGGCTTGGAAGTGTTGGAGGGAATAACCCGGAAGTTGAAGGTGCGGACTTTGGTTTAAGCACGCCAGTAAGTTTTACAAATGGACAATCTGATGCTCTTGCCGCTACTTTAATTGCTTATAAAGCTGAAACATCAACTGTTGATGTTACGGATGGAGTGGCGGATAGTTCTTTGGTTTCATGCGCAGGTGGTCTTCCTTTAACTGTTAACGGACTTGGATTAAGCGGATATCAACTCTCCGCAACGTCTCCGCAGACGGTTGGGACAGGATGGACCGAAACCGTGCAAGCTGTTGATATGTACGGAAATGTACGCACTGCTGATAATCATTCTTTTAATGTTACAAACAGTGGAAGTGCGACGTTCTTTACGAATGGGACATTTTCAATACCTACGGCCACATACACTTTGATAAGCGGAGTGGCCAGTATATTTTTGAATGACAACAATGCCGAGACTATAACAATAACCGCTGATGATGGAACTTTTAACGGAACAAGCGGACCTATAGTTGTTAATCCTAAAGCTCCGGTTGCAGGAGGACGTCCTTCGGGGGGCGGTGGATCTGCGCCTTTGCCTGCAAGTACAACATTGCGATCGTCGGCCGAGGAAGCTTCATATGAAACTTTGAGCTGTCTTAAAAAACAAACTCCGGAATATTTGTTTTCCGATACATCGGGGCACTTTGGAGAGAGTGCTATAAACCTTCTTGCAGAGACTTTGAGTGATTCAATGTATGTAACGGTTGGGTATTCCGATTCGAATAATTCTCATGAATTCAGGCCGGATCAGCCTGTGACGAGAGCTGAATTCCTTAAAATGGCAATGACATCAAACTGTGTATCATTAAAATCATTTAATTCGGGAAGTAGTTCGGATAAGACGTTTGCTGATATATCTTTGGACAGCAATGCCTGGTACAAAGATTTCGTTTATTCGGCAGCCGAATCAGGAATAGTAAGTGGATATACTGACGGAACTTTTGGCCCTGATAAAGCTATTACAAGAGCTGAGGCGACAAAAATTCTTGTTAATGTTCAGCATCTTATGGATGAAGGATATAAGGGGACAAAGTACTTTGATGATGTTGAAGAATCTGATTGGTACTTTGACTATGTTTCTTCAGGAAAGGAAAATGAGCTTATATATGGAGCCGAGGATGGCGAGGGGAAATCCGTATTTAATCCAAATAATAATATAAGCAGGGCTGAAACGGCCTTGATACTTGTTAGGATTTTTAATCTTCGAGATTACGTAAGTTTTACAGGTAGTAATGCTGAAGATTATGAATATGTATCAAAAAGCGATATGCAGGCCTCTCTTTTGTCCGTAGGTTCTGAAGGAATCATAATTCCTTTGTTAATTGGACTTGGTGCAGGAGGAACCGGATTGACGGTTTATTTAAGAGGTCAGAGAAAAGGTAAAAAATAGTAGTAAGAAATAAAGCTGTTGCACAAAAGCATCTTTATTGTGTGAGTGTTTGCCAAATCCATTGGTTTTTAATATTGTTGTTTTGGTCTTTATTGAAACAAAAGATCGAAGCCTCAATAACTTAAACCAAGTAAAAAATGAAAGCCTCTCTGATCAAATTCTTTTATGTGCTCAGCGCAGTTTTTTTGTATTCGCTAATGGCCACATCAACCGCTTTTGCGGCTACGATTGTGGTTGATACTCCGGGACACCCTTCGGTTCCTGTGCTTCCTGCTTTGCCGGGAGATTGCGACACTGCTGTACTTAATGACTGTTCATTTGAAGAAGCTATAACCAAGGCGAACAAAGATGCCGGGGCTGATGACATAGTTTTTAATATGCTTGGATTTTTTCCAAGCTGGAGTTTGAATATATCGGCTCCTATTGCAATTACAGAGGCACTTACAATAGATGGTTATACTCAGCCATGGACATCAACACCTAACACTGTTCCTGCCCCAGGGCTTAGCGATGCAATATTAAATGTGATGATAGATGGAAGCGGGCTTAAACCCGGTGAGAATTGTTTTGATATAAACACTCTTGCCGCTGGAGATCCGGTTTTAATTAAGGGTCTGGCGATAGGGAACTGTCCTAATCATGGTATGAATATAACTGGTTCAAACATTACAATTCAGGGGAGTTATATAGGAACAAGACTTAACGGTACTGTTGCAGCTCCAAATGGTGGCGACGGGATATATGTTGATTTAGCCCATGATATATTTATAGGAGGGGCCAATCCGGCTGACAGAAACGTGATTTCAGGGAATGTCGGAAACGGGATAATGTTCTCGGACAGTGTTAATGGAAGTGATATAGAAGGAAATTTTATAGGTCTTGATAAAACAGGGTTGGTTGGGCTTGGAAACGGTGGACATGGAGTGTCGATGGGGGACAGAAAGTCGCCTGTATCAATAAGCGGTAATAATGTAGGAAATGGGCCTTCGGATTTGGGTGACGGTAAAAGAAATTACATCTCCGGAAATGCGCTTGCCGGAGTATATGCTTCAGGAACTTGGACTACAAAAGCGTTTGGATGGGTGCAGGTAGACAACAACTATATAGGAACGGATGTTAATGGAACTGTGGCGATTCCTAATATTTTTGGTGGAGTTATAGGAGAAATAACTGACGATTTTAAAATTCAGAATAATCTTATATCAGGGAATAAGGGGCATGGTGTATGGATGTTTGCGGACACTCCAAACTTGCTTCATTCTAATAGAAATGGAATTTTTTCAAATAAAATCGGGACGGATTCAACAGGATTGAATGCGCTTGGGAATGGTGGTGCCGGAGTTTATTTTGGGGACGGGATGAATCGTAATTATATTGGAGATTCAAGTATCGTCGGATCTGGAAATATTATCGCCTTTAACCGAGGAAAAGGCGTTATAATATATGAAGACATCGCCAAATTTACCGTTGATGATAATAAAATTGAGACAAACTCAATTTTTGGAAATACAGGGTTGGGAATAGACCTTGATAATGACGGAGTAACGCTTAATGACGCAAATGATGCTGATACGGGAGCAAACAGCCTGCAAAATTATCCTATAGTTGAATCTGCCCTTTATGCAGGTGGAAATACAACTATTACAGGATCTTTGCACAGCGTGCCTTTAAGAGATAATTACAGGATTGAGGTGTTTTCAAATAATACAGCCGACCCTACGGGGTATGGAGAAGGGGAGACATATCTTGGTTCAACAACAATAGCTGCTCTTGATGCTTTTGGTGACGGGACCTTCTCTGTTGTTGTTGCCGGTGATTATTCCGGAAAGTTTATAACTGCCACTGCTACTGATAAATCTTTATACACTTCCGAATTTGGGCCAATGCTAGATGGAGATCTTTCTGTTACAAAGACTTCTACTGGAGCTACAAAACAAGGGGATAACGTAACATTTACAATTACCGTATCGAATTCTGCCGGACCAAATAACGCTTCGAGTGTTCAGGTTAAGGACCTTTTAAGCGGATTTACTTTTGCATCATCGACTGCTTCTCAGGGAACATATACAAGTTCAACCGGAATTTGGGATGTTGGAACTTTAACTTTTGGAAGTAGCGCAACGTTAACAATAAGCGCACAGGTAAGTTCATGTGGAAATTTGTCCAATACGGCAAGTATTACAAGATCAGGCCAGTTTGACGGTAATACGGCGAACAACACTTCTACCGTGAATTTGGCTGGCATTACATGCACTCCTGTTGCCGGAGGAAGACCAACCGGAGGAGGATCCGGAGCGCCTTTGCCGGGTTCTGCAGCCTTAACCGATGAAGTAGGTGGAGAAGTAATCGCAGATAAATACTGCACTGATTATACTTTCTCTCCAAAGGAAGCTGGTAAAATAACTCGTTATGAATTTGCAAAATTAATGCTGGATTTTAATTGTTATGAAACTCCACAGAGTATGCCGGAAGGAGAAAAATCATTCACGGACTATCCAAGAGGAGGTGTGTATGAAGATCCTGAAGTTAAGGCGGCTTTGATTGCAATGTACTTTGCTGCTGACGAGGGGATTTTAGGTGGATATCCGGACGGAACTTTGAGGCCTTTTGAACCTGTTGTTTATGCCGAAGCTTCAAAGATTTTGTACAACTCAATAAACGGGAATTCGCTAAATTATGCGCCTGTGTTTACTTTGCTTCCTAAGAATCTTAATGGTATTGAGTGGTTCTTTAAATATTTCATCTTCTTGATAGATCTTGTTGATGACGATTATTTAAATCCATCAGACGTTGTGTCGGACATGGATGCTAAGCGGATGGTAGACTTTGTTTTGGAAAAGTATCCAAAGTAAATAAAGGGATCTTATCCGGCTGGAGGTCTTGGATATTTTGAATTTCCCTTGGCTACTTTCTTAATATTACGCCATACACTGAAACAGAATTGTCTTACAGATACGTCTATTTCATCACTATCTTCTTCTTCGTCGCCATCTTCTCTATGTGAGTCTGCATATGAGCCTGCTTTATCAAGATCTCTTTCTTTTTCATAGTCTGACATAGTCAGATTGATTAAAATTGGAACTAATTGTACCACTTGTATTCAGGCTATTCAATATCTCATACAAATGTGCTATGTTATTGGCAAGTAATCTTAACCCTCTCTTATGAAAGCATTAGGCGTTGTAGCATTGCTTTTGACGGTTGTCGGAGCCCTAAACTGGGGTCTTTACGGCATCGGAGGATTTGCCGGAGTGAATTTGAACCTGGTAAATCTTGTTTTGGGATCTTTCCCAACAGTTGAAGGAATCGTTTATATCCTTGTTGGTGTTTGCGGACTTGCTGTTGGAGTTGCTCATGTTACAAAGAAATGCCATATGTAGTCTTAATTAAGGCTGACTTGTGAAAATTAAAAGACCCGGTTAGCGTTTGTTCGCAGCCGGGTTTTTTTGTGTGATTTGCATGAAAAAGAGGGGCCGGCGACAATCAACTTGCGGTTGAAAGCACCGGTCCCAGAGTAGTCCATTCGCTCATTTAAGACGAGACTACCCGATGAATTCGGCAGTTCTCTCGATTTCGTCGACTTTCGCGTAGACCTCCCAGAACTTGGTTGCGATTGCAACCAGGGACTCGTCGACATTGGCGGTTTCAAGCTCGGCGGAAGGTTCCTCGTCTCGCTCAAGCCAGAGCTTCCCGTCACGTCCGGCGCGGAGCCAGCCGGCGGACACGGGCGGATGATGGGAATTGCTCCAGTCGTCGGCGCGGGCATTTCTATAAGTTGCCGGGACCAGGAAGTGATCGGGGAGGGTTTTGGTGAAGAAGCAGTACAGAGTGGGATTCATTTCGTGGCTGAAAGCGGGGGTGAAATAGAATTCAAGTGCTACCCCGTTAGCTCTCAAATTTACGGGGGAGACATGCATGGTACTTCCCGAATATTTGATGACAACGGGGACGCACAGTTCTTTCCCGGTCTTGCTGTACGCGACAAAATTTTTACGTTTGGGCTCGGTGTAAACGATTTTTTCAACTCTAGGATGGTGATTCTTCTCAGTCATAACGCACCTCTTACTGTTTGGCGAAGATTAGGCTGATTGCATACATGCCAAAAAATGTATGCCAGCGCGAAAAAAAATGAGCGGATTTTCAAAAAACAAAATGGACAGTCTTTTAACGATGAATAGTCTCAAAGTGAAAAATTTTGGACGAAACATACCAAAAAAACCGGACGGATTTTAAGGGAATTATTGGCTTGAGTCAACAGATTTTCGAAGTTCTTTCTTCTCGCCTCTTTGTCTTTTTGCCTCAAGCATCTTTTCTTTTGCCTTTTTTGAACGTCTGTTTTTTTGCTTTCTGATTTTGAAAATTTTCTTTGCGTGTTCCGATTCTTCGCCTTTTACTTCGTCTTCAATTTTATCTATTAAAAGTTTGTAAGCGGTCATCCTGTTTTTAATTTGTTCGCGGTGTTCCTGGCAACGAACTTCTATTTCGGTTGGAATGTGTTTAAGCCTTACCGTGCTTGAAGTTTTATTAACTTTTTGTCCGCCATGGCCACTGCCTCTAATAAAAAATTCCTCAATATCTCCGGGCTTTATATTGAGCTCTTGAGCTTTTTGAAGTGTTCTGGGTTTTAAATTTACGGGGAAATCATCATTCATGCTTCCATTTTACTACAAAATAAACTTCTGTATAATCTAGTCATGATTTTGGGACTTAATACAGCTACGACAATAACTTACATAACCCTTGTAAACGAGGGGAAAGTTGTTGATGAAAAATCCTGGACGGCCGAGCAAAACGAGGCAGAAACTTTGCTTCCGGAGCTTCAAAAAATGCTCGATAAAAATAATCTAAAATGGAATGATCTTGATGAGATTGCTGTTATAACCGGCCCGGGTCCTTTTACGGCGCTTCGTGTTTCCGTAGCTATCGCCAATGCAATTGCGTATAGCATTAAGGCCCCTATTCTGGATATTCCCGCCGAGGATTTTTGGAGGACAAGAGCCGGAGATGAATTTGCCGTTTACGCAGGTGGAAACAAGATTTATTACCATGGCAATCTGCTTGAAGCGGACGATTTTTTGTCGCAAATAAAAAGTGGAATGACGATTGCAGGGCAGCTAAAGAGCGCTCATCTTGAAGAAATTAAATCTCGCGGAGGAGAGTATACTGAAGAGGAAAAATTAAAAACTCTTGGCGAATTTCTTGTCGAAAATGAAGGTAAATTTGAAAAGAAAAGTATTGTAAAACCAAGGTATTTTAGCAAGCCACACATAACTGTAAGTAAAAAAAATTATAAATAATTAAACATGAGCCTATACATTGTTTCAACACCCATAGGTAATTTGGAAGACATAACACTTCGAGCTCTAAACACTCTTAAAAGTGTTGATTTAATAGCCGCTGAAGATACGCGTCACTCACAAATTTTGCTGAGAAAATATGAGATTAATAAGCCTTGCGTGAGCTTTCATTCCCACAGCGGGCAGGCAAAAGTGGACAAGATTGTGGACGAACTTAAAGAAGGGAAAAATGTTGCTTTAATTTCGGATGCCGGGACTCCCGGAATTTCCGATCCGGCATATGTTCTTATTAGGGCGGCACTTGAAAACAAAATTGAGATAATACCGATTCCCGGACCTGCCGCCTTTTTAACAGCCTTAACGGCTTCCGGACTTCCTACGAATCAGTTTCTGTATCTTGGGTTTTTGCCTTTAAAAAAGGGAAGACAGACGCTTTTGAATTTACTTAAAGAAGAAGAAAGAACTGTTATTTTTTACGAATCGCCACATAGAATTGTTAAAACACTTGCTCAGTTGGAGGAGTATTTTGGGCCTGAAAGAAGGATTGTGTTGGGAAGAGAGCTTACAAAAATTCATGAAGAATTTATTAGAGGAACAATTTCCGAAGTGAAAAATATTTTCAAAAATCGTAATCCGAAAGGGGAGTTCGTTGTTGTTTTGGGTGGCGCCGGTATGGTATAAATTGACTATGAGAAAATTTTCTTCCCGATTAAAAGGCTTTACGCTTGTGGAAATACTTATCGTTGTTGCGATGATAGTCTTTTTGGCTTCCACGGCCTTGATTTCTTCTTTTGCGATGCGCGGGCAGCTTGAGTTTAGAAGTGGTTACAACGCAGTTGAAGGTATAATTTCCGAAGCTCGTAATATGGCGCTTTCAGGAGAATCTTTTCCGGACACTTTGGATTATGATCAGGATGGAATTACCGGCGATGAAGATTTTATTTTACCAAACGGTTATATTGTTGTAATCACGGAGGAGGGGCCGAATGTAACGGCTTATTTGTATGCTGATCTTTTTAATTCGGAGGTTGGGCAACTGGATAAGGATGATCAGCTTATTAAAATGGTTGAACTGCCGGAAAATATTCGATTAACTGTTGATGCGCGGAAAAAATCAGGCCATATCATGGAGTTGGTATCTGTGACGGATATTACTTTTATGTATAAAACGCCTGACGCAACTTTTTCCGTTGTTGATGAAATAATAACATTGGCTAGTTTGCAGCTTAAATTGGAACAGACAGAGGAAGAAGATGAAAACATAATACTTAGAACAAAGTACGTATTCTTACATTATTTGTATGGAATTCCGGAGGTACTTGGCGAAAGCTACTTTCAGTAGTTGACAAAGGTAAAAAATGGTACTAAGATTCACATCCTAATCATATTTAACCGCGCTCAATATGACAGATAAATCTATAGATGGTGGAAATGATGATCCTACCACTGAAGCTCCTGTGGCCCATGTAGATCCAAAAACCACTGTGTTTCCGAATTATGAAGAATTATTAATGCTGGAAGTTATGAATAGGTCAGAGAAAGGATCTGGTAAAGATGATAAAGGAGGAGCTGAGGAAGATGATAAAGGAGGAGCTGTGGAAGATCCAAATGCTCCGAAAGAAAAGCCGGTTGTTAGAGTAAGTAAAAAAACCTTTGTCCCAACGGAAAAAGATCTTATTGAAATTACGCAGAAAACTGTAATGCTTCAAGCCGAAAGACAGGCGGCCGCGCAGGCAGCCCTTGATGGAACTCCGACTAAGAAAATCAAGATAATTTCTCTAGAGGATCTTAGGAATATGAATAATAAGGAATAAATTAAAAAGCCGAGGATTTTTGGTCCCCGGCTTTTTTTGTGGTTTACTGAGTCGCGATCGATACTATCTTTGCCATTTCCGCCCTTGTAATGCTTCTGTTTGGTTCAAAAAGATTTTCTCCAACACCTGCAACATATCCAAGCTTGAATGCCTTATAAATATATCCGGCGTACCATTCTCCAAAATAAACATCGTCAAAAGGATTTTCGGTTAAAGTTGGAGCTTCCATTCCTTTTGCCTTAAGCAAAATCTTTATTGCTTCAGCTCTTGTTACATTTCTTGCAGGATAAAGGTATCCGTTGTCGCCCTGGATTATCCCTTTCTTGTAAGCGTTTGTTACAACATCACAAAACCAATCGGTCTGATTTAGGTCAGGGAAAATTGAACTGTCGCAAGAATCTCCGTCCAACCCTGTGCCGTACATCACAAGTTTAATCGCTTCCGCTCGTAAAATTGGAGCATCAGGTTCATAGTTTCCATCTCGTCCTTCAACTATTCCGGCTGCGGCCAAATCTTCTATGTAACTTTTTGCCCAATGGGTTGCGATATCGTCAAAAGTTTTAACTCCCGTATCTTTTTGTAGAGTTACAGTATTACTACATCCTCTTTTGTTTGCAGTTGTAATAACGCAAACTCTGTAATAGTTTGTTCCGCTGGCAGTGCCTGCATGAGTGTAGCTTGTAGTATAGTAATCTCCGGATACATAAATATATCCATCCACAGGATAGTATGCCGAAGCATTTGTTTGTGAATGAACAACTTTGTACCATTTAAGGTCTGCTCCATCATACTTTGTCCATGTAAGATCAGCCTTACCTTCTTCATTAAGTTCACCGGTTAGGGTGATTGAAATCGTTGAATCGTCCGTATATGGATCACTCACCGGCTCTTCGGTAGTAGTAGTTGTTGTGGAAGTATTTTCAATCGTTACAGTGTTACTGCATCCTCTTTTGTTTGCTGTCGTGATAACGCAAACTCTGTAATAGTTTGTTCCTTCAGAGACACTTGTGTGTGTGTAAGTTGTTTGATTTGGATCTGTATAAACTCCGATATATCCGTCTACGGGATAGTATGCCGAAGCGTTTGTCTGAGAATGTACAATTTTATACCATTGTAAATCTCCTCCCTGATATTTATTCCATGAAAGATCAACTTTTCCTTCAGCGTTCAGAGAGCCCTGAAGTGTTACTGATATTGCCGCGTCGTTTGTGTACGGATCCTCTGTTGTTTCTGTTACAACAGCTGATGCCACGCTCGCGAAAAGCAGCGAACTTAGCGCAAAAGCGGCGGTTGTTCGCATGAGTGCATGCTTCATATTACGAGGTTAAATGATGATTGCATAAAAACTAAAACGTACTTGTTTCCGGCTTGTTACCCCTGCTGGTCCGTGCTCTCCAATGAAAGTCTTTGTTCAAAAAGATCACCTATGATTTTGGCGTGTTTCTCGGGTGTTAGTTCAAAATTTGGGAAC
This sequence comes from bacterium, assembly GCA_013824265.1. Classification (GTDB taxonomy): domain Bacteria; phylum Patescibacteriota; class Gracilibacteria; order UBA1369; family PNNO01; genus PNNO01. The sequence continues at coordinate 206,128 of PNNO01000005.1, forward strand.
ATTGTTTTTACATCGTTTTTTAAATATCTGTATGTATCGATGTAAGACCTTTTTCTCTCCTGCTCGCAAAAATTATAAGCCATATTAAACTGATCTTTTCTTGGAGCTTTCATAAGTTTATCCAAGGCGAATTCAATCGTACGGTTCCATATATTTTTTGCGTCTTGTTTTGCGACTTCATTGTCGTAGCCAAAATAACCGCTAAAGAAACCCTCAATAGGATTGTAGTTATCTGCGGGCTGATTTGATTTTTCAAAAAGAACAATGCCATCCAGTAGTCCGCTTAAAAGAAAATTACTTAAAATCCCAACAAGGCCTATCTCGAAATCTTTTAATGCGTAATAAAAATATTTTTGCGCAGATATTTCTTTTACGCTTAAAACATGGTCCAAATCGAAAAATACAACTTTGCCGTTTTCGCCGTTTACCATGGCGTTAAAGAGGTGGCTGTCATGATCAACAAAATGTTTATGTAAATATTTCATGGTTTTGCTGAACTCGTAGCAAAGTCCTTTTATTGTTGTTAGTAAATCAAAATAATCCGGATTTTCTTTTCCTGTTGGTGCGATGTGTTTTTGCCAATACGCGACAACATGAGGATTTATTCTTAAGCCATTATCTTCAAATTGTCCCATGAAATAATTTCCAAGTGGAGTTTCTTTTTCTCCGGGAATGCCAAGAATTGTAACCCCAAGAGGTTCGTCTTTATAAAATAAATTTTTATATCTGGCGTATCCAACAGGGAAGTAAAAAGGGAATAGCTCTTTTTTCCCATCCCATTTATTAAAAAGATGGCTTGTCGCGTCAAATTCCAGTTTTGCTCTTGTGAATATTTGCCCGCCGTAAGGCCTTTTTTTAGGTATTGAATAAAAAGGCTCATCTTGATCGTTAACTTCTATCTGGTAGTGAATTTCCTTTATGCCGTCGGGAGCGTGTTGAACATGAGAATCATAGCCATCCTCGGTTGACGGTTGCATGACTGAGTTATTTTGAATATCAAAAAATCCGCAGCCTTTAATTTTTACTCCTTTAAAAGGGACCTCGGTGTCTTTAATTAACAAATACGTGCTTCTTCCAGTCTTAACCAAAGGCGGAGTTATCCTCCATGAAACAACGTCTTCGAAAATCTTTTTCTGACCTTCTTTAAGTTTGAATTTGTCCGAAAAATGGATTGTGTGAAGCGGTAAATATTGATCCGGATGATTTTCCATCAGGCCTTTTTAGTTATTGATGTGTTTCTTTTCACGCATTAATCCAAAAGCTATAAGCCAGGTTATTGCGGCAAATATTGATGATGAAGGAACGTTAAAATCTATGTCTGTAAACAGTCCTTGTCCAAGCGGGTCCTGCACCAAATAAAGGGATATTGAAAAAATAGTTAGAAGTCCGATTGTGAAAAATATCATACCAATACCGACTTTTATATATGTCCATATTGTCCATTTTTTTGGCAGATAAGCTCCTTCCACTCCGTCCAAAAAATGCAGATGTTTAATTTTTCTTTTTATGTACAAGAACATGCCAAGCAATATTGGAATTACAAACAGTGCCAAACCTGAACTTGTGAGCAGTAAAAAGTCATAAAGTCCGTGGAAGAATATTGCCAAAAATAAACCTTTTCTTAACAGTTTGCCCGATTCGTGTTTGTCTTTTTCAAATCTGGCCATTCCAATGTTGTATCCCATGATAGCGCCAAAAAGAGCATGTGCCGGAACCGCCAAAAGGGCTCTTATTATCGCCACGTAAATTCCTCCTTCAAGTATGTAAAATATATTTTCCAAAGCTGCGAATCCAAGGCTGGCTACAACGGCGTATATAACTCCGTCATAATATTCATTAAACGCCGGATGGTCGTAAGCTTTCTTTTTTACAACCCAATATTTTAATCCCTCCTCGGTGGTTGCTACAAATATGAATGCGGAAACGGTTAGATAGACAAGAGGGTCCGTAATTAAATCCGCGAATGTAAGGTCCAGAAAATATTCTACAGCTCCAGCTACAAATGTTACCAAAATGCCCCATAAAAAAATGCTCCATAAAAATCTTTTGGATTCTTTTTGCTTTTTATCAAGCCTGTTAAAGTACCATAACAAAAAGACTACAGGGGCTAAAGATAAAACTATTAATGCTATTGGGCCAAAGTACATTGGTTGCGATTATTGATAATTGATCGTACTATAATGCCTGCCACAGTCATGAACTTTACCAGATAAGTGTAAAAAATCGTATGGGAAATATTGTTGTTTATACAGATGGAAGTTGTTTGGGAAATCCGGGAGCCGGTGGATGGGCCGCTATTATAAATCGAAATGGAGAAGAACATATTCTTAAAGGTGGGGAGCCGAATTCAACGAATAATAGAATGGAGATGAAGGCCGTAATTGAAGCTTTAAGGTGGATTTCGAAAAATGCGCATGGAGAAAATGCGAGTATTTACAGTGATTCCAGTCTGGTTATAAACAGCATAAAAAAGGGTTGGAAAAGGAAAACGAATTTGGATTTATGGGAAGAATTTGATGAAGTTATGGCTAAATTAAAAAACGTTAAACTTGATTGGAATTGGGTAAAGGGGCACGCGGATAACAAAATGAATCAGCGTGTTGATGAGCTTGCGGTTAAAGAGTCAAAGAAAATTCCAAAATCGGTTTCGGAGAATGCTTCGGCTAAAGTTTTGGCGGAAGTTAAAAAACTGGGGGACGGTTATTATTGTAAAAATTGTCATAAAAAAGCCAATGGTTTGCTTGGATGGATGCCCGATTCGGAAATGATACGCGTTGATTGTGAGCACTGTGGAAAGTACATAATGTTTGGTGAGAAAAACAAAAAAAATATTGATTTGGCAAAAAAGCATGTTTTGGTTTCAAAAAAACAGCTTGAAAAAATTATCAAGATAAAGGAAAATCGCGGGGACGCGGTTGGTGAAAACGATTTAAAAGATATAAAAAAGTGGACGAGAGAAGAAGCGGAAGTGTTTATTTCAAGCGAACAAACATTATTTTAATTTCTGATTGGATATGAACGACGCGAAAGGAAGAATGGAATCTGATACCGGAGGCTTTGCCAATGACCTTGCTTCTTTATACGGAGAATTATGTACTCATGAAAAAAGGGTTTTTGATATTAGACAAAAATTGGCCGGGGCTGGGCTTGAAAGATCGTTAAATATTGATGTCTATAGAAAGGAAATTGAAGAAACCGAAAGGCAGAAAAAATTATTGGCCACAAAAATCGAACAGCTTGAAAGGGAAAAATTTGGTGAAGAAATCCCTCGTACTAAAAGCGGTAGCTTTAGTGTGCCTCTGGAAGAAATGATTCTGGCGCAAGTTCAAAATCAGGTTAATGATGCCTTTAAGGATAGAGATAAGTAAATTTTCTTGATCTGGATAGATCTGCAAAGTATACTAGCCCTCGTATAAACAAATATGCCGCGGTAGCTCAGTGGTAGAGCAGAGGATTGAAAATCCTCGTGTCGGTGGTTCAATTCCGCCTCGCGGCACCACTTTTTACTTTTTCAAGCGCACTGGCTGTTTTGTCGGCCACTTGTTTTTTTACGTCTCCATATATTTTGAGCTGCGCTACTGTTTGTATACCAGGGGTTGACAAAAACCCACAAAGGATGTATAAATGTATTCTGGTTAAAATTATGTGTCTTTTTATGAAAGAGTTTGATGAAAAAATATTGATCGTCGGAACGTTTAACGAAGACCTTGAAAGCGGTGATAGGATGAGGCAGGTTTTGGCTAATTTTAAGCCTGGTCGCATAGTTGGAGGAACAAATCAATTGTTTGATTTAGAAGCATCAACACGTGAACTTGTTTGGGCCGTACTTTTTGATGAACGTGAAGTCCCTCAGGATCTTCAGAATAAATGGCATGCGATTCAAACTCACAAAGAGCATCTTGTTGCGCAACAATACGCCGCTTCAAAAAGGATTCCTTATTTTATGATTGATGCCGACGAGAGTCCAAAAAATGGTGAGATTCTGGGGTATACTGAAGAAGACTTTGTTGAATATATGAAAAAAAATCGTACTACTGAAGAAATAATAAGTTATATGAGAAAAACTACCGAAGAAGAATTTGATCGACTTAAAAAGCAGCAGAATTGGACCCCTCGTTGTAAAAAATATTACAGAGAAGATTTTTTGTGTAAGGGCGAAATGCCAAATTTGGCTGAGAAAAAGGCGGAGGCTTTGTCCGCGGAGTTTATGGCTGTAATGCAAAGATATCCGGATTCAAAAATATTTGGATTTTTTGACGGCACACAAATTGTTAAACCAACTTCGATTTGGGCTACAAGGGCACTTGGAAGACCTATGCAAAACCTGCGTTATATCCTTGGTGAAAACGGTATAAAATACGGAATGCTTGTTGATTTGATCTAGCGGAAAAATGTGATACATTCTCTCGTGAAGTATTACTAATTTTTCATCATGGCTCAACCCCAACCACAAAACTTTGGAGACAAATTAATTGGATCCATAAGCGGGATTCTTATTGGTGTGCTTGTTTTTATCGGTTCATTTGTTGTGCTTTATAAGGTTGAAGGAAGAACGGATTACAGTAAAGTTGCAAATAAAGCGGTGGAAGTTTCTCAGGCAGCCGGAGATGAAGATCAATTTGTTTATTTTACCGGGGAGATGAAAGCTTCTCAGCAGATTGGTGATGATTTGTATGTAAAACCGGGTGATTATGCAGTTTTGCACAGAAAAGTTGAAATGTATTCATGGGTTGAAGAAGAGGAATCTACTGAAGATACCGAATTTTATACTTATTCAACCGAGTGGGTGGAAGATGTCGAGAACAGTTCGGAATTTAATCAGCCACGCGGGCATGAAAATCCGGCACAGCCAAATTACAGTAAAAGGTTTGTTGCCGACGGTGTTAAAATAGGTGATTACGAAATAAATACGGACAGTGTTAGCTTCCCTTCTTTGGATGATCTTGATCTAAAAAGTGACATGGTTAACATTTATGGAACTATAAAAATTTCATCGGATAAAGATAATGATTATATTTTTGATGGCAGAGGCTCGTTTGAAAGTCCGCAGGTAGGTGATTTAAGGTATACTTACTCGGTTCTTCCGGTAGGCAAAAAAATGACTGTTTTTGGAAAATTATCCAATGGGATGATAGAATCTCATCATGGTGAAAACGAAGGCAAACTTTACAGAATATTTAAAGGTTCAAACGGTGACTCCAAGGCTGTTTTAAGGGGCGAATACAGTTCTTCCGGCTGGTTTGGAAGAATCGGATCATTCCTTCTTATGTGGCTTGGTCTTAGCCTTATATTGAAACCTTTAAGCGTTGTTATGGAGCTTATACCGGTTATCGGCAAGCTTGGAAAGAGCGCTCTTGGAGCCATAACTTTTACCGTGACGCTTATTCTTACAGTGGTTGCGTCCCTTGTGTTTTCGGTTATTCAAAGCTGGATTGGACTTGCGGTTATAGCTGCAGCTGCAATTGGCGTTGGATTGTATCTTAACGCTAAAAAAGGTACTTTGGCCGTTAAAAAATAGTCAGTTATTTATATATATATTTAACAAACTTGAGTTATGAAAAAATTTATTTCGCTTATGTTGATGGCGACAATGTTCATGCTGTCTTTAAGCGGATGCGGACCTGCTTCGCAAGAGGCCGATGAGCCACAGGATCAGCAGGAACAGCAGGAAGAAACAACCGATGAAACTCAAACAGCACAGGCTGATTCGTTTGCGGTTTGGCAGGACAACACAGTTAGTTTTACTCCAAAAGTTGCTGAATATTCAATTGATAGCGACCTTGGAAACGTTGAACGAACGGACATATTAAATGTTCCGGATAGCGCGAATGAATATCTTGCCGAGAACGGATTTGTTGTTACGGACGGCTGGTATGACGAATATTTTTCAATTTATGAAGACAACAGATACGAGTATATTCCGAGTTTTGTAACTACGGATTCGGTACTTCATACATATCATTTGTATTTTAATTTCCTTCTAAAGAGTCTTGAAGAAGATCAACTTTATGATCTTGCGTATGATGTTTCAAAGAGTATGCAGGAACTTTCTCTAAAGCAGTATGAGACTTTAAAAGGAACTGACTGGGAAAATGCCGCAAGAAGAAATGTGGCTTACTTTAGCGTTGGAATGAAAATTCTTGACGAAAAGAACGCAAAAATTCCGGAATTTGTTGCGCAGGCGGTTGCGGACGATATCGGGCTTATGGAGGCGCATGAGGGAATGGGGCCTTCAAACGTAATGGGCGAACCCTTCTATTTGGAAGATTTTTCTCAATATATTCCAAGAGGTCATTACACAAAAAGTGAGCAATTAAGCAGATATTTTAAGGCTTTAATGTATTACGGAAGAATGACTTTTAGGCTTAAGGAAGTAGACGAAACGCGCTCTGCGATTTTGATGGTTGAAGCTCTAAAAAATAGTGATGATGCAAGAAACGATTGGAGAAGACTTTATGAACCTATCGGATTTTTTGTTGGCGAGCCTGACGATCTTGTTTATTTGGATTATGTCCCTGTTGCAAAAAGCGCTTACGGTGAAGATTTTACAGTAGCTACTCTTCTTGAAAATGAAGGTGGTCTTGATAAGTTTATGGAAGCGGCAATGGATCTTCGCGATCCGGGTGTAAATTCAATGCCTGTGCTTGGAACAATTCTTGCTCCGGGAGAAGGGGTTGAGGAAAGAACGGAAGAGATTAAAGGATTTAGATTCATGGGTCAGAGATTCACAATCGACGCTTATGTTTTCCAGAAATTAATTTGCAGAGAAGTGGGAAATTTGGACGGATCTATGGATTGTCCAAAAGAAGATTCAAGAATGCTCCCAAGCGGGCTTGATATCCCGGCAGCCATGGGATCAAAAATCGCTTACAAAATTCTTGATGAAATGGGCGAAACCGGTTATGAAAAATATCCTGAAAACATGAAGAAACTTCAGGATGGAATGAGCAAATTACCACAGTCTCAGTGGACCACAAACCTTTACTGGGGATGGATGCATACTTTGAATAGTCTTCTTCCTGAATACGGCGAAGGATATCCAATGTTCATGCAGTCTGAGGAGTGGAAGAAAAAAGAATTAAATACATATCTTGGAAGTTGGGCTGAGCTTAAACACGACACAATTCTTTACGCAAAACAGGTTTACGCAGAGATGGGCGGAGGTCCGTTGATAGAAGAAAAGGATGATCGTGGCTACGTAGAGCCAAATCCGGAACTTTACGCAAGACTTGCTTCTCTAACAAAGTTAACTGCCGACGGTCTTAAAGACAGGGAAATATTGAGCGCGGCAAACGAAGAACAGCTTACAAAACTTGAAGAAATGTTAATTGGTCTTCGCGATATTTCCGTTAAAGAGCTTGAAAATACAGCGCTTACAGAGGAAGATTATGAATTTATAAAAGCTTACGGAGGTTCTCTTGAGCATTTTTGGAATGAAACATTTACTGATGCAGAAAAGGAAAAAGGCAATTTGCTAAATGACAATCCTGCGCCGCTTATTGCGGATGTGGCTACAAATCCAAACTGTTGTGTTCTTGAGGTCGGAACCGGCTATGTTGAACCAATTTATGTGGTGTTCCCGATTGATGGTGAACTACATGTTGGACGAGGCGGAGTTTATTCATACTATGAATTTTCATGGCCGATGGCGGACAGATTAACGGACGAAAAATGGAGAGATGAGATTTTGTGGGGCGAAGGAACAAAACCTGACCGACCGGCATGGCAGACATTCTTAAAAATCTGGGAGTAATTGTAAAAATTTTAGTGGGAGGAGGGCTTTTTGCCCTCCTCTTTTTGGCTACTTCAAGAGAAGATGAGATTGTTTTTGCGGATCTAAACGAAGATGGTTTTGATGAGAAAATAACGCTTCATTATGGAGTTGTTCGTGTTTATGCGGACAGTGTTTTGCTTCTTGAAACAGATCACTCGTGGGATATTCGTGAAATTTTAGTCGGTGATTTTACAAACAATGGCGAAAACGAGCTTGCCTTGTATCTCTGGAAAAGGGGCAATTACGGGCCGTCATTACCTTTTTGGATTGATAAAAATGATCGTTCATATAAGCAGCATTTGTTTTTATATAAATGGGATGATGGGTTGAAAGCACTTTGGCATTCATCGAATTTGCCGTATATTAATGTTAAGACAAAACTGGGTGATTTTGATGAAGATGGGAAAAATGAGATAATGGTTTTGGAAAGACCATATAGTTGGGGGAATTGGGGCGATTCAGGTGAGTCTGTTGCGGTTTGGCAGTGGGACGAATGGGGTTTTAAAAATATTTGGCGCCGTGAAATATGATTGAAAAACTAATCTATAAAATTCAGCAGGCAAGAAGGAGAGCCAGCAAAAAGCTTAGGGTTTTGAATGTCGTTGAGCTTAATGGCTTAGCTTTGCGCAATAATTTTGAGTATTTTAAGAAGCTCCATCCGGAGTCCAGAATTTGTCCTGTTTTAAAGAGCAATGCTTACGGTCACGGTATTAATGAAATCGCGCAAATTTGTGACGGATTAAATGCTCCGTACCTTGTTGTTGATAGCTATTACGAGGCGCTTGAACTTAAGAAAATCGGCATAAAAACACCGCTTCTTATAATTGGTTATACTCATCCGGACAATTATAAAAATATGAAATTTAGCGGCATTGCCATTACTGTTTTGGATAAAGAAACAATTGAGGCGCTTGGGAATTTGCGCAAAAAAATCACAATTCATTTAAAGGTTGATACCGGGATGCATCGTCAGGGTATACCTGTAAATGAGCTTGAAGAAGCTCTTGTATTGATTAAAAAATATAAGAAATTGAACCTTGAGGGGATTTGTACTCATCTTGCCGATGCCGATAATTTAAAATCGGACGTGTTTACCAAAAAACAAGTTGGTGTATTTAAAAAAGCTCTTTTGGTAGCTAAAAAATACGGATTTGAAATTAAGTGGAGGCATGTTTCTGCAACTGCGGGAGCCGGGAAAATTTTCGGAAGTGAATTTAACATGATTCGCATGGGTCTTGGGCTTTACGGCGATTCTCCTTTTAAAGACTACAAAAAACTAAAGCCTGTTTTAACTTTTAAATCCACGATAATCGATATTAAAAATTTAAAAAAAGGTGAATGCGTGAGTTACGGATGCACTTTTAAGGCTACAAAAGATATGAAAATCGGGATTGTCCCGGCCGGATATTACGAAGGTATTGATAGGGAGCTTAGTAACAAAGGCGTAATTTATCACGGTAAAACAGCGTGTAAAATAGTTGGAAGAGTTTGCATGAATCTAACAATGATAGATCTTTCCAAGGCAAAAAACGCTAAAAAGTGGGATAGCGTTGAAGTGATTGGGGCGGATTCGGCGCGCGAAAACTCAGCACGGGAAATCGCAGAGATGTGCGGAACAATTACTTACGTCATCTGGACGCACATCGCTCCGACAATAAGAAGAAAAATTGTTTAACAGCTATTGTTCCTTCTTTCCTTTTCCTTTTTCTTGTCGTGATCTAACCATTTCACTTACTTTAGAGCTTATTGCTCTTTTAAGGTTAGCCATCGCTCTTTTAAGTTCCGGATTTTTATGGTCAGGGAAAATTAATGTTTCAAGATTAATGTTTCCTTTTGCGTTTCTTGGTCTGTCTTCAAACCATCCTCTATCAATGGCTTCTTTTACAATGTCGTTGAGAGCGTCCCATGAGTTGATCCCTGAAACTTCATTGGTCAATTCTTTAATATGGACCAGTTGTACACCTTCGTCATTTAATATATTATTTCCTTCGTTTGCTAAAACATCTGTGTCTCCCTTAAGTGTTGCACGTACTTGTTCGCGTAATTGATTACTTACACCTTTAATTACTTTTTCTACTTCCTCAAATTCAGAATCAATTTCTTTTAGTCTGTTTAAAAGACCCTCTACTCTTTTAGCTTCTTGTGTCTGTTCTTTCTGTTTTTTCTTAGCATCACCATCTTTAGCCGCTTTTATAGCTGCTTGTGCCAACTCTGCAAGGGATAGTTTTTTTGTTGGAGTTTCTGAACTTCCGTTTTCCATAATAGTTTTATTAAAAATACAAAAGGAGTGTACAATAACCTTTTTGTACAATTTTGTCAAGAGTAGACTGGATTGCTTTGTTTACGGCGTAAGTCTGCTTATCATTCTTGGGAACGGAATTGTTTCGCGTATGTGCTTTGCGCCGCAAATCCATGCGGTTAGTCTTTCCAGCCCATATCCAAATCCGCTGTGAGGAACGGATCCGAATTTTCGCAAATCAAGATACCAGCTAAACGCTTCTATAGGTAAATTGTGTTCTTTAATACGCGCTACAAGCACGTCGTAATTGTCTTCACGCTGGCTTCCGCCTATAACTTCGCCGTAGCCTTCAGGCGCAAGAAGGTCTGCGCAAAGAGCAACTTTTGGATTTTCCGGGTCACGTTTCATGTAAAAAGCCTTAACCTCGGCAGGATATTTTTCAACAAAAATCGGCTTGTCGTACTTTTGTGTGAGAATTGTTTCATCGTCAGCTCCAAGATCGTCATTTTCGCCTATGTCAGAGCCCATTTCGCGAAGCTCTTTAATAACTTCCGCGTGGGTTTTTCTAATAAAAGGCGGTTTAATTTTCTTTAAAGGCTCAATGTCTCTTTCAAGAATTTCAAGCTCTTTAAGGTTTTTTTCGAGAACCTTCTCAACTATAAAAGTAACCAGCCCTTCCTGAATTTTCATATTTTCTTCGTGCTCAACAAACGCGGCTTCGGCGTCCATCATCCAGAATTCGGTTAAATGACGGCGTGTCTTAGATTTTTCCGCTCTAAATACAGGTCCAAAATCGAAACATCTTCCAACGCTGTAAATTGCAGCTTCTATATATAACTGTCCTGATTGGCTCAAATAAGCCTTGCCTTCGTCAAAATAATCCATTTCAAAAAGTTCTGTTGTCCCTTCGCACGCATTCGGCGTAAGAATAGGAGAATCAATCTTAATGAAATCGTTATTGTTTAAATATTCGTAAGTCGCGTTAATAATTGTGTTTCTAACGCGCTGAATTGCCCACTGTTTGCTTGATCTAAGCCATAAATGCCTGTTGTTCAAAAGGAAGTCCGGCCCATGATCTTTCTTTGAAATTGGGTATTCCTCGGTATTTAAATAAATAATTTCGATGTCTTTTACCTGAAGCTCGTAAACATCCTCGAATTTTGGGTGTTTTGTTACGGTTCCGGTTACAGCCAAAGCCGATTCCATTGTAAGTTTTTCACCTTTTTCAAAAACTTCGTCGGAGACCTGGTCTTTAACGGCAATTGCCTGAATCATTCCGGTGCCGTCTCTAAGCTGTAAAAAGTGGATTTTTCCGCTTCCTCTTTTGTTGTACATCCAGCCCCTAACTGTAACTTCTTTGTCGACGTATTGTCCTATTCTGCTTATTGAAACAATCATACTGATTTTTTTAATAATGAGACTCGCTTAACGTTCGTTTCTAGACAAATGTACTTTAGCTGCACCTTTTATTCAAGAAAATGTACCCCACTGTGTTTACAAAAATATTAAAATGTTGTATAATACCTATGCATGGAAACAGAAATTCCTCAAAAAAAGCATACAAGGTTTACCCCAAGTGTTGTTTTAAACATCATATTACTTGTAGGAGTTTTGGCTGTAATAGCACTTGTTTTATACGCTCCAAAGGCAAATTTCTTTAAGGGCGCGCTTTTATTTGGGTCTAAGTCGGAGGTTATTTTGCAGGTTGAAGAGCCAAAAGAGGATCAAGTGCCGGGGGCGCTTTTAATCGACTATGTAACCAAAAGCAGTGATGTGTCCGTAGATGGACAGCTTATTACTCTTACAAGTTTGATTTTGGAAGCTGAAAATGAAAAAATGAGCATAAGCTCGTTTCTTTTTGAATTCGAAGGAGCCACCAATGAGTACAGTATTCAGGATACAAAGTTGCTTATAAACGGCCATGAGCTTACAAGCAGTAATTATATTTGGATTTCACCAAGTCGGCTTTTAATTGAGGTTTCTGCGGATGAAGTTTCCATAGAAGACAGGCTTCCCGTTATGCTTCAGGGTATATTAAAAAATGTTGATTCCGGTCAGAAAATAAATGTTTTTGTAAGTGACATCTCCGCTACCGGTAAAACTTTGAATAAGGCAATTACAAGCATTGGAGCCAAGGGCGAACCAAATGTAGCCGGAACAATTTTGTTCGTTAAATAAATAATTACGGAAGAAGTTCCATAACTATTTTGTTTATTATTTTCCCGTCCGCTTTCCCTTTTACTTTTGGCATAACGGCGCCCATAACTTTGCCCATGTCCGCTTTTGAAGTAGCTCCGGTTTCCTGAATTGCGGCTTTTACAATCTCCCGCACTTCTTCTTCACTCATTTGTTCAGGTAGGTAGCTTTCAAGAATTTTTGATTCCGCAGCTTCTTTGTCAGCCATTTCCGCTCTTCCACCAGCCCTGAATTGTTCTTCGGAATCTTTTCTTTGTTTAACCTGTTTTTGAATTATGCTGATTATATCCTCGTCCGTTGCTTCTTTTTTTGCTCCGGAAACCTCAAGTTTCATGATGTCCGCTTTTAGCATACGAAGAGCGCTTACTTTAAGTTCTTCTCTGGCCTTCATGGCGGTTGTTAGATCTTCCTGAACCTTCTCTTTTAATGACATTTTGATTGTGGTTATTTTGCATGCCTATTCTAGCATGATTTATCTTTATATCCAGCTACGGATTGACAAAACAGTACAAATTGTTCTAAAATTAAACCCTTCTTTTCTAATTTTGCTTTCATGCCAAAAGATCCGGACAATTTGAATAACGGGACGGAGACAGAAAATGGAACTCCTAACTTGCCCAATGAAGATGGGGCGGTTAAGGGATGCTTAAAGTCGGTAAAGGAGGAGGTCTCTTTTCTTGATTTTGAGGAAAGGGTTTTATATGAACAGTTTGATGCGATATTAAAAAATCCGGAGGCAATGAAGCACTTAAATATTTCAACGGGGTCTTCTTTGACGGGTTCGCTGGGGACATGTGAAAGAATGGCGCTTGATACATATTCGGCTCAGCCCTACATAAAACCGGCCGGTTATCAAAATGACGAGGATATTAAATGCTTTTACGAACTTTTGCCTATTCGCCCGGGGCTTTTCCCGGATGCTCTTTTTGAGCATTTGTTTGATATAAAATTTAAGAAACCAAGAAATACTGTTCAGGGGGCAATGGAAAGAATGCCGTATTACCCTCTTCTAAGAAGGCTTTTGTCTACGCTACAGCCTATTTCTTTTAAGTCCGAGGGAAACGCCCACAAGGTTCAGAGTAATAGAATTTTTGCAATTACCGATCCGGAATTTCACGGAATTTTAATATCGCGCGTTCCGGAAAAGCAGAAAATAAACAACTACCATCCCGACATTTACTCGGCGATAAGGTCTCAGGAGCATATGGTTCAGCAATATACGGATTGTAATCTTGGGGAGGTTAAAACTCTTGAGCAAATGCGGTATAAGGTTCAAAACATAATCGCGACTCTTCAAAACTGGAAGGGGATGCCACAGGAAAAAAGGGAGGAAGTAAAAAGCCTTATAGCTGAATTGGAGGAGCTTTTAAAACCGGATGTTAACGAGCACAAGAAAAAAGCGCACGAGCGTCTTGAAACTGCAAAGACTTTAAAAGATGAACAGATTGATCGAATAAATCCGAGTAGTACTTCGGCAAGGCTTGTGGGGTCTTTTAATGATCTACAAAAACGTGCCGCCGCGATTTTTAGCATTATGAATCATACAGGTTCGGATCTTGATCTTTTGCAAAGGATGCGGGAGTCGATGGAAATCACTTTCGATAAAGCGCGTGTTTCTTCGGATTTCGTTTTTGGTAAAGTTTATTTTAAACCTTTTGAAGAGAATTTTACGTCGGCTGAAAGCATAAAAAGTGGTGCCAAAAAAGCTAACGTTGATCTGTATGACGAAAGCGGAAATGTTCCGCGCGGAATGACGTTTGGTTTAAAAGCTCTTGAGGATAACAAAGGAACACCTACACCTTTTAGGGAATGGGCGGAGGCTGTTCTTTCCAATCTTCGTATAGTTTACAAGCTCAATAAATATATAGCTTTGGGAAGGGTTGAAAACTCAGAAATAAAGACCGTTCACAGCGAAGTTATAAAGTATGCAAATGTGGCTCAGGAAGCTCTCAAATGCCAAAAGGTTCATAGGGTGTTTGCCGAAACTTTGGATGGAATTTTAAATAATCCGGAAGGAATAAGAGCGCCTTGGATGCTTGAGAAATTTGAACAACTTTGTGATGAGACTCCAAATTACAAAATAAAGTCTGTAATAGAAGAATTGATTGCCCTTCTTAATGAGTGGCAGGGTGATGTGCTTGCGGTTATTTCAGGCAAAAAAGATGGCGAGACTATTCCTCCGGGCGAAGTTGAAGACAAAATAAACGAGTCGAACAAAATTTATAGAGATAAAGTTTACGAGCTCATAAAATCGTTTGATTTCATGCCTATTATAAGCTCGCTGACAGCAAATGCTTAAACGTGTATAATTTCGGTACAAGTCTTTATAACTTTTTTTGGCATGGGGAAAAGATACCGTGGAGCGATTTTAAATCCGATAAACAGAAACGATATCGAGTTTTTCCAAAGCGGTTTTTTGGATGTTGATGATAACGGGCGGATAGAGGCGGTGGGGGATTTGGGCGATGCCGCGGAAGGGGATTTTGAAGGAAACTTGCTTATTATCCCGGCATTTGTGGACATTCATACGCATTTGCCACAGTTTGACGTTAGAGGAACTTTTAGCGGAAACGAGCTCTTGCCATGGTTAAAGGATTATATTTGGCCGGAAGAGGCAAAATGTGCCGATTTGGGGCATGTAAAAGATATAGCCGAGAGGTTTTACCGTGATTTGATAAAGCACGGCACTTTGACGGCGGGAATTTACGGAACTATTCATGAAAGCGCGGTTTGCGAAATGATTGACTTGATGCCGATTCGCGGGCGCTTGGGTAAGGTGATTATGGACGCGAATTCGCCGGAAAATCTTAGCGAAACAACGGAAGAATCTTTGGAAATTACGGAAAGATTGTGCAAAAAATATGGGGATAAGCATGTGGTTACGCCGCGTTTTGCGCCTTCATGCTCTTTTGAAAGTATGAAAAAAGCGGCTGAAATAGCGCATAAATACGATTGTTTTATACAGACTCATTTAAGCGAAAATAAAGATGAAATTGCGTGGGTTAAAGAGCTTTTTCCGGATGCAAAAAATTACACGGATGTTTACTATAAAGCCGGCTTACTTGGGCCAAAAACAATAGTCGGACACGCTGTTCATTGCGATGATGACGAGCTTGAAACTTTAAAGAAAACAGGTACAAAAATAGCGCATTGCCCAACCTCGAACGAGGCTTTAAAAAGCGGAACAATGCCGCTTGATAAAATAATTAAATTTGGCATTCCTTTCGCGCTTGCAACGGACGTTGGCGCGGGCCCAAAGACTTCCATGCTGGACGTTATGCGATGTTTTTTGAATGTTCACGGAAGCGGCCATAATGGCTTGCGTAATTCGCCGAATGTAAGTCCCGTTTCCGCTCTTTACTACGCCACTTTAGCGGGCGCGGAAGTACTCGGGTACGGCGATGAAACCGGCAATTTTAAAAAAGGAAAATCGGCGGACTTTCTTGTTTTGGATATCAAAGTTGTTTCCGGCGAAAAACCCGACGAAATAATAAGAAAACTTACCCACGAATCCGACTACGATTCGATTGTAAAAGAAGCTTACTTGGGAGGGCGGAAACTAAACTAATCCTTCAACGCCACCTTTATGGCGTCATCCAGCGTTTTTGCGTAAACAAATTCGATTCCCTTTATCAAATGTTCCGGGATTTCTTTTATATCTTTCTCGTTGTCTTGCGGAACTATAATTGTTTTTATTCCGGATCTTCTTGCCGCTAAAACCTTTTCTTTAAGTCCGCCGATCGGAAGAATCCTTCCCTGAAGCGTTATTTCGCCCGTCATTGCGACATCGCGGCGTATTTTTTTGCCTGTAAAAAGGGAAAGTAAAGCCGTCCCAATGGTTATCCCCGCGGACGGTCCGTCTTTTGGAGTTGCCCCTTCCGGAACGTGAATATGTATGTCGGTTTTATCAAAAGCACTGTCTTTAATACCGTATTTTTTCGCATTGCTTCTTAAAAAACTTAAAGCCGCTTTTGCGGATTCCTGCATTATCTCGCCTAAATGTCCTGTTAAAATAAGTTGATTTTGTCCCGGCATTTTTGTGGCTTCTATAAAAATTATTTCTCCTCCCGCCTGTGTCCACGCAAGTCCGGTTGCGATTCCGGCCATATCTTTTTCCTGTTTCATATCTTCGTAAAACTGCTCAACTCCAAGCAATTTCGGGATGTCTTTCTTTGTGATTTTTGTAATTTTCTTGCCTTCTTCGATCATTTTCTTTGCTATTTTTCTGCATATTTTCCCGATTTCACGCTCCAAATCACGCAGACCCGCCTCACGCGTGTATCTTCTTATTATGTAGGCGATAGCTTCCTCGTCCAAAGTAAACGGATTCTTCTCAAGCCCGTTGAATTTTAATTGTTTAGGTAAAAGATATTTTTTTGCGATCTGAATTTTCTCTTCTTCTATATATCCCGGTAGCTCTATTATCTCCATTCTGTCCAAAAGAGCGGGTGGAATAGGATCCAAAATATTCGCTGTCGTTATAAAAAATGTGTTTGAAAGGTCAAAAGGCACATCCAGATAGTGGTCGTTAAAGGCAAAATTAAGTTCCGGATCCAAGACTTCTATTAGAGCGGAAGCGGGATCTCCCTGGAAATTTCCGATTCCAAGTTTATCAATTTCATCCAACATTATTACAGGATTTTTTTCACCGGCACGTTTTAACTGTTGAATTATATTTCCCGGCATCGCACCTACATAAGTGCGTCTGTGTCCGCGTATTTCGGATTCGTCGTGCATACCGCCAAGAGACATTTGCACGAATTTGCGACCCAAAGAGCGCGCTATACTTCTTCCAAGTGAAGATTTTCCAACTCCCGGAGGCCCAACAAAACACATTATTGTTGCTCCCGGTTTTTCCTGCATCTGGCAAATCGCCAAATATTCCAAAATTCTTTCTTTTATTTGTTCAAGTCCATAATGATCTTCGTCCAAAATTTTTCTTGCCTTCTTGATGTCTATTTTTGTTTTACTGCTCTTGTCCCAAGGCATTGAATAAAGCCATTCAATGTATGTGTGAACAACTTCGTATTCAGGTGAAATCGGATAAATTCTCTTTAATCTTTTAAGTTCATCCATGGCGATTTTCTCAATTTCTTCAGGCATTTTCGCCTTTTTTATTTCATTTTCAAGATGTTTTATTTCTTTTAGTTCAGCCATTTTACCCTCGTCATCTCCTTCTCCGAGTTCTTTTTGAATGGCCTTAAGTTCCTGTCTTAACAAGAAATCTTTTTCATTTTTGTTCATTTCTCTTTCAACTTCGGAATGAATTTTCCCGCGCACCTGAAGCAGACGCATTTCTCTTGAAAGTTGTCTGACGGTCTGACGCATGCGGTTTATTGTATCGCTCATTTCCAGCATGAACTGTTTCTCCGGAATCGGAAGAGTTAAATATGAGCACGCAAGATTCGTTAGTTCTTCGTAATCATTTATATTCTGCAGATTTATTAAAATATCATCGGCCAATGGCTTTCCAAGTGAGGAACTTATTTCCAGTTGTTGTTTCATCTCCATTGCCAAAGCGTCTCCTTCTTCGGATTTTTCAAGAGTCGGGATCAGTTCTTTTATGTTTGCTTTTAAATACGGAATTTCCTGTGTGTATTTTGAAATTTCAAAACGCGTTATTCCTTCAACAAGGAGCATAGCGTCGCCGGAATGACCTTTAATTACCTGCAAAACTTTACATGCCGTGCCAACCTTATATAGATTGTCGGTTGGAGGGACAGGTTTTTCCGCATTTTTGTATGTTGTCAGCCCAATTAATTCCTCGTTCTGCATTTTTTCCTCAAGAACACTTAAATAATCGGGATTTTTTACATAAACCGAAACAACCATTGTTGGAAAAAGCACAATTTCTTTTATTGGCAGAATGAAAATGTTTTCGGGTAGTTGATACTTTTCGCCGTCTTTTGTTTTTATATGCATATTTTTCTTCTAAATTACTTGTATTATTATACATCAAAATATACCGAATGTCCACTTGTGTGGCTTTAGAAAAAGGCTAATTTATGGTATTATTATACGATTTATAAAAATAAATAATCAAAAAAAACATGGATAATAAAACAAAAATAAATACAGCCATTTCGGTTGTGCTTGTAACCCTTATTACAGGGCTTGCTTATTGGGTTCAAATGCCGGCAAAAGATCTAAAGGCCGAGCTTATTGATACCGATACAGTTCTTGTGCGCATTCAGGATTTTGCTTTTGATCCGGATATAGTTCGCATAGAACCTGAAGCTACGGTTAGCTGGCTTCATGATGAATCTGAAGGCAATGCTGATGTTCAGCACACTGTGTCTTCTTATGACCCTGCAGATACATCTGCACAGGGAAAAGCCTTTGCAAGTTCATTGATGTCCCTTGGTGATACTTTTAGTTTCACTTTTAATGACCCGGGAGTTTACAACTACAATTGTTCTCTTTATCCGTTTATGACGGGAAAAGTATGTGTTGGTGAAGAATCTGAAGCTTTAGATAAAGATTGTATGATTGACGCGGTGGCTACAGATACAGTTGATACAACGGATACAACTGTGCCGGTTGTTGAAGACACTGAAGAGGAAGTAGTAGTAGACGAAACTTTGCTTGAAGAAGAAGTTGCGCCGGTTGTTGAAGATACGCAGGAAGAGATAGTTACAGATCCAATTGAAGATACCGACCTTCTGCCTGCCGCCGACGAAGATTTCGACATAATTGATTATAGTGGAAGCGAGGTTGTTGTTTTAACACAGGAACAGGCTTTAACTACTACCTCTGCAAATATCACGGCGACCGACAAGGAGCTTGCAAGTTCAGGTCCCGGAGAAGTGATTTACCTGTTTGCGGCGATTTTTGCTCTTTTTATGGGAAGCAGACTTGCCCGAAATCAAGCATAGTTGTAAACTTAGCCCTGCTAACAATAGTAGGGTTTAGTTTATGGATTTTATAAATAAAGCTTTGGCGGACTTTATTCTTTTTATCTCCCGTGAAGTTGGTGCGTTTTGGGAGAATCTTTTGTTGATGCAGTTTTCTTGGCCGCAGGTAATCATTGATATACTCCTTGTTTCAATCGTTTTTTACTATCTTTTTGTACTTTTAAGAGGAAGCAGAGCTGTTCATATTATAATTGGACTTACAATCCTTGCGTTCATTTTTGTCTTGAGTAATATCCTGCAACTTGTAGCCACAGGATGGCTTTTGGACAGATTCCTTACGCTTATACTTGTTGCGATACCGGTTATTTTCCAACAGGAACTTCGCAGAGGGCTTGAGAAGCTTGGGCAGACAAGGATTTTTACGAGTACAGAGGTTCGCTCATCCAACATACTTATAAGCAATCTTGTTGAGGCCAGTGTTATTATGGCTGAAAATAAAATAGGAGCCTTGATAGTTCTTCATGATGAAGTCTCCCTTTTTGAATATGCGGAAACGGGCGTTCCAATTAATGGTAAAATTACAAAAGAACTTCTTTTGAATATATTCTTTCCAAAGTCACCTTTGCATGATGGAGCAATTATTATTAAAGGTGAAAAGATTGTTGCAGCGGCTTGTGTACTCCCTCATTCTTACAAAACCACCGATCATGCGCTTGGAACACGGCACAAGGCGGCGCTTGGGCTTGCCGAGAATACGGATGCTCATGTGATTGTTGTTTCGGAAGAGAAGGGGACTATTTCTTATGCTCATGACGGAAGACTTGAAAAAAATATTACGCCGGAAAGATTGCAGAAATTTTTGGAAGAGTTTTACAAACCAAAAAATGGCAAAATGAAGAGAATTTTTAACAGGAAATCGTTATGAAGAAATTTTTGGCAAATTGGGAGCTAAAAATTCTTGCGGTTATGTCGGCAATGATATTCTGGTTTCTTGTTGTTGGAACTGAAAACACTTTTTATACTTTCCCGGAAAAGATTCCGGTTAAGGCGTTTAACCTGGCTAATGATCTTGTTGTTTCCGATGATTTGTCTACAGTTTCGTTGAGGCTTAAAATAGGAAATCGTGAAAGCATAAAGAATTTAACGGTTGATGATTTTAGCGCGTTCATTGATCTTGAAGGGCAAAAAGAAGGTGAAGTTACAGTAAGAGTAGAGGTTAGTTCAAGGAGTTCGGACATTGCCGTGGTAAAGGTTGAACCGTCGGAAATTAAGGTGAAAATAGAAAAAACAAGTGAGAAAGAGGTGTCTATTGATCATAAAATAGAAGGAAATACGGCTGAAGGATTTCAGGTTGAAAACGTCGAAATTTCAAAAGAAAAAGTTCTTATAAAAGGTTCTCAGGAGGTCCTTGACGGTGTTTCCAAGATAACCGCTTTGATTGAACTTGATAATAACCGTGAGGATTTAAGCGCAACTGTTCCGTTGGTTGCTTACGACGGAGAGGGAAATATAATCCCGGATATTAAGTTTAATGAAGGTGAAGATGAAGTTGACGTGACGGTTTTAATTTCGCAGTTTAAAAATCAGAAAATTTTGGGAGTTAAGCCAAATGTTGTTGGCACGCCCGACGATTCGGTTTGGATCAAATCAATCAATGTTAATCCGTCATATATTGTGGCAAAAGGCGATCAGCAGGCCTTGGAAGGCTTGGAATTCGCGAGCACGCAGGATATTAATGTTGACGGACTAAAGGAGAACAAAACTTTTACGGTTTTGGTTGCCGATTTGCCTGAAGGTATTGAAGTTGAAAACGGCTCCATTAACGTTTCAATTGAGGTTCAAAGTTATGAGTCCGTTGGGTCGACAACACAAAGAAAAACTGTGAACGTGCCTTTGATAGTGAAGAAATTTAAGACGGTTCAGAGGGAGAGCACAATAGATCCGCCTTCGTTAACTTTAGTCGCGGAAGGGGCGCAGGAAGATTTGGATAAAATAAGCGATTCATTGAAAATTGAACTTGATATATCAAACATAAGTCAGTCCGGAGGAACGCTTGATACAAGCTCTTATAATTTGGATCTGCCAAACGGGGTAAATGTTGTTAGCTTAACACCGCAGGTTGTTACTGTGACTTGGAATCAATAACTATTTCATCAAGTTTCCTAAGAAGTTCTTCGGCTCTTAAGTCGTCTTTTTCGCGCTCGACGGCTTCGGCATTTTTTCTTATTTCTCTTTCAGCCTGTTTTTCAAGCTGGTTTGCTTCGGCGATTAGTTTATTTATCTCTTCTGCGTCTTCCTGGAGAGTCTCATTTAATTTTTCGACCTGTTTTACTTCTTCTTCAAGAACGTCGATAAATCTGAGCATTGTTTCTTCGTCTGCTGCAAGCATTGATTTTTCGCGCTCTTCACGCTCTTGCACAGGCAAACCTTGAATCGCAACCGAGTTTGCAATCAACTCACTCAACCTGTTTTTAACTTCAGATGATTCCATGTTGGTTTTTAAAAGTCCGGTCTATTAACATCGACAGGTCCCTTTTTTTGTGGTTCTTCTGGTTTGCCGAAGTCTGGCTCGTTAACGTCGATTGGTCCCTTTTTTCGTGGTTCTTCTGGTTTGCCGAAGTCTGGCTCGTTAATATCCGGAAGTTTTGGTTTCCCTAATTTTGCTTCCAATTTGGCTATTGTTTCATTTGTTCTTTTTAACATTTGTTTGAGATTTTCATTTCCAGGAAAATGTTTAAGCTGCTTTTCAATTTTTGTTTTCAATTCATACTGCTTTTCTAAAGTGGCCTTTACAGCTTTTGCATCCGGATGATTTTTTTGATTTTCTTTTTGGTTAGTACGTGTTTCTTTCCGTTCGGTTCCCTTTGGACCTTCCGGCCCGGCCATGAATACCAACCTGTTTTCATTGAACAGATTTAACGTGTAGTAATGTATTGGATTTTTCATGTATATTTTTGTTTATTTTGAAGCGGTTTCATTTGGGTTCTTCTTAGGGAAGGATGCTATTACATTTTTCCCTTGGCTAAGTTTGGCCACTCCGGAATCCGAAACGGTTATTTTGTAGTTTGGAGCAACGTCATAAGTGTGTGCTAACTTTCTCTTTTTATGTAAATTGGCAATCAACTCAAGATGTTCCAACAATTCATTTTCTTTCGGTGAATTGTTTAACATTTCTTCTATGGTTGAAGCGTACAAACTTCCCTCTTCTATTGTTGCTGAAGGTAGTGCCATTGGATCTACAAAAGCAACGTTTTCGGCAGGGATCAATTGAGAAATTCCCAATGCTCTTGTTAAAAGGTCTTTTGAGGAAAAAGTACTTTGCCTACCTTTATCGTCTACTGTGTAATAAGAATCTTTCCCCTTTCTTAAAACGGAAAACTCTCCGCCATAAGTGGTTACAAAGCCAACGCCTTTGCTACCAGGTTTTAATTTTTTTAATTCCGCAAGAAAAACTCTGTAATTTTTTTCTTTTATTTCTTTTATTTCTTCTGCAGATTTTTTTGCCTGCATGGATTCTTTTATTTTCTCGCGAAAAGCTGCAAGTGCGTCTCTTGTTCCTCCCAATATCCTTTCTTTTTCTTTAGGAAAAGAAGGTCCTTTCTTAAGTTTTTCAGGCGTTTCAGGTTTGTTTTCAGAATTTTTCATATTTTTTTGTTTTAGTTTTAAAAAATTTCTATTAGATAATTATACCAAAAAAAGGCCGCTGTGTAAACGGCCTTTTGCTCTTTTTGTACTACTTCTGAAGCTGAATCGTCTGCGTTGGGAATGCCATTTCTATTCCGGCTTTGTCGAATCTGTCTTTTATCTCAAGATTTAACCTGTTTTTTGTATTTAAGAAAACGAGCATATCTCTTGGGTCTTTAACATGATAAGTGTACTCAATTCGCAGGGAGTAAGGGTCGTAAGCCGTAAAGAAAACGCGAAAATCTTTTGTTAAATTTTCTTCTTTGCTCAAAATATCCTTTAATATCGACATAGCCTCCTCGATTTTTTCTTTTGTGCAGCTGTAAACAAGCCCGATTGCTCCATCGTCCCTTCTTGATTGTCTTTTTGACATGTTCTCAACAACAGATTTTGCAAGTTCGCTGTTTGGCACGGAAATAATTGTCCCGAAAAAAGTCTCAATTCTTGTTGTGCGCATACCGATGTCCTTTATAACGCCTTCGTACGTGCTGAATTTAATAGTATCTCCAACCTTAAAAGGCTTATCGGCGATAATGGAAAGCGAGCTGAAAAAATTTCCAAGCGTGTCCTGAGCGGCTAAAGCAACAGCTAAACCTCCAATTCCAAGTCCGGCTATAAGCGCCCCGATATCGTACCCAAAAATGTTCAAAATCATACTTAGTCCTATAACCCACAGTGCGATATTTATTATTCTGGTGACAAGACGGGTTAATTGCAGATCAAAGCCGTCTTTCCCTCTGAAAAAACGTCCGATATAAGTCTGGATAAAGAAATCGGAAAGCATGGTTACGGCCTGGAAAATTTTTATAATCAAAACAACCTGTGCGGCCCTTTCTATATAAACCCAAACATTTTCCGGAAGTTGTAGAGCTTTAAGCCCAAAATAAACGCCCCCGAGAACTATTATGAAGATGAAAACTTTCTGTATTATCTGCAAAATGGTGTTGTCGAGATTGGTTTTTGTCTTTTTCGCGAAGCCATGAAAAATTTTCCTTATGATAATGTTAAGTACAACCGCACATAGCAGCGAAAACAAAAATATCCCGGTGGCAATAACGTATGGGTATTGAAGAAATTCAAAGTAAGACATACTATAAGATTAAGTTATTCGACCATCACCATAAAAGATTTTGTAACAAATTTAAAGGGATGATTTGCGCGTCTGTAAAAAAAAATCCGGAGAAGTTGGCCGATTTGCCCAAGCAGTACGACATTGTGGAGGTTTGGGGTCCGTCTTTTGTTCCGCTTATTAGGCTTTTGCAAAAGCCGGTTATTTTAAAAGTTGCTGATTGTGATTTGGTGGACGAAAATTTGAATGTTGATTATATC
The DNA here is from genome assembly GCA_013824265.1 of bacterium. Classification (GTDB taxonomy): domain Bacteria; phylum Patescibacteriota; class Gracilibacteria; order UBA1369; family PNNO01; genus PNNO01. The sequence goes on from PNNO01000005.1 coordinate 230,204, forward strand.
GATTACGATATTTCTATGGATGTGAGTGTGCGTCCAAAGGGAGCCAAATTGATAATTTCGTATCATAATCCCGATCACACTCCTTCTTTGAACGAGCTACATGGAATTGTACGTGATATGCTCGCCATGGGTGCCGATATATGCAAAATAGTAACCAAGGCGGTTACTGTGGAAGACAACCTGATTCCGCTTAGGTTGCTTGCCGAAAGCAAGACACCGATGATTGCTTTTTGCCTCGGAGAAAAGGGGCGAATAAGCCGAATAATGGCACCGCAATTCGGGTCTCTAATAAGTTATGTCCCGCCGACAGCGGACTTTGTTACCGCGGAAGGGCAAATCGTTTTTGACGAGTGGATGAAAATCCAAAAGATGCTTGCCCGGGGTTGACTGATTTTTATTTTGCGTTTTGAGGTTCCGCGATTCCGCGATTCCGACACGCTGTTTTGCTTTTCTTGTAGCGACAAATTGGCATTTTGAGGTATCGCCGTCCCGGGACGGATTTTCTTGATATACGTACTTAACGCACTTCTTTTAATGCGCGCCCTACACATTATTAAAAAAACGATATATAGTACTCGCGCAGGTAATTAACAAAAAACTAATGTCTCTTAAAATAGGAATTGTAGGGCTTCCGAACGTGGGGAAGTCTACGCTGTTTAACGCATTAACAAGGTCTAAATCGGCTCAGGCGGCAAATTATCCCTTTTGTACAATTGATCCGAATGTCGGAATTGTGGAAGTGCCTGATGAAAGAATGGAGAAACTTGCGAAAATTGTTAGTCCGGAAAGAATAGTTCCGGCAGTTATTGAATTTGTGGATATTGCAGGGCTCGTTAAAGGTGCGAGCGAAGGGGAAGGGCTTGGAAATCAGTTTCTTTCTCACATAAGGGAGTGCGATGCTATTGCTCAGGTGGTGCGCGTGTTTGAAGATAAAGACGTGATCCACGTTCACGGAGAGATTCATCCTCAAAAAGACAGGGAAATAATAGAAGCCGAGCTTATTCTTGCCGACATGCAGACTCTCGATAAACGTCTTAAGAAAGCTGAAAGTGAAGCTAAGTCCGGTGATAAAAAGAAGGCTGCTTATGCTGATTTGTTAAAAAGAATTGAAACTCATTTGCATCAGGGCGAGTTGGTTATAAATATGGTTCTTTCCGAAGAAGATAAAGCTCAGGTTAGCGATTTGTTTTTCCTCACGGCAAAGCCACTTTTGTATATAGCGAATGTTCATGAAAATGAAGCCGGAAGCGCGGATGTAAAAGCATTGAAGACAAAATTGAATATACCTGAATCGGCAACTTTAATCCCGATTTCGGCTCGTGTGGAAGAGGAGCTTGGTGGGTTTTCGGATGAAGAAGCAAAGGAATATCTGGACACTTTGGGGATGAAAGAAACCGGGCTTAATCAGCTTATTAAAGCGTCTTATTCGCTCCTTAATCTTATTACATATTTTACGGCCGGGCCAAAGGAAGTGCGCGCATGGACGGTTCATAAAGGTGATACCGCGCCAAAAGCGGCAGGTGTGATTCATACCGATTTCGAAAAGGGATTTATTAGAGCGGAGGTTATAAAATGGGAAGATTTGGTTTCCTGCGGAGGAGATGTTCAGGTTCGTGAAAAGGGTTTAATGAGGCTTGAAGGAAAAGAATATGTGGTGCAGGATGGTGATGTGATGCACTTTAGATTTAACAATTAGCCAGTGGAAATAATCCCGGCTCTGTACATTTTGAAAGGTAAAATAGTGGCTCTATACAAGGGATCTTTGGAGCAAAAAGAGATCTACGGCAAGAGTCCTTTGAATTTTGCGAAAGAATTTGTAAAGGAAGGTGCTAGAAAACTTTATGTTGTTGATCTTGATAAGTCCGAGTTTGGTACGGACGAAAATGTTAATATCATAAATGAAATAAGGAAAAAAATTTCCGTGCCGATTATTTACGCCGGAGGTGTTAGGTCAATAGAAGCGATTGAGGAATGTTTTGGAAGCGGGATGGATCAGGTGGTTCTTGGTGTTTCCGCTGAAGAAGTTTACAAGCAATCCATTAAAAAATATGGGCCTGATAAAATAATAGTTGGTATCAAGGCAAAAGGGGACGAGGTAATTACTGATTTAAAAACCGATTTTCCATTAAGAGTAATCGATTTTGCGGAAAAGCTTCCGGGAATGGGGGTTACTCAAGTTTTGTATAAAGATGTTTGGAAAGAAAGTACTAAAATTGGGCCGAACTATGACGAACCGGACAGAATCCTAAGGATGGTTTCTTCTTTGGAGGTTTATTATTCGGGCGGAATAGGCAAAGAGAAGCATTTAAAAACACTAAAAGATATTGGAGTTAAAGGTGCTGTAATTGGGAAGGCGCTCTACGAAAAAGATATGAATCTTTTTGGAATTTATGACTCCTTTTTATGATAATGAATGTATTCGGAGATGACGTAAGCGTACATAATAGCTATTAATCCGAATACCACTATTGTGTTGTAGTGGATTTGGAAAAATATAAGTTCGGCGATTAAAGTGAAGAGGGCAAAATTCCCGATAAAAAATGTGAAATACCATAATTTTCTGCCACCTGTGTCACGAAGTTCCGGGAAATTTCTTTTGGTAACATTTTTAAGACTGTGAACAAGGATGAACAAGGTTGTTATTCCTCCGTAAATAACAAAGGAATGAAGGCTGTCTCTCGACATGTAATAGGCAACTATCGGGTGAGCTATCCATAATGCTATTGTTGCAATCGCAAGGATATAGAACCATGCACGCCTTTTGTGGAATCTTCTTTCGACCTCAATTATTTCATCAACTTGTTCAAGTTGTGTGCAAAGATATGTGAATTGCTCAAAAGATTCAACTTCAAGATTTGCTGTCATTGTGAATACATTTTGGAATCTTTTTGGGCTTATTTTTAAGGTGATAACATTAATATTTTGGTCGCTTAAAATTGTAAGCAAATCTTTGCCGGCACCAACTCTGTCTATTGCTCTTATTTTAAGTCCGACACGTTTTTTGTTTGTGTTTGGAATTCTAAAAAGTTTTCTAAAAAAACCTTGTTTGTCAGACATTAAACCTTTTGACGGATAAGCTATTTTTAGTACATCAACCGGGTTGATTGATCCTTCTCCAACAGCAATAAGTATGTCCTCCATTGTTCTGCACTTGCTACCGCTTTCACAAAGAGGCAACAATTCTTTAAGCTTCTTTTTTGGGGTTTCTTCAACAAGCCCTACGCCAGCTCTATCAAATACTTTCTGAAGTAGACGTCTTCCGACCGAAAGTTTTTTAATTCGACTGGATTTCCTTAAAGCCTCGCGTATTTTATTTCTGGCAAGGTTTGTTTTGGCAAAAATAAGCCATTCTCGGTTTGGTCCGGTTGGTTGGCTTGCAGTGATTATATTAACTACATCCCCGGTTTTCAATGTGTATGTAAGAGGGACAACTGCGCCGTTAATTTCCGCCTTAATGGCGTTGTTGCCAACGTCCGTGTGAACGCTGTAAGCAAGATCCACAGCGGAAGCTCCACGTGGCAAATCAATTGTATCTCCGCGCGGGGTAAATACGAAAATTCTGTCCTGGAAAATATCCAGTTTAAGAGATTCCATAAAGTCATTGCTGTCCATGTTGGATTTTTGAAATTCAAGAATCTTTTGTGCCCATTTTGAGTGTTTTTCCTTATATCCTTCAGTATTGTCCTGTGTGGTTCTGTAAAAATAATGAGCGGCAATTCCATATTGTGCTTCAATTTGCATGTCTTGTGTTCGTATTTGGAATTCCGTTGTTTGTCCTCGTACACCAAAAACAACAGTGTGCAGGCTTTGATATCCGTTTGATTTTGGAACGGCGATATAATCTTTAAATCTGCCCGGCTTTGGTTTGAAAATAGAGTGGATGATACCAAGGATTAGGTAACACTCTTTTATGTTATTTACTATTATTCTTAGAGCCAATAAATCTTCAAGTTCTTCCGGTTTTTTGTTTTTGCGTACTGTTTTTTTAAATACGCTGTATGGACTTTTTTCGCGGCCATATATTTTAAACCCGTCTAATTTTTCTTTTTCAATTTCTTTTTGAATTATCTCGATTGTTTTTTCGAGAACATTTATCTGTTTTATCTTTGTATCTTCAAGCACTTTTTGTATATTTTCGTAATCTTTTGGAAACAAATATTGAAAACAATAATCTTCAAGGTTTTTTTTGATTTCATCGATTCCGAGTAAGCCGGCTATCGGCACATAAATTTCGAGCGTTTCTTTTGCTATACGGAATCTTTTTTCAGGTTTTACAAATTGCAGGGTACTCATATTGTGCAATCTGTCAGCCAATTTTATTAAAATTACCCTCGGATCCTGAGCGCTGTGAATCAGAAGTTTTTTTAACGATTCAATCTGTCTCTCGGCCATGTCGTGCCTGTAGTAAACTTTGGATAATTTTGTGATCCCATCAACCAAAAATGCCACTTGTTCTCCAAAAAGATTCTCAACTTCCTGCATTGTTCTGTCTGTGTCTTCAGGTACGTCATGAATAAGTCCCGCAATAAGCGAGTCTTCGTCTGCATGAAGTTTTACCAATGTTAAAACCGTTTCAAGCGGATGCATTATGTAAGGAGTTTTCCCATCTTTTCGGAATTGACCTTCGTGCGCTTCGGCTGCGAATTTAAATGCTTTTAAAAACTTTTCCTCATTAAAAACGGGCAGATATTCTTTAACTTTTTTCAATATCTTTTCAAGTTTTCGGTCAATGTTTACTTTTTCGTAATTTGACATATGATTGAAAATGAAAAGTCCTACAGGTTGTTAGATAATGGCATAAAATAAAGGATAAGTCAATGAAAATAAAGAAAAAAGTGCTTGTGGCAATGTCCGGTGGAGTTGATTCTTCAGTTGCGGCCGTGCTGTTAAAGAAAAAAGGGTATGATTGTGTTGGTATCTATCTTAATTTTTGGAATGATCCTACGTCTTTTGACGAGGAAAAACTTTCCGATTTTCCGCAAAATAAATGTTGTTCGTTGGAAACGGCAAATACGGCCCGCAGAATTGCGGACTGCCTTGGTATGCCTTTCTACGTTTTAAACGTAAAGGATCAGTTTAAAAAGGACGTTGTTGATTACTTTATCGATACATACAGGATATGTCATACGCCAAATCCGTGTATAGAATGTAACAGGAAAATAAAATTTGGTTTTCTTTTAAAGCGAATGAAACAACTTGGCGCCGATTATATCGCGACCGGACATTACGCGCGGGTTCGCAAAAGAAGAGGGAACTTAAGTCTTTATATGGGGAAAGATCCGATTAAAGATCAGTCTTATTTCCTTTACACTCTAACGCAGGAACAGCTTAAACATGTGCTTTTTCCGGTTGGAGGAATGAATAAGAAAAAAGTAAAAAAACTGGCTGAAAAGTTTGGTCTTAAAGAAATGGAAGGGAAGAAAGAAAGTCAGGGGATTTGTTTTTTCCCGGATAAAAAACATTCGGATTTTTTAAAAAGATATTTTCCGGATGGTGTTCTTAAAAAAGGTCCAATAATTACTGTTGATGGAGAAAAAATAGGTGAACATGAAGGTCTGCAATTTTTTACGGTCGGCCAGAGAAAGGGAATTGATATAGGTGGCGAGCAAAAGCCGTGGTACGTGGTTCGTCTTGATCATGAAAACAACACTTTGGTTGTCGGAAAAAATGAGGATATTTTTCAGGATACTTTTTATGTGCATAAACTTACTTTTACCGAAAAAGAACTTAAAGATGGCAGCCATACTTTGAAGGCTCGCATAAGGTATAGATTCCCTCCGCAAAAAGCTCATGTTGAAAAAAACGGCGATTTTATAAAAATTATTTTTTCAAAACCGCAAAGGGCGATTACTCCGGGACAGTCGGTTGTTTTTTATGATGGGAAGCGCGTAATCGGAGGTGGTATAATAAGTAAAGTTGTGTACGATAAGGCCTAATTTTGGTATAATTACCATATGAATGAACAAGAAGATAAAAAAATTTACGCAATTCATATAGATCAGGAGCCCGTATCGGTTGTTGATAAGAATGACGTTCTTGATAAAAAAGAGAAGAAACCCGAATATGCCGGGCCAACTCTTGGAGATAGAATTTGGGGTATGTTTAGGTTTATTTCCAGTTCGGCAATTATTTTTATAGTGATTTTTTTCGCGATGAACTGGAATGCTTATAGTACCATAATAATGAGTAAGATTGGCTTCCTTAAGCCTTCGGCTGGAGAAGAAACAATGCTTGGGACGGGAACCGGAGACGATCTTCAAAGCAGTGGTAACGTGCAGGATTTAATGGATTTAAGTAAAGATCCGGAAATTCAGAAAACTCAAATTCCACAGCTTGCGCTTGATGTTATGCCACCCGACACAAGGATTGTAATTCCGCGTATAAACAAAAACGTTCCGGTTGTAACAGTGAGTTCCGAGGCGCTTATGAACAGGGATTGGGTTAGGTTGGAGCAGGAAATTCAGGAAGCACTTCAGGACGGAGTTGTGCATTATCCAAGCACGGCTTTCCCCGGTGAAGAAGGGAATGTTGTAGTTACCGGTCACAGTTCTTATTTCCCATGGGATCCGGGAAGATTTAAGGACGTTTTTGCTCTTCTGCACGATGTCCAGGTAGGTGATAAAATTTATATGTACTACAACCAAAAAAGATACGATTTTGAGGTTTATGAAACAAAAGTCGTACTTCCAAGCCAGGTTGATGTCCTTACGCAGGAAGGTGGGGACAGGTTAACTCTTATAACTTGTACTCCGGTTGGGACAAACCTAAAAAGGCTTGTTATTTTGGCAAAACCAATTTAAAAGACTAAAGATCCTGGAGCTTTTTAAGAAGTTCCTCTTCCGTTGTGGCCTCTTCTTCTTCTTGTGCTTTTTCAACCTTTTCTATTTCGGTTCTTTTCTGTTTTGATTCGAATTCTTGCCATTCTTGAAGGTGTTTTTCATTTATTTTGGCAAGGTCGGCTTCATACTCTTTGTCGAGTTTTGCGAGTTGCTGTTTTTCCGTTACAAGAATATTCTTGAACTTTTCTATTTGATCCGTAGTCATTATCGGCAAAATCTGGAACCAGTATTCTCTTTCTTCGTCGTCCATTGATTCCGTATTTAGTATTAACGGAATTAGCTCTGGATTCTCGTCTTTTACCGCTTTTGGAATATGGAACTTGCTTTCCTGTGGCTGAGTCTTTTTTGTGCCTGAAGCGGATGTTCCCGTTGCTGCCGGTTTTGATCCGGACCCAAGAAGCTCTTCTTCAAGAGACAAAATATCATCTCCAAGAGCGGCTTTTTGTTCGCCGTCCTGAATTTGTGATAAATCTATGATTGGGTTGTTATCGTCCGACATTATCTGTTTTTGTTACTTAGTATATTATACTGTGGAAAAGCGCTGTTGGTCAAATTGTAGAATCTGTCGGTTTATCTTGTTCTTCTACAGGTCCTTTTAGTTTGTTTCCCGGAATATGAATGGCCGTGACACATGTATCTGTTGGTTTTGAGATTATTCTTTGAGTCCCGGTTTCGTCTATTGTTGTAATTCTAATTGTGTCTCCTACGATTGAGTGAACAAACCCCGCAGTTATTTCTTTATCCGTACCTTTCTGTTTTGGATCCATGAAGAAAATAAGGTCGCCCGTGAAGAATTTCCTAGGTTCTTCCGTAAGGCCTTTTACTATGTTGCTTGGCCCTTTTTCAAATGGAAAAGAACCCATCATCTGGATCATCATGTATTTGAGGTCCGGATTGGTGTTTGCGGGCAGTTGTTCTGCCGTAGGAACTGGGATTTTTAAGCATCTATAAAGGTAATTCACCAATTTTTCTTTCGGATTTGGAGCTTCTATATTTGTTGTTTTTTCGGCAGCATTACTTATTCCTGCAATTTTGCCGGTGATTTCAGTCGCAACCTCTTCCGGGGTTTTTGCCTTAGATATCTTGGAAATGTTTTCTCCTGCCAATTTAAGTTCTTTGAAAAATTTCTCTAATGCTTTGAATAATTCCGGTAGCCAAGTTCCAAGATCGCCTAGGCCAAGATTGTTGGCCAGATCATTTAAACCTTTTTTTGCCTCTTCTGTAACTTTTTTTCCACTCTCTTCTTTTTTTTCTCCGGCTTCGGTCTTAGCTTTTTCCGCGTTTTCCGGGTTCGCGGGAGCTATTTCCGGTGTCGATTTTTTTGGTTCTAGATCTGTGTTTGTTGTTTCACTCATGGTTTTTATATTATGTACACATCGCCACACTTGTCCTCAATTCTTTGTTTTGTGTTTCTGATGTGTTGAATTAAATTTTGAATTTGAAAGCTTTCTTTGTCGCCCGAATCATACAGTTTTTTCATCTGCCTAAGATCTCCCAGAAGATTTACCGCGTTAATATCCGCAAGCCCTTTTGATTGGTAATCAAGCGCTTCGTATATCGCGGTTTTAATAAGCGTGTCGGGAGCATAAAGATTCAATTTCCCATCATTAATCATTTTTATTATAGCTTCAAGATATTCAGAGTCTGTCGCATTAACGCCTGTTGGATCCATCTGAGGTTTGTTGATCATTTGTTGAACATTTTCGTCAACACCCCGTTCCATTAGCGATTTATTAACCAATTGTTTGCTTTGTTCTGAAACTTTTATCTCGTCCATTAATTTATTTTTAGGTATAATGCGTTTTGAGAATTCTTTATATTATAGCAAAAAAATGGATATAAATGAAGCCAAAGAACGGATCATTCGTCTCCGTGAAGAAATAAAGAAACGCAACTACGAATATTTTGTACTGGATAAGTCCACTGTTTCCGAGGCTGTTCGTGATTCTTTAAAGAGGGAACTTGTGGAGCTTGAGAATCATTTTCCGTCTTTAATTACGCCTGATTCGCCAACTCAAAGGGTTGGGAGCGTGCTTTCCGTAAAGTTTGAAAAAGTTCAGCATATTACGCCGAAAAAAAGTTTGCAGGATGCTTTTTCCGCCGAGGACATAAGCGAATGGTATGAGAGAATTTCAAAGCTTGTTCCGGGGGAGAAAATTGAGTTTGTGTGCGAGCTTAAAATTGACGGTTTAAATATCTCGATTCACTACAAAAAGGGGAAGTTTGTAAGAGCATTAACGCGTGGAAACGGTATTGAGGGCGAGGATGTAACGCATACCGTAAGGACAATTGAAAGTATTCCGCTTGAACTTAACAAAGATGTTGATGTTGAGGTTTCCGGCGAAGTTTATCTGCCAAAGGATAGTTTTGAGAAATTGAATAAGCAGCAGGAAGCCCTTGGGGAAGATCTTTTTGCCAATCCGCGAAATGCGGCTGCCGGGACCATAAGGCAACTTGATCCAAAAGTTGTTGCCAGGCGAAATCTTGATGCGTTTTTTTATGAACTTGGGCAGAATTCTTTGGACGATTATCCTGAGCTTCAGGAAGATTTATTGGGGACGTTTAAAGGCCTTGGTTTAAAGGTTAATCCGGAATGGAGAAAATGTGGGTCGATTGAAGAAGTTATAAAATTTTGCCAAAGCTGGCATGAGAAAAAACAGGAAATGCCGTACGAAATCGACGGTATTGTTATAAAAGTAAACAGTCGTGATCAGCAGATAAAGATGGGATTTACCGCTAAGTTCCCTCGCGGAATGCTTGCTTATAAATTTCCGGCGGAGCAGGCTACCACAACTGTTGAAGATATTCAGGTTCAGGTTGGTAGGACCGGAGCCTTAACTCCTGTCGCGCATTTAAAGCCGGTTTTGGTTGCCGGATCCACTGTTTCCCGGGCAACTCTTCATAATGAAGACGAGATAGCCAGAAAAGACATAAGAATAGGGGATACGGTTATTATTCAAAAGGCCGGGGATGTTATTCCGGAAGTTGTTGAAGCTATAAAAACTCTTAGAACAGGCAAGGAAAAAAAGTTCCATTTTCCCAACGAGTGTCCCGTTTGCGGAGGTGAAGTTGAGCGGAAAGAGGGTGAATCCGCTCACAGATGTATCAACGAAGATTGTTTTGCCAAAAAAAGACGGACTTTTTATCACTTTGTTTCAAAGGGCGCCGTTGATATAGACGGGCTTGGGGAGAAGGTTGTTGATGAGCTTTTGGATATTGGTTTGGTGAATGATCCTGCGGATATTTTCTTTCTGGAAATTGCCGATTTCTACAATCTTCCTTTGTTTAAAGAAAAAAGGGCACAGAAAGTTTTTGAAGCAATCCAAAGCAAAAAACATATTTCTCTTGATAGGTTTTTGTTCGGTCTTGGAATAAGGTATTTGGGCGAAAAAGCCAGTAGAGATATATCGAAGTTTATTTTGCGAAATTTAAGGCGCGCCGGACCTGCTCCAAAAATAGAGGTGAGGTCGGGAACGCTTCAATCAAGCCTTTTTGAGGAGGAAATTGCGCCAAAGGAAATTGAAATAAAGGATGCGTTTACGCCTGCCGATATAGTTAAAACAATGCAGGAAGTATCCGCGGAAGATATTGGAAATGTAGAGGGAGTGGGGGATACCGTAGCGGAAAGTTTGATTGATTGGTTTGCGGACAAGCAAAATATAAAATTGATGGAGAAGTTTAATGCCGCTGGCATAACTTTTTCTGTATCTGAAACAAAGGAAAATCCTGCCGTTTCCGGAAAGAGTTTTGTTCTAACCGGAACATTGCAGACAATGACAAGGCAGCACGCAAAGGCTCTTATTACAAAAGGCGGAGGGCATGTTCATAGCGCTGTAAGCGCAAAAACCGATTTTCTTGTAATAGGCGAAAACTCCGGATCCAAACTTAAAAAGGCCCAAGAGCTTGGGATAAAAGTTCTAACGGAAGATGAATTTAAAAGTTTGATTCTTCCTCAATAAGTTCACCGCCGAACATGTTAAGCGCTTCTTCTGTGAGGCTTGATTCATGTGCAGTTTGAGGGGCTTTGGGCACCTGTGGCGCTTGAGAAGCGAGCTCAACTTTACTTAAGGTGAATTCTATTTTTGCAGGTTCTTCAAAGATTTTTGCCATCGCGGATTCGATTTCGAATTTAACTTCCGTCGTATCGATTTTTTCTTTATGAAACGAAGATGAAAATTCAATCGTTATTATGCCGTTTTCAACCTTAGCCGGGCGTCCTTCTTTAAAACTCATTTTCGCAAAAGGAGTTTTTATGAGTTCGATTATTCTTGGCCAGTTTTCTTTTACGTAACTTATTGTAAGCGGAGATTTTATTGATGCGTGAGTTCTTTCCATTTGAATTTCAGGTGGTGTTGTCGCGGAGATGTCTGAAATTGTCGAGCTTATGGCATTCTCTTCCTGTTTTTCGGTTGCCTCATCAACTTCCGGAACCGGAGTTGGCGCTGGCATTACGGTAGGTTCATACTGGCTTGGAAGAATTGCCGGAACATTTTTTGTTGTACATTCGATTACGGCCATTTCCAAAGGTAATTGAGGAATTGTTGTAGATTTTAATCTTGAATATGCTTCCTGAAATGTATTAATTACTTCGAGTAAATATCTTGTTGTCATAAGATCTCCCTGTTCAGTGGAGGCCAGCATTTTTTGTCTTAGTTCCTCGAGGAAGTCTTTTGCGAACTGAACAAGATCAATCCCTTGAGTGTAAATATTTTGAATTTCGTTTAATGCTCCTTTTGTGTTGTTTGAAGATATGTGTTTATAAAAAGAATCGAGCGCTGATTGTCCGCTTATTCCAAGCACTTCTCGCACACGATCAAACTTAAGAACTTTCTCTGTTGTTAGCTGTTCAAAAAGTCCAATAGCATCTCTTAATCCGCCTTCCGCGTTGTGTGCGATTGCATCCACGGCCGCTTGTTCGGCATCAATCCCTTCCATTTGGGCTATGTACATTAGGCGAGTAGCGATTGCTTTTTTGGTAATTCTCTTAAAATCAAACCGTTGGCATCTTGAAATTATTGTTTCCGGAACTTTGTGTGCTTCCGTTGTTGCAAGCACAAAAAACACATTCTCTGGCGGTTCTTCAAGCGTTTTAAGTAGCGCGTTAAAGGCTTCTTTTGTAAGCATGTGAACCTCGTCGATGATGTATATCTTATTCTTGGCTCTGGTCGGCGCAAAATTAATCTTGTCTTTTAGGTCGCGGATTTCATCTATTCCTCTGTTTGAGGCGGCGTCGATTTCAAGAAGATCGATTAAATTCCCTTCTTTAACCAGCGTGCACATTTCACATTTGTCGCATGGCTCTCCTTCTTCATTTGGTTCCGTGCAGTTTAAGGCTTTCGCCAAAAGTCTGGCGGTTGATGTTTTTCCGGTCCCTCTTGGTCCGCAAAAAAGATAAGCGTGAGAAGGATGCCCTTCTTTAAGCGCATTTAGAACGGTCGTCCTTATATGATCCTGCCCTACAAGGTTGTTGAAATTTTGAGGGCGATATTTTCTGTACAGTGAGACCTCTGACATTTGTGAAATAAAGGTTGATAAAGTTGGGAGCTCAAAGTATCAGAAAATATATCCTTGGGCAAGATATATCAATTGTTTATGGCCTTCTCTATTTCTTTTATAAACCTTTCTTGGCTGAATTTTTCCGCTTGGTCTCTCATTGCAGTCACCGAGTAGTTTTTCTCGTTTGTAAGCAGTTTTGCGAGGCCCTGTCCCATGGAGTCTACTGTCGGTTTGTTAAAAAACTCGCCGGTTACTCCAGGAATTACGGTTTCCGTGACGCCTCCTTTTCCATAGGCAAGAACCGGTGTTCCGGCAGCCATGGCCTCAACGGGTGTTATTCCAAAATCTTCCTCGCCGGGGAAAATAAAAGCGCGGGCATTTTGATAATACTGCGCGGTTTCTCTGTCGCTCTTAAATCCCAAAAATGAAATATTTGGTCCGGCAATGCTCTGTAAATAAGGCTTTTGTGGTCCGTCCCCAATTATAACAAGTTCTTTTCCCAGCTTATTAAAGAGCTGAACGGCAAGATCTATCTTTTTGTATGGTGTAATCGTGGAAACTATCAAAAAGAAATTTTCCTTTTTCTTCTGCGGTTTAAATCTATTCACATCAACCGGTGGATAAATTATTTCGGCGTCTTTTCTGTAGTACTTCATTATTCTGTTTCGAACCGTTTTTGAATTCGCTATGTATTTATCAACGCGGTCTGCCGCTATTTGATCCCACATTCTTATTTTTTTAAGAAGAAGCGCGATGGCGGCTTTTTTAAATCGTCCGACATTTTGTTCTTTTACGTATTCATGTGTCCAATCCCACGCGTAACGCATAGGGGAGTGACAGTAACATATGTGCTTTGTGTCCGTGTTGGTTATTATCCCGTGCGAAAAAGCGGAATTTGAACTTAAGACAATATCAAACTCGCCGAAGTCCATTTCTTCAATTGCTCCCGGCATTTTTGGAAGAAGATATTTCTGCCTTTTTCTAATAAAAGAAGGAAGTTTCTGAAGGGAAGAAGGACGAACTCTCTCTTTTGGAAAGACTGATCCAACGGATTTTTCATCGTACAAAAGAGTGTAGATTGGGGCGTCCGGGAACATGTCCGCGAAGACTTTTAAAACGCGCTCGCCGCCGCCAAGTTTAAGCAAAAAATCGTGTACCAATGCTGTTTTTGGAGTTTTTTTAGACATTTATTTCTTAAAGTGATTCAGCAGTTTTGTAAGAGAGTATGTATTAATTACGTCGTTTTTTTCCAGCCATCCTCTGCGCGCAATATATATACCATATTGCATGTACGCACGTTGAGAGCTGTGATGAGAATCCGTTCCTATTGAAATTTTTGCACCTTTTTTCTTTGCCATTCTAAGGTATTTATCCGTAAGATCCAACCTTGCCGGTTGGGCGTTAAGTTCAAGGGCTGTGTTGCATGCTACGGCAGCGTCAATAATGGCTTCCATATCAACTTCATACGGTTCTCTTTTGTTTATGAGTCTTCCGGTTGGGTGGCCTATTATTTTTACATAAGGATTCTGAATCGCCTTGATTATTCTTTCCGTCATTTCTTTTTGCGACATTGAAAATCTTGAGTGAACGGATGCGGGAAAAATATCCATTTGAGCCAGTATTTCATCCGGATAATCCAGTGATCCATCAGGCAAAATATCAACTTCCGAGCCTTTTAGGATTTTAAAATCCTTGTCTTTGTAGTGTTTGTTTAGCTTGTCGATTTCTTTGTATTGAGTCAGCAATCTGTGTATATCAAGCCCGTTTGCGATGTGTGAAGATTTTGAGTGGTCGGTAATAGCGATGTATTTGTATCCCGATTTAAATGCTTCTTCAATTACTACTTCCAAGGGTTGAGACCCGTCAGAAGCGTTTGTGTGCATGTGAAGATCTCCCTGAATATCTTTAAGCTCGATTGATTTTGGGAGTTTTCCTTTTTTTGCGGCCTCAATTTCACCGTCATTTTCTCTTAATTCCGGGATTATAAAAGGCAGACCGACTGATTTAAATACATCTTCTTCCGTTTTCCCGGCTATGTTTTTTTCGCCCTTAAATACGCCGTATTCGTTTACTTTAAGGCCTTTCTTTTTAGCCATGTCTCTTATGGCTATGTTGTGCGCTTTTGAGCCCGTGAAGTAATGCAGTGCCGCTCCAAAATTTTCATCTTCAACAACCCTTAAATCTATTTGTATCCCGGTGTTTAAAACTATGCTGGATTTTGTTGGGCCGTGCGCGAGAATTTCATCGACGTGCGGATATTTTATAAAGTGATCCATTATAGGTTTTGCCTTTCCTTTAGCGCTTACAAGAATGTCGATATCGCCTATTGTTTCCTGCCTTCTTCTAAGCGAACCTGCGTACTCACATTTTTTAACTTCCTTGCATCCCAAAATATAATCGATAAGAACTTTTGCCTCATTTAAAGCTATTGGCATAAGGGTTCTTTCCGAATATCTTTTAAGATCTTTGATTGATTGAAGAATGGAGATTTCAGTTTTTTCACCCATTCCGGGAAGGTCTCTAAGTTTTCCTTCATTTGCAGCTTCTTCAAGCTCTTTTATGTCTTTTATGCCGAGGTTCATATAGATAAGCTTCACTTTTTTTGGTCCGATTCCGCGAAGCCTTAGCATGTCCAAAAGTCCCGGATGAAAATGCGAAAGAAGGTCTTTGTGCATTTTGCAGTCGCCGGTTTTTATGATTTCCTCAATCATTGAAAAAAGATCTTTTCCTACCCCGCGAATTGCCAAAATCCTCTTTGGGTCCTTTTTGTATGCAACTTCAATGTCGTCCGCAAGATTGCGAATAACCTGCGCGGCTCTTTGGTAGGAAAGCACACGAAAATGATTCTCATCCTGTATTTCGAGAATATCGCCAATCTCCTGAAAAATGTCAGCTATTTTATTATTTATCATTTAAAAGAACTTCAATGGTTTTTTTGATTGCTTTATCCCATTTGAATTTTGATAAAACTGTGTTTTGCATGGCAACAGTAGTTTCTTTAAGCGCGGGGTTTTTAATTAATTGCTCAAAGCCCTCTTTGATTGATAAAGTGTTGTGCGCATTAACGTAAATTGCTCCGTTTCCGGCAACTTCCGGGATTGAAGCTTCCTCCGATGTTATTACAGGTTTGTGGTATGTGTAAGCCTCTAAAATAGGGAATCCAAACCCTTCGTAAAGAGAGGGGAATACAAATGCATCACAATATTTCAAGAGAACGTGTTTTTCATTTTCCGTTATATATCCGGGCATAAGTACGGATTTAAACGCATCGGCTTTCATTGCTTTTTTTAGAATTTCTTTAAATCCGTGTCCGCGTTTTCCGGCAAGAATAAGCTTCCAGCTTGGAAAAGTTGCATTAAAATCAAGGAAAGCATCTATTATTCTTTGAATGTTTTTCTTGTCTTCAAGTCTTCCGATAAAAAGTAAAAAATGATCTTTTTTTGAAAGCCCCATTTTTGTAAGAATTTCCGAATCTTTTTCGGTGCTTAATTTCTTAATTTGGAAGTCGCATCCGTGCGGAATTACAGTTATTTTGTGGCTTGGACACTGGAAAAGATTAACAAGGTCCAGCTGGGTGGCATAGCTTGGCACAATTATATTTGAAGCCTTTTTTACCGCATGCTTTGTTGTCTTTTTTAAGTACCAAAATTGAAATCTTGAATACTCTTTTTTAAGGTGCATAAAGGCGACATCGTGGATTGTAATCACGGATTTTTTTGGCGCAAAATATGGGAGAACATGAGAAGGTACAAACAGTACATCCGGCTTATGAAAAAGCATTTCCCACGACAGTCTCACCGTCGTCCAAAGCCTTGGGAACGGCATAATCCTGTGCTTAATCGTCTTTGTTTTGTAGAGAGTTAATTTGCGCGGAGAATACAGAATAAAACTATGTTCATCCTGATGTTTAAATTGTTCTATTATTCCCTGTATGATTTTCACGGAATAATGTTCCACTCCGGTGCCTCCGGAAAGGTTGAATCTTGATGCGTCTATGCCAATTTTCATGCCTTCTTTTATTATCTTAATGGCCTCGCTCCGCTCGGCCCGTCACGCCTGTGCAAGAGCTGTACATAAGATTATCCTATATCCGTGTTTTTGCAAAGTTTGTGCAGCAGATTTAAATGTGGAAAGTGTTGTGCATACATCATCAACCAGCATAATTGGGGTGTTTTTTGGTGGCGCGTTTTCAAGATTAATTTCAAAAGCATTTTTCATGTTTTCCTGCCTTTGTTCTTTGTTTAGAGTGGCTTGAGAAGCGGTATTTATTTCGCGTTTTAGTACATTTGATATCGGATATTTTGTTAGCCATGAAAGATGTTCCGCAAGTAGCTCCGCCTGATTAAATCCTCTAAAGGCTTCTCTTCTTTTGTGGAGCGGAATCGGGACAAGATGTGTTCCGGGTGGAGGGGGATTAACGCGAAAAGATTTTTGCAGTATTTCCGCGAGTGAGGTTGAAACGTCTTTGTAATAATTGTATTTCAATCCATGCAAAGCTTTTTGAAGCGGCCTGTTAGAATGATAGTCGCATGGGGTGTAAATGGCCTGAATTAGCCCGTCCTTGAGAGGGTTCTCTCTTCGCATGTTTTTCATAAGCGAAATTTTTCCAATACAGGCTTCGCACAAAAATGATCCTTCCGTTTTGCATGAAACGCATGCCGGAGGGAAAAAGAGCTTTGCCAAATAATGATTTATTGAAGAAAAAATATCCATACCCAAACGGTACGGCATATATATAAAAAAATTCTAAAAAAATTATTAAATATTTACGAGCATCTGAATTACGTGTCCGTAGAGCGGAATATTTTGTCCGAAGAAAACCGGGAAATTGCTGTTTCCAGCCAATAGCTTTGTCCTGTCCGGTTGTTTCTCGTAGTATCTGGTTGTTAAATTCCCTCCGATTTTTGTAAGGACAATTCCATGATATGGAACTTCGGAAACATCCTTACTTAAAAGCAATAAAGTTCCCTGCGGGATTAAAGGCTCCATTGAATTGTCATTCATTTCCCACAAAAAATAATCGGAAATTTTCATTGCCGGATCAAGATAAAAAGACCTCATTTCATTTGCCGGCGTGGCATCGATGCTTTCATTTATCTGGCTGTGAAAAGGCAAAAGAGTCTTTTGCGCTCCTTCTTCCATATCAAGCATTTCTTTACTTGAATATTGTTTAATTCTCCATGATCTTAATAAGTTTTCCGCAGATGCATTCTCTATTTCATAAGCCTTTGTAAGTATATCTAAAATGGATGAATCCGACGGATTTCTTCCGCCGTTTTCAAGTTGTGAAATATAGCTGCTTGTTGCGCCAATACGTCTAGCAACAAACTCGAGCGTTTTTTTGCGCTCCGCTCTTAGAGTCTTTAAAAAATGTCCAATCGGTTGAATCTTCATATAATCTATATTAAAATACACGGGCGTCTAAGTAAATAGATGGGCGATTAGCAAAGCGTCTCAAGTACTCGCTTTGGGCGATTAGCTCAGTTGGCTAGAGCGCCTCGTTGACTTCGAGGAGGTCAGTGGTTCGAGCCCACTATCGCCCACCAGACAGGGATTTATGGGGCATTAGCTCAGATGGCTAGAGCGCATCCATGGCATGGATGAGGCCAAGGGTTCAAGTCCCTTATGCTCCACCAATTTTATCAATTTGGTATTGAAAAAACTTGAAAGCACACTATAGTTAAATTGTGCAATTTATTTATTTATACTCAAATAAAAATGCCGGAGAACAAAGGTAACGAATTTATAAAGGAGGAGTTCCAGTCGGTTTCAAAGATAAATAAAGACTATAAGAAAAGTCCGTTTGAAAAGTACAGCGGTAAATTTAGTACAGGCTTTAGCACTATTATTCTTGGTCTTATGCTTGGAGTTATAGGGTTGGTAATTCTGGGGTATTCGGAAGGAATAGATAATTCTCTTAATACCGTTAGAAGGTCTCCTTTGATACATGAGGAAAATCTTCTTAGAACGTCTGGAATGATTAAGCTTGCCGGACAGCCGATAATAAAGCAGGAAATTAAGGTTCCCGGATTTGAAGATGCTCTCATTTACTATAAAAAAACAACCGAAGAGAAAATTGACGGGCAGTGGGTTGAGGTTAATAAACAGCAGGTTTTTGCTTCTTTCTCGATAGGGAAAATTTATATAGATGCTTCAAGCGCAGAATTGCAATTTGATCTTGTGGAGATTTACAAAAATGAGACAGAGACCCAAAGAGAGTCCGTGTATGGCGTACTTGCCAAGAATGAGATTGTTGTAGTCGGGGAGTTAAAGGATAACTCGATTACTGACGGGGTTGTATTTGTTGTAACCAATAAATCGAATAAAGATCTTATAGATTCAATGTCGAAGGTTGAAACAATGGAGTGGTGGATTTACAAAGTTGGATCGCTACTGCTTATTACACTTGGAATTATGGCCTTTGTTCTGCCTATCATTACTTTTGTTGATATACTCCCGAGGGTTGGTCTTTTTGCAATTGGAATGATATTGCTTTTTTCATTCCTGATATCAGCTCTTTTGGTATTTATATCTGCGGTTATTATTACTTTCTGGTGGCTTATAATTGTAGTTGTTGGGTTGGTTATTATTTTGCTTATAAGGATAAAATCCAAGACAAAATATAGTGCTATTTCATTTATCCCGTAATAGAAGTCTCTTATGGTTTTGCTAGAGTCATTGCAGGTTCCTCTTGGGAGCTTGGCGCACGATTTCTCGTTGCCCGGGATTGATGGTAAAAATCATTCTTTGTCAGATCTTAAAGGAGAAAAAGCTGTGGTGATTATATTTATGTGTAATCACTGCCCTTATGTTCAGACCGTTATACAAAAGTTTATTTCGCTTCAACAAGAATTTAGAGACAAAGGAGTTGTTTTTGTAGGAATAAATGCCAACGAAAGCGCTAATTATCCGGAAGACAGTTTTGAAAAGATGAGTGAATACGCCGACAAATGGGGTCTTAATTTTGCATATTTAAGAGATGACTCGCAGGAGGTCGCAAAGAAATATAAAGCTCAATGCACGCCTGATATTTTTGTATACGATAAAGATTTAAAACTTGCTTATCATGGCAAGGCTGAGGGCGAACTTGAAGATGCGTTAACTTCACTGGTTGCCGGTAAAAAGCCAAGTGAGAAACAAAACCCGTCTATGGGTTGTTCTATAAAATGGAAAATTTAATAAATTCTTAACCAGTTTTGTATGAAGCGTTTGATAGTATTACCATTATTGTTTGGAATTTTTATTTTATTCGCTCCGTCAGTAAATGCTCTTGATATGCCTTTTTCGGATCATATCGGGCACAGATGGCAGAGCGGAATTGAATTTGTTTATAACAGAGGGATTGTTCAGGGGTATCCGGACGGGACGTATCAACCTAACAGAACTCTTAACAGAGCTGAACTTTTAAAAGTTATTGTGGCCTCGTCTTTTGATGAAGGGTCTTATGGTTCTTATGGTAGTGAGTCTTGTTTCGATGATGTGTCTGCAAATGAGTGGTATACGCAATATGTTTGTTTTGGTAAGGCGCAGGGGATTGTTGAGGGGTATGATGACGGGACATTCAGGCCTGATCAGAATGTAAATTTTGTTGAAGCACTTAAGATAATGTTTAAGGGTATGGACGTTAGCTTAACAAGCTCAAACGAAAATCCTTGGTATCAAAAATATTACGATACAGCTGAAAGCAATTATTTGGTTCCTTACGAACTAACAGACAGGTATTCCAATAATTTTTCGCGCGCGCAGGCGGCTGAAGTTATAATGAGAATTCTTTCCCTTGATGCTGATATTTCACAGCCTTCGTTTTACAAAGATGATGGCGGATATGAGCCGGGAACCGTTTATCTTGGATATCTTCAGGAAGGAAATGTTCTTGATTTGTATCTTATAGCTGACAGTAATATCTCTAGCTACAGTACAAGTAATGTTGTTTATGCGATATCAAATAATAGTGTTGTAGACTTTAGGTCTGACTATTTGTCATCTAATTTTTCAAGCAATACGGTGACTATTTCTGGTACAATAACGCTCGCAGCCGGAGAGACTGTTCACGTAGGAACCGCCTATTTGGGAAGCTCTTCTGCGGCAAATGTTGTTTGTTACTGAATAGTTTATAATGTTCGCCTCTAATGTTTGAAAAATCACTTACATTTTCACGTGCAAGAATACTTAGGATATTCGCGTTTACTGCATTATTTTTTGTTACAATTAATATTGCGGTAAGCTTGGCTTTACCTTCTTTTGTTGATTTAAAAAGGGCCTCCGAACAGCTTCTGTCAGACAACGTTTGTAATTTTGCCTTGGAAGATTTTGCGGATATAAACAGGATGATAACAAACGATAAACAGAAGAAAATCATACTTCTTGGTGATTCAGTTTTTTTTGGGATAGGGGTTGAAAATGAATCGGAATCAGTAAGCGGTTATTTGCATGAAATGTTCCCGGATTACAGTGTTTATAATCTTTCTTCGTGCGGATCAAAGCCTCTTGATTACTATTTCTGGATCAATCGTTTTAAAGAAGAGGATGTCATTTTTGTTGTTCAGTACAATTACAAATGGTTTGCTATTGATAATGGAAGTTTGGAAGAAAGAGTCAGTCAGAAAAAAATACTAACGGAGTTTGATGAGTACATGGATGAGGAAATTCAAAAGTGGCTTGGGAATGCTGTTACAATAGGTGATAAGGCGAGTCATTTTTTAACGAAAAATATACCGGTTGCGGCAAACAGAACAAAATTGTTTGCGGCGATTTTGGATGAAAAATCAAAGGAAGATTTTGTTGGACACGTTTTTTTTGGAAAGCCTGAAGCGCAAAATATGGCTTATAAACAACAATATTGGAAAGATAAGGAAGAGATGAAGTCGTACAATTGTAAGATTTATTATCCTGCCCAACTTTGGGATGCGGAGAGAAATTTTAATTTTGCCATGTACATTAAAACTTTGGAATTTATTCAGGGAGAAGGGCTAAATGTCGTTGTGCTCATGCCTCCATATAACGGGACTCTTTTAAAAAAATGTATGAACGCCGGGTTTGAAGAAAATATTTCGCGGTTCGCTGGAAAAGCTCAGGAGAAAGGCATTAAATCAGTATCTTTTGCAGGACTTGTCGACGAAAAATACTTTTTAGACGATATGCATTTAAATGCCGAAGGAAACAAGCAGTTTGCCGATCTAATTAATAAAGAAATTAAACAATGAAAGAAATAATTCGAGACGCGATTATTGGCCTTGGAATAGCACTCATGCTTACTCTTATTTTTATATTTATCGGGGATTCCGACATGTTTATTTATAACAATTTTTAAGAAGATTTAATGTTTTTCAACACTCTCGAATATATAGTTTTCTTTCTAACAACCTTTCTGGTTTATTGGCTGGTTACGCCACAAAGGTACAGAAAAAACCTCCTTATTTTGTTTGGATTTCTTTTCTATTTTGTTGCCGGACAATTTGTAAGGGTGTTTGTTTTTGGCTTGGATATACTGGTTTTTTACATAGGTAAACTTCTTTTTAAATATAAGGAGGGTGAAAAAAAGAGAAAGATCGCGTTTATAATCGGACTTGTTTCCGTTGTCGGTTCGCTTGTTTTCTTTAAGTATACAAACATGCTTATCGGCATTATGGAGCAGATAAGCGGAAAGGATTTGCCGATGCTAACAGTAGCCATGCCGGTTGGAATTTCGTTTTTCACATTCGAGTTTATTCACTATTTAACTGATATTTATTACGGAAAAATTAAGCCCCATTCCTTTAAAGATTTCCTTTTATTCTCATTCTTTTACCCGACGCTTGTTTCCGGGCCTATCAAAAGATTTCAGGTTTTTATTGATAGTTTCCAAAAACTAACAGCTCAGTCATTTTTTCAGGGAATACTTGTTGTTTTTCTTGGTTATTTTTACAAATTTGTAATCGCGGACAGCTTGTTGCCGCTAACGGAAATCTTGTCTAATCCTCAAGCGGGGGACAGTTATACAATCGGACTTTCTCTGTACGCTTACAATTTTAGACTGTTCTTTGATTTTGCCGGATATTCATTAATAGCAATAGGATGCGCGTTACTGCTTGGCTGGCAGGTCCCAAAAAACTTTGATAAACCTTTTATTTCTTCAAACCCTTCAGAGTTTTGGAAGAGGTGGCATATGTCTTTAAATTCATGGATAAAAGATTATATCTATATTTTTCTTGGCGGAAGCAGAAGAGGAATTGTAAGGACCGCATTTAATTTGATCTTGATTATGGCCATTTTCGGGCTTTGGCACGGGGCGGGACTTAATTTTCTTGTTTGGGGTGTTTATCATGGAATAGGCCTTGCCGTTTATCACATATTTTTTAAAAAATTAAATCTGTCTAATCCCGCATTTAAAGCGCTTGGAATAGTGTTTACGTTTAACTTTATAGTTTTTGGATGGGTGTTTTTTGCAACAAATTCACTTAATGATTCGTTTATAGCAATTGGGAAACTCTTTTACCTCATGTAATGAAAAAATTATCACTTCTGACTTTCTCTTTCTTTATATTTTCTTCAACTGTATTTGCACAGACAGACGAGATTCCTTTTGATGATCACGTAGGGCATTTGTATGAAGATGCCATAGAATATTTATATATGGAGGGGATTGTTGAAGGGTATCCAAGTGGAGTTTTTTTACCTGACGCAAAAATAAATCGCGCCGAATTTTTGAAAATTATAGTTGAGTCCCAGTTTGATAGGGTCGATTACATAGGGCACGCTCACGAGACTTGTTTCCCGGACACTGTTTCCGGTGAGTGGTACACGCAGTATGTTTGTTTTGCCAAAGCTCGTGGAATTATTGAGGGGTATGCGGATGGGACTTTTCAGCCATCAAAAAATATAAGTCTGAACGAGTCATTAAAAATGATGTACGAAAGTATGAATCTTGCCGTTGATAATCCTGATGCGGTTTTTAAATTTAAATATTATTCTCCGGCTATGAAGTCCGGATATCTACCGAAGGAGCTTGTGGGTGGTTACGACGATATTATGACTCGCGGGCAAATATCTGAAGTTTTATACAGAATCTTAATTGATACGGATAAGGTTTATAAAGAAGACATAAGGCTTGGTTTAACCCCTGCCGCTCAGAAGTATGATGCTTCTTGCGGCACTGCCGCTTTGGCAATTGCTTTGTCACAAAAAATTCAGGTTCCGGAACAGGATGTTATAGATAAAATGATTTCGCTTGGAATGTATCCGAATAACGCAATTTATAAACAGGAAGACGGCAAATATATTTGGGACAATCCTCAAAGTGTTTTTGTGGGGAATTACGATGGGCTTGTTTCGCTTTCAATAAGCAAACTTAAAGGTTATGGATTTTTGGAAAAGCCCCTTGTTAGGCTTGCAAGGGAGTGGGCTCCAAATTCAACGGCATTTACGGATTCAAATTTGGGATATATTACTCTTCAGCTTGAGCAGGGATATCCGGTTATAGTTTTTGCCGATGTTAACGCAAGAAGTGGGTCTGTTGTTCTTACCGAGTCGGGGCCGGGGACTGTTTCATGGTATCTTCCGGGCGGTAATGAGCTTTATACTGCAAAAATGTATAAACACAATTTGGTTATTGAAGGGTTTAGCGGGACACAAACCAATCCGGAATTCTTTTATATAATTGACCCTCTTTACGGGAAAAGGTTTGATATGACACCATCACAGCTTAATACCATTTTAAGCGGATATAACTACTCGGGAGTGGTTATCAAGTTTTAATTTTACGTTTTAATGCTTTTAGGTTATAATCTTTGCGTGTTTTTAGGTATTTAAGCAAATTAATTTATGGATCAAGATTTTCAGGGTCAGCAAGGACAGCAGGATGGGACTACTCCAGTGTCGCCACCGGAGGATACAACGCCTGCAAATTTCCAGCTTGGAGCTCTTTTTAAGGATGGTCTAAAAATTCAACTTCAGGCTCATCCGGACACACAGTTTGATGATAATAAGTTTTTGATTCTGCTTGCGTCTTCAATTTCACTTTCAAAGGTTGAAAAAAGAAGAATAATTGATGCGGTGCCAAAATTAAAACAATGGCAGATTGATGAGCTTATGAATATTTTTGACGAAGAAAAGAAAAAATTCGCGCAGCTTTCAAAAAAGCATGTGCCACAGCTTGAAAAACTGGTTAAGCAACACTACGAGGATTGGCGAGATCTTGAAATGGGGCAGGAACAGGAAGGCAAAAAAGAAGAAGAACAGAAAAAAGCTGACGAAATTAGAAAGTCTTTGGGCCTTTAAAGCGCTTAATTTTGTAGTTCCCCGACCATTTCGAATTTATCTTCGTCGAAGGATTTTAAACTTACTTTTATTATGTTCTTTGGTTTAATTTTGCTTCCGGCAAGATTTATGCGCACTTTAATGTAATTTGGAGTAAACCCGTGTGCGACTGAATTTTCTTTAATTGCTTCCACAAGAATTTCGTAATTTTTGCCGATATTTCTTTTGTAAAATTCCCGCCTCATTTCTTTTTCTAATTCGTCCAGTTTTTTGCAGCGCAGTTTTTTTATCGCGCTTGATATTTGGCCGGGCATCTTTTCGGCCAATGTGCCTTTTCGTTTAGAATAAGGGAAAATATGGATTTTGCTAAAGTTTGTTTCGCGCGCGTATTTAAGCGTTTCTTCAAAAAGCTCGTCGGTTTCTCCAGGGAATCCAACAATTATGTCAGTTGTTATGCCAATTTCCGGGGCAGCTTTTCTTAAGCTTTTAACCATTTCCGTAAACAGTTTTGTATCGTAATGGCGATTCATTTTCTTTAAAATTTCGTCCGATCCGGATTGAAGAGATACGTGAAGATGCGGACAAAATTGTTTATTTTTAAAAAGTTCGTAAAATTCATTCGGATAGTTTTGTGGCTCAATTGAACCAAGTCTTAGGCGCGGAAGATTGGTCTCGTTTAAAATTGTTTTTATGAGGCCGGCCAAGTCTTTTTCGCCGTCTTTCCACATCCCGATATTAATTCCCGTAAGAACTATTTCTTTGTATCCCTGAGCGATTTTTTCTCGAATTTCTTCCAGTATTTTTTTTAAAGGCACGCTTTTTTCTCTGCCACGGGCGTAGGGGATTATGCAGTATGTGCAAAAATTGTTGCATCCGTCCTGGATTTTTATTAAAGACCTGTTTCTATTTGAAACAAGCTCGGAAACGGAACATTCGTTCGGGAATTCTTTTGACAGTTTTTTAAGAAGTTTGTAAAGATCTTCTCTTTTTTGGACAACATAATCAACTTTAGGAAGATTTTTGTATTCTTCTTTGTGCACATTGGCTCCGCATCCGAAAATTATTGTTTTTGAACCCGGAAAACGCTCCAGTAAAGGCGATAAACTCTGTCGGGATTTTCTGTCCGCCGCGTGAGTTACCGTGCATGTGTTTATTAAAATAACGTCGGCCTCCGGCATTTTATACTGAACAAAATCCCGCACATACCAGCCTGAGATTTCAAAAACATCCTGAATCCTGTCCGATTCGTATCTGTTTGCCTTGCACCCAAGAGTTTTTATTACAATTCTCATCGATTTTGCTATATAATTTGCTATATAATCGTCCTTGGCGGTACAAAGTTAACCAATTTACCATGCGAAAACAAGTTTTTATTGGATTGCTGGCTGTTTTTACTATTCTTGCGGTAACCGGGTGTGGGGAAGAGCCGGAGAATGCGGACACAAATCAGCAGGAAAATGTTAATGAGAATCCTGTTAACGAAGAAGATAATAGCTCTAAAGTTGAACAAATAGAGGATTCGTCTTTTAATGAAGATTTGAATGCCGAAAATTTAGATGTCCCAGCAAGAGTGGATGATTATTTGCTATTGTTGAATAAAGAAGACCTGTCTCTTGACGACTGTAAACAACTTGGCAATATGAATTTGATAATTAGATGTAGTAATAAGTTTTATCTAATACAGGCTCTGCAGAAACTGGATACAAAGATGTGCGATAAAATTAGTTTGCAGGAAGAAAAAGAAGACTGTAAAAAACAGATCCAAGAAGAATTAAAAATCAAGGAAATTCAACCAAGATTTTAATTTGGTGAGAAGCAGATGGCTGTTGCTTGTAGAGAGTCAGTATCTGCGGTTCCTCCACCTGCGTTCAAATGCCATGCATTACACGTTCTGGCCTCAACACTCGTTGTTAATGCAGACATTGGATTTTGGCTTCCAAGGAATATATCTCCAGCTTCAACTTGTATTACATTTCCAAGACACCCAGTTAGAATATCTCCTGTGGTGCAAATTGATGAGGCAGATTGAGGAGAGGTGCTTTTTCCAACATTAACTGTATCAAAAACTTTATAGTACCTCCCAACTGATTCAGCTTTTATTTTGCCAGCCACAGTAATATCACCACTTGTTGCCAAATTATCATTAATATAAACCGACCGCTCCCCAATATAAATTCCAGCAACGTATATTTTCCCTGTGTTTTCTATGTTCCCGCGCAAGTCAGTGTCTCCCGTAACATTTAATCCGCTAAAAGTGGGGATTATGTCTCCGCTTGGTGGATTGGTACTCGGCAAGGCACTAAGTGGGTTCGGAAATAATGTAATAGCTGTAAAAAGCCCGAAAACAAGAAAAATTGAAGCGGCAATAATTTTTGATAAGTTTTTCATTTTTATATTTGTTTAAGAAATTATCTTAAGATTATACCATTTTAGAGCCCTTTTTTCAATCTTATAACTTTTTTGAAGTTAAAGAAGGTCGGAAAGAAGTGTGACGAAAACCGTTATTATTGACTCGTCTGTTTCTCCGTCAGCATCTCTTACGAGCAATCTAACAAGGTATTCTCCGGATTTTTTGAATGTAACGAAGGTGCTGTTTGAGCTTGTCCATGAGGTATCCCACATAATATCGTTTTCGCCGGTATAGTTAAAATCCCATTTGTATTGAAGCTCATTTCCGTCCGGATCGTAAGAATTGCCACCATCTAAATTTATATGGCCATTTTCGTTAGTAGGCGTTGATTCAATTTTGGCTATCGGGGCCCTGTTCTGGCGCACATAAACGGTTTGTTTGTAAAAAGATGAAACCCCTTCAGGGTCGCGAACTTCCATTGTTATGTTTTTAATCCCGGGATAATCAAAGTTATGTTTTACCAAAGTTGTTTTTTTAAATTTTGTATCCCATTCCCCATCGGTGTTAAAATCATATCTGTATTCAAGAAGATTTCTTCTGTACTGGCTGTCCGATGACGAGGAACTATCTAAAATAAATTCGGTTGCCGGTGTGCCGACTTTTGGATTGATTGAAAAATAAGCTTCGGGTGCAGTGTTTTCAACTATATATATTTTTTGTGTCGTACTTGAAACATTCCCTCCGCGGTCGAGCACTTCCATGCGTACAGTTTTAAGTCCCGGGGTTTCATAAACATAATTTTCGTTTCTTGTTACCGAAAAATAGGTATCAACCTGTCCGTCATTTTCAAAATCAAACCGGACTTCAAGAAGATTTGTGGATGTTTCTTCGTCTGTTGAGCCGTTCCCGTCGAACGTAAATTTTGTTGATGTTGTGCCGCTTAATTGATCAAGATTCCCGGTGTCGTTTCTTACTCGCAAAACAGCCTTGGGTGGAAGATCTTGTTCTCCTTCTTCGTAAGAATAATAGTCCACGGTTTCACCTGATCCGCTTGCAAGCATGCTGGCAAAGGTTATGTCAGCCGTTAAAAACGATGAAAGAACAATCAATATTGTGATAAAAATAAATATTATTTTTTTCATTTTCTCCCGGATTTATTAAAACAAGGGAGTATTCTGCGACAAAAATACAGAAAAGTCAACAATAATCTTGACTTTTTGGGAAATAGTTTTATTGTCTTCCTCTGTATGTAACAAGTTTATATGGATTTATCTCAATCTAAATGTGAGGAAGGTGCCGAAATTATAATCTTCGAGAAAGCAGTTATAGGTAAGGCTTTATCGATTTGGAAAAAAGGAAATATGGAAAAAGATGATACAGCCATTAGAATGGCAAGTGGTCGATTTGAAATGATGAAAGATATAAATCCTTTAGCCAAGTATTTTGGTGGAGTGGCAAAGATACAATTAAGAGATGGTGATTTGGAAAAAAATCTTATTGATGTTTTTCAATCTATGGATGTAATAATGCAGCAATCTGATGCCGACTTTGATTATTTATTCAGGGCTTGTAAGCAAATGCTGTATCATTTGTCTTCAGATGACGGATTTTTTGATTTTGATTTTGTGGCTTCTTCGGAATCAACTCTTGATGAAGTCAAAAAGATTATATCTGAAATAAACGCTAATGGACCACAGAAAAAGTTGTTGGCAAAACTTTATTTATGTTTGGTCACTCTTTAATCTAAAGAGACTCTACTATCTGAATTTTAACATTATCCGGTACGGATGGTATGTTCGGTGACCATGCCGGCCAAATATCTATGGATACGCTGTTTATTGAAGGCAGTTGTTGTATATAAAGTTCAGCTTCATCAACACTTTTTCCGAGGATGTGTTCTTTAATGTTCTCTATTATTCTTTTGCCACCTTCTTTATCAGGGCTTATTTCATATTGCTCTATTCCTTTTATCGTTGCCGTTATTTTTTGTCTCGTAGGGTCGTCGCCTTCTTCAATAGGGACAAGCCTTATTGTTACACTTTCAGTGTCTATTTTTGTCAGCACTTTTTCAGGATTTTTTGAAAGCTTTAGTTTGGCTCTAAGTATATTAAGAAGCTCATTATAATTATATGAAATTCCTTTTACATACATTTGTCCGGTTACTTCAAAGGATTCAACAATTTGTCCTTCAATGTTATCCGGTACGGATATTGTAGGCGTTCCTGTATAGAATGCTCCATTGCCTGTTAAAAGCGTAAGCTCCATGTTGTTTTCTTGGTTCATTTTAAGAACCTGCATTTTTAACTCTTCTTCTACCGCGTTCATAAGTTCTGTCTCCATTTTGCCTTTTGCAGCAGTCAAATCTTCAGCTGAGACCATTTTATGAGTAATCGTTTCTCCGCCGGCAAATTTTGACTTATTTTCAGCATATATTTTTTGTCTGTTGTCTTCCGATAGTCCCGGTAGGAAGAATTTCGCAGGTTCTATATTCCCGCGTTCTCCTATAATTTGGCCATTGGCATCAAGTTCATCGGCTACCACGAACGCATCCACAGTCCCCGGTCCACTTAAACTGCCGGACGGAACAGTTATGCTGTTTTGAATTCTATAAACAAGTCCGTCATCTGTTTGGAATCTGGTTTGTTCTATCAATGGCCATTCTTTGCCTGATGTATTAGATATTGTTAATGTCCCGGTAGCATTTTTCCCCTCAAATTTATTTCCTGTTGTTGAATATGTCATCTTTTTTACCATGGTAACTTCAGCCGGGAAGCTTGCTATTACATTCGCCGGATGCGTATCAAGATAATTTCTATTGCTCGTTGCTTCCGCCAGTGTAACATTTGAAGAAACCGTTACAGTGTCCGATTTAGGAGTTATTTTTACAGTAGCTCCCGGAATTGCTATATAAACTATAAGGAAAAGTATTAGGACAGATACCGTTATAAGAATTGTCAGAGCCTGTCTGTTTGGAGAGACAAGAACATACCTGTTTTTTTCTTTTTTCTTTTTCTGCTGATTGTCTTTTATCCTTTGTGTTAGGGGATTAGAGCTTGTCTCTTCAGTCTTCTTTGTCCTCCTTATAAGTTCTGCTATGGATAATTTTTTTGATTTAAGTCTCGTAGGAGTATCATCTTCAAATGTATTGATACTGGCCTCGAGAGGCGAAATTTTCATGTAATCGTCCGTAAGTTTTCCGGATACAAGAGATGGATGTTCACTTCCTTCCAGTTTGTCGAAAACGGTGAATCCTGCCCTGCTTGCAAGCTGCATTCCGTTTGTGTCGTTGGTTATTATGAAAACATTCTTTTTTAAATCTTCAATCTTTCGTTTTAAAATTCGCAAATTTATAACGCTCTGAAAAAGTATCGCGCGTTTTGGAATAACTATGTAAATATTTTTCATTTTGTACTTTCTGAGTTTGTCGTAGATGCTTGTGATTTCATCATCTATATCTGTGAAAAGTACTTTTTTCTTGGATATTATTTTTGCCTGAAGAGCAGCTTCTTTTACAGGATCAATTTCTCCCTGAATAATGCTTCTTTTTTGCAAAGACATCCCCATTTCTGGTGTTTCTTTTGAAGATTCTGTTTTTTTGCGCAAAGGATTCATGTTTTAAATCTGCATTAAACGAACAATCTTTTTTAATATTTTTGACAGAACTTTTTCTTCTCCAAGATATTCAAGCCCAAGGTTTGCAAGGGCAAGAGGAGTTATGTCCTGTGAGTCTTTTAAACGCTTTGTTTCATCAACCATATTACTCACCATTTTAGGTTGAAGGAAGCCAATTTGTGGTTTTTGAGAGAAAGGCAGTTTTTTAAACCATTCTCTTGTTTCGAGCACTTCCTTTATTTCAGGCAAATGAGATCCGCCTCCACAAAGAAGGATTTTTGTAGGAAGGGAGTCAAGGTCTTCGAATTCAGCCAGCGTAAGGGCGACTCCGGAAAGCCAAACTTCACAATCACTTTTCATGGCTTCTCGTATTATCTTGTGTGATTGTTTTTCAAGTTTATCCGAGCTGTAAGCTATTTTTACGTCTTCAGCTTCTTCAAATGAAATATTTAAACTTTGAGCCAGTCTTTTTGTGAAAGTTCTTCCTCCGAGAGTGAACATTCTTGTGCCTTCAACACTGCCGTTTCTTACAACTGCAATGTCCGTTGTTCCTCCTCCGATATCAATAAAAATGGATGAAAAATTTCCGCCGTCTTCATTCCCCATACACCTTGCTACAGCGTACGGTTCCGCAGTTATTGCCATTAATTCTTTGTTCAGTTCCGCCGCTATTGTTTGCAAAGCCCCAAAATGTACAAGCGGAGCAAAAGCGTTAAATATACTTATATCCACATCTTTCCCCTGAAATCCTATTGGATTTGCGACCTTGTAGCTGTCAATTTGGACATCCACAATTGCCGCGTTAACAAGTTTTACGTCTATTTCGTTGTATCCGGTTTCAAAAGCAAGGTCGCCTCTTACTTTGTCAAAAGCTTTCCACTGAATTTTGTGAACTATATTTTTAAGCTCGGCAAGATCTATTTTAGTGCTTGGTTCACGGCGTGTGTAAGAGAGCATTGTTGTTGCCCCTTTTACAAGCTCGCCGGCAATTCCCATAATCATTTGATTAGCCGAAACTCCGGCCATTCTTTCGGCATCTTTTATTGCTTTTTCGCAGTTACGAATAACGCCGCCGATATCTGTTACCGCTCCGCTTTGCATGTCTCCCAGTTTTTGCTTTTGTCTACCGACACCAATCACGCGACCCTTTGTTCCCTCGGAGAGGCAAACAAGCGCCTTAACAATTTCGGTGCCGATATCAAGTGCGAGGTAGATATTTCTACCGCCACTAGTTTTTCGTGTGAAAATAGCCATCAGAGACGAACGTTAGTAAGGCTCTTCGCGAGCGTAAGCGCGAGCCAGCTGTGAGCGGAGTAAAGCTCCATTAATAAGATGAAAAAGCCTTTGTTTACTTGAGCCCATTCATTCTATAGAAAGCCATTCTTTCGGTCAAGAAGTAAAGATATTTTTTACTTGAACCAGTCGCCGGCATCGTCAAATGAAATCTTTTTCTCGTTTTTTTTCTTATGTCTTTCAAATCCAAATTCTATAATTTTATCTATTAATTCTTTGTATGGAATGCCTGATTCCTGCCACATTTTTGGGTACATGCTTATTGACGTGAAACCCGGCAGAGTGTTTATTTCGTTTAGATAAAGCGCTTTTGCAGATTCGTCGTAAAAAAGATCAACTCTGGAAAGCCCGCTGCAATCAAGAATTTTGTATGCTTTAATCGCAATTTGCTGTACTTCTTTTTCAAGTGATTCCGGTATATTTGCTGGAACTTGGGTGCTTGATTTTCCGTTGACGTATTTGTCGTTGTAATCATAAAATTCTCCACCGACCAAAACTTCTCCGACACGTGCTATTTTTGGTTCTTCGTTACCTAAAACCGCGCATTCAAGTTCTCTTATTTTCAATCCTTTTTCTATTAGAATTCTGTGATCAAATTGGCATGCCAAATCAATCGCTTTTTCAAGCTCGTCTCTATTTTTTGCTTTACTTATGCCGACTGAAGAGCCCATGTTTGCCGGTTTAACAAAAATTGGGTAATCAAGTTTATCTTCAGTTTTTTTAATTACACCTTCTTTGTTGTTATTCCATTCGAGTTTTGTAGTGCCAATATATGGAACCACAGGAAGGCCAGCCTGTTCCCAAACAGCCTTTGTCGTAAGTTTATCCATGCTAACCGATGAAGCTAAAACTCCACATCCGGTGTATGGAACATTAGCCATTTCAAAAAGTCCCTGAATTGTGCCGTCTTCTCCATATGGGCCATGTAGAGCCGGGAAAAAGATATCAACTTTCTCTTTTTTGTAGTTCCCTTCCGACAAAACCAAAAGTTCATTTGATCCGCTTTCTATGTTTGGAAATACCTCGGTTAGTCCATTGTAATTCCCATTTTTAAAAGCCTCTACGGTATTCTGGCCGGAAAGCCATTTCCCGTCTTTTGTTATTCCGATCTGTATTACATCGTACTTTTCTTTGTCCATTGTTTCTATAATGTTTTTAGCTGAAACAACAGAGACTTCATGCTCTCCGCTACGTCCCCCAAAAACCACAGCTACACGTATTTTATTGGTCATTATAAAAAATTAGATTTTGTAGTGAAAATATAACACAAAAGAATTTAATTGTGCCAATTTGGCTTGACGCGTAAAACAGAATTTTATAAATTTTTCGATTTTGAACGTTTTGAAATACTTTTCAGGCGAGGAATGAAAACTTCATCAATGACCAGCTCGTGCGTTGAAATTTAAAAGGATTTTTGATACTGGAAATTGAAATATTTCCCAGTCTGACTTCCGCTTAATTTCAAGTTATTGTGTAATGCCATATTTGGCTACCACGAGCCACTTTCTGCTTTAAATCAAGCGTGGTTTTGTGGTACGTTTTTGATATAAAAATATTTAAAATTTAACCAAAAAAATATGATAAATCTTGAGAATCTGTCTGATAAGGAACTGTACGCTTATTGTAAAAAAGTTGGGTTTAATGCGCGGATCTGGACTCGTCGTTTTATGGCGACTATTCCGGAAGTATTTAAAAGAAGATTATACAAAAAATATGGATATTGTTCTATTCATGAGTTTGCGGCAAAAATGGCCGGAGTAAGCTATAAGAATACCGACGAGGTGTTAAGGATTGATGAGAAATTCAGTGAAATGCCAAAAATGAAGGGACTAATCGGAGAAATTGGGTTGAGCAAGCTCAAGGTTGTGGCTTGTATTGCAACAAAAGATATGGATAGTTTTTGGGCGGAAAAAGTTAAAAAAATGACAAAACAAGTGCTTGAAATTTACGTCAGGGAAATTAAAAATACTGTTCAAAAATTCCCCGGGGAATCGCATGAAGAAAACTTAAAAAATACTCAACAAGAAGAGCAAATCGGCCTCTTTGATTCGGAAAAATCCATATCACAAAATAACGACAAGGCAAGTCCTAAGAAGACTTTTACGATCCAGGTAGACGAGGAAACTGAATTCGAACTTAGAAAATTCAAACAGATTTTAGAAAAAGAGAAGAATGAGCCGGTAGATTGGAATTTCGCATTGAAAGAAATGACAAAAAGGGCGCTTAAAGGTGAGGTTTTGAAACAGAAACCGGTGCGTATCCCCAAACAGAAAGTGAATGTTTCGCGCTACATTTCGGCTAAAAAAAGATTCGACCTGGAGCGGAAATATCAGGGCCATTGTGCATATAAAGGTTGTAATAAGCCGGCCGAACAAATTCATCATAAAGATGGGTTTGCGGCCGTGCGTAATCACGAAAACATTATTCCTCTTTGTAAAAACCATCACAATTTTGTTCATCAAAACTTTGCGGCGAATTTTGCGGCTGATAAAATTTTTAATAAATTCAAGCTGGAGAAAAGCGCTTCATTTGCCTTTAAACATAATTCTATATAAAATAATAATCCGATATTTATAAATTTATTTTTTTATGCAGGAAAATATATTTATAAGAAGCCAGGAAGTTACTTCGACCTTCTTTGGAAAAGTGATGTTTGCTTTTTCTTTGGCCATTCTTGTTTCAACGCTCGGAGTTTGGCTTGGGTTTAGCTACTTAATAGAAATATTCATAAAAACCCCAAATCTTATATGGCTGGTTTTTATAGCTGAACTTGCATTAATTTTTACGTCTCCGGCATGGAGCAAAAAGAAGCCTCTTAATTACATACTTTTTTCAGGTTTTGCCCTTTTAACGGGAATATCTATTACTCCGCTTTTGTTGATGGCCGCAGTTACGGCTGGTAGCGACGTTATAGTAAAAGCTTTACTCGCAACCGTGCTTATGTTTGGAGCTGCCGGAGCAATTGGATGGACAACAAAAAGGTCACTTGAAGGAATGAGAGGATTTTTGTCCATCACTCTGATTGGAATGCTTATAGTTGGGATAATCGGCATTTTTATTCCATGGGGAAGTACTTTTGAAATGGTTTATTCGGGAATAGGAGTGATTCTTTTCAGTGGATATGCGATGTATGATTTTCAGAAAATAAAACAGTATCCGGAAGATGGATATATTGATGCGGCAATGCAGCTTTATCTTGATATATTCAATCTGTTTATATTTATACTTAGACTTATTTTAAGCCAAAGATCATGAGACAAAAGGGATTTATATTCGAGGTTGGTGATCTTGTTCACGGAAAGCAGGGGAGCAAGGTTAGCTTTGAAATCGAAGAAAAATTGGATTTAGATTTTGAAAAAGATGCAAAGCCGGTTTCGTCACTTTCTGCAAAAGTAACTTTTATGAAGATAGATTGCGGAATACACGTCGGTATTAAAGATGCGAGTGTGAAGTTTGAATTTATATGTACCAAATGCGCAAAAAAGCATAATGAAATGATATCTATTGATGAAGCCGAGAGGGTTTATCTTCTTGAAAGGCAGCAGGACATATCTGATGTTTTTGATGCTTACTACATAGATATGAAGAATATGAAAATCGATAT
The DNA here is from genome assembly GCA_013824265.1 of bacterium. Taxonomy (GTDB): domain Bacteria; phylum Patescibacteriota; class Gracilibacteria; order UBA1369; family PNNO01; genus PNNO01. The sequence goes on from PNNO01000005.1 coordinate 265,632, forward strand.
TTCCGAGTTTGTAAGACAGGAAATTATCTTGCATTTTCCGACGATTCCAGTATGCTCTAGGAGCTGTAAAGGCCTTTGTCCATCATGCGGAGCGGATTTGAACGATACTTCCTGTGATTGTGGGGAACCTAAGCTTGAGCAGCATAAACCGTTAGCAATACTTAAAACATTATATAATGTCAAAGCATCCAGTACCGAAGAAAAAAACCGCAAAAGCCAGAACAAGACGTAGATACAGCGCATTCGAAAAGAAAACGCAGGACAAACTTATTGATCGAATTCATGTTGTAAAATGTCCGGACTGCGGAGCTGCAAAAATGATTCACCATGTTTGTACCGAGTGTGGAAAATACAAGGGAAGACAGGTTGTTGACCAGTCCAAAAAGGTTGATAAGATCACTACCGTAAAAGCGTAATTTGAAAATATGGCAAGCTACCGTCATTTGGCGAGAATTGCAGTAATGCAAACGATCTTCGAGTGTGAATTTATTGGAAAAGGAGATCCCGATAAGATTTTTTTGAAACCTGGTGAAAGGCTTGCTTATAATATTAGACAGTTGGCATCCAAAATTAAAGATGCATCTTTTGCTGAAGAAACTTTAAATGGAATTTTGGAAAAGCAGAAAAAAATATACGATATAATTCAAAGAAATGCTCCGGAGTGGCCGATTGAAAAAATAGCACCTGTTGATCGTGCTATACTTGAGATTGGTGTTTATGAAATTGCATTTTCGAAAGATATCCCTCCGGTTGTTGCTATTAACGAGGCGATTGAAGTTGCAAAAGTATACGGAGATACAAATTCCGCGAAATTCATAAACGGTGTTCTTAGCGCCGTGATGACCGAATTTACATCAAAAAAATCTAATATCAAAAAAAATGGTAAACAGGTATGAAGAGCTTGAGAAAAATATTGGTATAACATTTGAAAACAAGGATCTTGTGGATAATGCTTTTGTCCACAAATCATTCATGAACGAATACAACAAAGGGGATAAAATGGATAATGAGCGTCTTGAGTTTTTGGGAGACGCCGTTTTGGAGCTTGCCGTTACGGAATATTTATATAAAGTTTATCCTAAAAAAAATGAAGGGCAGCTTACCAATTGGAGATCTGCGCTTGTTAAGGGTAAACATTTAGCTGAAGTTGGGGGCGAACTTAAGTTGGGAACTTATCTTTATTTAAGCAGAGGGGAAGAAAAATCAGGAGGCAGAAAAAAGAATTACATTTTGGCGAACACGCTTGAGTCTCTAATCGGAGCCATTTATTTGGATAAAGGGTACGAAGTTACACATGCGTTTATATCAAAATATATTATTACCAAACTTGAGAGAATACTTGAAGAAGGTTTACATATAGATGCAAAATCTCATCTTCAGGAGCTTTCTCAGGAAAAAATTTCAGTTACTCCGGAGTATAGGCTTGTTAGTGAAAGCGGGCCGGATCACTCAAAACGTTTTGTCATGGCGGTTTATTTTAATGACAAAAAAGTTGGTGAAGGGGAGGGAAGTAGCAAGCAGAAGGCCGAAGAGGATGCGGCTAGAGATGCCCTTGCTGAGGTGGACTGGGAAAAGTTGTAATAAAGAAAAATGATTCATGAAAAATCCTGCGGTGTGGTTGTTTATCACATTGCAAAATCCGGTATTGCTGAAATTTTACTCCTTCATTATCCGGAGGGGCACTGGGATTTCCCAAAAGGGCATGTTGAAGAAGGGGAGGAAGAGCTGGATACCGCTTTACGAGAACTTGAGGAGGAAACCGGAATAAATGATGCCGAAATTATTGGTGGATTTAAAGAAAAAATGCATTATTTCTTTACTAAAAGAGAGGGGACCGTGTCAAAAACAGTATGGTTCTTTTTGGCAGAGAGTAAACATAAAAACGTCAAAATTTCACATGAACATGTCGACTTTGAGTGGCTGCCTTACAAGGAAGCTTTAGAAAGACTAACTTTCGAAAATGCACGTGCAATTTTAAAAAAAGCTAAGCAATTCCTTGCTTGAGCTCAATATTTTTCATATAGTGAATCCACAAACATATATTTTAAACATATAAAAAATGCGTGTAACTTACTCGAATGCGCTGACCGCGACTCCGGATATTCTTATTTGCCCGGTTTTTGAAAATGCAAAATCAGGCGAAATTAGTGATCTTAAAATTAGAAAAATTTTCGAAGATATGAGTAAAAATGGTCTATTTAAAGCTGAAAATGGCGAAGCTAAGCTTGTGTATGGATCATCAAAAGATCTTCCAAAAAGAATTCTTTTGCTTGGCCTTGGAAAGAAAGCAAAGCTAAGTGATGCCTCTGTTAGAAATACAATGGCTAAGGCTGTTAAAGGGTCTCAGTCAAAGGAAATAAAGACAATTGGATTATTGGTTTCAGGCGATATTGAGCAGTATATCCAACCTGTCGCTGAAGGTATTATGCTTGTTAATTACAATCCTGCTCAGTACAAAACCGGTGAAGATATGGAAAAAGCAAAAGGAAAATTGTTTAGCGATTTAATTTTCTTTGGAAAAGATATATCAGCGGAAAACAAGAAAGCTATAAAAAAGGCGCAAATTTTGAGTGAGTCCGTAAACATGGTAAGAGATCTTGTAAACGGGGCTCCAAATTATATAACTGTGGATGCGTTTGCGAATGAGTCTAAAAAAATGGCTAAAAAACACGGTTATTCAATTAAAGTGTACGATAAAGATTGGATTGCAAAAAAGGGGATGGGTGCGTTTTTGGGTGTTAATAAAGGATCCGGCAAAAAAACCGCAAAGCTTGTTGTGATTGAATATAAGCCAAAAAAGGCCTCAAAAAAAGATCCGATTCTTCTTGTTGGTAAAGGACTTATTTTTGACTCAGGAGGATACAATCTTAAGCCTTCAAAGCATATTGAAGATATGCATCAGGATAAGGCCGGAGGATCCCTTGTGATAGGTATATTTAATACACTAAAGGATCTTGATATAAAAAGGAATGTGGTTGGGATTATCCCGTTAACGGAAAATTTAATTGATTCAGATGCGCAAAAGCCGTCAGATGTTGTTACTAGTTATTGCGGGAAGACAGTTGAAATTAGAAATACCGATGCCGAGGGAAGACTGATACTTGCGGATGCTTTGTCTTACGGTGTGGAAACTTTTAAGCCGGAATACACTGTTGATTTTGCGACCTTAACGGGATCTTGCATCGTTGCTCTTGGGGATAGGTATGCCGGAGTTATGGGGAATGATGAATCTCTTATTTCAAAGTTAAAGAAATCCGGAGATAAAACCGATGAGCTTGTATGGGAACTTCCGATACATGACGATTTCAGAGAAGATATGAAAGGAAGAGTGGCTGATCTTCGAAATATTGACGATGCTACAAGCTTTTTTGCCGGTACTTCAAAGGCGGCAGCATTCCTGGAATACTTTGTTGATAAAGCAAAATGGGCTCATTTGGATATTGCCGGAACCGCTTATGGTGAAAAACCAAAAGCTACAGACCAGCAATTTGCAACCGGATATGGTCTTAGATTGATGGTTGATTTCCTTGAGAACTGCTAGGTTCCTAGATGGACAACTTTTTAACTACAGGGTCGATACCTTTAGGGTATTCGATATTTGGTCCCTGTTCCACTTTTATTCCGCGTTCTTTTAATATGTCGAAATGTTTCATTGCTTCAGGGTATCCTTCCTGAAAGACAACCCTTTTAATGCCTGATTCAGCTATTAGGCTGGAACAGACTCTGCAAGGATATTTTGTGCAGTACATTGTTGTTCCGTTTACCGGAATTCCTTTTTTCGCGGCAAGGCTAAGGCACCATTGTTCAGCGCAGATACCATAGCAAATTTCACGTCTTTGTCCGGAGGGGATTTTCATTTCATTCCTTATACATCCTATTTTTTCGCAATTGTATTCAGGATGCCAATCGTTTGTGTGTTTAACAATCATTTTTCCGTTTTTCACTATTCCTGCAGCTATTTTTGCTCTTAAGCAATGAGCCTTTGGTTCAAGTCTGTCTATCATTTTTAAGAACTTCTTGTCGTTGGCCGTAATTGTCATTTTTTGTAAATTAAAACAATAACTCTAACAGAGCTAGTATAACACGCAAAAAAACGCCGTGGAATATTTGTTATTTATCTTCATTTTCGCCGCCGCACAAACATGTTGGCATTATAAACAACAAGCCAAGAATTATGAACATTACTGGTAGATACTGGGCGATCCCAATCTGTATCATTTGTAAATTTTCAAGAAGAAAAAGAATTCCGCCGACGATTAGAATAATACCCTTACAGTAACATTTTTTCATAAATAATAGAGTGAGTGGCTTCATCTTTATGATATTGCTATGTAAGAGCTGTGTCAATAAATGTTTATGCTGCGTTAATTCTCCAGAATTCCTGACTTACTATTTTCCCGGGAATTGTGAATCCTGCGGCTTTTTTATGGCCTCCTCCACCGAATTGTTCGCATAAAGAAGAAACGTCTATATCTCCGTTCCCGGAGCGCATTGAGCCTTGTACGTTTCCGTTTAAATCTTCCGAAAGAAGCATTGTCATTTTGGACTCAGGAACGCAATTTAAATAATTTATTACGCCCGCAAGTTCCCTTGGGGATGCGTTTGTTTCATCAAGCTCGTCTGCGCTTATTTTTGAAACCAAGGTGCCCTTTCCGTTTAATCTGGCATTTGAAAGTACTTTTCCCCAGAGTTTAAGCTGTTCTATTGATTGGGTCTTAAATAAATTTTTAACGATTGTTTTTATATCCGCCCCTTTTGACTGTAGCTCTCCCGCGGTAATATATGTGCCTTTTTGTGTGTTTGAATGCATAAAACTTCCTGTGTCGTTGTATATTCCGGCAAGCAGGCATGTAGCCGCATGTCTTGAATATTTTATTCCCAAATTTTCAAAAATTGTATAAAGCATTTCTGTTGCGGAAGCGGCCAGGGGATCAACTATATTTATATCTCCGTACATCGTGTTTGTGGCATGATGATCTATATTTATGACAGTTATTTTGCTGTCCATTTCATTTGTGAATTTTGTTTGCTCCTTTGTGCTGCAATCAACTGTAATTATGCAATCATAGTTTTTTGGCATTTCACTTTGAATGACAAAATCATCTGTGATAAAAAGTAGCGTTGCGGGCAGAGGATCCGCGCAAACTGAAGTTACTTTCTTGTGAAAATTATTTTCAAGAACAATATGCATGAATATGTTTGCGCCGATTGTGTCCGCATCGGGATGTCTATGAGAAATAAGTACTATATGATTTGCGTCCCGAATTTTTTCGAGAGCTTTTTTGAACTCCTGCATACGTTTGTTTGAAAGGGATCAATTATAAATTTTTAAAAAAAGCGTGCAAGAAGCTGGTCTTGCGCGCTTTTCAATGTAGTTGTTTTATATCTATATCTGTTCGTCTTCAGGTTCCAAAACATTCTGTTCCATCGGTTTTTTTTCGAAAAACTCGATAGCTTTGGCAAGTTCAATGTGGTCTTTTGCGTAATCATGGATATCTATGCCTTTTAAGTAAGCCTCACATGACTGAACAAGAGCTGTTGCACCTGCTTTTGTGCCATCAGGATGCGCATGGCAACCGGCACCCATTGTTGTAATAAAATCAACGTTGCCCATTACATCTATAAATGGTTTTAATTTTGTTGGATTCAGGCCACCTGAAATAATTGGACAGCATTTTTTTACCCCTCTCCAGCTGTCATCTTCCAAAATTACATTATGAGCGATATCCTGATTAACCATATCTATAAGATTCTGGTCCTGTTCAGAAATTTTACCCCAGCTCTGTGTAAAGAAATGTCCTTCCGATTGAAGATTTAAAATTCCGTGAGCCGCTGTAATATCCTCATCTGCGCTTCCTGCCATTTTTCCAATTCCGGCGGTTCCGGTGTGAATTCCGGATGCACCTGCTAAACGTGCAAATTTTGAAAGTACCAAAACCGTAAATCCAATTGGATTTTCTTTGCGTGTATAAGCTGCGTGGCTGGCTCTGTGGAAATGTATAAATACTTCAGGGTAATGTCTTCTCAAAGTTTGAGTCGCCATCCAACCTGCTGTTATGCCATCAATTAAAAAGGCATAACTTCCCGGTTCCATAACGCTTTTAATAAGCTCACATCGTGCGATCATGGTATCAAAATCAGCTGCGGAAACATTAAAAGAATGAACCTTTTTATGTCCGGTTTCTTTTACAGCTTTGTCCATGGCTTCTTTAACATGATAAACCATCTTGTCGTATGGAGAGAAATCCTGGTCGGCCTGCGGTTCATCGTTTTTTACAAAGTCTCCTCCTCCAACCCAGAAATCATAACAAACTTCTGCGTATTCGGCGGAAGTTAATCCCATTTTTGGTTTTACAATTGTTCCCAAAATTGGTCTGTCATAAACATTTAAATATTTTCGCATGTCATCAATCGTGTAGCTAGGGCCGTCGTATTGTTCAAGCATTGAAGGCGGAAACCAGATATCAAGGAGTTTGATTTCTTTAACTTCTTTCATTCCAAGAACATTCCCTACAACATAAGTAAGTATATTTTGGACATTGCCTCCGCGATCAAAAAGACGCCAAGGATAGGCTATCCAAACAAGGTTTTTCTCCTCGTCGATTTTATAAACAAGTGCGTTCATCTCGCGGGAAAAAGCTGTCTCGGTTTTGACTTTAAAGTTTGTTCCAGTTGAAGATTCTGCCGCAACTTCAGACGCTGCGGAAGTAATATCCATTACGTCATTTGGGACAAGATGAAAAACGGCAAGTAAATATTCACCATTTTTTGGATCTTTAAGATCTAATTTTAAATAATCGGCCTGCATATTTGTTTTTGTTAAATTTTGATTTTAATCTTGATTTATTATACAGCAAAAAACACTAGATGTCACGTATTATATGGCTATTCTACGGCTTTTCCTTTATCTCCCTTTCTTCAAACTGATTTCCGGTTATTACAATGTATGCAATTGCGAAATATGGCACCGCGATAGGTAAAAATGATACTCCTCCAACAATTACCATGAGTATAAGTCCGATTGCCAAAACACTCGCTACGAAACGTTCAAGTAGTCCAAAAGCAAGTAGTGCTCCCATTAAAATTCCAAAAATTCCGGCATTAAATACAAGTAATGCGTTCGAATAATCTTCAATTCCAAATATGCTCTGCATTACGTTTAAAAGTGGTCTTTCCTGTAGAAAATTAATGGCCGGTTGCGGGTCAATTATATTGTGGTGAACCGAAACAAAAATGATTCCGGCTCCGGTTATGAATCTTAAAATCGGTAGCGCGTATTTTCTGTATCTGTCCAAAAATCCTTTTTTCTCAAGAGGGTGAAAGAAAAACGAAAAACTTAAAACATCTTTATGTACAAGGAATAAGAATAAACCTATCCCCATGAATAATATGTAATCTAGCATTTTTAAGGTAGGGAAAAAGAAGAATCCGCTGACAAAAAGTGCCACGATTCCAATTGTACAAAGTCTTGTAAAAGTCCCTACTACAAGCCCCATTCCTATTATAATTTGTGCGAATTTAAAGACCATGTGAGGAATTGAATCCTCAAGTCCTATTCCTGGAGCAAAAAGATAATTTTGTATACCACTGCTTATTAATAATATCCCAATGGCAATTGATAAAACCGTTGAGTCCAAAAAAGATCCTGTTTTTAAAATTTCGCTAAGTCGCATTATGGAGCTGTTTTTTCTTGCTACGAATTCAAGAAAAATCGCCAATAAAAAAACGGAGACCGCAATTACCGTCGGAATTACATACCATGATAAAAGGCCGTCTTCGTTCATAAATTGATTGTTTTGTTAAAACCTGCTTATTTCCAGCTTATTGCCGTTACCGGGCATGCATCTATGGCTGATTGAACTACAGCTTCATCGTCTCCGGTTGGATTAACAGCTTTTGATTTGCCATCATCTTGTATCTCGAAAACTTTTGGACACAACTGGACGCATAATCCACATCCAATACATGTATTTTGATCTACGTGAGCACTTTTCATACGTACCAAGTTAATTATTTTACTGCTAAATAATAAGTTTATATTTAACTTTAAGCAAGTTCTCATTGAATCTAATGCTAGAGGTATTCCTGTATAAGAGCGGCGCGTGCTTCCGTAACTTCTTTGTCCAGAGTTTTAAGAAGTCCGTTTTCAAATTCAATGGCAAGGAAATTATGCAGATCATAAATGTCATCCTGATCCAACCCCTGAAGCAAAAGTTTTTCCTGTAGCTCGCTTGTTAATTCTGAAAGATGGTAGGTGTGACAGGTCGAAATATGGCTTAAGTATTCACTTAATTCGTTTTTATTTCTCAGTTTTTCGATTGCTTTCTTTACTCTTTTCGTAAGGGCTCTCGGGGGAGGGGAATCATTGGGCGAGGGAAGGTCGGCTGAAGGGGACATTGCTAATTATTAATTATAATCACTAAATGCGAATAATACTTTAGCATCAACACTAACTCCTGTAAATAGCTAAGTGATGAGGAAATATTTAAATAGGTACTTTGCTTAATAATGGTATTGTAATAAAAGTCTGTTGGTTGACGCGTTGGCCGAAATGGCGTAAAATATAATTGTGTTTTATTTATTATTTAATCAAAACAAAAATGGATCAAAAAAATCCAAAAAAGATGGGAAAAATGGGGGTAACGGTTGCTGCACTTCTTGTGTTTGCTGCAGGAGGACTAACTTTCTTTGGTGGACAGTCAGAATGGCTACAGGGGGCACTACACAAGTTAACATTTTTTCAGAAATCTCCGGCTATACAGACGCAGGTTCAGACTAAGAATAAGGATGTTGTTGTTGATGGGAGGGTTCTCCAAGATCTTCCTGATCTAAGTCCGGCAAAGGTTGCAACTATTAAAGACTTTGTTGTTCCTGCCAAGGTTGCTTTAGGTTCTCAGGATCAGGTTGTTTACAGCTTTAAGGTTGATAAGGTTGGCGGACTTAAAAAAGTTGCCAAGCTTGGACTTGAAGTTGATGGACAAAAATATGATACCGACAAATTAGATTTAAGATTATGGGAGTCAAAGGACGGTGTAAAAACAGAATTTGGACTTCTTTCAGATAAACTTATAACAGAAAGTGTTTTTAGTACTGATGCGTTATATATAATTACGGCCGATTTACCTGCTTCTTTTGCAGGAAAGGCTCTAACAGTATCTCTTCTTTCAGACGGAGCTCTTATTCCAAATAGCTCACAAACTCTGGAGATTGCTACTTTGGAAGTCACAAACTAGTATTTCAAACTAAAACAAAAGCCTCGTTCTCTATAAGGGATGGGGCTTTTATTATTAAACTTACTGTTTTTTTGCGTACTCCCAGGCCATTTTAAAAATATCGCGCTGGGTGTTGGCGATTTCCATGCTCTCTATAATCACTCCAATCGCGGGCTGATCTTTAAAAGAGATTATCGCAACATTGTCGTCCCAAATGTTGATTTCGTTGGTGAATGTGAATTTTTTCGCTGAAACAAGCTTTATTTCGCGATGATTATCCTTGTCTTTTGACTGAACTTCTTTGCCGTATTTATCCAAAGGCGCAATTCCGCGTAGCATTATGCCGCGTTTTACCCGCTCTTCAACATATTGTTGGTCGTATTCCGGCCACGCTTGTCTTACCTCTTTTGAGTTCGCATAGTTCAAGATTTCGGTCTTGCTCTCAAGAGTTTTCGCATATATGGCTTTTATGCCTTCGAGCCCTTCGTAGTATTTTACGTGTGGCAAATTTACCTCTCCACCAAGCCGTCTAAAAGCAGGCAGAGCCTTTTGAAAATCTGTCGCTTTACGCTTAAGTTCATGGCTTATAACTTTGGGATTTGTGGCGCTAAAAATTCTTATTTTGTTTTGTGTTACCGAGTTTGCCATACCTCGCTCAATAAGTTTTTCCAGAATCGAATATGCCGTTACACGATTGATTTTGGCCTGTTCGGCAACTTTTGAAACCGGTGCTGCCCCAAGTTCCACAAGCGCCAAATATATTTGAGATTCCTTAGAGTTTAATCCGATGTCTTTTAAAATATTTTCAAGTTTCATGCAAGTTGTATTGTTGTAGAAATTTTCGACAGGCACAATATAAACTATTTTTTATTTTGGCTCCAGAGCAAAATAAACGGCACGGAAGATTTTTTCTACACTGATTTTTGGCTTATAAAAAAGCTCTTGTACATGTCCTTGTAATAGGTTTTAAAGAGAGTGTGTGTAAAATTATTTTTCTAAAAAACAGTTTATGGCAAAACCCGCTTCATTAGTGTTCAGTCCAAGGCTGCAGGATAGCGTGAATTTTTTGGAACTTAGCTATGCTGAACTTGAAGAACGAAATTTAAGAATCAAAAAAGAAAGAAAAGAAGGAAAGTCTCAGGAAGAATTCAAAACGGAAATAATGGAAATTCTGAAAATAGAAAAAGCCATAAAGGCGGTTACAATTTGCTTTTCCGATATGGAGGGCAAATTCCATATGCTTGATTACAACAAGGCTTATTTTATTGATTCATATAGCAACCTAACCTTTGACGGGTCTTCGATAAAAGGTTTTTCAAATCAAAATAATTCTGATCTTTGCCTTGGAGTGGATTGGTCTTCATTTAGATATTTGCCTGCGGATGTTTTTGGAGCCGGAAAGGTTATATTGTTTGCCAATGTTGTGGACAGGGATGGGACACCTTATATAGGAGACTTCCGTTCAAACCTTAGTATTATGGCTGAAGAACTCAGAAAAAATGAATCAGTCACGGTTAATATTGCTCCGGAAATTGAAGGAATGATTCTGGAAGGGGAGAATGCGGAACAAAATTTTGACGAATTGGATGGGTTTAAGTTGGCTTCAAAAGGAGGATATTTTAATGTTTTGCCACAGGATCTTCTAAGGCAGTTTATTGATCGTCTTGCTGAGGCTACACGCGCGCTGGCTTTTGAAAATGAAAAAGATCATCCGGAAGTTGCGCCTTCCCAGTTTGAAATGAATTACAGTTATACTGATATGCTTCAGGCGGGAGACCAGGTTCAGCTTTATAAAGTTATTGCCAGACAGATTGCAAAAAACTTTGGATTAACGGCTTCTTTCCTTCCAAAACCGCTTATGAACGTAAACGGAAGCGGTATGCATGTTAATATTTCCTTAACAAAAAACGGCGAAAATATTTTTTACGAAGAAAACGGGAAATATGGTCTTTCCGAAGTAGCCCATGATTTTATCGCGGGAGTTCTTTCCTATGCGGATGATATTTGTCTTGGATTAAATGCCAGTGTAAACGCTTATAGAAGGCTTGATCCTCACTTTGAAGCCCCAAATCAGATTAAGGTTTCTCCGAGCGATAGAGGGTCGATGATAAGAATCCCTTTCGGCAACAAAAAATCCGCAAGAATAGAAGTGCGAACTGTTGCGCCGGATTCAAATCCTTATCTTGCCTTTTACCTTATTGTTAAGGCCGGATTTAAAAGTATGAATGGAAGTGACGCCGATAAAGCAAAATACAGAGAAGTTGTTGAAGCTCCGGTTAAGAAACTTCCAGCCACAATAAACGAAGCGATAGGTCACTTTGTAAAAAGCGACTTTATAAAGGAAGTTATGCTTGAGGGAAATATGGAAAAATACGCATCTCTAAAGCAATCTTCCGCAAACCGTTGCGCCAGTGAGCTTGGAACACGCGTTAAAACCGGTGAGGTTTTGTATCATCATGAAGTTACAAACCAGGTACTTTGGAATAAATTTTAGGCCACAATAGGTGACAAAAACAGCAAAAGGTGTATAATATAAACGTAGTTTATTCTTAACGTTTTGTTTTATGGGTGTTGATGAAACAAGGGATGGTGTGGCTGAAGGGCAGGACCTTAGTCCGGGGCTTCCTTCGGAAGTAACAGGAAAGCCTGAAGAATCTAGTGAGGAAGTTGCAGAGGAACCATGTATTACGGGGACCGTAAAAAGCCAGTGCGAAAATCCGAATGGAAGTTTTATAGGTATTAGCAAGAAACAAAGAGATACTTTGGGCGTGGGAGTGGGTAATCCGGTTGAAGTTTATGACCAGAATGGTAAGTTGGTTGGGCTTTTTACTGTGGGGAAAGCGCTTGCCAAGTTAGCAAAGGATCCGGATTCGTTGTCCGCAAACAATATTGAGCCCGGCACTGTTATTACAGTAAAAAAGGTCAAAGAAAGTAAAGAAAAAGGTGTTGCGCTTAGCGTTTCACATGGAATCGAAAATGACGAAAGACATTTGCCAACAATTGAAACAATAAAAACGAGATTTCCGGATATGGATTCTGGAAATTTTATTGCAATTCCCGTTGCTGTTTTTAATGAACTTACTGGTGGCAGAGATAGAGTCCCGGCAATAGAAAAAGGTAAAATTTCGCTTCTTGGCAAGGAAACGGAAGTTGTTTTTGTGCCAACCGGAACAAATTTTGGTCTTACGACGAAGGCTGCCGAATCTTTGAACATTCCGGCTGAATTTAAGGAAATAAGACTGCAATCAAAGGACGGTGTATTGTTCGTTATTTAGCATCGTGTATTAGAAGTGGCCTTGACATAACGCTCGATATGGGTTATTTGTAATTCTTAAATTTTTTAAGATTAAAGTAATCATGAGAGTGCCAAGAAGTTCGGAAAGAGTTGAAACCGGAAATCCAAAAAAAGGGACAAAAAGCAATAAAGAGGTTGCCCTTATCAAAAATCGAAAGGAAGAGGTGGGAAAGGCTGTAAGCTCTGTAACTGATAACGAGCCTGCAAAAAATCTTTCTTTTAAGGATGCTGCGGAAGTTTTAAAGCTTGAAACAGGTTTTGATCTTGAGGCTGCAAGAGAGGACGCGGTTAAAACTCACGGAAGGTGGGGTTTGATTGAGGCTTTAATTGAAAAAGGTGCGATAAAAAATGAATCCGAATATTCTGAGCTTCTGGGAGAGGCTACTATAAGCGAAAAAGGCCTTAAAGGAGCTTGTGATCTTATAAAGGTTAAGGCCAGAATGCTTACGGCTTTTGATCCGGGGATAATGACGCCGGATGAGCTTTTTGAAGCTATTTTTACCGTAAAGCAGATTGGAGACCCCGATTTGGCGCTTTATTACACCGATACCTATGCCTTCAAAAATCTTGCAAATATAAGAAAGATTCATCCTGAGAATTTGCCTGATCTTACCAAGCTTATGAAAATGCCGGATGAAGGGCAGGTTGATGCTTTTAAGGAAGCTTACAATAACGGGGAGCCTTTAAAACCAACCGGACCTCGTTTATTTTTTACTCACGATTGCCAGAATGTTACTTATACAAAAACTTCCGCGGTTGAGGATATGCGTTCATCGGTGCGTGGCGATATGAAATTTCTTGATCCGATGGCGGGGTTTCTTGCCGCGAGACTAAGGATTGATGCCGGGATGAAGTCGATTTTAAAGTTGGAAGGAAGGGGAGCGGAATATGCAAGAATGTCGGAAAATTTTTACAGATCGTTACTTGTGAAATTTTTAAAAAACCGCATGATTATCGATCATATGTCGGATAATAAAAATACCGTTCGTTATCCCGGATATGCTTTTGAGGATGGATATATGCCGGCGCTGAATTTCCATTCCAACAGCAGAATGTTTTATGCGGGAGAAAGCAGTCCTTCCGTTTCCGATAAAAAGGTCGGAAGCAGAATAATGTACGGTTAGTCTGTTTAGTCTGGCTAGTCGATTTTTATAAACTGGAGTATATTTGTTAAGGTTTCACAGACCCTCTCGAAAAAATCTTAACAAAAATCCAATGGCCAAAACCGCAAAAACATCAAAGGTGGTTAAAAAAGTGTCCAAGGTTGTTAACCCCGTGTCTAAGGTTTCAACGACCCCAAAGGATGTTTTTTTATCGCTCCTTATGATGGTCATGCTTTACATCTGTGTAATAAGCATGCTTGTGCTCGCATTTACTTACATTGATTACAAGTATCCGGATCTTCTTACGTATTATCCATACGGGACGTTTGATAGCATAAGGAATTCAAGTTCAATGCTTGTTGTTGCGTTTCCTTTGCTATTGGTTCTTTCATGGTTTATTCAGAAAGATATTAAAAAAACACCTGAAAAACACGAACTTAAATTCCGCAAGTGGTTCACATATTTAACGCTTTTTGTTACATCAATAACAATCGTTGTAGATTTAATACAACTTGTGCGAAGATTTTATGAAGGAGATCTTACAATTCCGTTTACGCTAAAAGTTCTAAGTGTACTTTTAATAGCTGTGGGTGTATTCAGCTATTATGTTTGGGACGTGCAAAATCAGCCTCAGAAGTCAAAAGTTCCAATGGTTACCGGATGGCTAAGCTCAATCTTGGTTGTATGTGTTCTTGCAATGGGATTCTTTGTTGTAGGTTCACCAATGAAACAACGTGAAATAAGAATGGATGAAAGAAGAGTTAGCGATCTTCAGACAATTCAATACCAGGTTATTGATTATTGGAGATATAAAGAGGTTTTGCCTGCAACAACCGATGATCTTAAAAATAACATTTCGGGCTTTGTTGCACCAAGAGATCCGGAAACCGAAAAGGCCTATGAATACACAGTGTTGGATTCTCTTAAATTCAAACTTTGTACTACATTTAATCAGGACAATCCGTACAACGATATAAAGGTAATGGCTGAATATCCATATTCACAAAAATGTGACGAGTACGGCAATTGTTTCTCTTATGGAAACGAATCATGGAATTACAAAGCCGGGTATATGTGCTTTGAAAGAACAATAGATCCGGCGCTTTATCCTAAAGAGAAGGTGTTGGTAGATTAAATTCAAGAATAATCAAAAGAACGGAGGCCTAAAAAACCTTCGTTTTTTTTGTAATGGTGGGCCTGGATGGACTTGAACCATCGACCAATCGGTTATGCGTATCAACTATCGCTTTCGCGACCCCTTTCGGGTTTATGATCTGGACTATCCCTTCATCCAATTTTATTCCCGCCGCGGGGCGGAATTGGATGTCTACCGTCTAGTCTCTACACCTTCGCGCAGATTTTGCGCGCTTGGCTCGGGATTGCCGTATCCTTTTTATAAATGAGACTCGCTCACGCTCGTCTTTAGGACTTAGGTTTCCCCGAATTTGATAGATTATCACTTGCAAGTTACCTCGCAAGCAGCCCTGTGAATATGATGCGTATTTGGGAAACTTAGCACCAACATCTTCAAGCCGACTGCTCTGACCACTGAGCTACAGGCCCATTTGTAAAAGATCAACAGCGGCATTATACATTAGAGGCCGCCAATTGGTGAACACAAAATATTCGAAACTGCCTTCCGATTACTTCTTTGCGGTCTTCTTTACCGTTTTCTTTGCTGTTGCCGTCTTCTTCTTTGCATTTGCAGCTCCGGTTGCAGGCTTTTTTGCCGCAGCAACTTTTGGCTTCTTTGCAACAACCTTTACGGCTTTTTCCTTACCGATTCCGGCGATTGCTCTTGCAAGTCTGGATTTCTTATTGTCAGCGTTTTTTCTGTGAATAATGTTCTTTTTTGCTGCCGTATCAATAGTTTTATAAGCAACTGGAAGAAGCTTTTCAGCCGCTTCTTTATTGCCTTGTTGGGCTGCTGTGAGAACTTTTTTAACATTTGTCTTCAACAAACTTCGCAGAGGATAATTCTGTTTACGTTTCTTTGCTGCTTGTTTAACGCGTTTTTTGGCTGACTTTATAATTGGCATATCTGTGATTTAGTATTGCTTCTAAAGAAATTGCCCATAAAATATAGGTGATACCTCATTTAATGTCAAACAATTATGAATTTGAAAAATATTATCTTAGCATCTGAAAGCAAAAGACGGGTTCAGCTTCTTGAAGAACTTAAGATTCCGTTTAAGGCGGTCGCCAGTCCTTTTAAAGAACTTTCTTTTAATGAATTCGATGGAGGTCCAACCGAATTTGCCCTTTTTAATGCACAAAAAAAAGCTGAAGAAGTTGCTAAAAATTCAAAGAACGCCTTTGTGGTAGGTATGGATACTATAGGTGAGTATAAGGGTAGAGTTTTTGAAAAACCCAACGACAGGGATCACGCAAAAGAGATGATAGGAGAACTTAACGGTACAACTCACAACGTAATAACGGGTGTTTGCATTATTGATACGGATTCCGAGGAAATTGTAAGTGCGGCGGAAATAACAAAGGTAACTTTTTCACAGCTTTCCGACAACGAAATTGAAAGCTATCTTGACTTGGGGGAGTGGCGCGGGCTTGCGTGTGGATATGGAATTCAGGGGATAGGAGCCTTGTTTATAGAAAAAGTCGAAGGCGATTACTTTAACGTGGTTGGTTTTCCTATTCATCGTTTTTATCATCTTATGAAAGAAATGGGAGTGAATTTGCTGGAGTTTATGCCTGAAATAAGGTAAAATATCAGTGTAAATAAAAATAAAAATTTCCGTATGACGGCCCACGATGTATTTCTTTTTGTAAAATATACGCTTGTTGCGACCATTGGACTTGTTTGTGATATGGCAATGCTTTATTTCTTTGTTGAATTTGCACACTTATCCGTGCTGTATGCTACAGCTTTGGCATATATAGCCGCGACGGTTATAGCTTTCTCCATTCACAAAAAAGTAACTTTTCACGATCACTCAAATGTGCCGGGGAAGCAATTTATGTCTTTCTTTATTATATCAATAATCAACTTTATTCTTACGATACTTATTATGCATGTGTTTATTGATTTAATGCATATTTGGTACATGCTTTCAAAGTTTATTACAGCAACAATACTTCTTTTCTTTAGTTACGCCATGAACAGGCTTTGGACGTTTAAGGGGAAGTATTAAATAGTACCCGGTACTCACACTCAAATCTCTTTCGTGAGCCATTTCTTTTGTTGTACCCGGTACTCTATTTTAATTTACTTGACTAAATTTAAAGATATAGTTATAATCACTCCTAATTTTTGTAATGGCGGGGTAAAACTTGCTTTATAAACAAAGGAAACACCATTAATATATTTTTACTTCTTATTACATTTAAACCATTTCACACATGAACAACGTAGCAAAAAATCTTAAACGCGTGGCAAGCACTCTTGTGCTTATGTCACTTGCGTTGACGCTTTTTGTCACAAACATCGCATCGGTTAGTGCCGAAGTTGCGGCAATTAACAGTTTTGATGTTGTGCAGACTTCATTCAATCCTAACAGTGAATCTGCAAGAATCAATTTTACTCTTAATACAAGCGGAAAAATCGGACTTGAAATCCATGAAGGAAGCAACCCGATAAAGACTCTTGCCATAAGAAAAGATGTTACTGCAGGAGCTCAAACTTATTATTGGGATGGTACAAATGACAGCGGACAAAAAGTTGCCGCTGGAACTTATAAAGCTCAGCTTCTTTTCTACGGAAGCGATTTTGCTTTGTTTGCTTCTGATACGATTACCGTTAATTTTGGAGGAGGAACAATTCAACCTGTTGATGTAATTACAAGTGATTATGCATCTCCAAATGAATTTGATCCAAGACTTGAATATACAAGAGTTTATTTTACTCTTGCGCAAGCGGTTGAGAAATTAACAATAACTGTAGAGAAAAATGGCGTTTTGGTAACTACTTTGATGTCTAATCAGAGCAAAGCTGCCGGAACTTTTTATACAACCTGGAACGGACGTGATAAGAATAATGTGATTGTTGGAGAAGGGGAGTATAGATACGTTATTACCACAAGCGGAACATTTGGAACCGATACCGAGTACGGATATATTTTATCAAGCTATGGTAACGCGGTTGGAGTTGTTCCAAGCATAACAAATGATGCTGTCTCTCCTTCAACATTCGATCCAAATACACAGGAGGTTACTGTTTCATATACTCTAAATACGACTGCCGATGTTACCGTCAAGGTTTACAACGGATCTGTTTTGGTAGATGTTCTTACGAACAGTGTTAGCAAAACTGCCGGAACTTATTCGGTTAAGTGGGACGGCCGTGATTTGAATAATACAATTGTTGCCCCGGGTACATATAAGTATGTAATAACCGCGGAAAATGTTTGGGGAACCGATATGGAAGATGGTGAGGTGAGAGTTGTTTACGCCGTTGTTGACCCTGTTGTGGCTCCAAACGTAACTAACGCTTATGCTTCTCCGGAAGAATTTGATCCTAGCGAAGGTGAAGTTACAAAGATAAATTACACTCTTAATACATGCGCTTATATAACAATTAGAGTTTATAAAAAGTCTGATAATACTTACATTACAACTTTAAAAGAAGTTGATTATCAGTGCGCGGGAACATACAACTCAACTTGGAATGGCCGTGATGCAAACAATAATCTTGCTGCTAACGGAGATTACAATATTAAGGTAAGCGCAAATAACAGCAAAGGATCCGATAGTGAGTTGGATTATGTAACTGTTGTTGATGAAGATTCGGACGATGATGACGACGATGATGTTGTTGCTCCAAATGTAACAAACGCTTATGTGTCGCCGGAAGAATTTGATCCTAGCGACGAGGTTACAAAGATTTATTACACTCTTAATACATGTGCGGACGTTACTGTGAAGGTTTACAAAACTTCAAATAACACGCTTGTTAAAACTCTTAAAAACGCTGTTGCTCAATGTTCCGGAACATACAATGTGTCTTGGAATGGAAGCGATTCAGATAATGAGACTGTTGCTGACGCGGATTATACAATCAAAGTAAGCGCAACTAACAGCAAGGGTTCCGATAGCGAGCAGGACAACGTTACCGTTAATGATTCGGATGACAACGACGATAACGACGACGATGATAACGTTCCTTCAATTACAAGCGTAAGTGTGGATCCGGAAGAATTTGATCCATCCGATGAAGAAGCTGAATTGAGCTTTAGATTAAATACATGCGCCGATGTAACAATCGAAGTGCGTGATACAGATAATGACTTGGTTGCTGAAATTATAGACGACAAACGTCTTTGCAGCGGAACTCATGATTATAACTGGGATGGTGAAGACGAAGATGGCGACAGAGTGTCGCAGGATGATTATGAATTTTATATCAAGGCAACAAATACAGAAGGTACTGATACCGCTCGCGCTGATGTTACAGTTGATTCTAGCGGCTCTAACGTTGATGAAGCTGACAGATGTGCCGGATTCCTTGATGTAAGCGTAGACGACCCTTATTGTGACGCTATAGAGTACGTTAAAGGCGCTGGCATCTTCGACGGATACAGCGATGGATATTTTAGACCTTACCAGGCTATAAACAGAGCAGAGACAACAAAGGTAATTGTACGTGAGTTTGAATATCCTGAACTTCCTGCCGACGGTACAAATCTTGGATTCTGGGATTTGTCCCCATGGGATTGGTATATGGGATACATTAGAACTGCAAAGCAATATGGAGTTATTCAGGGATATCCGGATGGAAGCTTTAAACCGGCTCAAACTGTTAACAGAGTTGAACTTCTAAAGATCTTCTTGGAATCTGCAAACATTGCTCTTCCTACCTGTCCTTACGCTTCTTATCCTGATACATTGGCCGGAGTTTGGTATTCAGACTACGTTTGCTACTCAAAAATGCACGGATTGATGGATACTGACTACTATGGAATGTTCAATCCTGCAAAGCCAATGACAAGAGGTGATGTAGCTGAGCTTTTCTACAGATTTTCAGAGAGAAACTTGGGAGGAGGATATGACGACGACTACACATACACAACAAATTCATTAAAAGTTTCAAACGTAAAACTTTCCGACTATTCGGTTAAAGAAGGTGATGGATTCAGAATCTATTACACTCTAAACGAAAAAGCGGACGTTACAGTTGAAATCCTTGATGAAGATAAGGATGAATTAAGAACTCTTGTTAATGACCTTTCTCAGTTAAAAGGAGAGCATACTGTTTACTTCGACGGAGAAGATGATGATAACGACAATCTTTCCGAAGGTGAATATTATGTAAGAATAGAAGCTGATAACGGCGATGATGATTACAGAGTTGATGTGAAATTTGAAATCAACAATGATTCAAATGAAGATCTTTCGATCACATCATTATCCCTTTCAAGAACTGAATTTGATGCTGATACCGAGACTGTTAAGATTTCATTCCGAATAACTGATGATGCAGATGTTACCGTTAGAGTTTATGACGAAGACGGAGATCTAGTTGCCGAATTATGGGATGAGGAAGACAAAGATGAAGGTCTTTTGTCTCTAACATGGGATGGCGATGACGACGACAATGACCAGGTTTCTGACGGAGATTATACAATCAAAGTTATAGCTGATAACGGAGATGAGACTGATAGCAAAGAGATAGACGTTGAAGTAAACAGCTAGACAAATAATAGAAGTACGGTTCAAAGAGCACCTTAATCATTGATAAGGTGCTCTTTTTTTGGTAGAATAGACAGAACAGAGTCGAGCTTAAAGAGACTCATTAAATAAAATTAAAAACAAACAAAATGAAAACAAGAAAGGTTGTCGCACTTGGAGCTTTAATAGGAACAACATTTGCGCTTTTCTTTGCTCCTCAAAAGGGTGAACATGTTCGCATGCAGATGAAGAAGGCTTCAATGCGTGGAGGCGATAATTTGGAACCTTTAAAGAAAGGATACAAAGATCTTTTCTCGGAATTCTTCCGCGTTATATGGTCGCAATTACCTTTTGTGTCAGAAAAGAACCCGTTTACAGTTACTTCACTTAAAAAATAATAAACGATTTCTACCTACGACAAGGGTAAAATCTTGCTTATTTGCGTAATTAACTTATAATTAACTTTGTACATAACTTTATAAAACTATGGGAAAACATCGTTCAGGACTACTGCTAGGCGTTATAGCCGGTACGGCACTTGGAATTCTTTTCGCTCCAAAAAAGGGAAAAGAGCTTCGCGAGGCTATTAAAAAAGAAAGAAGAGAAGGAGGATACGGAATTGAATCAATCAAGGATGGATTTGTTGAGATGGGCAAGGAAGTTGTAACATCGGCAAAGACCGCATACGACTCCGATATGGTTCAGGGACAAATTGGAAAATTGAAGAATGCTGCCGGAGAAATGGCGGAAGAAGGCAGAGCCAGAGTTCAGAAAGTTACAAAAAAGGCTGCTAAAAGAGCAAAGGCTACAGTAAAGACAACTGCAAAAATGGCAAAAAAGAAGGTTGGCAAGTTTACGAAAAAGAAAATTGCAAAATAAATCAAACTAAACTAAAGTTAGGGGTGAAGTAATTTTGTCCCTAACTTTTTTATTATGGATTTTCTCATCGTTTCGTACCCTGTGGTGTTTACGATCTTGGTTATTTTGCTCATAAGTATTAGGCAGATTAACGAGTATCAGCGTGGAGTAATGTTCACTTTTGGTAAATATACAGGTACAAAAATGCCGGGATGGAGACTTGTGATCCCGATTTTTCAACAAATGAGCAAGGTTGATATCCGTACCAAGGTTGTTGACGTTCCGGATCAGGAAGCTATTACAAAGGATAACGTTTCGGTTAGTATAAATGCCGTTATTTATTATAAGATTTCAGACGCTTCAAAATCCATTATTGCGGTTGAGAATTTTTATTGGGCCATAAGTCAGCTTGCGCAAACAACAATGAGAAATGCGGTTGGTGAAGTTTCTCTTGATGACCTTTTGAAAAACCGTGATGACATTGCGCTTAGAATTCAGGAAATTGTTGATAAAGCCAGTGATCCATGGGGAATAAGAGTTGAGGCGGTTGAACTTAAAGACATCGTTCTTCCGGTTGATTTAAAACGTACAATGGCAAAAGAGGCTGAAGCGGAAAGAGAAAAGAGGGCTGTAATTATCAAGGCTGAAGCGGAGGTTGCTTCTGCTGCAAATATGGCAAAGGCTGCGGAAATGCTAACTGCGTCTCCTGGAGCTTTGCACCTTAGAACTCTTCAATCGATTAATGATATTTCTTCGGATCAGTCAAATACAACAGTCTGGATGATGCCGATAGAAGTACTTCGGGCTATTGAAAAAGTATCAGATAAGCTGGATAAGAAGTAGTAACCGCCAATTATCCGGAAATTATCCGCGAATTTGTTTCATGTGATCTATTCGCTTTTGGACAAGTGCGTCCGTTCCTATGTCGTCTCTAAAGAAGACCTGGCCGGAAACGCTTGAAAGAGCGCTTGCTGCAATCTTTTCCGCGTCCGAAATTGTTCCCGCAATGCCAACAAATGCAAGCGCGCGAGAACTGCTCATATAAATGCCGTCCTCTTTTTGGTCAACAGAGGAGTAATACATCTTTACTGCCGGGGGGAATTTGCCGATTTCTATTTTTGCTCCTTTTATAGGGTCGTTTGGATAGCCTTCAGGTACTATATATTTGCACACGGTAGCCATTTTTTCAAATTCGATTTTTATTTTGTCGAGTGTCCCTCCAATTACCGCTTCGCAAATTTCAATAAAATCCGTTTTTAAGATAGGCAAAACGTTCATGACTTCAGGGTCGCCAAAACGCGCATTGTACTCAATTAATTTTGATCCGTTTTTGGTAGCGATGAATCCTCCATACATTATTCCCTTAAACAAAACGCCGGTTTCTTTAAAGAGAGCCTGAGCCGTTTGTTTGGTTATTTCAACGCCTTCTTCAATATCTTTCTCCGTAATAAAAGGTAATAAATGATTTGCATCCGAATAAGACCCCATTCCGCCGGTATTAGGGCCTTCATCGCCATTATAAGCTCTTTTGTGGTCCTGAACCGCAGGCATTGGAATTATGTGCGTGCCGTCACAGAAACACATTAAGCTAAATTCCTCTCCAATAAGCTTTTCTTCCACAACAACGCGTCCGAATTTTTCAATGCACTGTTTGGCAAATAGCACTCCTTCTTCAATGCTGTGTAAATGTTCGCCGGAAACTTTTACGCCTTTCCCGCCCATTAATCCGTCGGCTTTAACCACAAAATCTTCGCCGAGTTCGTTTCTTATAAAATCTTCGATACCTTCTCCATTGTAAAAAACTTTAAATTTTGGGTTACCCGGTACGTTATACTTACCGAGTAAGTCTCGGGTGAAAGATTTGGAAGATTCCAGTCTGGCAACCGTTTTAAGCGGTGCTACCGAATGAATCTCCACTTCAAGAAGAGCGTCGGCCGCTCCATCTGCAATTGGATCATCCGGACCTATAATTGCAAAATCCGGTTTTTCCTCTACGGCCAGTTTTTTTAATTGTTCAAAAGTGTTTAAAGGGCCTATTTCATAACGATCGGCCAAAGCTGCTATGCCTGGGTTTTTGGCCTTCCCATAAGCAATAATATGAACTTCTTGTGGGCTTCTTTTTAGAGTTTCGGCAATAACGTGTTCTCTGGCGCCGTTGCCAACAAGGAGGACTTTTTTCATTCTATAAAAGGCTTAATGGTTGTACGTTTTCGTCGGCTCCCGGATGAGCTTGTCTTCTGGCTTCTTCCGCATCCCGTAAAACTTTTTCGGTAATTTCCGGTGTTGGATATTTGCCTGAAAAACATGCTCCGCAAAATCCGGTTACTTGTTTATTACCTTTGCTTGCAGCCTTTTCAAGGTCTTCAAGTGTCTGATAGAAAACTCTGTCCGCACCGATTACTTTTGCGATTGTCTCTTCGGATAGATTGTATGCTATGAAATCTTTTCTTGTAGGCATATCAACACCATAAACACATGGAGAAATTAGTGGTGGAGCGCATGAAGCAAAATATACTTTTTTGGCTCCCGCATTTTTTACCATTTCAACTATTTTCTTTGATGTATTTCCGCGAACTATGCTGTCGTCTACAAGAAGTACGTTCTTGTTTTTAAACTCAAGTTTTATAGGGTTTAATTTAAATCTTATGGATTTTTGTCTTTGTGCCTGTCCCGGCATTATAAATGTACGCCCGATGTACCTGTTTTTTACCAGACCTTCTCTGTATTTAACTCCAAGTTCATGGGCAAGCGGTATTGCCGCGCTTCTTGCGGAATCCGGAACCGGGACCACTACATCTATCTCCAAATTTTCCTTTTTAATGCGTTTTCCAAGATATTCACCAAGTCTTAATCTTGTTTTATAAACGCTTATATTGTCGATTGTAGAATCCGGTCTTGCTATGTAAACCCACTCAAAAAGGCAAGGTGCCCAGGTTCTGTTTGGGGCACACATTTTTTTGTGAATTTGAAATTTTGTGTCTATAAAAAGGACTTCTCCCGGCTGGATGTCGGCCAAATAGTCGAATCCAAGCGTGTCCAGAGAAACGCTTTCGGAAGCGATTGCATATTCATCAGTCATTTTTGAAGTTCTTTTCCCAAGAACAAGTGGTCTTATTCCGTAAGGATCCCTAAAAGCCACAAGTCCGTGTCCTGCTATAAGCGCTATGACGCAATAACTTCCTTTAAGCCTTTTATAAACACCTTTCATTGCCTTAAAAATGTGCTCAGGTGTCATTTTTTTAACTTCCAGAGATCTTATTTCGTGAGCAACAACATTCAAAAGTACTTCCGAGTCGGATTTTGTGTTTAAAAAGCGCATATCGCTTTCCGTAACCTGTTTTTTTAGCTCTTCATAATTTGTTAAATTCCCGTTGTGTACTAAAGCTATTCCAAAAGGCGAATTAACATAAAAAGGTTGTGATTCGGACGCTTTGTAGCTTCCCGCAGTCGGATATCTTGTGTGTCCCATTCCAATGTTGCCCGTGAGCATCAACATGTTTTTTGCATCAAAGACATCTCTTACAAGCCCGTTTCCTTTTTTAAGATGGAATTGATCGTCAAAAGTTACTATTCCCGCAGAGTCCTGCCCACGGTGTTGCAACGTCAAAAGCCCGTCATAGATTTCTTGTGCAACATTTTGGCTGGATATTATTCCAAGAATTCCACACATGAGCGCATTTGTTATTAATTAATTTGATTTAATCTTTTTGCGGCTTTAACGGTGTTTTCCATTAAGCATGCAACTGTCATAGGGCCAACTCCTCCCGGAACGGGAGTTATATAACTTGCTTTCTTTGAAACATTTTCAAAATCGGTGTCTCCGCAGAGCTTGCCGTCTTCTTTCCTGTTTGTCCCGATATCTACAACAATTACTCCTTCTTTAACCATATCCTCTGTTATGAGGTTTCTTTTCCCAACAGCAACACATAAAAGATCTGCCCGTAACGTGTGGCTTTTTAGATCTTTTGTTTTTATGTGGCATGTTGTTGTTGTTGCCCCGCGGTTTAAAAGCATTGTCGTTAGCGGTTTGCCAACTATATTGCTTGCACCAACAATTACGGCATCCATTCCCTCGACGTTTATTTTATAATAATCCAGCATTTTAATTACTCCCGCCGGAGTGCATGGAGGAAGATCTTCAAAATCGGGGCTTAGGAACATTTTCCCTATATTGTAAGCCGTAAACCCATCTACGTCCTTTTTGGGTTCAATTGCCTTTAATACGTCAGGAACAAAAATTTGCTGAGGAATAGGGAGTTGCACCAAAATTCCGTGGACATCATCACGTTTATTAAGTTCTTCAATTTTACCAATCAACTCTTCCGTTGTTACCGATTCTTCATAATTTATTTGTTCCCACAAAATACCTGTTCTTTCACAGGCTTTTCTTTTTTGTTTTATGTATGAAAGACTTGCCGCATTGTCTCCAACCAAAATGACGACAAGTTTTGGGGAAATATTCTTTTGCTGAAGCGATTCCACCTCGATTTTTAGTGTGTCGAGGAGTTCATCTGCAACCTTTCTGCCGTCTAGTAATTCCATATGAATGTGCAAAGAGACGCGCATATACTAGCAGGAAAGACCCGCACTGGCAAACACTATTTTACTACTATGTTGACGATTTTTCCCGGCACATAAATTTCTTTTACGACTGTCATTCCATCAAGATATTTTTTTACCTTTTCATCGTTTTTTGCTGTCTGAATAGCGTCTTTTTCCTCAATATTGGCATCCGCACTGAATTTTGCTCTTACTTTTCCGTTTACCTGGACCACTATTTCAATTGTATCATCAACTATCATTTCTTTGTCGTACTCAGGCCATTTTGAGTTAAACACACTGTCTCCCTGACCCAGTGTTTCCCATAATTCTTCAGCCAAATGCGGAGCCAGAGGAGCTATTAATTTAACGGCTATTTTTTTGGATTCTTCATCGATTCTTGTTTTTGTAACAGTGTTTGTAAATTCCATAAGGGCTGAAACGGCCGTATTAAACTGAAATTTCTCTATGTCGTTTGTAACCTTCTTTATGGTTTTATGAAGTGTTTTTTTAAGAAGTTTTTCATCCAATACCTCTGATTTTGTGTATATGAGGTCGAAAAATTTATCAACAAATCGTGCGATTCCTTTTATTCCACCGTCGTTCCAGTCTCCGCCGTCCGAAAACGGACCCATAAACATTAGATACATTCTAAATACATCGCTTCCGTACTTCTCAACAAATTCATCCGGTGAAACCGTATTTCCTTTGGATTTGGACATTTTTGCCCCATCTTTTGTTATTAATCCCTGATGAACAAGTGTTTTAAAAGGTTCTTCAAAATCAATAAATCCAAAATCTTTTAATGCTTTATTAATAAATCTTGCATATAAAAGATGCATGCAGGCATGCTCCGGTCCTCCTATGTACATGTCGACCGGAAGCCATTTATTGGTTGTTTCTTTGTCGAATGCCTTTTGCTCATTTTTTGCGTTTGGATATCTTAAAAAATACCAGCTTGAACAAACAAAGGTGTCCATTGTATCAACTTCTCTTTTTGCGGGTTTTCCGCATTTTGGGCAAGTCGTGTTAACAAAAGATTCCACGGCAGCAAGAGGGGATTGGCCTTTTGGTTTAAAATCAACGCCTTCAAGCGGAAGGACAACCGGCAGATTCTCTTCCGGAACCGGCACTTCACCGCAATCATCGCAGTAAACAATTGGGATTGGGGCGCCCCAGAATCTTTGACGGGAAATTAGCCAATCTCTTAACTTATACTGAACCTTAAAATTACCTTTCCCTTCTTTTACAAGTCTCTCTGTTATTTTTTTTCGTGCTTCTTCAGATGATTGTCCGTCGAAATTTCCGGAATTAAAAAGCGTGCCATCCTCGGTAAAAGCCTCTACGGAAATATCCAGATCTCCTTCTTTTGGCGTTATAACGCCAACAATAGATGATTCGTACTTTCTGGCAAATGCATAATCTCTTTCGTCGTGAGCAGGTACGGCCATCACAGCTCCTGTCCCATAACTTGCCAGAACGTAATCGGCCACCCACACCGGAATTATTTCTCCGTTTATAGGGTTTATAACAAACGCACCTGTTTCCACTCCGGTTTTTTCTCTTCCTTCCGCGCTTCTGTTTATGTCAGTCTCTTTTTTTGCCTTTTCGATATAGTCGCTAATGTTTTCTTTATATTGGTCCGTTGTTATTTCCGGAACAAGTTCGTGTTCAGGTGCAAGCACCATGTATGTGGCGCCAAAAAGCGTATCCGCCCTTGTAGTAAACACTTTTACGGATTTACCGGTAGGTTTTTTGGTTTCCGGATCCACAAAATCGAATACAACTTCGCTTCCGATACTTTTTCCTATCCAGTGTTCCTGCATTAACTTTGTCTTTTCCGGCCAGGTTAATCCTTCAAAGTTTAAAAGTCTTTCCGCGTAGTCTCTTATCTTAAAAAACCACTGAGATAGATTTTTCTTTGTTACCTCTGCATCGCATCTTTCACATCGCCCATCCGAAACTTGCTCATTTGCAAGAACCGTTTGGCAGTTGGGGCACCAGTTAACAGGCGATTTTTTCTTATAAGCAAGCCCGTTTTTATATAACTGCAAAAATACCCACTGTGTCCATTTATAGTATTCCGGAGAGCTTGTGTTTATTTCCATATCCCAGTTATACATTGAGCCCATCGCTTTTAGCTGCTTTCTCATGTGCCCAATATTTTTCTGAGTGCTTTCCGCCGGATGAACTCCGTGCTTAATCGCGTAGTTCTCAGCAGGAAGCCCAAAACTGTCATATCCTATTGGTTCAAAAACGTTGTAACCTTTCAGGCGCATATACCTTCCCCATGAATCCGCAGGCGCAAAATTGTACCAGTGTCCTATATGCAGTTTGTCTCCGGAAGGATATGGAAACATTACCAAGTTATAATATTTCTCCCTTGAGTCGTCTTTGAAGTCTGTTTTATAAAGGCCATCTTCTTCCCATTTTTTCTGCCATTTTTCTTCTGCTACAGAGGCATTATATAAAGACATGAACGTTTAAAGTTAGTAATTTCTCACGCAAAAAAAACCAGACCAATTATATCTGATTCGTTCTTAAATCTCTACAGTAAAAGAGCTCTGCTCTTCGCCGCCCTGTTCACCAAGTGGTTTTGAAATATCTTTCATTACAACCGCTGAAGCTATTTTTTCACCATCTTCATCAAAAATCGGGATCAATGTGATTATGTAACTTATGTAACTTCCGGAACTTGTTTGTATTCTAATAGGGCCCAAACCGCTTCTTTCTTTTGGATCTTTATTGTAGTCCATCAACGTGTTTGCAAATTCTGTAAGGTCTTTTGGATGTATAAGAGTCAGCACGTTAAGTTCATGGCTGTCTTTTGAGTATATTCCGTGAAGTTCCTCTACGTGAGGAGTAAGAAATTTTACTGTTCTGTCCGAGTTGATTATTGCAAAGTCTTCCGTTTCTTTATCTATAAGCTGTCTATAAAAAGCCTCATCATGTTCTTCTTCAATTTGATTGTCCTGAAGAATAAAAGTTTGTAGGGCTTTTGTGCCATTATCAATTGAAATCTTTTCTTCACCAACCATAAAAAGAACAGAGCTCATCGTGACTAGGAACATACACATTGCAACTACAAACATCTTCCTATTTGTGAACATTGATGTCATTTGTTTTGGTTTTTTATTGGTAATAAGGAGTTTCCCCTTTCTAACCAATACAATTATGACACAAAAGGCACAGGAAGTCAATGCGCAGGAGGGGTGAATTTTACAATTGCACTAGAATGTTGTACAATAGGTTCGAAACAAAAATAAGAATTATGAAAATAAACTGTAGCTCAAAGCCTATTTATGGCTTTGTAGACATGATAGACAAACTGCCGTGGTTTTATGCCGCGACATCAATAACAATTGCCGGACTTGGTTTGCTTTGGGCAATTGGCGGCATTTTTATTTCAATTTCAATCTAAATTCTACTTTCCGGAGTAATTGAAGTATTCTTTTACGG
This sequence comes from bacterium, assembly GCA_013824265.1. Classification (GTDB taxonomy): domain Bacteria; phylum Patescibacteriota; class Gracilibacteria; order UBA1369; family PNNO01; genus PNNO01. Next base: position 294,719 of record PNNO01000005.1, read on the forward strand.
CTTCCCATACAAGTTTTGCAGTATCAATCTTCTTTTCCTGCAATTTTATTATGTACCAGGCATATTTTTTTGCGCAATACAAATGTGCCTCTCTTGATTTTCTCATCAGTACGTCATTTGTTTCATGTATATGGTCGGCCTCTATTGCCTGTTTTGTTCTTTCTCCGTCAATTAATATCGGGAGATCAGGTTTTAGCAAATACCTATTTATCTGTTCAAGCCACTCTTCATTTGAATCTTTAGCCATTCCCCATGCTATGCCGGTGCCTGTGTAATCTTCGGCAACAACAGTTTTCCCGTCCATAAGCATGGATTTAAGTGTTTCCTGATGCTGATGTCTGTTTACGGTAAACCACAATTGGAGTTCTTCTTCCGAAATTTTTTGAGCTCCGTCTCTTAGAATCCTATTTAAATAAGGGCCTGAAGGTTGAAGATCATATATCGGGTATTTTATATAAACCGGGTCATAACCTTCTTGTCTTAGTCTTTCACACAATATTCTGGCATGAGTTGATTTGCCGATATTGTTAATTCCGTAAAATGTAATAAATTTACCCTCAAACATGATGAATTGTTAATTTAATTTGTCTGTTGAACCGAATCCGCCTCTTGAGTTTTCGCTCATACTGTCGACCTCTTCCCAGGATAGTTTGTCGATCTTTATAAAAACTCCCTGTGCTATTTTCTCGCCCCTTTCGACTATAACAGAGTCGTTTGTAAAATTGTATACCTGTATCTTTATTTCATCCTGTTCTCCGCAATAATCATGATCTATAATCCCAAGCCCGTGTGGGGGAGTAAGCCCTTTTTTCTTTGGAGTACTGCTTCTTGAAGCCACCATAAGCATGTATCCTTTTGGGACTTCCACTATTATGTTTCCCGGAATAAGTTTGATTTCTTTTGAAGGAACCTGCGTCGTTTCTCTGGCAATTATGTCAAAACCAACTGATCCGTCGGTCTCGTAAACGGGAAGAGGAAGGTCTTTATCTATGCGCTTAATTCTAGCTTTCAAGTCCATGTTTTTTTGGAAAATCGTTAAGAACTATGGAGTGCAATTCGTCGAAAAGTTTACCTTCAATGATCCTGCCATGTCCAGGAATAATAACGTCAGCCTTCTGAAAAACCAGCTTAATACTGTTGTAAAATGTTTGCGACACGCCGTTTGCGGAAAATCCTTCACCTCTTATTATATCTTCCCGCACTATATCTCCGGCTATAACGTAGTTTGTATCGTTCTCTCTGTAAAGAACCGACCTGTGATCTTTAAAATGGCCGGGTGTTTGGAAAAATTCAATTTCTTTAGGAATGTGATTTTTAAGCATTTCTCTTTCATGGTAAATATCACATTTTCCCGTCTTTAAGTCGAAAATCGAATGTTCCGATACCTGCTTGGCGTTAAAAAACACAGTGTTGTTTGAAATATGATCGAGGTGAAAATGTGTATTAAAAATATAATCTATGTTCTTTGGAAAAAGACCTTCGTTTTCAAGAGATTTTATAAGTTGTTCTCTGTATGCCAAGGTTCCCGTGTCAATCAATATATTGGCGTCCTGAAGGCGAATAAGCGTTACGCTGGAAGTGAAATCTTCTATGCGGTAATGTCCGTCAAAGTAACTGTTTGTGTGTTTCCCTTCAATGAGGACTTTGATCATGAGAATTGAATTTATGCCGAATATTGTGTATAATTTAACGAAAGACAAACTATTTGGCCAATTTAAATTTATTAATTTATTATCAGCATAGAATGAATAGCAAAAATGAACAAAAATTTGATTTCGCAGTCGGAGGACAGGCTGTTATTGAAGGCGTAATGATGAGATCCAACGAATTTGTTACGGTTGCCGTAAGAAAAGAAGACGGCAGAATCAAGGTAAAGGACGATCCTTTTAAATCTATATCCAAGAGAATAAAATTCCTTGGACTTCCTTTTATTAGAGGCATAGTCGGACTTGGCGAAATGATGATGGTTGGTATGAGCGCCCTTAATTACTCGGCAAATCAGATGATAGAAGAGCCGGGGCAGGAAGATATTGAAAAAACCAAAAAGCAAAAAGTGGGGGAGGGGATTTTGTTCGCATTTTCATTTCTTTTTGCCATTTCTTTGAGTTTATTCCTTTTTAAATTTTTGCCACTTTGGATAACTGAGTGGGTGAGCAGTATATATGCGCCTTTTAAAAATTCAATTTTATACAACGTTCTCGACGGGTTTCTAAAAACATCATTTTTTATTTTATACATTGTGCTTTTAAGCTTTATGCCAAGCATAAAAAGAGTTTTTGAGTATCATGGAGCGGAACATAAATCTATTTTTGCGTATGAAAAGGGCGGAGGATTAACGGTGGAAAACGCAAAAAAACAATCCAGATTCCACCCAAGATGCGGTACAAGCTTTATATTTATCGTATTTATGATAAGTATTCTTGTTTATACAGTTTTGCCACGAAATCCTGATTTTACGATAAATTTTATAAACAGAATGGCACTTCTTCCTCTTATTGCCGCTGTTTCATATGAATTTCTAAAATGGAGCGCCAGACAACAGACTAATCCGTTGATGAAACTTGCAATAGCTCCGGGACTTGCTTTTCAGAGGTTGACCACAAAAGAACCTGACGATCAGCAACTTGAAGTTGCAATTTATGCTTTGCAAAAAGCACTTGATTTGGAAGCTGATAAACTTTCAAAAAAAAGCGACGAAAAGGTTGTTTTCGCCGCTTAATTAGTTCTTTATTTCATCGACTCTTTACTGTTTGTTGGAGTCCTGTGTTTCCAAATGGATTCCAGGGCCCATTGTAGTTCCAATAGTAATTGATTCAATGTAAACTCCTTTTACTCCTGTAGGTTTAGCTTCAGAAATAGTTTTAAGATAATCCTGAAGGTTTTCCTTTAGTTTTGCTTCACCAAACGAAACTTTACCAAAAATGTTGTGAAGATTTCCCTGTTTATCGTTTCTGTACTCAATCTTTCCTTTTATGATTTCTCCAATTACTGAAGTTAAATCGTCTGTAACTGTTCCTGATTTTGGATTAGGCATAAGTCCTTTTTGTCCAAGGGTCTTTGCTATTTTTCCGATATCCTTCATCATGCTTGGAGTTGCAACTACAACGTCAAAATCAAGCCATCCGCCGTTAATTTTTTCTATCAAATCGGCATTTCCGGCTTCAATTACGCCGGCTGCTTTTGCTTCTTTAACTTTTTCATCAGGAACGATTGCTATAACTTTTACGGTTTTACCTGTTCCGTGTGGCATGGAAAGAGTTCCGCGTACAAGCTGGTCAGCCTGTTTTGGATCAATTCCAAGTTTCATATGAACTTCGCATGATTCGTCAAACTTTGTTTTTGATGTTTTAACAAGAAGAGACATCGCTTCATCAAGTGTGAAGAACTCTTTGTCGCCGAGCAATTCTTTTGACGCTCGGTAGTTTTTGCCGTGTTTAGACATAAATGAGGGGTTAAGTGGTTCAAACGAAACCTAAAGATTATTAGGTTCCTCCCACGATTTTTTAGTACTGTAGAATATTAATTTTCAACTGTTACTCCCATGCTTCGCGCTGTTCCTGCAAGAATTTTTACAGCAGCGTCAATATCGTTTGCGTTAAGATCCTGCATTTTTTCCTCAGCAATCTTCACCAATTGTTCTCGTTTAATTGACCCAACTTTGTTCTTGTTTGGCTCTCCTGAACCTTTTTTAAGATTGATTGCCTGCTTTATCAAAATAGCTGCCGGAGGAGTCTTTGTGATAAACGTAAAAGATCTGTCTTCGTATACGGTAATTTCAACCGGGATTATTGTGTCTCCTTTTTCAGCCGTCTTGGCGTTGAACTGACCACAGAAATCCTGGATGTTTACTCCATGTTGTCCAAGTGCAGGACCTACCGGAGGAGCCGGATTTGCTTTACCTGCTGGTATTTGTAACTTTATCACTTTCATTACCTTCTTAGGTGCCATATTTAATTTTGTTAAACGTTATAGTGATTGTAGTAAATTTTTCATTTTATTGTGATTCTTGGCCGGGTAGTGCAAAGTATACAGTCGCTCCGCGAAGTTGACAACCAAAAATACGGAGTTGGTTTCTGTTGATTTATTAGCGAAAAAAGAGGCTTCTCCATACTGGTTTGTCTCGTTCAAAGTGAACGGAGATTCTTCCGCGCTCATTTTGGCTTTTAATTGTGCATAAACTCCCTGCGCAATTTCTTTTGAAGGATAAATAAGTTCGTTTACTATTCCGGCATCTTCAACGCCTTCTTTTATAATGTACCTTATGTGCTCGTCGTCCTGATATTCCGAGATGTCGTAGTCGTTAAAAATTTTGCCGTCAAATTGCTCTATTGCCACGGTTCCATTTTGAAATCCGGCCTTTAAAATCATTTCAAGGTCTATACTTGCAAGCACGGTAATAAGCGGATTGTCCGTTTCACCCACTGGTTCCGTAACAGGGTTTGTGGTTTCAACATCTTCCGGTTTTTCGGAAATTATAACAGGTTTTTCCTGTGTTTCCTGATCTTCTACCTCTTGTGCAGGTTGTATGTCGACAACTTGTCCCTGGTGTTTTTCAAAATATCTATAACCAAGAAGAGTGCCGATTACGCCGATAACCAAAACCGTTGCACAGATGAAGAAAATAGTGAGTTTATTCATTATTTTTTCTTAACTTGTGTAAAGTCTAGCTCGACAGGAGTTTCTCGTTCGAAAATCGTAATCATTACGGTAACTTTTCCCTTCTCGTCGTCGATCTTGTTTATTAGACCTTCATAGTTGGCAAACGGACCATCCAAAACGGTAACGGTATCGCCAACAACAAAGTCGATTTTGAACCTTGGTTCCTCTTTTCCCATGTGCTTTTCTATAACTTTCCACTCGTCTTCGGAAACAGGCACCGGAGTAGTTCCTGAGCCAACAAATCCTGTTACGTTAGGAGTGTTTCTAACCACATACCATGACTCGTCCGTTACAACCATGTCTACAAGCACGTATCCCGGGAAAATTCTTTTTTCTTCGGTAGTAGGTTCGCCTTTTTTAATAACGATCTGGGTTTCTTTTGGAACAACAACATCAAAAATGTAATCCTGCATGTTCATTGTTTCTATACGCTGTAAAAGTGCTTCCCTTACAGCATCTTCATATCCGGAATATGTGTGTACCACGTACCAGTGACGACCTGTCCCAGCTGCTTGTTTAGCCATAATATGTTATGCGTAAAAATTTTAAGAAAAAGAAAGTAGATATTTGTATCCGGCATTGAAAAGTCCATCAAAAACTCCGATAACAATCGCCATGAAAAGACAAAATCCAAGGACTATGGCTGTTAATTTAAGGGCCTGATTTCTTGTAGGCCAAGTTACTTTTCTAAGCTCCTGAAAGCTGTCTACCACGTATCTTGTAAGCGCATTTTTTGCCATCTGTATGATGTTTATGGATATTTGAAGGCGAGCACCTTTAAAAAGCCCTTGCTCACTTCATTTGCAGTATATTAAAGCCGTGGTGTTTTTACAAGGGAAAATTGCGTGTTTGTCCTCTTTAAATTTTCGCTTATTTATGGTAAAATATAGGGAAATAAAAACAAAAACAAATATATGTATACAAAACACAACTACTTTGACACTGATATTTCGCTTATTGGAGAGCGATATTTCGTGTATCAGGATGCGCCTAAGGCTAAGCAGGGGCAGACGGAGGCTCAGGAAAGTACTCAGGAAACTAAAACTGAGCCTGAAAAACAGCCTAGCTTCGAGGAAGCAAAGGCGAAATTTGATAATTTAAAATTGGTATACGGAGGGATAAAAAATGATCTTCCAAAGGATCATTCTTTTCATAATAAAATAAAAGAAATTGAGATTAAAATTAAAAATGCGGAGAAATTGAAAGAAGATAAAAAGAGGGAGATTGTTGAAGAAGTGCTAAAAGATATTGAAGAGATGCTTTCGCCGGCACAAGAGTCCGGCACTGAAACGGTAACTGAAACTCCGGAACAGACAGCGAAAAGAATCAATGGCGTTATGAGAGAAATGGACGATAGAATTGATTTTCTTGAGGCTCGCAAAAATGTAGAGCCGGAATTTGAAGAGTTAAGCAAAGAAATTAAAAGTATTCAGGCCGAACTTGCGCAAATTCTTAAAACAAGAAAAGATCAAACGCCTGAAGGGGCAGCGAAAATAAACGAATTAATGCTTGCGTATAAGAAGGCGATGGATAGGGTTGGCGTGATATGGAACGCTCCTCCGTCAAAGCCTAAGAAAGAGCCCAAGGAAGAGCCTAAGAAAGAGGCTGAAAAACCGGCAGATAAGCAGGATAACCCAAAGGTTGAAAATAAATCTGACAAAAAGGAAGTTGTTCCAACAGAACCAAAAGAAAAACTGGTCTTTATGTTGGGGAAAGTTCTTGATGAAGGATCAAAAGCTTTTGATAAATATAGCAAAGAAATTAAGACGTTGATTGAGTCTTTAAATATACAGCCGGGGCCGGAAGATAAAGCCGTGATTTTTGACGATTTGCCGGGAGATTTTAAAATTGCACATGTTAAATGGCCGGCTAATTCAGGCAGAAGACCGAACTTTGTTGTTTTTAAAGGCGATGAGACGATTTGTTACACTCAGGATGAAGGAAATAATAAAACAAGCCTTGTGCATGCTCAGAAACTTGGGCCAAACGAGAGGCCGGATTCTGTGGGTAGAAGGATTGCGGAAGTTGTAAAGGGGCATGCTGTTTTGCCTGAAAGACTTTCTAGAATTAATTTTAAGGGAGGAACGGATAGAATGTTTTTTGAAAGCCCAAGCGCGTTAAATGATTTTAAAAGCACGCTTCTGCTTATGGCTAAGGTAACGGATTTGAACAAGCTAAGTTGGAATGGAATTTATGAAGGAGGCAAGGAGGTGCACTTTGCACGTTATGGAAACTCGGGTGAAGGCGTTTATAAGATAATTCTTCGAGGGGATGTTGTTTTGTATTTTGATACAAAAAATCCTAATCAAATAGGGGTTCAATCCAAAAATAAGAATGGGGAAAAAGTAACAAATTACAGAGATGCTAGTACTTTTATTTTAAGTCCAAAAGATCAGAAAAGATATGAAAGGGAAGAAGAAATACGCAAGGAACGTGAAAAAGCCCCTGCGCCACAGGTTGAGCAGGCGCCAAAGGTAGCTTCTGAAGAGGTACCCAGTGCTCCTGAAGTTGAAAATGCGCAAGAATTTGTAAATGAAAAATATAAGTCGCTCGTTGCCAATAGCGGGAAAGATTTTATTAAAATAATAGATGGAAAAGCTGATAAAAAAGGAATGGTTAATAAAGTTAAGATTCACGAACTTTTGAACCTTGATTCATTTGGAAATCAAGTTGTTACCGTTACAATAAAAGGGGCTCCGGGTAAACCGGAAAGGGAGGGGTACTATTGGCCCGAAGATGACACTTTTTTCGAAATTAAGGACGGGAAGCACACCACTAACAGAGTTAAATTTTACAATGGAGATACACTATCGTTTTATTCTCAGTCACTTCCGGAAGAGGATGCTGAGCCGAACAAAGATCATATAAGGGCTCGAGAAACTTTCAGTAAAATTAAAAAGCCAAAGGCAGTTCCGGCACAGACACCTGAAGTTAAGCCAGAATCAAGGGCAGAAGATTTAAGCAAAAAAGTTAAAAATCTTTCAACTGAAATAAATGAATTAGTAAGCGATTTAGACAAGACGCAAAAAGAAATAGCATCGAAAAAGACTGAAGTTGCAAAGTTAGAAGTTAGTGGCGATCCGAAATTAAAAGATGAGCAGATTAAACTACTTACCCTTCAACGAAAAGAAAAAAGTATTTTAAGAAAGTTAGAACAACAAATACCTATTTATCAACTTGCCCAAAGGCAACTTGCTCAAGCTCAAGCTGAACAGAAATCTTAACATTTATGATAAAAAAACTTAAAAAAATAGGAACTTTTGTTAAGGTGATGCTTGTTACAGCTGTTGTTCTGGCTTCGTTTGCGGGTATTGCGCAGGCTCAAGTTAATGAGTCGTCGGAATCCGCGGGAACAAATGTGGAAGCTACTGCGGAAAAAGTAGGGGGAGTTAGCGATTCTGCCGAATCTCCGGATGCTCCTTCCGGAACCACAACCACGCCAACATCAACAGGCCCGGACAACCTTGAAGGGTCCATTTACGTCCCTTTGGATACGTCGGCTTATGGGGAGTTTCCTCAGCTTTCCAGCAGTACTCCAACAGGAATGCTGGATGAATTTGTATATGGAATTATCGGAAATTTAAAGTATATGCTTGGCGCTGTAGCGATTTTCTTTCTTGTCTTGTCCGGAATAAAAATGATTATTCTTGGTGATAACGAAGAGGTTGTTACAAAGCAAAAAGTAGCTTTTGTGATGGCGCTTGTTGGGCTTGCTCTTGTCATGCTTAGTGATGAATTGGCTAAAGTTATGTCGGTTGCGTGTGTACCCGGAGAAGTGGACTGTGCCAGAGGTGGATTTTTAAAAGATCCCGGAAACATGATTCAGCAGGCAGGGCTTTTTAAACAGACAACAAGGGTTCTTATAACATTTATAAAATATTTAATAGGAAGTGTGGCATTGATATTTCTTGTTAGAAATGGCATTAGGTTCATAGCTCTTGCCGGGAATGAAGAAAGTGTCGGGCTGGATAAAAAGAACGTTGCTTTTACGTCACTTGGGCTGATTCTTATTATCATGGCAAGTACGGTTATAGATAAAGTTCTTTATATTGTTGATATAACAAAATATTCGGTTTCCACCGGAGTTGAATCTGCGATAAGTCCTTCAAGAGGTGTTGAAGAATTGGTTGGAATTACAAATTTCATTGTGAGTTTTGTTGCCCCGGTAGCAATTCTTATGTTGATAGTTGGTGCGGTAATGTACGCTACCGCAGCCGGTAATGAAGAACAAACAAACAAAGCAAAAAAACTTATTATCCTTGCTGTTGGAGGAATGGCTATTATATATGGAGCTTTTGCTATTATAAGCACTGTGGTTTCCGGACAATTTATTCCGTAAAATTATGAAAATAAACACACATATAAAATCATTGATTATTTGCTTGGGGATAGCTTCTTTGGCTCTCCTTGTAAAGATGGGAACTGACGATCTTGCATTTGCGCAGTTTAATGAAAATTATCTTGATGATATAGAGTTTCAAACCGAACTTCCCACTTTTGATTCCAATACGCATGCTGATGCAATTCAAAAACCGGGAGTTTCCAATATAACAAGTGCGATATTTTTCGCTCTTGATTTCATGAAATATCTTCTTGGCGCGGTAGCTGTTTTGATAATTATAATGATAGGAATAAAGCTTATTATAGCCAGAATACACATTGATGATGTTTGGTCCAAACAAAAGGATCAATTGATTTATATAGCGACAGGTTTTATTTTGATAATGATTGCAGAGATCGTTGTTAAAGGAGTTTTTTACGGAGTGCAGGGCGAAGTGCTGGATACCGCGAGCCAGGCCCAAAAAGCCGCCGGAGTTGGGGTTGCTGAAATTAAAGGCATGGTTAGCGCCGCCCTTATAATAGCCGGAGCTTTTGCCGTTTTAATGCTTGTTATTGCAGGTGTTAAGCTTTTAACCAGTGCAGGGAATGAAGAAGTTCAGACAAAAGTTAAAAATCAGATTACATGGATAGTCTTGGGTTTATTCTTGCTTGGAATTGCGGAATTTGCCGCCTTGGACGTAATTTTTCCAAAACAAGGATCAGAAATCCCGTCTGCCGATAATGCAAAAAAACTCATTAAGGATGTTACGAACTTTGCGTCCGCTTTTGTGAGTATATGCGCTTTGATATTCTCAATTTACGGCGGATATTTGTATGTTGTTGCGGCCGGAAATGAAGAACAGGCAACAAAGGCAAAAAAAATACTTATCGGTTCGGTAATCGCGATAGTTATTGGGCTTGGAGCATTTGCAATTGTAAACACAGTTATACAACTTGAGCCCGGAGTTTAGAGTGACAAAGGAGAGTGACGATAATAGGGACGTAAACCCCTTTTAAAAAATGCCAAATTTTGGTATAATATAAAGAAAAATAAACATAAAAATATACACGCCATGACTACAATAAAAAAACTAAATAAGACCCTGGTAATAGGGCTTCTAGCAAGCTTAATTACTGCTTTGTTCGTATTTGCTCCCACCGCCTCGGCGGATCTTTGTGCGGAGCTTTCCGAAAATTCCGGCGGATTTTTTAGCTGCGGATCGGAGGACGTGACAACATTTACGCAATTTCAGGGAGGGCTTCAGCCACCTAGCGAAGAAGGATATGATCCAACATTAACGCAGGAAACAAATCTTAGAGACTACATAGTTAATGTGGTTAATTTTGCGCTTGGATTTCTTGGGCTTATAGCTGTAGTAATGGTTATTTACGGTGGTTTTCTTTATGTAATCGCCGCCGGAGAAGAAGAACAAACAACAAAAGGAAAGAAGAGTATTATGTATGCGATTATAGGTATAGTTATCATTCTTATTTCATTTGCGTTGGTTAACACCGTGATTAAGGGCGCCGGAAAAGGCACCGACATTGGTGTTGATACCGGACAGCTTTCAGGAAGCGCGGAAGAACTTACAGGTGATCAGTCTCAGGAAGTTCAGAGACTTTTCTTCCTTGCTGCCAGCAATGTTGAAAGGGCCGCAAAAGATCTTGCGACAAAATATACTCACTTTGTTGATGTTCAGGATGCGATTACTGACTTAAGGTCAACTCCGTCCGTAACAAGGGCTGAACAGCTGCATGTTTATCTTGCCGATGTTAAGAGGGCTCTTGGAAATATTATAAGCGCTTCCGGAGAATTAAGCAGAACCGCTGAGGCGGCAAAAAATGTTTCGGATTATGTGGATTTTTTCTTAAGACAATCACAGGAGCAACTAACGGCTGAATGGTCTACATGGTGGACTGATCAAAGCGATGAACTTCAGGCTGATATAGAAAGCTACTTTACCGAGGCCGGTGCTGAAGGTGAAAGTATTTGGAGAGCAAATATGCTTGATTTTACTGATAGCATACAAGAAGTTATTGATGATTTGGCTGAATTGAAAAAACAAATTGAAGACTCAGGCCTTGTTACAACGGCTGAAACTGATTTTGGTACGGCGTATGAAAGAGCCATATCCGCACTTGAAAATGTTAAGCCAAAGGGACTTAGCGCTCCAACAAATCAAAAAGTTGTTGATGCTCTTCAGGCATTAAGCGATTTGCATACTGTTGTGCAGAATATCCAGTTTGTGGCTGCGGTTATTACAACCGATGCAGATGAAGGAAACGCGCCATTGATAGTTAACTTTGATGCTCTTAAGTCGGCCAGACCTGATTTTGAAAGCGTTAAGGAAGCTGATATAACATGGGATTTTGGTGACGGAAGTACCGTTTCCGGAAAATTCGCAACTTCACATGTTTATAGAAAAACAGGAAGTTATATAGCAAAGTTAAACATAAAAGGTGACTCGGCCAAAGGAATTGCGTCCGGAGTTGCTTATAAAAATATTACAATCCAGCCACCGGCCTCGCAGATTAATTTGAAGGTTTCGGTTGGCGACAGAAGTCTTGGATATTTAAGTTCTTATAAAGACGGATTCCTTGTTGTTGATAAAAACAGACTTAACGTTACTTTAACGGAAGCTCGCGAAAGCGGCATAACTTTTGACGCTTCGGAGAGCCGAGGAGGATACCAGACCGATCAGGCTCAAGAGGCCGGTGAGACTTATATCCAGACAATTTCGTGGACATTTGGAGACGCAAGCGATCGAATATATGGAGAAATGGTTGCACAGGATGTACAAACTCACTATTACGGAGAAGAAGGAACATATCCGGTTATTGTGGAAGTAACCGATTCAAGAGGGGTGAGTGATAGAAAAGTGATTGAAGTAATTGTTGATTCTCCCGCAGCCCGAATTGATGTTAATCCGGGAACACAGGTTTATATCAACGAAGATGTAAGTTTTGATGCCGGAAGGTCAACCAGCGATGGCGGCCAGATTGTGGCTTATGATTGGAGCATACAAAACAATCAGCTTAAATATTCCGCTGAGGAATCTGCTGATAGTTTTACAAAAAACTTTGAGAAACCGGGGACTTACAATGTTAATTTAAAAATAACCGATAATCTTGGTTCGGCTGCAATAGATACTGTCGTGCTTTCCGTTAAGTCGGAGGCGCCAAAGGCTCAATTCGCCTATAGTGTTCCGGATTCCAGTAAGCCACATGTGTTCATGTTGGATGGAACAAAGAGCATTGATCCGGATGGAGACATTCAGAATGGATCTTACAGCTATACCTGGAAAATAAATGCAGTAGATAAAGATTATGATTTCTACGATCCGGAAACCGGAAAGGTTGATCCTGACGGAGCTTCAAAAGCAAGGACATATATTAAATTTTACAGAACCGGAGAGTATAGCGTTTCTCTCCAGGTAAATGATTTAACTGAACCTGAAAATCCGGGTATTCCAAGCGTTCAAACTATGCTTGTTTCAAGTATTCTTGATGTTACTTTTGGTACGATTGATACATCGGCTGCCATTCTGGATTCAAACAATGAAGCCAAATTGTCTTTTACCGGATATACGGAAAATGGCGTTGGATACGAATGGGAATTCGGTGATGAATCAGATCCTGTGCCGGGTGATATGATTGGCGGAAAAACCGAAGTTACGCATACATACACGCAGGCAGGTTCATATGACGTTAGATTGACTGTTTTTGATAGAGAGGATAACGAAAATTCAATCATAAGAAGAATTACAATAGGCGAGGCTGACACACCTATCGCCGTTATAAACGCTTCCGTTGATGGTGTTGAAATATACGACTTTACAGAGCCGGTTGTAGTTAACAGAAAATCAGTTGTTTCGTTTAGCGCGGCTCAATCATTAAATAGAGACGGAACAGGAAGAAGACTTGGTTATCAGTGGAGTTTTGGCGATACAAAACAATCAACGGACAGAGATGCTACACATGTTTATAGTGATCTTAGCCCGGTTGATCCCGGATATTACACGGTTACATTAAAAGTTCTTGATAAGAATGACCTTACAAGAACCTCAAGCACTTCAATTATGATAGATGTGGAAGGGGAGCTTCCAACTCTTCAGGCGTTTACCGCTATTCCACAACAAAGTGAAATGACAACTCCGGTTAGGGTTAAATTGGACGCCATTGGCTCAAAAGATCCTGATGGCAAGATTGTTAAATATCTATGGTGGTATTACAACGTAAAAGATCCGCTTCTTCCAATTGGGCATACAATTACCCAGTCTCCGCAAGCTTACGTGACAATTGGTACACGTGGCATTACGGGAGAAGAAACCGAATATAAATTTGAATTACAAATGACGGATCAGGAGAACTTTACCGTTAACGCAAGTGATGTGTTGGCGGAAAATACACTGCCGTCAATTACCGTTGTTAACGGGCCTAACGATGTTCCCGTTTCTCAGTTTACGGTTGATAAGACAAGTATAATGGTTGGTGAAACGGTTAATTTCACAAGCAGTTCATATGACCCCGATGGAAAGATAGTTAAGTACATATGGGATTTTGAGGGAGATGGATTTGGAAATAACAAAGAAACAAGCCTTTCCACAATTGCATACACTTATGATTCAGCTGCGCGAGAGGGAGTTAACGTTAGACTTAAAGTTATAGATGACAGTTTTGCGGAATCAATATCTATGCCGATAAAAGTTTATGTCGATTCTGAAGCCCAGGCTCCGGTTGCGTCATTTAAATACGTACAGGGAGACGGATTTAAGATGATATTTGAAGATATTTCTACGGTAGACACGGAGAATGGCTCTCAAATAGTCAGCTACAATTGGGATTTTGATGTTAACTCTAAGGAGACCACTTTAGATTCCGAGGAAAAGAATCCCGAGTTTACTTACCCAATTGCCGGCGTTTATAGAGCTAAATTAATAATAGAGGATAACCTTGGAAATAAATCGGAGGTTATAAGATTTGTTAATGTTAAGCCAACGGTTTCTGAAGCTGAAACCAATGCCGACTTGACCGATTTGACTGACGAGGGGCTTGATGAAGGCCTTGATTCGGACATTGAGGTTGAGCTTGAGGCTAATTTTGAAACAATCCCGGAACCAAGCATATACGACGGAATGATTCATTTAACCGGCGAATTTGATGAAGTTAGTTTTGATTTTAGTCCTTCGACCGGAAATATAGAAAAATTTGTTTTCGATAACAATATATATGTTGATTCGGACAAAAACGGACGAAAGGCTGACGACACAGATTATCAGACAAAAACTCCGGGTATTTATACGACGACTTTTAATCCTGAGGCTGAAAGAACAAAAGTAAGACTTACGGTGTATGATAAAAATGGAAATGTTGATATTGCGGAAATTCGAATTATATTTGATGAAGACGGTAGCGATTTGCAGGCAAATTTATTGCAAGCTATAAACCAAAAAGGGATTCCGGCAATGCTTGTAAGTGTAGTGTTATTTGCTATAGTTTCTTTAAGTTTATATTTACATTCTCTCCGTCTGGAAGAATAAAAAAATAATCAATAAAATATGGATACAAATCAACCACAATATAATAAGGACAATTCGGTTGCCGATTTTGGCACCGGAGATGTTATTGTTCCGGAGCCTTTAGTTCCGGCTCCTGCCACTATGCCGGCTCCAGTGCCGCAGGTAGCGTCACAGGCCACTGCTCCGCAGGTAGCTGCTCCAACGGTAGCGCCAGCTGTTACACCGGCAGCAACAACCCAGGTGGCTGTGCCTCAAGCACCAAAACCTGTTCAACCGGCAGTACAACCGGTAGCGCCACAGCAGGCTGCAGGTCAAACTTTAAAGCCAATGAAAAGAAAACTCACTCCTGAAGAGATAATTCAGAGAGACAGGGTTCGTAATAAGAAAATGGTTCTTGGATGCGGAGGAGCTTTTGGAGTTGGCGCAATTATATTGATTATTCTTATTTTTGTGTTTGTTGGACAAGGGTCAAGCGGTACAAGCTCTCTTGCTCAATCACTTGGTATTAATCAACAATCTTTAGTAAGTACTTTAAGCCTTATAGTTAATTTGTTCTTTGGAATCGGTGCTTTTATAACTTTTGTTATTGGTATCGGAGGGATATTTAAGGCCGTGATGTCACGAAAAGATGATGCTTCTGCGAAAAAAAGAGGATATGTGATGGCGGGAGGATCGTTTGGAGCTTTGGTTGTCATTATAATGATGTGGATTGGGGCATGGCTTTTCTTAAGCGGACAGCAAATTCCAACAACAGCCAAGCCTACCGGACTTGTTACTCAGCCTGAATCAACAATAAACCTTGTGGCTCCTATAGAAATTACTTTTGATGCTTCAAATTTGCCTTACGAGAGCACAAAATATGACATTGTTTCTTATCTTTGGGATTTTGGTGATGGTCAGGCAGGGCCTGGAAGCAGTATTGAGACTCATCGTTATGAAAGAAAGGGTACCGGACGATATGACGCTAAGTTAACTCTTACTTTTGTTCAAAAAAGTACAGGAGAGGAGACAACGGAGACGTTAACAAGATTGATCACCATAGCAGATGAAAAAGTTGCGGCGGTAATCAACGCAAGCGTTACTTCGGGAGACGCGCCTTTGGAGGTTAACTTTGATGGTAGCACTTCAAGTGATCCGGATGGGGTTATTAAAACCTATGCATGGGAAATTGACGGAAAAGGGTTTACGGAAGGTACCGCAACGTTCACAAATACTTTTGAACAAGTTGGTGTTTATACTGTAAAACTCCGCGTTACAAATCAAAAAGGAGATTTTGATATAGCTGAACAGCAAATTACGGTTTCTGCCGGCAAAATGCCTGTGGCTGCTGTCGAAATTTTAAATTATGATGGTGGGGCTTTATACGTTAATAAAAACTACACTTTGGATGCTTCCGGATCGGTGAGTCCGGGGTCTACAATTACCGGTTATGAATGGGATTTTGGTGACGGAACTACAAAAGTTAGAAGCAGGACGGCTCAACATATATTTACAAAAGAGGGGACATACAGACTTATTTTAACAATTACAGATAAGGATGGTCTTGTCGGCACAAAGGAACTGGAAGTTAATGTTGAACTTGCTCCGGCCTCTCCAAATGCCGTAATGAAGACTGATCCTGCAAAGGCAAGTGATAGCGACACTTCAATTTCCGGAACGGTTCCGTTTGAAGTTAATTTTAACGCATCCTCAAGCAGTGATCCTGACGATGATATCGTGGATTACAAATGGGATTTCAATGGCGATGGAGTGTTTGATTCCGCCGGAGAAACAACATCTTACATATATAATACGGTTGGTAGCTATAACGCTTCTTTAACAGTTATTGATTCGGCCGGCTTTGAAGATAAAGAAGTTATTTTGGTTAAGGCTCTTTCGAAAGGGCTTGAAGCAAGATTGTCCGCAGATCCTGTCTCCGGTGTTGTGCCGTTGACTGTTAGTTTTGACGCTACGGGCTCAACTTATGCCGATGGTGATATAGTAAGTTACGAATGGGATTTTGGTGACGGCTCCGCTCCGCGTAGCGATGTCGGGCAGGTCACTTATAAATACACAAAGATCGGTAATTTTACAACAACCGTAAAGGTGCGTACAAATGACGGGAAGCAGGAAGAAGCAACTATTCTTGTAAGTGTTAGACAGGTGCCTTTGAAGTCTTGTTTTGAAATGAGCAAGGCTGTTGGAGACGCTCCGTTAACAATTATTTTCAATCCGCAGTGTGCTACGGGCACAATTGACAAATATAAGTGGACTTTTGGTGATGGAGAAACTTCTACGGAAAGAAAACCGACCCATATATTTACAACTCCGGGATCTTACGAAGTAACGCTTGAAATTTCCGATGTTCAAAATGTGGTTGATGTTTCCTCACAATTTGTTACTGTTACAGGCGAATTAACTCAATAAAAATGTCTTTAGATAAACGACAAAAGGGGATAGTGCGCGTTGTTGGTGTAATCGCCATTATCGTGCTTATTATAACCGCTTTTGCTCCGGCTATTTCGGTGCTTATGACCCAGAATGCGGTATAGTGCGCGGTAGCGCGGGCGCGGTTTAGTTAATATCGCAGAGTCTGAAATCTGCATTTAAGAAGGTTGACTTATTTTTATTTTGCGCTTTGAGGTTCCGCGATTCCGACACGCCGTTTTACTCATTAAATAAAGATAAATTGGCGTTTTGAGGTGTCGCCGTCCCGGGACGGATTTCTTTGACATACATATTTAACGCACCTCGTGTACATCCTTTGACCTTCTATACTAAAAATGGTATAATTATGTGATGGCAATATGCCATTTTAAAAATATATACAAAAACAAAACTAACCCATCTAATAATGGAAAATTCATCAGGAAATATGCCTTCCCAGGAGCCAATTGAGCCAATTGCGATGCCGGAAATGGCAGTTGCGGTAAAGGAAGAGAAAAAGCCTTTCTTAACATTCGGTAAGATAATGGCGATTTTCGGAGTACTACTTATAGTTGGTACTGTTGTTGGCGCTGTAATCTATTCAAGAAGTTCTGAAAGATTGCAGGGAAATATTATAACTACGCATCTTGAACCGGTTGATACAACAGAAGTTATTGATGCCAGTGCTCCCGAAACAGCAGAGGAGAAGGCGGCAGCTGATGCTAAGGCCGAAGCCGAAGCCGAAGCCGAGGCTACTGATGTTGGAGGGGGAGGAGAAGTTGATGACACCCACCCGGTGGATGAATCCGGGCTTGCATTAATTGATAAGCCTATTTTGAGTACCGGAGATGTTGAAACGAATGACTTGCTGAATAGTGATAATATTATCCCTCTACAGGATGTTGGACTTAGCACTTCTATAGATACAAGCAATGTACTTGAAATACCAAATCAGGAAACGGGGCTTAGTACTTCTATAAATCCGGATAATATACCAAACCTTGAGCTACTGCCACAGTGCCAGGCACCTTTTGTACCGAAAACTTATGAAAACTTGAATTATTGTATGTGTGCGGACGGACATTATCCAGATCAATTTAGCAATCTGCCTGTTTATGATTGTAAGCCTTTTAAATGCGAATTAACTGGGCAAGATTTGGAAGAAATCAAGATAGATATTGGAAAAATATTACTTGATCAGGGATTTGAAAATATAGACATTGCAAGAATAGTTGCTGAATTTACTTCCGATTACGATACTTATAAACAAGAACAATGTTTATCCACTACGCAGACTGAGGAAAGTTGTGACGATCTTAAGACACAACTTGCAGATGCCTACTATGCTAAAGATTGGAACCTATATGGGCAGATATTAACTAAAATGGAGGAACAAAATTGCCCACCTTGTGAAATTACATTTTATAAAATAGCTCGGCCATTTTTAGCAAGCGGTGATAGTGGTATTAATGTTTCTTTTTTAGACGGCATAAATACTAGAATAACTGAGGAATATATCGCAGAGGGATGTGATAATTGCAAGTTTACATATGGCATTATTGCTCTTTATGCAAACGAACTAACTAAATATGGTGAAAATGTGCGTGGCGTAGACTTGGAAATACTAAAAAAGCTTGTTGAAAAATATATTGATGATGGATGTATAAATTGTGATGGTTTCCCATCTTTCCTACAAAATCTTAAATTTAAACCGGAAGATTACTTTGTTGGTACCTTTAGGTTTTCCGGAAGTATACGCACTGCGTATGCTCAAAGTGGTACTCTTTCCCCAAAAGTTAAAGAGGCTATAGAAAGTGTTTACAATGAACTTTGTTTAGATCCGGGAGACCAGCAAGAAGTTTGTACTTCTTTAACAATCAATTCTCCGTCAGGGACAGGTTCTTATGTTATGCCGGGGGCATTTAATCCTTCGACTGACTTTTTGAAATTTGCTGCTAATGGGGCTGTAGAGTCTTATTCTATAACATCAGACAGGGAAACTGTTATTTTTAATGATAATGCTGGTCAAGCTGGAGCCATCATTAGGACACCAGAAAAAATAGTAAGCTTACAAGATGGTCCTGCTCCGGGAACTAATGATGAAATAACAATTCAGGCAAATGGTCCTACGGGAGGTCCTATTACAGGATGCTCCGCATCATTAAAAATTATAAGACAACTTCCGGATACAAGTACTACAACAACTACCACCACCACTACAACTACGGAAACTACAAAAAAGTGTAGCAGTCTTGAAATAATTGCGCCTTTGGAGGCTGCAGAATCAGGCGTACCTACAATTGTGCTTCCAAGCGGAAGATATATAAATGTGCCTCTTAAGATAGATGTAAATACCGATTTAGGCGTTGTTACCGATTACAGATATAGATCCGATAACGGATATATAACATTTAAAACATCTGGTGGAGTTTCTTCAAACCCTCTTGATACAACATCTCCAACGGTTTTGATGAATGGAGTTGTTCTGGAAGGAAGAACAGAAACAATAAGTGTTTGGGCAAGAGATGGACAGGAGGTTGGAATTCCAGGGTGCAATGACGGATTTATAGTTAGGGTTCCGGAAGACGAAACACCTCCACCAACTGAGGAAACACCTCCACCAACGGAGGAAACGCCTCCACCGACAGAGCAGGTTCCTGTTACCACCACGACTGTAACAACAACTACGACTCCTGTTATAACCACAACGCCAATTACGTCTACTACGCCGGTAGTTGTAACTACTCCTGTAACTACCACTCCTGCGCCGGTTCACGGTGCGGCTCCGGAATCTCCGGAAACGGGTCCCGGAGTACTTATTTATCTTGTTGGGGCGGGACTTGGAGGAGCGCTTTTAAGAAAGAGAAACAAGTAATATTAAAAATTAAAAAGGGCGGTATTGTATTATATCGTCCTTTTTGTTAAAGTTGGTTTCGTGAGTTTGGAAATAGTTATTGGGGCGTCGCCAAGTGGTAAGGCACCGGGTTTTGGTCCCGGCATTCCGGGGGTTCGAATCCCTCCGCCCCAGCCATTTAGCAGTATATGCGTATAATTAAGCCATATGCAGAAACCTACACTAAAGAGGGAATTGGGACTTTTCCACACAACAACCATTGGTGTCGGGCTTATTTTGGGTGCGGGAATTTATGTTTTGCTCGGAGAGGCTTCCGGTTATGCAGGGAACAGCGTTTGGCTTTCTTTTCTTATATCTGCCGTGGTAGCGCTATTTACAGGTTTTAGTTACGCGGAATTAAGCTCAATGTTTCCAAAGGACTCTGCCGAATATGTTTATACAGAGCAGTCTTTTGGGAAAATGCTCGCATTTTTTGTGGGTTATTTTGTGATTTTGGCTACGATTATATCGGCATCAACCGTTGCCATTGGGTTTGCCGGATATTTTGGGGCTTTGTTTGGAATTGAAGCGTTAACACTAACTGCCATTGTGGTGATAGTTGTGTTTTCGATAATGAATTTATTGAGTGTTAAGCTGTCTTCCTGGACGAATATTATCTTTACGGCGATGGAGGTTTTGGGGCTTCTTATAATAATCGTGCTTGGATTTTCAAAGGTTGGATCGGTTTCTTACACGGAAATGCCATATGGATTTGCTGGAGTATTTAAGGCCTCCGCGCTCGTGTTCTTCGCCTTCCTTGGCTTTGAAAGCGTCGTAAAACTTTCCGAAGAATGCAAAGATCCGCGCAAAAATATCCCTCGCGCTCTTCTCCTTTCAATAGTTATTACAACTGTACTTTATATCATCGTTGCAATATCGGCTGTGAGCATTTTGGACTGGCAGGCTTTGTCGTCATCAAAAGCGCCTTTGGCTGACGCGGCGGCTACGATTCTTGGCAATAACGCATTTATAGTACTTTCAGTTATAGCTCTTTTTTCAACCGCAAATACGGTTCTAATAAGTCTTATTGCGGCGTCGAGGGCTCTTTACGGGATAGGGGAGAACTACAGGCTTTTAAGCCCTTTTACGGCGATTCATGAAAAACTAAGAACGCCGCATATAGCAATTTGGTCGGTTATGGTAATCGCCATTTTGTTTGCGCTTATAGACGATATAGGAATAATTGCTGAACTCACAAACTTTACGCTTTTTATAACGTTTGCATTTGTAAATGCGGCTGTGATTGTTCTGCGTTTTAAAATGCCAAAAGAAAAAAGAGAATTCAGGGTTCCTTTTACTATGGCAAAAGTTCCTGTAATGGCTGTTATCGGGTTTCTTTCATGCTTTTTCCTTCTTGCTCAATTAACGTCATTTATAATCCTTGGAGGTCTTGCCTTGGCTCTAACGGGCGTCTTGATATACGGTGTCGTTATGATTTTTGAACGTAGAGGTCAGCTCCAAAAATAATTTTCCCGTATTGTTTTATTGTCGGCTTTAAAGCTTCGTCCCATGTGGCGCAAATGGACTCTCTTAGCTGTGTTGCGTATCTCTCCATCTCTTCTTTGACCTGCTCGGATCGTCCAAATTTAAAGTGTTTTGTAAACCAGTTCCCGGTTAAGCCTTTTATCTTTTTTAAAGCGGCATCTATAACTTCCTTTTTGCCTTTGTAGTAGTAAACAAACGCTTCTTCATCCGAAACTGCGATTGAAAGTCTTTTGTTTAATTCGGTGAAAACTCCAAAATCTTTTACATCATTACCGAGTAACTTTTCTTTTAGGTCCGATTCTATCTGAAGAAATTTTTCGTATAGTCCTTTTTTAACCAAAAATTCTTTAAGATTACCAAACTCACCTGATTCTATTGAAGGAATGCCGGTTAAGATGGAGTCTAGATTAGAGGCTTTTGGAATATCCATTTTCAAATCGTTTTCGCCCTTAAGGTTTTTGGTTATGGTATTTGGCATTTCCGAGCCCTGTCCGATGGCATTGAAAACGCCGGAAACGTTATCAAAAACATTGTTTTTTTCTTGCTCGTTACATTTTTTAACAAGATCCTCATAGCGCGCTATTACTCTTGAAAAGAATGCCGACATTAAGCCTTGAGTGCTGAGTCTTGTTTTGGCTATTTTCTTTAATTGCCAGATAAAATTTTCACATTCACCGGTAGATTTTAACTTTTCTTCATTCTGAACAAAAAGGTTGTCTACGTCTCTGTTAACAAGATTCAGAAGTTCCTGTTCGGCCTGGCTTCCCGGTACAACAGCTATGTATGGATAAGAAAGCATTGCGGAAGATTGGAGCCTATTATCCTTCTCGTCCTGCAATTTTATCGGCTGAGTTGGGAATTTTCCAAACTCTTCACTTATTGCTCTGGTCATAATTGTATCCGCTGTTTCAAGTTTTCTTCTTTCACCTTCTTGTCCCGGTTTTCCAAGCCCGACAACGGATTTGGTTGGTGTAACAGGTAGGTCGAGAGTTGGTATCCCCATTATTGTCCTATTGATTTCGGACGAAGTTTGTCTGCGTACATTCTGCGTGACGGTTTGCACCTGTTCAACTGGTTGCACTTGTCCAACGGGGCCGGTATCCAAGGCCTTCATATAAAGGGTTGCTTCGTCCTGAACATGCCTTTTTATTTCCATAAACAAGCTCTTCCATCTTTCTTCTATAACTTTATATTCAGGTTCTTTATTGTTTTGAGTTAAAAGGTTGTTTGACGCCAAATAATGCTCGAACATAAGGTCGGAAGCAAACTGGTTCCTTTGGTTCCCATCTGCCGCAAGGCTTTTACAGTATTCCATCAATTGTTTTAAATAGGACTCGAATATATAACCTATGAACTTTTTAAATCTTGTTTTTCGCGCATTGCTTTTTGATGATTCAACATTAAGTCTTCTTAATGTTGAGATTAGATGCTGAGCTACTCCTTTAAAGTATTCTTCAATAATCGGATGCCATGTTTCGGAGTTAACTATTGCATCCGAATCCTCCTGCATAAATCGTGGAATTTTTAAGAACAAATCTCCGTCCTGTTTGCTCATTTTAAGGACGTCTTCATCTATATTAAGAGGAGGTCTTGGTTTTATAAGATCTTTAAATTTCTCCTCAACGGAATCAGCTATTTGATTTCCTTCTCCGGTATTCGGCCGGCTTTCAATACTGTATATTTTGCCGCCAACCGCTTCCTTTTGCTCAACGGTTAACTCTCCTTTTATTATTTTCTCAAGAAGATGCCACATTGGCGTTATTCCTCCCGTTGTTGTTTCAAGTATTTCGGTTGAAATTTGAGTTGCCGCTAAGGGGTTTTTTGAACGTGCCGATAGACTTCCAAGGTGCTCCCACATTTTATCCGCCTCTTTATGATCTTCGTATGTAAGTCTCATAAAATATGGAGCCATTGAAAGCGCTTCCTCCCTTGATATTCCAAGCGATTCTGCTTCTTTCATCAAAAAGAACCTTACAAGGTCTTTTATGTCCTTGTGAGTGCAGTCGGGCTTCTTTTCTTTTAATAGTTTTATACCTCTTAAAAGCTTCTCCTCAAGCTGTTTTACGTTTATTTCCGGGGATTTTTCTCCCGATTCGATTGGACTCATATAATCAATAATATCTTTTATAAGGGGCTGATTGTACTACAAAAACAAAACAAGTCAACCCCTGTTTGGTCATTTTTACAGATACTTCTTTGAAGTCGGACAAATGTCCGTTAGAGGGCACTGCATGCACTTTGGAGTTGGTGCTTTGCAAAGGGCTCTTCCGTGGTCAACCAGATAATAGGCGAGTGGCCCCCATTTTTCGCGCGGGTAAAGTTTCATTAAATCTTTTTCTATTTTCACCGGATTTTGCTCTTTTGTAAGTCCAAGGCGGTTACTTATTCTTTTTACATGAGTGTCCACAACCACGCCTTCATTTTTGCCGTACCAAACATATAAAAGAACATTCGCGCTTTTGCGGGCGATTCCGGGAATTGTTACAAGTTTTTCCATTTTGTCCGGCACCTCTCCACCGAATTTTTCGACAACGGTTTGCGCCGCTCCAAGTATGTTTTTGGCCTTATTTCTAAAGAATCCCGTTGAGTGTATGTATTTTTCAAGTTCAATTTTGTCTGCCGAAGCAAAATCTTCCGGGGCGGGATATCTTTTAAACAAGGCCGGCGTAACCATATTCACTCTTTTATCCGTACACTGCGCGGAAAGTATTGTCGCAACCAAAAGTTCCCACGCATTGGTAAAGTGCAAAGCGCATTTTGCCCCTTTATAGAGCGCATGTAGACGTTTATAAACTTCTTGTGCGTGAGTCATTATAAAATTTAATGTTATTTCTCTCCCATAACTTTAACTATTACTCTTTTTTTTCTTCTGCCATCGAATTCGGCATAAAAAATCTGTTCCCATGGGCCTAAATCAAGTTCACCATCGGTTATTGGAATGATTACTTGATGGCCTATTAAAAGCCTTTTTAAATGTGCGTCCGCATTGTCTTCTCCGGTTCTGTGATGCCTGTATGGCGCTCCGGATGGGGCAAGTTTTTCCAGCCATTCATGTATGTCTTCAATAAGTCCGCTTTCAAGATCGTTTACATAAACCCCGGCGGTAATGTGCATTGCGGAAACAAGCGCCATGCCTTCTTTTACTCCGCTTTCTTCAACAATCTGCTTTATCTCGGGAGTTATATGCACTGTGTCGTACCTATTTTTTGTGTTGAATATAAGGTATTCGGTGTGTGTATGCATGGCAAAATTATCATTGGATGTTCCTGTTCCAATTTACACCTTATTCGGTTGCATCTCCAGTGTCTCCCAAAACGGCATCTTCCTCTTCGTCCGATTTTAGATATGCGGGCAAGTTGTTTTCTCCAAGTACATCCAAAGGAAGAACAAAAAGAGGATCGATATATTTACCATTTTGCAGAACTTCAAAGTGAAGGTGGGCTCCGGTTGTAAGATATCCCGCTCCTTTTGAGCCTGGAATACCACCGGAAAGGCCTATAACTTCGCCCGGAAGGACTATGTCTCTGTCGTCAACCAATATCTCGGACATGTGTCCGAAGACAGTTAACAGACCTCCTTTATGAGCCAAAATAATGTATGCATAACTTTCATCTCCATTGTCTTTAACTTTATAGACAACGCCTGATGCCGGAGCCCTAACAGGCGTGCCCTGAGCAACTGGGATATCGATGGCATTGTGAGGAATTCCAAATGCGGTTTGATACGAACTGTCTCTAAAGTAAGCGCTAATTCCTCTTGTTGGAGAAACCGGCCAGTTTAGCAATTCTCCGTCGGCAAAATCTCCATTTATTTCAAAATCATAAATTGCTCTTACGCTTGGGTTTATTAAATTCCCGTAATTATCAGGATTAAAGTTGGCTCCGTCTTGCTTTATTTTCTGTTCAACAAACAAAAGATTTTCCTTTAGTAAATTTATTTCGGAAAGAATTTCCATTTGCTCGCGTTTTGACTGGGCTATTAAGTCACGGTAGATTTCCTCTTCTCCCTTTGTTTTTTCAAGAAGGTTTTTCTTGGCATTCTGCTGCAGTTTTAAGTTTGTTTTCTCTTCTTCAAGCTGCAGGTCAAGTTTCGCCAATTTTTGTTTTGTAAGTAGAAGTTCCGTTCGTTTGTTTTTATATTCTTTTTCAGTTTCCTCAAGGTTGTTGAATATGTTTTGTCCGGTTTGTTCAAGAATCGCAAAATATTGGATTTCCTTAAAAGTATCTCCAACGCTGGCATCCGCCAAAAGAAGCTTGGATACGCTAACATTTTGAGCCGATGAGCTGTCGTAGAAGCTGTTTTCTTGTAAATATAAAAGTTCCAAATATTCCTTTAATAGGATTTTCTGATTTTCAATCTCAATTTTTTTAATTTGTATGTCTTCAAGAATAACTTCAATGTTATTTTCCTTTTGAGCGATTTGTTTTGAAACGTTTGTAATTTTTGCCTGAGTATTTCCTATAAGGTAATCCATGTTTTCTATCTGTGCCTTAAGGGAATCTATTATAACGTTAACCTCAACAAGCCTTTCTTTGGCGATGTCTATGTTTTTATCGACCTGAAAATAATCCGTTCTGGCGTTTTGAAGTTGTTGTCTTAAATTAATAAGGAAGACTTCCTGTTTCTGTTCGGTTTCGCTCATCACGGAAGGTGTTTCCTCTGCGGTTGGTTCCACTGTTGCCGGATCTGTCGCAGGCGCGTCTTCGGCAAGTACGGGATGAAGAGACGGTATCTGCATGCACAGAATTATCCCAACAATTAACAGCTTTTTAAGAATTTCAGATTTTGTTTTTTTCATTTGTTTTTGATTTTTCCCTCTGCTATATCCATACATTATACCTAAAAACGTGATTTTTTTGAAGTGCCAGGCCAAAAAATGACTTGCATAATGAAAATGCTTGCAGTAGAATCTTTTTGCTTTATATTTTAAGGAAAAGCGTGTATGTCTCATAAGAAAGCGGGTGGATCAACCAGGAACGGCCGAGATTCGGTAGCAAAAAGGCTTGGGGTAAAGGCATTTGGAGGAGAAGATGTTTCTTCAGGCAGTATAATTGTTCGACAAAGAGGTACAAAATTTCATGCCGGAGAAAACGTTGGAATGGGTAAAGATCACACACTTTTTGCACTTTCCGCCGGTACGGTTAAGTTCTCTGAAAAGAGGACATTAAAGTACGATGGAAGGCGTTTTAAAGATGTCTTTGTTAATATCATAAAACAAGACTAATCATGAAAATTTCTGTAAAAGCTCTTGCTCTTAGCATGGGTATATTTTGGGGATTTTGTTTGTTAATATCCACATTGTTGGCTGTTTATACGGGTTATCTTAAGGAAACAGTTTCAATTATGGAAGGTATTTATCCGTATTATTCGGTTACTCCAATGGGAAGTATCGCCGGACTTGTTTGGGGCTTTGTTGACGGATTTATGGTCGGATTGATATTTGGATGGCTATATAACAGATTTGCTCCAAGCGGAGTTTAATGCGTCAAAATGGGAGATTTTGAATCATTTACCGGGTTTGAATCAAGTGATGGTATTGATCAAGCCTCTTTTGAGAAATTCAAAGAACGGATGAAGGCCGCCGCAGCGCATATTAAGGCCTTAAAACAGGGTGAACAGAAGCAGAGACAGAAAGAAGAAAAACTGATAAAAATACTTTTAAAATTCGTAAAAAGCTCAAAGAAGCAGGACGTAATGGTACTTATAGCCAGGCTTTTGGAGCAGAATGTTCCGGCCGTTTTTGTTTTGAGCATAGTTATGCTTGGAAATGAAGAATATTTTGATGACGAAGAGGGAAGGAAGGTGTTTCTGGAAGGTAAAAAACTGGAAAATGAAGCTGATGGAAAATCTTTATCTTTTTTGGACGGAGAGCAGGTTTTGCCTCTAAAGCTTAAAATTGAAATAGATGCGTGGATGAAAAATGTGTTTATGCAGGCGCTTGAGCAGCCACATCGTGTTTTAGAGACGGTTCTTGATAGTGAAGGGATGATTATTCTACCTTTGATTCAGCTTTCTTCATTTATTCTTCGTGATTTTCTTGAAAAAAACGGACAAGAGGCCGACTACAGTTCGCTTAAAGAATTCTGCGATTTTTTCCTTGCAGGCTCAATGATTGAAGTACGACAAAAAATAAAGGAAACAAAGGAGCTAAAGGAGAATCCGGAGGAGTAATAGCTGCAAGTGGGGGATTTAGGCGGCCCTGGCCATTAGTTCTTCCGTATTTTCACGTGCACCTTGAACGGCTGCGTTTTGATACATTGCGATCTGCATTTTTGAGGCGTCGTTGTTTGCTCTTGCGCGGTTAATTTTGTCTTCAAGTTCTTTTAAGCTGTCTTTTGTTGCATCAATATTTCCCCAGCTTATTACTTGTTTTACATAACCGATAAGGGCTGTTACGCCACCGGCTATTGCTACTCCAAATCCTATTCCTGCAGTTACCGGAGCGGCGGCGATTGCACCCGCAGCACCAACACCATATCCTACTGCAAATGTTGGCATACCGATAATTGTGGCCAAGTGCCCTTTGCTTGGAGATATCTTGTCTGCATTTAAACTGTCGTCGAGAAGTTTTGGATTCTTTAGTTTTGCATTTAATTTTTCGAGTCTATTAAGTGTTTTTTTGAGCCTTTTCCCTTTTAAAATAGCATAAATATCCGCAATTACGGGTAATGCAACAAACCCCACGGGTTTTGCCCACATGTTTGCGGAGGCTTCTTTTCTCGCTTCATTTATTGTTCTTGAAAGCTCATCAAGTATTTCTTCGTTTTCAACTACTATCCCATTCATTTCGGCAAGCTCTTCCATGCCCGGTCTGTGCTTTCTTAGATATCCTTCGTACTCTCTGTCTTCAGCACTTCTGGTTGCAGATTCGGCTTGTTCAAAAGAAATATCTCCTGTTCTAGGCAGTTCCGGAGACAGTTTTCTTAGAGAGTCGTTTAGTTCTCTGCTTAGGGCTTCTCTTTCACTTTCATCAAGATTCGTTGAGTTTAAAAGTGATTCCGCCTGCTGATATTTGCCATTGTTTATAAGGTCGCGAACTTCCTGAGCCCCGCCTCGGTTTGGTTCATATTGTAATTCTTCAGGATCGAAAGGTGTATTTCTGTTTTCTGTCATTGTTTATTTTTTTAGGGATGTTTTGATTTTTTGTATTTCTTCACTTTCGTTTTCCTGAGCTCTTAGCTCGTCGAGTTTGTCACTCTCTTTAGCTAAAACGCCCTTAACCTTTTGAAGATGAGATAAGAGTGAAAGTTTCTTTGAAATAGTTTCTTTTGTTGTATTCATTTTGATTTTTATTATTTGTTTTTACTGCTTGTATTATACAACAAAAAGCCACTTCCAGCAACTTTTCTAAACGAACCCCGTCTCGGGACGGCGGTGTCCGAAAACGCGAAATCCAGATTAGTCAAACAGCTCGTTGGGGAGGTAGTCCAATTTAAATAGTCCACTGGTCATGGACAATTCCAACCAAATACCATTTGTCATTATATTCTTCGAAGACAAGTCTTAGACTTACCCAGTCCATTCCTTCATATTGTGGGTCGAAGCCTGAAAAATGATATTCGTAATATTGTGCGTCCGGATAAACTTCCTTTAGATTGTTAGTGCTGTTTCCGCCTCCAAGAAATTCGTTTTTGGCTGACATTTGTGGGTCGGAAAAATCATGATCCCATACGAATTTGTCGAAATATTCTCCGAAAGGAAGATTCATTGGTTCGCCGCTTCCGTCGTAAGATCCCCACAAAAAGCTTCTGCTGTCCGCCATTATGTTTTTAATCTCGTCGGCCTTTAAAACGACATCTTTTTCAGTATCAATATATGAGTAAGGCGTGAATCTTATGCCTTTTTCAGGGTGTGCAAGAGTGGAAAGATATCCAAAATTCTTATTTTTAAGAGAACCAAGAGCTTTTATTGAAGTATCTCTAAGCTCGTCAACTTGAACAGTTTGATTGTTTTCGTCGGTAGGCTTGTTGTTGGTTTCGCCGCAACCGGAAAGTCCGATGGCAAGAATTGTGATTGCCGCCAATGAAATGATTTTTTTCATAGTCAAATTTTGTTATTTTCTAAGCGTCCAAATTCTATTTGAAGCTAAGTTTTAAGTCAAATTTTGTTAATTTGCCAAGACGGGTTGACAAAATCAAGCAATAGGGTGTATAGCTATATATCATAAATATTAATCAACGATTATATGCCTAAAGGAATAGACGAAGGATGTCATTCTGGTTCTCGTTTTGATTGGGAGGGATGGGTTATTAAAAACATTGGACGTCCAATGTTCGGAATAGAAGAAGAAGATTGTAAAAGTGTGGATGAGCGTGCCCAGCGTGCCGAAAAAGTAGATGCAGTGCTTAATGCAGAGGAATTAACAAAAGAGTAAAAGAAGAGTTGCCCGGTTATCTCTTTGATGTTAAATTTGTGCAGGTATATTTTTTTAATCAAAGTTTCCATGAAGAAACCGATGATGATTGGTTTGGTATTAGTTAACCTGATGATTTTTTCAGGATGTGGTGAAGCAGAGAATGTTGCAAACGAAAGCGAGAACAAAGCAGAAGAGATTGCAGCGGAAAAAACAGGTCCGGTTCCTTTTGCCGATATCAACATGGATGTTATGGATGCTTACGCAGAATATAAAATAAGTTTTACTAAAGGTGAAGGAAATTGTATGGATCAGGGGTTCCCAACAAACCTTGTTTACGGACCAAAAATCAACGTAATTAAAACTGAGGATGAAAAGTATGTGGAAGACATGACAGCGGTTGATTTTACCGGAACTATAAGATTTGATCAAGTGCCATTGTCTACAGGAAGCGCAGCATGTGTCGTAAAGACAACGGCTGGTATTAGTACTGCAAATTTGACCTGTTCTGTTAAAGAAGGTGAGGTTTCAAACGAAGTTTGTACGGCAACCTTTAAATTAACAGCAGAAAAAGCTTAAAGTTTAGATATTATCGCTTCGGCCACTTTTAGGCCGTCGATTGCGGAAGAAACTATTCCTCCGGCATGTCCGGCTCCTTCACCGGCCGGGTAAATGCCTTTGATGTTTGACTGGAAATTCTCATCACGTTCCATGCGGATTGTTGATGAAGTTCTGGTTTCAACTCCGGTTAAAACCGCCTCCGGATTTGCAAATCCTTTTATTTTTCTGTCCAAAAGGGGAATGGCCTGCCTTAAACTTTCAATCACATAATCCGGCAAACACGTGTCCAAAGAAGTTGGCTTAAAGCCGGGTTTGTAGCTTGGTTTTATGCTTTTTATTTCTTTTGAAGGACGTTTCGCTAAAAAGTCGCCGACAAGCTGGACGGGCGCGGAATAATCGCTGCCTCCCGCCAAAAAGGCTGCGTGCTCCCATTTTCGTTGAAATTCTATTCCTGCCAAAGGATGATCCGAATCAAAATCACTTGGCGTGATAGGCACAAGGAGCGCGCTGTTTGAGTTTTGGCCATCTTCGGCGTACTCGCTCATTCCGTTTGTAACTACAGCGTTTTCTTCCGAGGTTGCTCCCATTGTGTAGCCTCCGGGGCACATGCAGAAGGTGTAAACCGGGCGTTTATCTTTAAGATGCTGGACCAGTTTGTATCTGGCCGCAGACAATTTTGGATTGTTGTAATTTTCGCCGTATTGGGATTTGTTTATCATTTCGGCAGAATGTTCTATGCGAACACCAACGGCAAAAGGCTTTTGGCTCATCTTAAGGCCAAGTTCGTAAAGCATTTTATATGTGTCTCTGGATGAATGTCCGATGGCTATAACGAGCTCGTCGACAGGGATTTTTTCGGTATTGTTCAGCGTGATTCCGACCAGCTCGCCGTTTTTAACCTGAATGTCGGTAAGGCAGGTTTCGAATCTCACTTTTCCACCAAGCCTGATTATTTCATTCCTAAGATTTTTTACTATTCCGCGCAGTTTGTCGGTCCCAACGTGAGGGGTGGAGCTGTAAGCTATTTCCTCAGGCGCTCCGGCTTTAATGAGCTCTTCAAAAACATATTTTGAGCGCGGATCGTTTATTAAAGTGTAAAGTTTCCCGTCGGAAAAAGTTCCGGCGCCTCCTTCGCCAAACTGAATGTTTGATTTTGGATTGAGTTTGCCTCCATTTGAAAAAGTATCAACATCTTTTATTCGCGAATCAACGTCTTTTCCTCTTTCGATCAATAGGGGATTAAGGCCTGCTTTTGCAAGTAGGAGAGCGGTAAAAAGTCCACATGGCCCACTGCCTACTACTACTATTTTCTTGTCTGTGTTTTTTGCCCTTTTCTCCTCGTAAACAAACGGTTCGTAAATCCTTGCCCTGTGCCTTTTATCCCATTTCTTTATTTTCTTAATGTCCTTAACTCTAACATCAACGGAATACACAAAGAGAATGTTCTTTCTACGCGAGTCGATTGCTCGTTTTGCAATTGTGTATGATAGAATTTCACTTTCGTTGACCGCCAAAATCTTTGAAATTTTGGATTTCAAGAGGTCGTCATTCTCGTCCAATTGTAGCGATATTTCCTCGATTCGGATTACTTGCATTCTTCTACAGTTTATAGATGTCGTGATCGCCTATACAAAGTAGCACGACTTCATCTTTTCCCAAATATTGAAAAACTATTCTATATGCATAGTTAACGGAAAAACTGAATCTATCCTTAAGTCTTCCGCTTAATTTGTGTGTTTTTAAAAAAGGATGTCCCGGATTTTCGCTGAAAAGTGCGATTTTTTCCTTAACTTCTTCTTTAAGATCCTTCGGAAGTTTTTTGTATTGCCTTATGAATGACGGCGAGTAACTTACAATCATAGTTTCTTTGCTAATTCATCAAGATCCCCACGAAGAATTTTGCCTTCAGCTACTTCCTTCTCGGCTTTTAAAACGGCTTCTATCGCTTTTTCTTCAGCAAAGTACTCTATTGCTTTCCTTGCGACCTCAGCCTTGTTTGCACCAACTCCGGACTCAACCATCTTATCTATCATCTTTGATAGTTCAGGGGTTAATGGGACTGAAAGTGTACTCATGAATTTTGATATTATATTTTCATATGATGTTATCATAATATCATTGGTGTGGTTATTTGTAAAGATTGTTAAAATCCGTAATTTTGATATAATCCGTGACCAAACATTAACAATCGATAAAATGTCACCAAGAGATCCAGATATACGAGGGGAAAGAGAAAAGCTTACTCCGGACGAACTTTTTGATTATGTAGGTGAAATGGGTAACGATATAACGACTCTCGCGATACAGCTAAAAGCGCTTTTGCAGGAAGCTCAGGAGAAGGGGATTAAAGTCGACTTGCCTCGTATAATGGAATATTTCCAGCCAAGGAACCTCTATTCGGAACATCTTGCCAATATTCAAAGGGTTTTGTGTAGCATTATTGAGGATATGTGCGAGCAGGATGGAGTAAAAATGACTCAGGAAGAAATGAAAGCTAGACTTGAGAAAATGGGGCTTTAAAAGTCTTGTTTTAATTTATAGGGAATAAACTCTCGCAGTCCGGGTTTTTGTTATTTTCGGACAAATAAGTCTTTATGTTTGACCTTAAATTATCTGATAGCCTTGATGAATTATACCAATCTTCCGGGATATCATAATTTACTATTTTGCATATTTTTTGTGCATCTTCCATGGTTATTTGCTGCTCTGGGTATTTTATAAGTGCAAACGCAACTTTAAGGTCCAGTGCTGTTTCCGGTAGTATTTCGGGAACTCTGCTTCCGTCCCCGGAATAGTAGTATTGCTCTACTCCTTCACATTTTTCTCTTTCTTTAAGAAGACTTTTTAATTCTTCAATGGTAATATCTTTTCTTGTTCCTGAGAATATTTGATCTTTTGCTCCTGAACGAAGAGTGTTTGCGTATCCTACGAATTCAGGATTTAACACAACGAATATATCTTTGTTTGATAATTCTTCCTCGCTCAAAAGACCCATCTGATATAAATCAATATAATTAAATCCCTGATCTTCTGGTGAAACAGTATGAGATGTGAAAGTGCCATCTTTATTATCAGTCCAGGTACTATATTGATAAATACTTAAAAGATAGTCTGTTGGAGGGACTTCACGGGCCTCTAAAAAATTTACCGGGTATGAATGTAAACTTGCAACAGATCCGGCGGAAAATAATTGCGTCCAGTGTCCATTCTCAAATGCCTGCGATACCCAGTCGTCAAAACAGCTGTCGGCGTTTGGGGTATGCCATCCGTTTCCCCAATAATGTAATATTTCATGTCTGCAGTCTGCGGAGATATTTTCATTCGTTTTGTAATCATTATATGCACATTGTTGCATATATTTAAGCTTTGATGGAATGCTAAGACACGTTTGATTGCCTAACATACTGCAAACATTACGTATGCCAATATTAGAGGGGCCTTTTAAATGAATTGTTCCATTAGACCATCCATTTAGAATGTTATTCCCGACATCAGTCTTAAAATCCATTGTAATCAACATGTCGAAATCATTTGAATGTGAACTATAAAATTTATTAATGACTGCGTTTATATTAAGGTTTCCACCATTAAATCTCCCCGGGTCATCAGCCGCGAATTCCAATATGGCAACGTTTGCTTCTTCCAAATTCATTTTAATTTTTGTTTGTTCGTCAATCTTTGTAACAGGAATGACTTTGTTTTTTTGGATTGAAAATTGTTTAACGAATCGATTGGTCATTCCCTTCAAATAGGTTCCCTCTTGAGCAAAAACTACAATTGCAGTAATGATAAGAATTGAAATTATTGATATGAATCTGAAAAGAAGTCTGTGTTTCATGATTTTTTATTTATATAATTATATTATAGCACAAAAAATCAAAAATTTTTCAATGGGGTGAGTGATGGGGCTCGAACCCACGACCCTCGGGACCACAACCCGATGCTCTAACCAACTGAGCTACACTCACCATAGTGTTTGAAAGGCGCTACTAAAACGCAAAGATCATTTTATATACAAGCCCACTTTAAGGCAAATGAAATTTCCGCCCCGAGGCTGGCAAAAAAAAATCACCCTCCGCTTGGGAAGGTGATTCTTTTTAGACTTAGGAGTACCAACGCCCTAGAAAAGCCTCGATATCCTAAACTAATATATTTCTTAAACGGTAAAACCGCTTAAAGTGATGCTAATGTTTTTGTTTTTATGAACGACGTTTCGTCGTAATTTAGTGTTGTAGAGTCATATATTCTTTCGAACGGTTCTGCAGTTGTATATGGGTCGTTACTGTGTTCCTGTCCTTTGAATATGTAGTATTTCATGAATAGATACTTTCTCATCAGACTTCTGTCGAATTCCGCCATTTCTCTAAATTGATCTCCGTGCAAAATATAAAAGTTGTATGTTTCCGCAAAATCTTCAAATGGATCTGTCATTGCGTACTCACTGACGAAACTTGATTCTTTAGCCCCATCCTTTAACGTCTTGTCGTCTTTCCAACTTATTAGGTAGAATCGAAGACTTAAATCGTTATTGTAGACAGGCAGGCTTCCATCCATGAATCCACTTTTTCCATAAGATGAATTCCCAGTATAGAGTCCGGTGTCAACAATGTGGCCCATTTCGTGGACAAATACGGAGATAAGCTCTTTATCGCTTACATCCGAGCAGCGAAGTATTATTGTGGATCCTCCGCCAAGTCCTCTGCGACCGTCAGCAAAGTATAAAGTGAGGTGTGAAAGATGTTCTCGGTGGTCTTCCGGCAATGAAACCAGAGTCTGATACACGAGAGACTTACAATGATTCAAAGAGCTTTCGCTGCTTACGCTATCAGCTTTATAGGAAGTCCCCGGATACAAATGCAGCCCAAGGGTTCCCAAGGCTTTTGCGTAAGAATCTTCAATTGAAGCAGCGTGATTAGTATACGTATCTGCCTTTGCGCTAGCAAGATCATTTGAAAAATTGCCTTGATCTAAAGCGGAAATATTTTGCAGATTGATGGCAAAGAACAAAAAGATGCCGAAACTGAGTAGATAAAAACGTAAAGCTTTCTTCATTCAATGTGTAAATTAATGGTTACACTGCGAAGCTTTTGTTTTTATATTCACTCTTGCCCGTACCAGCTTATGTCAGCAAAAGGAAGTTAGTATATCAACAAAAAGGAGATATGTCAATACTAACTATTAACTGTTAATAACGATTGTATAGTTCTTCGAATTCTCTCTCATCTGTTATTTTCGAGCACGTCCAGGGGTAGTTGGTGGGATAGGGTATGTCCCGAACCCTACAGGTGTTGAAATCTTAACAATGATTTTTTTATATTCTTCTATAATTTGTTGTCCGGCTTTTGTTTTTTGTCCTGGAGTTGGTGCATCTCTAAATTCTTTTATAATGTCTGCGAAATTGGAATCCATTGAGTTTATCTTGTTCAAATCAGCAGTATCTCCATTGCAGGCAGACACAACAGGCAAGCCCCAAACGGATAAAATGGTAGCTCTTGTTTCCTCAGTTGGCTGATATATTTCAGCTTCCAAAGTTGCTTTTTTAATTAAACCATAAACATCTATTCCGCTATTTGGCAGAACGGCCCCGGCATCAAGTTTTCTTGCTGTTTTTATTTCATCTTCGGTGAATTCGTGTGTTGCAAGGTATCTTACCAGTCCGGTCTTTGTCATTCCGCTTTTCGCGAATTTTTTACTGTAAAAATCCAGAATCTTTTTAACTTCCGGCTCGTCACTTGTGGCTTGCGTGAGTCTTGTTTTTGCCAGGAAACTCTCGTAAGCTCCTTTGAAATCTTTATTTGAATCAAAGCCTTTGAATTCGGAAACCGTTAAAGGGTTGCGGGATTCAAGTTGCTCTTTGCTGATTTGCATCATCATATCTCCGTCCGGCCATTCTTTGTTTTTTCTCAACTCGAATTCCTCGGATCCCGGCATGGCGATGCGCAAAAACATAACATATTCCTTTGCGCTATCTTTGTTCTCTCCTATAAATGTCCCGAATACCGGTTGAACAAATTCACTTAGTCTGTTCTTATATTTGTCGAATTCTTTACTGTAAATTGGATGTGCGTCTATTGCTGTAGTCAGATTCTTGAGTGCCTGTTCGTGGGCACTTTTAATGGAGAACGTCATTGCGTCATCCATAGACTCATGAGTACCTTTATCTACAACGAATTTTGAGATTATTGCCTGATTATCAATATCGAGGTAGAAATTCTTGGCCGATTTGCTTTTGTATTGTTTGTCATGAAGCTCCGTAAAGTTCGGATTAAATCTGCCAAAATTCTTTTCGTTAATAACGCTCGACAGCGACTCGTTTGGGTGCAGGATTGATGAAGACAGCCTTTTTAAATTATCTATGTTTACATCTTTTTTAGGCTCGTTTTCTATAAGATGAGTTCTCCAATCTTTTGGTACTCCGTTTAAAGGCCACCAAGCTTCAGTTCCTTTTACCGACTTTTTGCCCCACAAACTGCTTGATTCTATAGATTTTTCTTTGTCGGTAATAATTTTCCCTTTTTTATCAATTCTGTATCCGATTTTTTGGTCTTGTAATACGGCGGTAATAATCATCGCCCATGTTGGCGGAATAAACTCTTTGCCGGCACTTATTGCTTCTTCTTTGGCTTTTTTAAGCTGACTCTGTAGTATTTCAATGCTCGAATCTTTCTTTTTTAGTTTTCTATCAAGTAATTTCATTGCGAGATAGATGTTGTGTGCGCTCATTTCCTGTTCTGCGACGCCACCTATGGCAATCCCGCGCAAATTATTTGGAATATGAAATTTTTGAATTCGCGCTTCCTCAATCATATACATATCCGCAAGCTCAATGAAGTCGTTATTTCCAAGCACGGCAAGTGATGTTTGCATGTTATCGGCTCCGTCTTTGTCCGTATCAAATGATTCTTTCAGGAAATCTCTTTTTCCGGATTTATCTTCTATGTATCTTTCGGCAGTATGCGTAAGGTCTGTCCCGGTTGCAAGTTTGGATGTTGTATTTATACCCATGTATCCAACTGCCAACAGTCCGGCTTTCATAAGGGTATCTCTCATTTTTTGTCCGGCTTCACTATTATTGTTTAAGAACCATGATGTACCGATTAAAATTGTTAATCCTGCGATCATTTTTTCTCTTCCGTCCATTCCGGCCCAATTATCCCTCATTGCCTGAATTTTTTCTGCTATATATTTTTCTCCGCTCTGGGCATAATCAAGTGGCCCGGAAAGGAATGTCTCTTTTTCCTTGTTGACAACGTCTTCAGTTTTGAGCTGTTTTTCTAACCAATTTCTGTATAAATCATATTTCTCATAGCCATATTTTATATTGGTCTTTTGTTCGTCATTTAAACTGTTCGCGTTTATAATTGAAGAATTGGTGATTTTGGTGTCTAAATCGTTGCTTTCCGCGCTAAAAATACTTTCAAGGTATTGTTTTACAACCTCGTTTCCAAGTGATGACTGCGACGATGACTGCGATGAAACCATATCTTCACCGCTCTTTTGCATTCTTCGAAAAACATTCATAGCGGTATTTTGAAAATCAGCATCGTCGGAATATTCTTTAGGCACTATTGTGGCATCATTCATTTTATTGGCGAAATCTTTTTCGTCTTTGGCGGAAAATAAGTTGTTAAGATTTGGAGTTGATCCCGGTTGTAGATTTTTTTTGCTACGGATGGCATCAATTATGGCATTCAATGCCCTTAATCCACTTACGTCAGGTTCTTTTTCAGCTTCCGCAATAATCAAATTGCCCATTGCCACTTTATTGAGAGATTTTTCGACTTCGTCCATGTCTTTCACGAAATCCTTTTGTATTTTTGAAATTTCGTCCGGATTTGCCCTTAAAGGATCAATAAGCTTTCTGTATTTATAGTCGGCAAAATTGTCCGTTGTAATTTCCGGGTATATCTTTTTTCTCAATTTAGTCAGCTGTATGACCTCGGGAGTTTCATTCGGACTTGTTTTTTCCGGTTTTATTTCCTGTTTTTTTGGTATTTCTATTTGTGCCATATTTTTATTTTAATTAATCTTTATATTATACCTTAAAGTAGGGGATTATTCCAATATTTATCCCTCTTTTGATATGTTCTCCATGGCTTTTCTTAAAATGCCGAATGCTTCTTTTTCAAGTTTTTCAGTTTCCTTTATAAGCTCTTCGCGCTTTTTAAGAAGTTCCGTGTATTTTTCCAGGTTTTTGGTTGCCATGTGAAGGGGTTTATTGATACAAACTCATTATTTCCTTGTATCTGCCGGGTTTCCTAAACTCTGTAATAAGAAAATCAATCCAAGCTTGTGTATACAAATAATTGTTTCCGGTTTTATGTAAGCAATATCTCTCGTCTGTATTTTTTTTGTTTGGATCATTGGTCCATGGTCTTACCTTATAGTATTTCCAACACTTTGAGTGATGACGGCTTGCAGTAAAGTCCTTTTTGTTTTGTATAAGTCCTATTTTTATTAATTCTGATTGTAATATCTCGACTACTTGCGTTGCCATAAATCCAGAGACTTCTTTTGTTTCAGGTGAACGTTTTCCCTTTCGTTTTCTGTGAGGAGGTGGCGGAGTGATTGTTATTTTGGTACCGCCCAAGAATTCTATCTGTTGGGTTATTAATTTGATTGTTTCCTGGATTTTTATTATTTCTTTTATTGTTGTTGTGCTGACATTTGTGGAGCTTTTAATTCTGGCTTCGAGATCTCCTAATTTTTTATTTAACTGCGTTAAGTATTCCTGAATTGTTCTGTCCATTCCCTCTAGTCTTAAATCAAAATTTGAATTATACTTGTTAATTATTTTTGTGAAGTTAGCAATATCAATCTTTATTTGTTCTATATCCGGTACCTTTATGTCGTTTACCTTTTTTTGGAGCCTTATTAATTCGGCCATAAGACTTCCAACTGTTGTTTTTGTTTCTCCGAATTCCATTACCGACTTGTCAAATCTTTCCTTAAGTACGTCAAATTCTATCGGATCGACGGTGTCCTGACTTTCAAGGACTTTAAGTCTGTCTCTGATTTCTTTCAGTTCTTCCGGTTTTATTTTTTCGCCGTTCGCAAAAGCATTTATTTTATCTGTCAGATCATCTATCTCCTTCTGTAATTCGGCATCCGTTTTTTTAAGGTTTTTGACATCGTTTTTTATAGTCTCAAGCTTTGTAGTGTCGAACTCGGGTCTGTTCCTAAGTTCTGCAATGTCGTGGTCGAGCCTTATGTTGTCCTTCTCAACAATATCCACTCTGCCTGTCGTTTCTGCGATGTCGTGGTCGAGCCTTTTTTGGTCATTTTCAAGGGTATCAATTGAGGTCTTTATAGGGTCAAGCGCTTTAGTGTCGAACTCGGGTCTGTTCTTAAGTTCCGCGATGTCGTGGTCGAGCCTTTTTTGGTCCTTCTCAACAATATCCACTCTGCCCGTCGTTCCTGCAATGTCGTGATCAAGTCTTTTTTGGTCATTTTCAAGGGTATCCACTCTGCCTGTTGTTCCTGCAATGTCGTTATCAAGTCTTTTTTGGTCATTTTCAAGGGTATCCACTCTGCCCGTCGTTCCTGCAATGTCGTGGTCGAGCCTTTTTTGGTCTTTCTCAAGGGTATCAATTGAGGTCTTTATAGGGTCAAGCGCTTTAGGGTCGAATCCGGGGCTGTTTCTAAGTTCTTCAATGTCAGCCTCAAGCTTGGTAGGGTCGAATCCGGGTTTGTTTTCAAGAGTGGTTACCTTTCCTTCCAAGTCAAAAATATGTTTTCCAAGTCTAACGTTGTCTTTCTCAAGAACGTCAATTCTACCTATAAGCTCTTTAGTGGCTTTTTCTACAGCTTCTTTTACAGCCTTTTCAACCAATGCGTTTATATCCTCCTCTTTCATGGTTTCTGCTACTCTTTGCTTTATATAATCTCTTACAGTTCCGCGTTGAACGAGAAGATCGACGTTGTATTTATCGTCTTTTGGATTATCTGGAGCGCTGCCTGGTGTACTGGCATTTTTATTCGGAGTATTTTGCCAAATTATTTTTGAGTAAACCGCAAGGTTTGTCTTAAAATAATTGTATTTGTGTGTGTTTTTCATTTTTGTTTTTATTTAAAGGTTTTATGTGGTTGATCCTTGTTTCTTCTTTTTCTCTTCCTCTTCCTCTTCCTCTTGCTTCTTTCTCTCTTCCTCGTATGTAAAGTCTAGCGTTGAGGACTGTCCGAATCTGTTTAGAAGAGGGATGCTTTTTATGCCAACAAGTCTTTCGAAAAGAAAAATCGGTTTTTTGGATTTGTATTCGATTAATTTCGTTTTTAATTTGTCGAGCTGAATGTCTATTGTTTCAATTTTACCCTGAATTTCCAATTTTTTTGCGAATTGATCAGGTGTATCGCCGGTATACATTGTTGACTGCGTTATTAAAACCTGACGTTCTCTAAAAAATTTGGCTATTTTTATTCCGAATTTTTCATTTATTATAAAAGATTCTTCCTGTAAGGCTTTTTTTACGGCGTTCATTGTTTTTGCGGCAAGAATCTTTTTTGGAGTTGTTTCTGCGGCAAGTACTTTTGCCCTTTCCTGCATGTTTTCATATATCTCTCTTTGTTGTGCGGTTATTGTATTTCTTATTTTACTTTCTTCATCTGTTCCTTCTTTTTCGACAAGTTTATGTTCAAGATCGGATAAATTGTTTTTCATTATGAATATTTCCGCGTTTAATTCTTTGATTTTGTCGTAATTTTCATAAATTTCTCTTAATGTGGCCTCTAACTTTTTTTCATCTCCGAGCTTGCGTTTTCCCTTTAATACTTCTTCCACTTCTTTATAGAACTGTACTTGGTCGAACCACACGGCTCCTTCGGGTTGTTCTCCGGCATCTTTTCTGACTTTTTTGTCAATTTCGGCTCTAAAGTCGGCAAGTCTTTTTCCGCTTTTTGAGGCTTCTTCGAGAAATTTTGGCAATTCATCAATAAATCGCTGTTGTTCTGCGCATCCCGGCATGTCTCTGTAGTTTTCCATTGCAGGAATATCAGGGTCCCATCTGCGCATTGCGGCTCCTTTTTCCACATTATCATCCCAATTGTCTGGCTTTTTTTGATTCATTTTATTTTTTTGATTTTGATTTTTCCAAGGCTTCATCCAGGCGATTTACATCGTAAATAAGCTCCTGGGCAAGGTCGTTAACATTTTTTATCATTATTTCATGAAGCAAAGGGATTTCGTCTATAAGAGCAAAAATTGCTTCATAATCACTAAATTCCGGATGTGTGGCTTTTATTATGTCGAATTTTACAAGATTTTCTTCGGTCATGGCGTTAACAACGGAGGCTATAATTCTTCTGCCAAGAGTTGTAAGTATTTCTTTCTCTATTTTTGCCTTAACGTCCGGATTTGAATCTTTTAGCTTCATTTGTTCTACAACGTAGTCTACGAATGCTTTTGCGCTGTAATTTTCGAAAGTGAACATATAAATATAGGTTAATATTTTTTAATTTTTATTGCATTTTATTTTCGCCCCAACCTGTTATTGCTCTTATCCATGTTTTTGGCCTGCTAATAATGTAAGATCCTAGCGCAAGAGGCCAGCCCACGAAGACTGTTGCGATCGGCTCAATTATTGATGCTCTGTATCTTTCTTTTACTTTTGCAGCTCTTTCTTTTGTCTGTTCCGTCCAGAGTATGCTTTTTGCGTAATCGTAGAACCATGATCCGGCTTTGAATAGCCCAAATCCGGCGAGAGTTGCCGGATTGTATTTTAGAAATGCTATTCCGAATTTCTTTAAAAATCTCGAGGTTCTTAAAGAAATCAAACCTCTTGTTGCAATACGCGCGGTTAAACCTCTTCTTCTTAGTTCTTCTTGTATTTCTTCTTTAGGTAGCCCTTCAAGTTCATTCATGGCCTCGTTGTATTCTTTTGCAAGGTTGCTTCTTAAGAAGGTTCGTTTGAATTCTGAGTCATGACTTTCAAGTTCTTCGGCAATTCTGCCGTCCGCATCCGCGCTGTCTGAAGTTTGATTTTGAAGCATTTGAAGAACTTGTTCTTCTCTGCTCTTGGATGGATCGTAGTAGCCCTCTGCAACTTCCTGTAGTCTGTTTTCCGCTTCAAGCCTTGATTCGACAAGAACAAGGTTGTTTATGAATTTTTCAACTTTTTGAACGTCTGTGTCTATAACTCTTATTTTTTTACCTTTTATTTCCACTCCGCGTATAATTTCGCTCAGTTTTTTTTGCAATTCGCGTAATTTTACAGGAGAGGTCATTTTATTCTCCTGCATTATCCGAATCATATCTGCCGGAGTTGAATTTATGTTTAGTCCATTAAGCTTATTAAGATCAGGATCTGTGTCGCATACGTGTTCAATTGCGTCGATTCCGGTCATTGAAGGGTTGAAAAAAGCTATTGAACAAGCCCATTGGTCTGTAGGATGACTTCCTAATCTGGCAATTCTGTTTGATATGCTCTGGTTTACATTTCCGTATATTTCCTGATTTCTTGCCTGTGCTATAAGTAAGTTTGTTGTAATTAAAGATTCATTTATAAGGTTAGGGTCAGCGGAAACGCCCTTTAGCTCAAGGTCG
This sequence comes from bacterium, assembly GCA_013824265.1. Classification (GTDB taxonomy): domain Bacteria; phylum Patescibacteriota; class Gracilibacteria; order UBA1369; family PNNO01; genus PNNO01. Next base: position 337,453 of record PNNO01000005.1, read on the forward strand.
CGCTTAACCAGCTTATACAAAAGCCCTCTGGAATCCATTTTGCCGGCAGATCCGGGGCGGTTTTTCTGAAGGCCTTCGAAGTGAGCTATTTGGGTTTTTGCCGCGGCAATAAGATTATCAATTTTTTCTATAGTAGACGGGATACGTGGAGTGGGTGGAGTAGCAGTCGGAGCGGCCGGAGTGGCCGGTTTGGCTAAAAATGTTTTCAAGGCTGTAATTTTATCTGCAGGAGTAGCTGCTGAGTTAATTGCCTTAAGTTCTGTGTCCAAGGCTGTTATAAGTGGAAGTGAAGTTCCCCAAAGGGCTGTGTTTGCGCTTTGTTCGTTTAGGTAGTCACCAAAGGCACTTGTTGTCTTAACGATGTCCTCTTCCATTGCCGTAAGTTCTTTATCTACTACTGCTTTTTCTTTTGTTAAGGTTCTAATTCCTTCTTCGATTGCTGGCTTTCGTTTTTCCATTAAATCTATATTTTTGACCAATATATCTGCCTGACTTTTTAGGACTTGTAGTTGTGGCCCTGCTGGTAGAGGGGTGGCGGTAAGACCCGTTCTTATGGAGGCTAAGGCAGTCTCTTCGGTAATTATTTTTGCTGTAATGGTACTAAGAGCGGTGCCATAATCTGTAATTCCTACTCCCAAATTGGCACTTTCGGCAGCCTTGAGGTCTCTTGCCCCTATTTTTGGGCCCATCTCACTAATGAATTGACTTATTCTCTCTGAAACAGAGCCAAGAGTCTTTATATTTCCGCTGTAATCAGCTCCAGCCAGTTCATCTATAAAATTTCCGACGTTTTCGTGATCTTCGTTGCTTTGTGACATTTTGTAGAACAAATAGGCAAGCATCGTCTTTGTTTCCAGCGATTTTGTTACGTTTTCAATCTCGCCGGGAATCAAAATTTTCTTAAGTTTTGCTTCCAGTGATTGTTCCTGGACTCTTTCCCGCGCTTCACGCTGGGCTCTGGTGAGCTCATTTCTTTGAGCCGGTGTTAAAGCTGCAATTGATGTAGCAGCGTTATGCGGCCAAGCAGTAAACCAATCCACGTAAACAGGGTCAGTCAAAGCTATCTGATTCAAGTCATCATCAAGCCATGTTTTTAGTCGCTGTGGGTCAAATTTATCTTTGCTAAGCTTTGTTTTTTCTTTCCAAACTGTTTTCTCTATTAGCGATTGTCTGAATTTAAGATGTAGAAACTCTCTTGCGCCCGTCTGGTTTGAAAAATCGGCCCACATGCCTGCCTGTTCGAGTTTTTGTCTTATCGTTGTAAGATCTTCTTGGTGCCATCTAATAACCACTGTAACGTTTCCGGAAACCCCCGGAGCGCCGGCCACAACGTCAAATTCGTTTGTTTGATTCGGATTTGCCAGATTGATTCCTTGCCCTCTTGAATCGGTAATCCCGAAAGGGCCTATATATCCAAGAGCCATTATTTGAGCATCAAGGTTCGTAAGAAGATCTTGGTACGATGCCCCCGCCTCGATATCATAAGAAAAAAATTGTTCTTCAGCTCTTGGGGTTATTCCGTGTATTCTGGCCTCGCTAAGTAGTTGTTGGTAAAGTCTTGGTGCGTTTCTTACTGTTTCCTGAAGCGCAGTATGGACTCTTCGTTCAAGAATGCTTCCTCCGCTTAAGATATTTCTTGCACCAAGCGGTCCCTGCATCATTCTGTTTCGCACGCCATTAATTATTTCATCGGGATGTTCTATTGCCGATTCAAGATTTTCCGGCTGGTAATATTCTTCAAATTCGGAAATAACGCTTTCGGATACGCCTAAGCCTTTCTCGTCACGCTTTTCTTCTTCCCAAAGGCCACCTTCTTTTCTTTTGGCGAAGATAAGTTTGCTTTCGAAGAATATGTTTATTTTTGTTTTTTTCATGCTTTCAACATGCGTTCTTTAAATAAAATCTTATAATTTTACCAAAAAAACGGATTTTTTGCAATAACGATTGGTGGAGAGAGCGGAACTTCGTAATTATTTGTCGATGAATCTGTCTGCTTCGGTTAGGACTAAAAATAAAGATTATTCGGCACATTTCTCAAGAATTTTTTTAATTAATTTATCATATTCTTCTAATTCTGATAACAAGGTAGCTTTTGCTAAACTAGTATCTATGTTATTGGTTATTCCAACTTCAATTATCCCGCGAAGGGTATCCTCTGTCTCTCTTTTTATCCCTCGTATTATCTTAATTATTTTTTCTGGGCGAACAACAAAATGAATCTGTTTCTCTCCTACATTATCAAGTATTTCTGACAGTAACTTGGCATCTGATTCGTTGTCTTTTGTCATATTTTGGGGTTATTTAATGCACCTTAACACGATTTGTTGTATCAAATCATTATATTTTTTAATTTCGGCTTTTAATTCGACTATTTTTGGATCTTCTTTTGTTTCGCTTAGTTCCTCCTTTACAAGTTCTTGAACTTCAGATCTTGTTACCCCATTTTTTTCTATTGTGTATTGCGACCCAAAAAGGACAAAACTAGCATTATTTATATTGTCACAATTTTGATAACACTTGTTTTCATTGTTTCCATCATACAAGTCCCATTTACAAGGGTATATACATTTAAGAAGATTGATGTATCTCACCTTGTGGTCGCCCCTGATCCATTTTATTTGGGATTCGGCAGATTCTTTAAGGTGCACTAATTCTTTAATTAATGCATCAGGTTTAACAATAAAATGCACTTGGCCATCTTCTGTGCTATCAAGGATTCGCGTAATCATGCTAGATTCTGATTCGTTTTTTTCCATAAAAGATTTGTTAGACTATGGTTTTTTGCCGTCAATGAAAGAAATTAGCTCATTTAAAATTGGCTGAAACAAGGGATTATGAGCCAATCTTATCGCGTACTCTTTTTTATGCCCCTTCATTGCGAGCTTTATTACACATTTGGCATAATCCAGGGCTTTTTCGTGGCTTTCTATATGCATCGAACAAATAGCCAGTTCATACCAGACTTCCGTGTTTAAAAAATCGCTTTGTTTAGCTATTTCCAAGATGTTTAATGCGCTTTCGAAATCTTTATCCTGCATTTTAACTCTCGCTAATATTATTAATTTTTTTATATCTCTGTTTTCAATCGCGTCTCTGATTTGCTTTAGAACCTTCATTTGCTCGGTGTGTTGATAAAATGACATATCCTGGACATTTTGAAGTTCTATGACGGTTGCGTTTTTTAATTCTCTTATGTCGTAAGATATACTTTCCTGCATGCCTGTTATAGATTTTTGCAGCCCCGTAAAGCCTTGTTCGATGACTTGTCTTTCTAGTTCTCCTTCTCGTGACAATACTTTTGAAATATCCTGCATGCCTGTTATGGTTCTTTCTGTCTGTATGTGGGTTTCAGCGCGTTGAAGTTCCAGTTGGCGGGAGACTTGATATAGTGAAAAAATTATAATTTTTAAGGCTTCGAAAGCTTGGTTTCTCTGATGATATGCAGCCTGAGCCTGTTCATTTAAATATTGTAATTCCTGTGTTTGAAGCTGTGTTTCTATAAGGGTTCTTTGTCCGATTAATCCAAGTCCTTTTACATTATTGGCAAGGGCAATCTGAGCTTCGGTCAGGTTTTCAAATTCAGCTCTTAGCTGGTCGTTTACAATAGTTATATTTGGGGAAAAAGCTCCATTTTGATTTTGTTGGTCTGCTATCCTTCTAATATTTCCCATCATTTCAGGAAGATTATTCTCCAAAAGTTTCTCAATATTATATTCAGGAACTCTCCCATATCCGGGGATGTATCCAAACAATCCATCTTTGTCGCGAGGGTCTTTTTCACTCATAGTAACTGTATAAGAATTATTATGGTTAGTTAATTTAACAACAAGCCGTGGTTTTGTAAAGCATTTAGTGTTGTAGGTTTTCATCAACGGGCACTCGCAAAAAATGGTGAGGACAGGCTCACCCATATTGTTGCGTAATCGCATGTTGGAGCGTTTAAACAGTTGACGATTTTTGTAGTTTTGAGATAATATGGGCAGAAAAATTAATCAATAAAATATGACTGATAAAGAGCTGTACGAGAGATGTGTTTTTGTTGGCAAGCAGGCGCGGAAGTGGAAAAACGAGTTTGTCGCGCTTTTGCCGGAAGTTGCACGGCGAGAACTTCACAAAAAACACGGGTTTGCCACTGTTGTTGAATTTGCGGCAAAAATTGGAGGCGTGGGGCGCGGTACTGTGGAAAAAGTTTTTCAGGTTGAAAAATATGTATCTGATAAGCCGGAGCTGAAGAAATTGATTCCGAAAGTGGGTGTAAATAAAGTGAGAATTGTGGCTACGATGGCTACGCAGGAGAATCAGGTCGAGTTGGCGGAGAGGGTGAGAACGATGTCCAAAGGCGCTTTGGAACTTTTTGCTCGTGAGCAAAGGGCACCGGAAATTTCCAGTCCCGGGACTGGAAGGACGATGGTCAGTTTTTCTCTTGATAAAGCCACGGAATTCAAATTGCGAAAATTCAAAAATAACATGGGCGGGGTTGTCGAGTGGAATGATGTTATAAAAAAGTTATTGGAAGTTGCGGAGGCGCAGGTCGCAAGGCCGAAGAAGGTTCATAAAGAACGCAAAATTGAGATGCCCACGAAAATTGCCCGCTACGTGCCTGTTTCCGTGCGCCATGAGCTGCCCGAAAAATGCCAGTATCCGGGATGCGGAAGGCCGGCACAAGTTATCCATCACCCGCACAGGTTCGCTTTACAGGCCAACCATGAAAATTTAAAACCTTTGTGCAAAGGCCACCATGAGCTTGTTCATCAAGGGTTCGAGCCTAGTCAGTGGCACCCGAAAACGCATCCTTCGATAGAAAAGAAATTCGTATCCTTGATCACTCGGTCAAATTCGGGTAGCATGGCTCAGCGTAAGTACGTAAATTAACCTAAAAATTATGGATATCAACGTAAAGAAGCTTCCAAAAGCGGAAGTTGAGATAAACGTAACTTTCACCGAGGATGAGTTTAAAAGTGACATCGAAAGTGCCGCAAAATCTCTCTCAAAAGAGGTGAAAATTGACGGATTTAGGCCGGGAAATGTGCCTTATGATGTATTGGTGAGCCATGTCGGAAAAGATATGATCGTAAATACCGCTCTTGATACAGCGATTCCGAGAATTCTAACAAGCGTGATAAAAGACGAAAAACTTGAGGTTATCGCTCGTCCAAGGGTTGATATTTTGTCCAAAGATCCGGTTACTTTAAAGGTTACCGCTCCCGTTTATCCGGAGATTAAGGTTGAAGGATACGATAAAGTGAAGGTAAAGGTTAAGGAAGTTAAAGTTGAGGATAAAGATATCGATGAAGCGCTTAAGAACGTTCAAAAGCAGTTTATAACCTGGAAGCAGGTTCTAAGGGGAATTAAAAAAGGGGATAAGATAGAAATTGATTTTGATGGCTTTGATGAGGGCGGCGCGCCACTTGAGGGTACGCAGAGCAAGAATCATCCGGTTATCGTTGGTGAAAAAATGATGGTTCCGGGCTTTGAAGACAATCTTATCGGCATGCAGACGGGAGAAGAGAAGGATTTTGACCTGACTTTCCCTGCTGATTATCACAAAAAGAGCTTTCAGAGCAAGAAAGTCAAGTTTCATGTGAAGATAAACAAGATAGAGGAAGCTGAGCTTCCGGATGTAAACGAGGAGTTTATCGAGAAAATCAGCGGTAAGAAGACTCCGATTGATGAATTCAGAAAGAACGTAAAGGCCGATTTGGAGGAATACAAGCAGTCCGAGGAAAAGAAAAACAATGAGCAGCAGCTTCTTGAGAAGTTCCTGGACGTAACAAAAACCGAGTTTTCAGACATTCTTGTGGATGAAGAGGTTGAATACATGCTTCACGAGATGAAGCACGACATGAGTCACAGAGGACTTTCTTTTGATCAATATCTTCAGTATACAAAGAAAACGGAGGAGGACATTAGAAAAGATATGGGCAAAGAGGCATTAAAGAGGCTGACTTTGCGATTTGGGCTCAACGAGATCATGGATAAAGAGAAAATTGAGATTACAGACGAGGAAATTGAAAAAAGGATAAAAGATATTCCTGACTTAAAAAAAGAGGACGTACGCGAAATTCGTGGAAGACTTGTAAACTCAATGCGTCTTGAGAGGCTATTTGATAGATTTATCCAAAAGTGATATAATTAGCTGTGTGTAAAGCTTAAACAATATAAATTATGAAAAATTTACGGACATTTTTTCTTTCCGGATCAATCGTAATCACAGTTATTATCTTGGTTGTTGCGTTTCAGAATATTCAGGCACAGTGTAACTTTATTACGTTTTTCTTCTTCTCTGCCGATTCCGGGACTTCTCCTACGTTCTTGATTTTTGCAGTATCGATTGTTGGAATCATAGCCGGTATGCTTTACATGGGACTCGTTATGAGTTTCTTGTCAAAGGAGGAAGACGACGAAGAATTTGAATAAAGAGGGGAAGGGTGAATAAATGATTAAAAATGAGGGTGAGCCAAGGCTCACCTTTTTTTGTGGTCGATAAATTGTTGCCAAAATGCAATCCGGGTTGTCAGTTAAAATGAGTAGGCGACCCGAGAGTATTTTGCTAGCTGTACAAATTTTGGTCATTAAACTCTGAATTTAAAAAATGAGTTCACCTCACGAGTAGAGAATAAAAAAGTTATACAGCTTTAAGGGGCAGGTAATCATTTACAGGTATCCAAAATGTACCATAATAATATGAATAAAAAAATAATACGGCTGGCGCGGAACAGCTTTTACCTTAGCCGAAAAGCATATTGTTGTTATTAACTCCAAACACCGATAGGTGATTATAAAATATATTGTCGTTTTGGCGACTTTAATTTGATAAAAAAACTTGTACATTTATTCTCGTGCTGTATAAATATTGTGTACAAATTCAAGGCTTTTCTTAAATTCGAAAAAATGCTTAAGCGATTGTTTACTTCGAACACTCGAATAAAATTGTTGACGCTATTCCTGCTCAACCCGGACGAAGAATACTTTATCCGTGAGTTGACTCGAAAGCTGGATGAACAAATCAACTCTATTAGACGAGAGCTCGATAACTTGAAAAAAATGGGGCTTCTTAAAAGCAAGATGAAGAACAGAAAGAAGTTCTATGTTGTTAACAAGCAGTTTGTTATTTTTAATGATCTTAAGAATATAGTAATTAAGGCAATGAGCGGAAAAGACGATCTTGTTAAAAAGATCATGAAGTTCGGAGAAGTTGAGTTCTTAGCCCTTCTTGGCGTGTTTGTAGATAAACCGTCGCCGGTTGATTTATTGCTTGTGGGGGATATGGATAAGGCTAAATTGCAGGAATTTCTTAATACGGAGATAGAAACCGAGAAACCGATACGCTTTAGTATATTAAGCAAGGACGATTTCCTTTATAGGGTGAAGTGTAAAGACCAGTTTATAAGCTCAATTCTTACCGATCCCGACAATATTATCGCCATTAATAAGCTGGATAAGTATTTATCTGCGTAAAAAAGCTTGATTTATAGTTTTTAGATTTGTATAATCCGAACGCTGTTTTAAAAAAAATATTTATGAATATGCAATTGATACAACAAATCGGGAAGAAATCCATGAAAAAGGTTCCTGATATAAGAACTGGTAGCACTGTAAAGGTTCATCAAAGAATCAAAGAAGGAAACAAGGAGAGAATCCAGATCTTTGAAGGGCTTGTTATTGCCGTTAGTGCCAGTTTTGGTCCTAACAAGACTTTTACTGTAAGAAAAGTGGTTGGTGGAATTGGAGTGGAGAAGGTTTTCCCTCTACATTCAACAAATATCACTAAAATCCAGATTACGAAAACATCTGATGTAAGAAGGTCAAAGCTTTATTACATGAGAAAACGTTCAGGTAAGTCTGCTCGTCTTAAGGAGAAGCATATTTCAGAAGAGAAAGATGTTATTGAAGATATTGTTGAAGAAGCTCCGGTAGAGGAGGTGGTTACTGAAGTGGTTGAAACTGCTGCGCCTGCGGAAGAAGTTGTTGCTGAGGCTGTTGCCGAAGTTCCTGCTGAAGTGGAGGCTCCTGCAGAGAAGGCTTAAATCAAACTTATTATGAGGATCCATCCTTTAGAGGTAAAACTTAAAAAGGATGGATTTTCTTTTGTAGCCGGGATTGATGAGGCGGGAAGGGGTCCTTGGGCCGGCCCGCTTGTTTCTGCTGCGGTTATTTTGCCGTTTGGAGTAAGAATTCCGGGCTTGAACGACTCGAAGAAATTGAGCGCTGCTCAAAGGGAGGCTTTATTTGGAATAATCTTGAAAAAGGGGGTTGTAGGTATTGGAATTGTGTCGTCATTTGATATAGACAAGCATGGGTTGACAAAAGCCTTGAATGTGTCATACCAAAGAGCTATTTCGGGGTTGTCTAGACAGCCGGAATATGTTCTTATAGATGGTATTGGGAAGTATGGCCTGGGGTGCCCGTATTCGACGATAATAAAAGGGGATTCAAAGGTTAAATCAATAGCCGCGGCATCAGTGGTGGCAAAGGTTGTAAGGGATTTTATCATGGAAATTTATGGTAAAAAGTACCCGGAATATGGCTTTGGGAAGCACAAAGGTTATGGTACAAGACACCATGTGGAAAATTTGGTAAAATACGGCTGTTGCGATATTCATAGGCGGAGTTTTAAGCCTGTTAATGAGGTAATCAATGGATGATAAGATGAAAAAATATGTGATTTGCGGACATTATGGCGTTACCAACCTTGGGGACGAGGCTATTGGAATTGGGCTTATTCAGGCCATAAAAGAGGCTAATCCGGGTCACGAAGTTGTTGTTTTGAGCTATGACAAGGACAGGTCAAAGGCATTTTATGATAAGTATTTGCCGGAATTTGGCGTTAAAACGGCGTATCTTGTTCCGTTGGGTATAAGGTCGTTTTTTAGGGGAATCTTCAAAGGAGGGCTTAAAAACACCATAAAACAGATTAAATCGTGTGATAGGTTTATTCTTGGTGGAGGCGGTCTTTTTACGGATGAAAGGCTTTATGCAGTGTTTTTGTGGGGTTTGCAGGCATTTTTTGCATTGTGGCTTGGAAAGCCGCTTTATCTAATCGGACATAGCGTAGGTCCGCTTAAAACAAGGGTGGGGAAGTGGGTCGTTAAGAAGATTTTTAATAAGGCTGAGTTTATTTCTGTTCGGGACAGTGACTCGAAAATGGTTTTGGAGGGGTGCGGGGTGAAGAAGGAAATTCATGTGCTTTGCGACCTTGCAATGATGGTAAATCTGCCGAATAAAAAAATAGTACAAAATGATCCGAACAAGTACTTTGTTTTAACTTTTCGCGATTGGGACGAGAAGTTGGGGGAAATGAATAAAAAAATAGTACAGGCTGTTTCAGAGATAGTGGAGAAATATAAGTTGAGACCAGTATTTATCCCATTTCAGCTCGTCAAGGAAAATGACACGGAGGTGTTGAATAAAAAAATAGTACAAAACGGAAGTTTGGAGAAAATTGTTATACAAAGCTATCAGGATAATATTTTTGAAATTTTGGAGCAAATCAGGGGGGCGAAATTCGTGGTGGGAGTTAGACTCCATTCGCTCATTTTTTCTTCAATTGTTGGGACCCCGTTTGTGGGAATTTCTTATTCCAAAAAAGTTGAAAATTTTATGGATGAAGTGGGGCTTGGAAAATATTGTTTGAAAAATAATGAATTTGATGGGGATTTGCTTGAGTCAAAAATAGAGGGAATGATCAAGGACTCAGCGCATATTCGTGAAATTTTGGCTAAAAATATTCCTTTGGCTAAAGAAAAGGCAAAAATCGTGCTTGGGAAAGTTCTAAAATAGTGTAATGAAACACGCTTTAGGGGATTTAAATGTATGGCTGTATTTGTTGTATTCCTTAATGTAACTTAACGAAGCTTGACAAAATGGCCAGAATCTACTATGATTCACTCCAATTATTTTGTTATGATATGGTACATTATGGCGTTAACTAAATGAAATCGGTGCTAACGGAGGTCTGGAAATCCGGATTTTCTTAGTGATTTTATTTGGCAGCCATAGGCCATCATACGCAGATAGTTGCGATGCTTGACAATTAGTTGCGGATATTTATTTTTTACACCGCCTCTCGCGTAAAGAGGCTCAAAACAACAGAAAGGAGTAAGATGGAGCTTTTTACGTAGAGAGGTTAAATTTTTGTTTAAGGTTTTTCAACGGCTTTAGAAAGCCAAAGGAGACTGATCATGAAACAGGTTCTTTTCACCATCATCGTGGCCATTGTGGCCTTCACCGGCTTTGGCGGAAACGCCGAGGCGCAAACCAAAAACAACAAAACCTGCCTGATCTACCGCGGTGCGGGGGGTGAGGCCGTCTTCCCGGGGTGGCCCGGGGAGAAGAGCGCCAAATTGGAGGTGGAGAAGGCCATCACGGTGTGGTTGAACGACAGCTGTGTCGAGCCGACCGTGACCATGGAGGGGGCGGGAGAGGTCAAGTTTCTCGTGGAAAAAGAGGATCTCTCGGAGCCCACTAATGTGGCCGTCGGATGGCGTGTGTTTTTCTGGACTATGGACCCGACTCAGGTTGGGAAAAAGGTCCGGGCGACTATCCGGTCTGGACAAGAGGTGTGGACGGTGGAGATCACTGTCCACGAAAACCTCCTTGTGCTGGCGCGCAGCGCCGCCAAGGGCGCGGAAGAAGCGCAAATGACAGCGGACGAGGCCCAACGGAAGGCCGATTCGGCACACGCCAAGGCGGACAACGCCAAGGTGGTCGCTGATGAAGCCAAATCCGTGGCCGACGAGGCTCACAAGAACGCCGGCGGGACCGGGGGAAAACGGGATTTCGAGTTCATTCTCAGTCCCATGATCTCCATGGAGTCGCCGGGACGTGAAGGATACGGTATGGCGCTCGGCGTCAACACTATCCTCAGCAAGTTCGGGAGCCGCGGAATGTTCCAGCTGGGAGCTTCGGGCCGGTTGTCATGGCATTACTATGAGTTGGAGGTGATTGGCCTCGCTCAGAACGCCGACATAATGGCGAGCGAGTTCGATACTCTCGCCATGGGCCTTCTCCGCCTGCGGCCCAGAAACTGGGTCGCGTTCGATCTGGAGAGCGGGTTCGGACTGCGTATATTCACGCACGACGATGCCGTGACGCTCCAAAACCAGGAGCTGATGATCCAAGGTGTGGAGGGCCGCGTGGCCTTCCATCCGGTATGGGCGGCGAACTTGGGGGTGAAATTCTACCTCCACCAGAGCCTCTTTCTCGGCGTTCAATACGGAACGACGGTGTCTTTGACCCGTCAAGTTCAAAATCCGAACGCGGAAGGAGGTTTGCCCGATAAGGCGAACGTGTGGAATCACTTCCTGATGTTTTCGCTGGGTTTTTCACTCTAACTAACTTCAACAAACTCAACAACCCCGGCCGGTGGCCGGAAAGGAAACTGCCATGAAACGGTTTTATCTCATGATCCTGGTTCTCAGCCTGCTGGCTGGGAGCTGCAACAATGACAAAGGCGGTGCTTCTACGAAGACCTGCCTTAACCCCAACGACCCCAGCTGTAACGTGACGCCGGTGTGCGGGAACGATGTGTGCGAGGCGGGAGAGACCAATGTGTCTTGCCCCGCGGACTGTACTCTGACCACCTGCGGCAACGGCGTGTGCGACAACGGCGAGGACAGCACCAGCTGTCCGAGCGACTGCGATCCTGTCTCTGTCTGCGGCAACGGGACTTGCGAAGCCGGTGAAAACCAGCTGAGCTGCCCCGCGGACTGCAGCGGTACCTGCGGGGACGGAGTCTGTCAGTCGGACGAGACGGTCGAAGGCTGTCCGAACGACTGCGGCACCTGCGTCTCCGGGAACACCCGCCTCTGCGGGGTTTCCAACCTTGGTGTCTGTCGGTACGGGTCTCAGACCTGCACTGAAGGCGCCTGGGGAGAGTGCATCGGGGCCGTCGGGCCGGACCTCACGGAGGTCTGTGACGGGCAGGACAACGACTGCGACGGGCTCGTGGACAACGGCCCGAACTGCCCGTGCGTGATCGGGTCCACACGTCTGTGTGGCTCGAACATCGGGCAGTGCAATAACGGGATCCAGTCCTGCGAGGACGACGGTAGCGGTAACGCTATCTGGGGTGCTACCTGCGACGGCGCAGTCGGTCCCACCCCCGAGATGTGCAACGGGCTGGACGATGATTGCAACGGCGTCTCTGACGACGCCATCGGGTGCCAGTGTGTGCCCAGTGAAGCCCGTCCGTGTGGAAGCAATGTGGGAGAATGTTCCTACGGCACGCAAGCCTGTTTGCCTTCGGGTATCTGGGCGAGCGTGTGCGTGAACGCGATTCTTCCCTCCACCGAGGTCTGCGATAGCCTGGACAACGACTGCAACGGCAGCGTTGATGAGGGTATCGGGTGCCAATGCACTCCGGCCTCGAACCGTGTGTGTGGAAGCAACGTAGGAGAATGCTCCTACGGTATGCAGACCTGCGGTGTGGCCGGTATCTGGGGCGTGTGCGCCGACCAGATTCTCCCCTCGGTCGAGCTCTGCGATGGGCTCGATAACGATTGCAACGGCGCCGTAGATGACGGTGTCGGGTGCCAGTGCACCAACGGCAGCACTCGCGTCTGTGGCACGGCCACGGGCGAGTGTCGGACGGGGATTCAATCCTGCTCCGCTGGCGTTTGGGGTGCCTGTAACGGGCAAGTGGTAGCGGTGAACGAGGTCTGTGATGGCCTCGACAACGACTGCAACGGACTGGCCGATGAAGGCCAGAACTGCCAGTGCGAAGCGGGGGACACGCGTCCCTGCGGTAGCATGGTGGGGCAGTGCCGTCCCGGGACCCAGAGCTGCGTCGCCGACGGGCTCGGGGGCTTCGTGTGGGATTCCAATTGCGTGGGTCAGGTCGGTCCGTCCGCCGAAGTGTGTGACGATCGCGACAACGACTGCAATGGGGCTCCCGATGACGGGATCCTCTGTTCCTGCACCCCCGGATCCACCCGCACCTGTGGGGTGAATACGGGCTCCTGCGAAGCTGGTAACCAGCTTTGTCAGGCAGACTATACCTGGGGACCCTGTGCCGGGGCGATTTGGCCCAGCACGGAAACGTGTAACAACCTTGATGACGACTGCAACGGCAGCGTCGACGACAATATTCTCTGCCCCTGCCAGCCGGGCTCCGTGCGCACCTGCGGCTCCGCCGTGGGGACGTGCGAAACCGGCAGCCAGACTTGTCTGGCAAGCTTTTCCTGGGGCGCCTGTACGGGCGCCGTGGGGCCTGGTACCGAGATCTGCAACGGCCTCGATGACGACTGCAACGGGGCGATCGATGACGGCATCAACTGTCAGTGCGTCGTGGGATCGACCCGCCAGTGCGGGAGCAACTTGGGTACCTGCTCGAAGGGGACCCAGACCTGCCTCCTGAACGCCGGGACCGGCGAGACCTACTGGTCCGCCACCTGTTCCGGCCAGACCGTCCCCGTGGGGGAGGTCTGTGACGGACTGGACAATGACTGCAACGGCGCTGTAGATGATGGGATCCTCTGTCCCTGTGTGGTGGGGAGCACCCGTCTCTGCGGTTCCGCGATCGGTCAGTGCGTGCCCGGGACTCAGAGTTGTGTCCTGGTGGGCTCCTTCACTCAGTGGGGGGCTTGCACCGACATGGTTCTCCCAAGCGCGGAAACGTGCAACGGCTTGGATGATGACTGCAACGGCACCCCCGATGACTCGGGGCTCTGTCAGTGCAATCCGAACGAGACCCGCGTCTGCGGGTCCAACGTGGGCGAGTGTTCCTTCGGGACACAAACCTGTGGTTCGGACGGCATCTGGCTTCCGCTGTGCGCGATGGCAATCGGCCCCTCTGCCGAAATCTGTGATGGCAGGGATAATGATTGCAACGGAGCCGTGGATGACGGTCAAAACTGCCAGTGCAACGCTGGCGACGAGACTGTCTGCGGGTCCGCGGTCGGATCGTGTCAGCAGGGAACGAGAGTGTGCCTGCCCTCCGGGGTTTGGGACACCACCTGCTCCGGCATGGTTCTGCCGGCCCCTGAAACCTGTAACGGCCTTGACGACGATTGCAATGGCAGCGTCGACGACGGCATCGGTTGTCAGTGCATTCCGGGTTCGACCCGGATGTGCGGCACCAATGTCGGCGAGTGTCAGCAGGGCGTTCAGGTTTGTAATATCAACGGTCTCGGATGGGGCGCCTGCACCGGTGGTGTGGGTCCCGTGCTCGAGATCTGCGACGGATACGACAACGACTGCAACGGGTTGACTGATGAAGGCATCAATTGCCAATGTCAGCCCGGGCAGACCAAGCTCTGCGGGTCCAACCTCGGCGAATGCGAGATGGGGATCCAGAGCTGCGTTTCCGACGGTTTCGGCGGATTCGTCTGGGGCGGTGTGTGTGTCGGGGAAGCCGTGCCCTCTTCTGAGGTGTGCGACGGCTACGATAATGATTGTAACGGTGTCTCTGACGACGCCATCGGCTGCCAGTGTATTCCGGGCGAGTCCCGGGTATGCGGCAGCAACGAAGGCATTTGTAGCTTCGGCACGCAGACCTGCGTCGGCGGGATCTGGGCCTCCACCTGTGTGGGCGGAACCGGTCCGGTCGATGAAATCTGCGACGGCTACGACAACGACTGCAACGGCTCCATCGACGATGGAGTGGTGTGCCAGTGTGTGTTCGGGTCGGTGCGACCCTGCGGCTCTGCCGTGGGCGAGTGCCGGCAAGGAACGCAAGACTGTCTCTTCAATATCGTGACGGGCGAAACCTACTGGAGCCCGGTTTGCTCCGGCTCTGTGATTCCGGTGCCCGAGACCTGCGATGGTCGAGACAATGACTGCAACGGAGCGGTCGATGAGAACTGCACATGCCTGCCGGGTTCGACCCGGGTGTGCGGCTCTTCCATCGGCCAGTGCTCCTTCGGCACCCAGACGTGTACGGCGGCTGGTGTCTGGGGCGCGACCTGTGCGGGCGCGGTCATTCCGAGTGCCGAACTGTGCGATGCGGTCGATAACGACTGCAACGGCGTGATCGATGAAGGGTGTTCCTGCCTGAATGGCAGCACCCGTCCGTGCGGTTCCTCCGTCGGTGAATGCCGGCAGGGGACTCAGACCTGCTCGAGTGGGGTCTGGGGTCTCTGTGTCGGATCGATTGGGCCCGTGTTCGACGGCCCCCCGACGACCTGCGACAGTCGGGATAACGACTGCAACGGCATCGTGGATGATGCCTGCGGCTGCGTTTCCGGGACCACGTCCCGGTGCGGCAGCGATGAGGGAGAGTGCAGGGCAGGGACGAGTACCTGCACCGGCGGGTTCTGGGGTGTCTGCGTCGGTTACGTAGGCCCCACCGCAGAGATCTGCGGTAACCTCCGCGACGAGAACTGCAACGGCATCGCGGACGATCCGGGTGTCTGCCCTTTTCCTTAGACGGTGATGGGGATGGCTGGACGGCCTGTGACTTCCCCCTCTCACCAGCGAGACCCGGCTGCGACTGCCAACCGGTAGAGCCTTCGCTCTATCCCGGATCCTCCTGCACGGTCCAGGGAGTATTCGGTCTCTGCCGCATAGGTTCTTATAACTGTGCGGTAGGTACTGGCACGTGTCAGCAGACGGTCTTCCCGGTCGCCGAGCTTTGCGACGGGAAAGACAACGACTGTGATGGAGCGCTCGATGATGGCAACCCCGGCGGGGGGGTCCTGTGTGCAACCGGCTTGCCGGGTATTTGCAACAACGGGACTACCAACTGCGCTGGGGGAGCGATCGTTTGCTCCCAAACCACGTTACCCCAGGTCGAAGCCTGCAACGGGCTCGACGACAACTGCAACGGGGTAACGGATGATGGCCTCGGGTCTACGACCTGCGGCCTCGGGGTCTGCGCGCACGTTCAACAGAACTGCGTGGGCGGTGTCCCCCGTACGTGCAACCCCTTCCAGGGCGCGTCTCTGGAGGTATGCAACGACGGTTTGGACAACGACTGCGACGGTTCTACGGACTGCGCGGACTCCAACTGTAGTGCGAGCCCCTTCTGCCTTCTCCCCCTGGAGAACTGTGGCAACGGCGTGGACGACGACGGAGACGGCCTTATCGATTGCTTCGATGCGAACTGTGCGTTCGACCCCCTGTGTATGGGTGGCGTAGAGAACTGCACGAATGGCATCGACGACGATGGCGACCTCCTGATCGACTGCGCCGATTCGAACTGCTCGATGGATCCTGCCTGTGCCGGTTTTGAAGTGTGCAACGACGGCATCGACAACGATGGAGATGGCTTCATCGACTGTATGGATGGAGCATGTCAGGCTGATTCCCGCTGCACACCTTTTTCGAGTCCAGGGGGTAGCATCCCGGGGCAATTATGTCCGACGTGGTTGCCCGCGCCATGTAATATCGGGCGCACGGCACAGGTCACGCTTACCTGTAAGCCGATTGATCTCTCCTGCTACTAAAATCCGCAACTAATTGGCCGCTCTTTCATTCGTGAGAGAGCGGTTCCCACCTTTTCGAAGCCGACACAAATTCTGTGTCGGCTTCTTCCCTATACAAAGTTATATTTATTTCAAAAAGTAAAGTAATTAATTTCGCTCAAAGGAGTTATATCTAATGTATTAAAAATAATGGTTGACAAAAAACAAAAAAAGTATAAAATTGCACTCTTATAATCATAAAATTCTATAATTATGTCTTTAGAAAAAATGTCCTCTACGGGCGCAAATAAAGATGTGTGTAAAGAATCTTCCGGCTTATCAAAGCTGAGAAAATGGTTTAATAACACCATTATGGCTGTTATGACAGCTGCTGTTTCGGTAACTGGAGGGTATATGGTTACATCAACTGCCGGTTGTGCTTTTGATACGTCGGGATTGAGCTCGGCAAAAGACGCAGGGCCGGATGTTGACGCAGATGCAGACGCTGATATCGACAGTGATGGTGATGGGGATGTTGACGGAGATATTCTTGACGAAATTTGCAATAATGGATTGGACGATGATGAAGACGGTTTAAAAGATTGTGCGGATCCGGATTGCGATCAGCAAGAAGGTCCAAATGGCGGAACGTGTTCGACAACTGAAGTCTGCGGAGACGATTATGACAACAATGGAGATGGTTTAGTTGATTGTGCAGATGTTGCAACCTGTGAGGGATTTGCGGATCCAAGAGGTTTTGAATGTACCGCTGACGGTTACAGAGAAGAAACTAATTGTGGCGATGGACTTGATAACGATGGGGATTGGTCGGAGGATTGTGATGATCCGGATTGTGCCGGGACTACGGCTTGTACCGTTGATCCAGAAAATTGTAACAACGGAATAGACGACGATGGCGATACGAAAGTCGATTGTGCCGACTCGGAATGTGTTGGTCAGACCGGCCAAAATGGAGAAGATTGTGAAGCTACTGAATTAACTTGCGATGATGGGTATGATAACGATGGAGATGGCTTGGCTGACTGCGAAGATTCGGATTGTAACGGAACTTTGGCCTGTGCAGGTGAAATTTGCAATAACGGAATAGATGATGATACGGATGGCCTTGTTGATTGCGCAGATCCAGATTGTGATAATTTCTCAAATGGACTGATAACATGTGCCTACGAAAAACCATGGGAAACAAATTGTAATGATGGAATTAATAATGATGGTAATGGTACTACGGATTGTGCAGATCCTATTTGCGCGGCACTGCCAGTATGTGGTGGTGGAGCTGAAATATGTGATAATGGTTTAGATGATGATGCGGATGGATTTGTGGACTGTCTTGACGGAGCTTGTATCTTAAATACTAGATGTACTCCTTTTACTAGTCCAGGAGGCAGTAATCCAGGACAATTATGTCCAACTTGGTTGCCTACGCCATGCAATGTTGGGCGTACGGCACAGGTTACTCTTACTTGTGCGCCAACAGATCTAAGCTGCTACTAAATTTGTAAAAATATCGCTTCAAAAGAGTTGACTATAGTGGTCAGCTCTTTTTTTGTTTTGCGTACTCGTCGTACTTGGTTTGTCTTTCATACGGCCTGTTAAATCCTGCTAAATTGGACGTTGACAAAACTAAAAAAGCGTTGTAAAATTACACCCTTGCTTGCTCTCTGCTGAGAGTTGTTCATAGGTTTTGCGCATATGCTCAATGACCATGGACCATGTAAAAACTTTCACTTAAAAGAGCGGCATTGATCATTGAAAACTCGCTTTGTAAATGTTGATGAACGTTGTTTGCTTGTAGGCCAGGCGTATCTATACAAATGTTTGGCGTGCAGGCGGGCACAGTTCATCAACTTTTTGAAGAAAACAACCCAACTACAACAACGGCGCATTGCGCGCCAAAAAAAAGAAGGAGAATTCTCATGAAACAGCTCAGTACTTTCCTCGCGATAATCTTCACCCTGATCCTGGCCCTTTCGGGCTGTAACGACCACAAAACCACCGACAACAATAACACCGACAACGGCATCGTGGTGGAGGTTCTGTCTCCGGTCAAAACCGCCCTTTGGGTGGAGCTTTCCGACGGAGATTACGATTTCGCGCTCGCGCGGGATCGTGTGGCTTCCGATCTGGACTTGATCGGGAACAGCGTGCCCCTGCCCTCCGGTCTCGCCGCAATGGTGACGACCGGCCAAGACAAGCTTGTCATCAAGGCCGATGAGACGTTGGAAGTCTGGGAGGTGCCCACCGACCAGATCGGGACCTTCGAGATGCTGGTTCGTAACGTCTGGTCCCTCCCGGCTGGCTGGCAGCCAAACCTCTTCCCTAAGACGGAAGGGGAGGCGTATGACCTGGAGATTTTACTGTCCGCATTCATATGTGGGCAAAATCTCGACTTGTACACCCGCGGTTGCCAATCGCAAATTCCCTCCAGCCTGTTCCGCAAAATCGACGAGACGGCGTACTACGAATGGTCCAACCCGGGCCACGCCAAGTACGTCTTCGTCATCCGTCGCTAGCGAACTCCTCTTCTCATAACCCTCGAGTTGGGAGACGGCCATTGTTCTCGAGTTCAGCCATGTTCCTCCTTTCCCTCCCTCTTTCCAAAGGTGAGGACTTTGGCCGCTCTCCCTCTTTTTCTCTCGGTAGTCGGCTCCGGCGCTTCATCAAAAAAGCCCGGGGTCGACTGCCACCCCCTTTCTTCAATCAAAGCGAGTTTTCCTACCTTTCAATAATCGTTTTTTTGTCGTATAGAAATGGTGAGGACAGACTCACCCCTTTTGTTACATAATCGCATGTTGAAGCGTTTAAACAGTTGACGATTTTTGCAGGTGTGAGAAAATGTGGGTAGAAAATTAATCAACAAAATATGAATGAAAGT
>PNNO01000001.1 GCA_013824265.1 bacterium
CTAACAATTTCGTTGTTATAAACATACCAAATTGCATCTTCATATTTATGTCCGGAAATGTCGTACATTGGATCATGTGTAACTACGGGTTCAGATATAAGTTGGGGTTCGGCCACAACCGGATCAAAAGTTTTACTTGTAGGAATCACATAGTCTTCCCACATCCATCCTGTTTTTCCATCTTCAGTAACCAATTTATGCCATCCCTCGGTTTTACCGATAACATGCATAACGGAACCCTGTGGCATTGTTGTTACAACACTTGAATCAACACATGACTGGCCCATAAGCCATGAAGCACGTGAAGTTTCAACATAAAAATCAGCACTCTCCCATGGAGTGTCCGAGCAAACATCTGTAGCAGATACGGAAGGCACAACAAAAAAGCTGCTTACCAAAACCAAAGCAACTGTAATCATTACGCCGGACAGTTTTTTCATACTTTATAAAAGTTAATTGAATATAAAAGTAATAACGACTTATCAATAATATCATTACAGTAAATCCACGCAAAGCTATTTGTTGACAAAAAGCGTCTTTTTATCTATATTTGCATCTTTTTTAACAACTTTATGGATAGATTCGAGAAACTTGTATTAAACATAGCTGCAGCAACACAACTGGACGACAACTTCCGTAAAGCTGCCAATGAAGATTTTGAAAACTTTTCCGAAGAAGATTATGGCTTCATAAGAGAATATGTTTTGTCACGCGTAAATGAAGCAACCGTGCGTAATTCCGAATCTCCTGTAGTAAAATTAGAAGAGATGCACCAAGAGATGATTCAAATGATTGAATCAAACCCAATATATATAAAATCCAAAATAAGAGAATGGGCCCTTTCACTACTAAAAGATACAGTTGATACTTTTAACGAAGATTTCAAAACGGAGAAAGAGCTAAATGAAAAAATCCTCAAGACAGTCCAAGATGAACACGAAGGGTTTTACGAAACATTGGCAAAACTAACCCATTTGCTTACTGACAAAGAAGAAGTGGTCCAAACCGTAAACATCGGGACAATCATGTATCAATTCGGTGAAATGATAAAACAGTCGGAAGAAGTTTTTATTTTTGATGAGGAAATAAAAACTTTCATAGAGAAAATATTAGAGCTTATAAAAAAATGTAAAAGAAATTTTAACGCACAGGAGATTGGCGGCATAATACACACTCTTCAATACTTACCAGATTGCAAGGAGACAAGAGCAGTCATTGACGCCGTTTCAAATTCGATTGAACACTACAATCCACCTTTGGATACGCAATGTGTAGGTATGTCATTTTATGGACTGCAGAACATGGAAAAATCTCCGGAAGTTATAAGATTCGTTAAAATCATAGACAAAATAATTCAGGAAGAATCAGTTCAGATTGACCCACAAGCTTTATCCAATGCATTTTTCGGTCTACAAAATATAATTAATTCCGAAGAATTGAGTAAAATCAAAGAAAAACTTTTATCACAAGCTAGAGGTTTAAACCCGGAAGAAGTCGAAACTACAACGCTTTTATCGTTTATTCAGGCATTTAAAATAATCGGGCTAAAAATCCCAGATCAGTTATGGGCAAAATATATACAGTATACAAAAACTTACGAAGGCAGAGCGTTCGCTTCCGATTGGGAAAAAAGAATTTTCAACAACATTCAGGGACGCTTTAAATATTATTATGGGTCTCACAATTACTATGTAGATGGATTCGAACTTGATATATATTTTAGAGAATCAAAAATCAATATAGAACTGGACGGCCCACACCATGCTTTGAACTCTCCATACCAAGAAAAACGCGACGATTATCTTTCTCAAAGGCATAATATAAAAATAATAAGGATACCTTACGGAATAATAGAAAACGAAGATTTAATTATGGATATGCTATCGCCAATAATAAAGAGATGCTAAAAAAAGCGGCCGCAAATCACAAGTGATTCACGGCCACAAAACTATTTCGCAAACTCTTCAGCTCTTGTTTCTCTCATAACGTTTACCTTTATCTGACCCGGATATTGCAGATCGTGTTCAATCTTTCTTGTTATGTCATGAGAAAGTTTAACGGCACCAAGATCGTCAACCTTTGCAGGATTCAAGAAAATGCGAACCTCTGTTCCGGCCTGAATAGCATAAGCTTTTTCAACGCCTTCAAAAGATTTACAAACATTTTCAAGCTCCTCAAGTCTCTTAATGTAGTTATCAAGATTGTCTTTATCCGCACCCGGACGAGCATTGGCAATTGCGTTTGCAGCAGAAACTATCATAGCTTCAATCGTCCTTGGTTCAGGATCACCATGATGAGCCTCAATTGCATGCACAACTCTTTCATCAAGTCCGAATTTCTTTGCAATATCGCGACCTATAGTTGCGTGATGACCTTGTATTTCATGATCAACTGCTTTGCCGATATCATGAAGAAGTCCGGCTCTCTTTGCGATATTAACATCAGCTCCAAGTTCGGAAGCCAAATTAGCCGCAAGATAAGCAACCTCCATAGAATGCTTAAGCGCGTTTTGTCCGTAACTTACTCTAAATTTAAGTCTTCCCAAAAGCTTAATTAAATTTGGATGAAGACCTGCAACACCTGTATCAAAAGCGGCTTTTTCTCCAAGCTCTTTTATAAGAGCGGCAACTTCTTCCTTAACCTTATTATATAGCTCCTCGATTCTTGCCGGATGGATTCGTCCATCCTCAATAAGTCTCTCAAGAGTAACTTTGGCGATATATCTTCTAACAAGATCGAATCCCGCGATAACAATTGATCCCGGAGTATCATCAACAATCACGTCGATACCCGTTATTTCTTCGAATGTATTAATATTTCGTCCTTCACGTCCGATAATTCGTCCCTTCATGTCGTCGGAAGGAAGACTAACTATGGTTGCGGTAGATTCAACCGTTGTATCAGCGGCATACTTTTGAATGGCTTCGGCGATTATATATCTGGCCTTTTGTTCAGCCTGTTCTTTAACGTCTTTTTCGGTCTTTCTTATCTGTTCAACAAGTATCTCCCTTGTGTCTTCTTCGACTTTTTTAAGAAGGATTTCTTTTGCATCTTCTTTTGACATCTGTGCAACTTTTTCAAGCTCAGCCTCCTGCATTTCCTGAATTTTCTGCACTTCTTCGCGAAGACGTTTTACGGAAGTAACCTTGTTTTCAAGTTCTTCTTTTAACTTATCGGCATCTTCGGATTTCTTTTCGAGAGTCTGCTCTTTCTGAACAAGACGCTCTTCAATTTTCTGCAATTGTTCGCGTTTTCTTCTCTCTTCTTTTTTTGCTTCATCCTGAATTTTGAAAGCGTTATTTTTCGCATCCAGAAGAACTTCACTAGCTTTGTTTTGCGCATTTTTCAACATCTGCGCGCTTTTTTCAGCAAGATCTTTGTTTTTCTCCTCAACAAGTTTTTTTCGGTAGACATAGCCAACCGCCCCACCAGCAGAGAGACCAACAATGACCAATAGAATTGTCAATGTGTCCATAATAAAGAGTTAGTGCTTTGTACACCGACCCAAGTAACCTGTGATGAAAACGAAATGTATTCCTACAGAACGCATCGAGACTAAAACTTAAGTCTCAAGGCGCTTATACTTTAAATTTTTTCTATTAAGATTGCGTTGTTTTATTATCATGCAATATACTCTCTTAACTTCGTTTTCTCTTATTACTTAGACCAATCTACGTTAATAATTATCCTCATTAAAGGTACTTGATCCGATATTAAAAGTCAATGAAGTTATTTAATAATTTTTTAAGATTTTTTTCATAACTCAAACGTATGATGAAGATCCTTCTTATTATAAATTCTATGAGAATTACCGTCATTACTTACATAACAACCTCTCTGCTGTTCTTATACGGCATATTGGCCCAAAGAGCATTTGCAAACGATGCTACTCCGGATCCGGAAATCATCCAATTTCCTTATATTCTTATAACTGAAGTTGGATTTAAAAACAGTGAGCAAGACACCATAGTCCTGCAGGTTGTTGACGACATGAATGACGGACAAGGCTCTAAAATCAAAGGTCTGTCTTTAAAAGATGATTCGGTTTTTTTCAAACTGGACGAAGACATATATATAAAGAGCGGAGAAAAAATACTCATTTCACTTAAAAATGATACCCAAGAAATATTAACCGTTGAGGATGAATTGAAAATCAATTTAACCAAAAGCGGCCTTACCGGGACAACAGAACAATTAATTTTATTGGACGGAAACAATGAAGTAATTGACGCTGTCTGCTGGGCAAGCAGCACTCCAACTGCGACAGAAATAAAAGAGCTCGATGATCTTTTTCTCAAAAAAGGATGGGATAGTAAAGAAATAACTTCATGCATCGATAGCGACAAAATAGGAACAAATCAAACAGTTTGGAGGAAGAATCTAATCGACACAAACAGCAAAGAAGACTGGGAGATTAAAATTATAGAAGAACCAACGACAGAAGAAGAGACAGGTACTATAACAGCTTCTGATGACATTACAACAGCCGACGGAACAGATGGAAATATGGATGAAGAAGAAATAGATCTTGAAATTTGTGCCGACGAAATAATAATAAGTGAATTTTTACCAAATCCGGAAGGCAAAGATTCCGGGCAGGAATGGATAGAAATTATGAATTCTTCGGGAGCTGAGTGTTCCCTATATGGTTGGGCGATCGATGACCAGGAAGGCGGCAGTAAAATATATCAGATAGAATCCACAGACCTGATTCCAACAGGCGGATATCTGCTGCTGCCATCCTGGAAAACGAAACTTAACCTAAATAACAGCGAAGACTCAATAAGGATTTTTAATCAAAACAATAAATTAACGGATGAAGTAATTTATAAGAGCTCACCTGAAAATAAAAGTTACGCTCTAAATAAAAATACAGGTGATTTTTTGTGGACATCACAGCTATCCCCTTTGATGGAAAATATATTTGACACTGAAGAGGCGGAAACAGATGAAGACGATGATGACAACGAAAGTAGTACGTCAAAAAAGACAACAAGCACAAAAAAAAGTACATCAAAAATCACAAATGGGACACTCTCCGATTATGTTTATATTACAGAGATACTTCCAAACCCTGAAGGACAGGACAAAGGTCTGGAATGGATTGAAATTTTTAATGATTCGGAAGATTCGGTAAAACTTGGCAATTGGAAAATTGAGACAAGCAGCAAAACTTACATTTTTGAAAATATAATAATCGAGAAACAATCATACATTGTTCTGTCAGACGCTGATTTGGGATTTTCAATTAAGAATTCGGATGAAACTTTTACCCTAAAGGACTTCAACGACAACGAGATATCAAGCGTGCAGTATGAAAAAGTTTCAGAAGCAAAATCTTTTATGGAAGCAACCAATATTGAAGGTGAAAATTCAACCAAATATTGGACGTGGACCGACAAACCTACCCCCGGAGAAAAGAATTATGTCACCTACACATACACAGGTGAAATTGAAAATTTTGATCCGATTAAAAGCACCCTAAGGATCCTCTCCGAAGAAGAAAATATGGATATTCAGGTATTAATAACCGGCGATGAACTTTTGGACTCAATATTTACACAGGGCACAAAAATAAAAGTTAAGATAAAACTGGAAAACGAAAAATTTATCCTTGAAGAGTACGAAATTCTGGAAGAATCAAAGGTAGAGAATCAAAAAAAAGATTCAAATAATCTTTTGTACATAATAATTTCTTCACTTCCGCCTATTGGGTTTTTAGGATATTCCGCAGTCAAGAAATTCGGACTTATAAAAATTGTATAAAATACACTTTATAAAGTATAATGAACGCTGAAATATTCATTAACCTTCTTTTTAATATATGGAAATTCACGAAGAAGAAAGGGGTAATTTTTGGCGTAATGCAGCCCTCGTGTTAATCGGCCTTTTTATCGGATACATAATAGGACGCTTTGAATTGACTACAATCACGATAAAAAACAACCAGGCTGTGCCTGCTAAAAACACAGTTAACGAAGTGCAAAACGCAAATACAAATACGGAAGAGGCAACAAATCAGTTAGTTGTAAGTGCAGATGACGATCCTTATATTGGGCAGGAAGAAGCTGCAATAACAATTATAGATTTTAGTGACTACCAGTGTCCATTCTGTGCAAAATTTTATTCGGAAATATTCCCACAGCTAAAAACAGACTATATACAGACCGGAAAAGTTAAATATGTGTTCAGAGATTTTCCTTTGAATATACATCCAAAAGCTCAATATGCCCACTACGCGGCAGAATGCTCTAAGGAACAAAACAAGTATTGGGAAATGCACGATATGCTTTTTGAAAAACAGGGAGAATGGAGCGAGGCCGAAGATCTAGTTGAAACCTTCACTTTATATGCAGGCGAAATCAAACTGAATACAACAAACTTTAAAAATTGTATGACTTCGGAAACATATAGAGATGAAATCGCCAAAGATAAAGCGGATGGCGTTTCTTACGGAGTAAAAGGAACTCCAACAATTATAATCAACGGTAAGTTGATAAGAGGCATCAGTACCTACGAGCAACTTAAACAATTACTTGAAAAAGAACTGTAAACTATGGAAAATCTTACGCTGTCAGTATCAAAGATGCACTGCGCAACTTGTGCTCAGAAAATAGAGAAAGAGCTTTCGGGAACAAAGGGTATTCTTAGCGTTGTCGTCAATTTTTCAAATGAACAAGCATCACTTACCTTTGATGAACAAGTAATAGATGAGAAAAAGATAATCAAAATAATAGAGAAAATAGGATATCTGGCGGAAGTTAATTTAACCGAGAACGAAAGACAAAAAGAAAGAAAAAGAGAGATGAAAATAATTGCGCTAAAACTTGTTTTGGCAACTTTGCTTTCTTTAATAACTCTAACGAGTCCATTTTACAAATCATACATTCCAGCGCTTTCCCCTAGGGTAATTGACGCTGCATTGCTTTTATTAACTTTGTCAGTTGTATATATAGGTGCAAAAGGCGTTTTAAAATCGGCATTCAACTCGTTTAAAAATCTTAAAACAGATCCACAACTGTTAAAAGGAACCGGGTTGGCCATTTTTATTGTTTATGCATTCCTGCTTGTTATGTTTCCATCCATGCATAAAGAACTTTCAAGATTCACTGTTTTAAGCACCATTAACGTAATATCCGTTGTAATACTTGCAATAGAATGGATAAAACTTTCATACGAAGCGCAATTTAAAGAGAGCTATGAAACCCTTATTGGAATGCAACCAAAAAGGGCAAGAGTCGTAAGACACGGAACGGAAATGGAACTGGACATCACACAAATTAAAATTGGAGACATTATAAAAATTAAACCCGGAGAAAAAGTTCCTGTAGACGGTGTAATCATTGAGGGTTCAACGGAAGTAAACGAAATGATGATAGTCGGGACAATAACCCCAACTGAGAAGTCCGTCGGAGATGAAGTTATTACCGGCACAATTAACGGTAAAAACACCATAGTAATAAAAACAACTCAAGTTGGCGAAAACAACACGGTAAACCAAATAATCAGTCACGTTAGTGAAGCCAAAAAATATCCAAGTTCAAAAGAAAAAAATGCCAAGACTATAGAAAAAGTATTTACGATTGCTTCACTTATTATTGCTATTGGACTTTTTGTGTTCTGGACTGTTTGGGGAGCTCCATTATTTGTTGGACTGTTTAGCGCGTGCTCATTTTTGCTTATATCAAATCCGGAACTATTTACTCAAGGAACATTTATTCCAATAACTTTCGCTATTGAAAGACTTGCTCTAAACGGCATTGTTTTTAAAGGAGGCAGAGCTCTTGAAACAGCAAATAACGTTGACCATGTAATTTTCGACAAAACCGGAATACTTACAAAAGGCACACCGGAAATAAACAATATAGTTTCAAAACCCGGATTCAACGAAAAAAGATTTTTGATTCTTATCGGCTCACTTGAAAATGCTTCAACGCATCCATTCGGAGAAGCCATAGTTAATTATGTAAAAAACGAAAAGATTGAGATGAAAAAACCTTCAGGTGTGAAAACTCTGGAAGGACTGGGTATTTTGGGCATTGTAGACGGAGAAGAAGTTATCGCCGGAAACATGAGGCTGATGGAAAAATCCAACGTCCAAATGAACGAAGAACTGGTACATAAAGCAGACATACTTTCAAAGAACGTAAAAACGCCAATATATGTTGCAAGAAACAGAGAGCTTATAGGAATAATCGGAATCGCAGATTCAATAAAAGAATTCTCAAAAGAAGCGATAATGATGTTGAAAAAAGGAAACTATAAATTAACTTTAATAACCGGAGATAACAGCAGAATAGCTGAATACATAGCTGAAGAAGTCAGAATAAAATCTGTAGTGGCTGATCTTGTTCAGCATGAAAAATCAGAATACATAGCTTCTCTTCAAGAAAAAGGAGACATAGTTGCATTCGTTGGAAACGGAATAAATGATGCCCCAATACTTGCGCAGGCAAATCTTGGAATGGCGTCAGGAGCGGGAAATAATGTTGGACTTGAAGAATCGGATGTCACCCTACTAAGTGATAATTTGCTTCATGTTGATAAAGCACTAACAACATCTAAAAGAATATTCCGTGCTGTTAATCAAAACTTTTGGTTCTCGGTTTTATATAACACTTCAGCGTTAGTAGTTGTTTCCGGAATCATTTACCCAACTTTCAACGTAATTCTGCATCCAATTTTTGCACCCATAATAATGGGAGCATACAACGTCTGGATGCTTAATAAAACAGCTAAAATCAAACAGGAAACTTCGTTTAATTTTTAAGAACTTTTGCGTATTCCAATTCGTATATATGAAGGAACGCAAGGAGCAGATTTAATATTATCGGTCCATATATTATTCCCTGAAGGCCAAAGGTCATAATGCCGCCAAAAACCGAAAGGAAAGTCAACAAAGGATGTACAGGCGCACGACCTTCAATAAGATAAGGCCTTATTAAGTTATCCACCGTTCCAACAACCAAAATTCCCCAGGCAAATAATCCAATACCTCCTATAAGATTTCCGCTCACCATAAGGATTAAAGACGCGGGAACCCATATCATTGCGGTTCCAACAAGCGGAATAAGAGAGAAAAGAGCTGTCGCAGTAGCCCAGAATATTGGGTTGTTCAATCCAACAACGGCATATCCTATTCCGGCAAGCGTAGCCTGAATTACCGCAGTAAAAAATATTCCAAAAAGCATGGCTAGGCTTACTTCTTTAAATTTCTTAAATATGGCCTTCTCGTGTTTTTGCGGAAGCGGACTTAAATCCATAACTTTTTTCATAATAATTTCTCCGTCTTTAAAAAAGTAGTAAAGAGAGAAGAAAAAGATCATAAAAGAAACCAAAAACCAAATAATATTTTTTATAAATCCTAAAACATTGCTGATTTGATCACGTAACAACTGCACCATATTTTGAGCCGCAGAACTTATCTGTCCAACAAAATCGAAGTTTATTTCATTCATATTAAAACTATCGCTGCTTATCATTGGGGCTATTTTTTGAAACTGATCATAGATAAAAGATCCTTCTTTCCAGGCCAAAACATCCTGCAAAAAACCTTCCTGCTGAACCTTTGTGGCAATATTGTCGAATGCGTCTATCCCCTCCGAAATAAGAAGGGTAACAAACAAACTTAAAGGAATAGTTATTATAAGAAGAGTAAAAAGACACGTAAGAAGAGAAGCTATTCTTCCGCTTCCGGCAAACAAAGTTCTTAGCCTTGTGAATATCGGATGAAAAATTGTCGCGAAAAAAATCGCGAAAATAAGCACCGTAACAAATGGTGAATAAATTTTATAAAGACCAAGAAATAACATTAAAATAACGGCAAGCAAAAAAAATGCCGCAAAATTTGGCACCGTTAATGAAACTTTCTTTTTCAACATATAATAAGGTTAATTGCTTATTAACTTATATCAAAAGTTTTAATAAATATCCACAAAATTGAAACTATAATTATATTGTTTAATTACTGCAATTAAGCTAGAATCGCCTGGATTTAAGTTTTAATAAACATAATGGAAATATATAACGTAGCGATTGTAGCGCATGTGGATCATGGGAAAACAACTCTTGTTGATGCTCTTTTAAAGGCAAGTGATACCTTTGACAAACACAAGGGCCTTGCTGAAAGGGCAATGGACAGCAATGATCAGGAAAAAGAACGTGGAATTACAATTTACGCAAAAAATGCGGCGATTACATATAAAGGAAAGAAGATAAATATCGTAGACACTCCGGGACATGCGGATTTTGGTTCCGAAGTTGAACGCGTTCTTCGTACAGTTGATGCCGTAATATTGGTTGTTGACGCCTATGAAGGGCCAATGCCGCAAACCAAGTTTGTATTAAGAAAATCTTTGGAACTTGGTCACAAAGTTTTGGTTGTTGTAAACAAAATTGATAAGCCGATGGCAAGACCGGAAGAAGTTGTAAATTTAACTTTCGATTTATTTGCCAACCTTGGAGCCACAAATGAACAACTTGATTTCCCATACATTTATGCGGTTGCAAAAAAGGGAATCGCAATAAAAGATCTAAATGACGAACAAAAAGACATAACTCCTTTAATAGAATTCATTTTTGAAAATGTAAAACCCGCGGAAAGCAACACCGATGCACCTTTTAGAATGCAACCGGCTACACTTCAGTATGATAATTTCGTAGGAAGAATAGCCATCGGAAGGGTATATGAGGGAATTTTAAAATCAAATCAGTCCGTTACCGTAGTAAAACCGGATGGTGAAAAATATTCAGGAAAAGTAACCAAAATTTTTGGATTTGAAGGAGTGGAAAGATACGAAATGAAAGAAGCAATAGCTGGAGACCTTGTTGCCGTTGCAGGTCTGCCTGAAATTTATGTTGGAGAAACAATAGCAACAGACGAAAATGCACAAGCACTACCTGCAATTAAAGTTGATCCACCGGCATTAGCGGTTGAATTCATGGTAAACGACTCCCCTTTTGCTGGCCGTGAAGGTAAATACGTAACCGGCAGACATTTAAAAGACAGACTTGAGAAAGAATTGGAAACAAACGTTGGACTTAAAATAGCTCCCGTTGCCGGCAGTGATGCAATAAAAGTTTATGGACGAGGAGAAATGCATATAGCCGTCCTTATAGAAACAATGAGACGTGAAGGATATGAAATGCAGATTTCCCAACCGGAAGTAATAATGCAGGAAATTGACGGGCAAAAACAGGAACCGGTAGAAGCTGCCGTAATAAACATTCCGGACGCAATGGCCGGATCGGTAATAGAAGCACTTGGAAAACGTAAAGGGATAATGAAAAACATGAAATCTGAAAACGGAAATACGATGATAGAATTTGAAGTTCCAACCCGTGGACTTCTTGGATTTCGTTCAAACTTCCTTCTGTTAACCAGAGGAGAAGGTACCCTTTACCACTCTTTTGACCACTATGCTCCTTATTTCGGGAAAATAGAAAAAAGAACAGTCGGGTCCATGATATCCGAGCAGAATGGCTCCACAATGGCTTATTCTTTATGGAAGTTACAGGAAAGAGGTCCACTTTTTATAGGCCCTGCAACCGAAGTTTATGAAGGAATGATAATAGGAGAACACAATCAGGGAACTGACATAGCCGTAAATCCAATAAAAAACAAAGCACTCACAAACATACGCTCATCAAGTTCCGATGAAGCTTTAAGTTTAACTCCTATAGTGCCTGTAACACTTGAAAGCGCAATAGAGTACATTAAAGAGGATGAATACGCAGAAATAACTCCTACGCAAGTTAGATTAAGAAAGAAATTCTTAAGTAAGAATGATAGAAAAAGAGCAAAGTAGAGCTTATAACCCGGACGCTCGTTTGCGGCCTGCTTCAAGCCCTTTTAAAAATATTTTTTCGAATTCATTATCACCAAGAACACCAAAAACAGCCTCGGTTGTTCCGCCTTTAGATGTAATTTCTTCCCTTATTTTTTTAGCATCTTTATCTGATTCGGAAAGCATTGAAGCGGCTCCGATAAAAGTTTGTTTTATTAATTTTTTCGCAAGTTCCGGATTTAATTTTATTTTATCGGCATAGTTTGAAAGCAACTCGGCAATATACAAAAAATATGCCGGACCGCTACCGGCAATTACAGTTATTTCACCAAAAATCTCCTCATTATCAATCATTACTTCCTCCCCAATCGATTTCAAAATATATTTAACTTTCTCAACCTGGCTATCACTAACTTCTCCTGATTTCATCCAACACGACATTGATTTACCAAACTCTGCACATATATTTGGCATTACTCGAACAACGGGAAAAGCCTCACCAATAACATTTTTTATTTCAGCAATAGTCACCCCGGCGGCAATTGAAACAAGAAGTTTTTCCTTAGTGAGATAAGGCTTTATTTGGTTCAAAACATCATTAACAATTAAAGGCTTAACTGAGATAATTATTATTGAAGCCTCTTTTACAACTTTTATATTTTCAGACCCACCATTACTAAATATGAAATCTTTTTCGTCAAAATTCCCACTTTTAATAAGCCCGGAAAAAATCGCACTACCCATATTACCAAAACCGATAACACCTATTTTATCAGTAAATTTCTTCATGATTCTTTAAAGCATATCATCCAAATCCATAATCACCCATTGGGATGATGTGTCCGGTTTTCGCTTAAGTTGAATATCAACCATCGGCCTTGGAAGTGGCTCAAAACCTTTATTATTACCATTCCCAACAATTCTAACGGTTTTTGCCTTACGTATAATCTGGAAATCAATCCTGTTCATGTTGAATTCAACTATGCGTTGCTCACCAATTTCAACTTCACCTCTCCCAAGATCAACATAAATGGGACTGGTCTCATCTCTTGTAATTTCAGTACCCGAAGCTTCCACTCTATTAAGAATCTCTTCAAAACGATCCTCTGAGGCCGAACCGGCAGTATCGTCAATTTCCCTTATTGGCTTGTCGTCGTGTTGCATAGTGGAAGATTAAATGTTGGCTGGGGATGAGGGATTCGAACCCCCGATGGCGGGACCAGAACCCGCTGCCTTACCGCTTGGCTAATCCCCATTAATTGTCAATTTCCGACAGTATAATAGACTCAACTTCATCAACACATTCATTTATCTTTCCATTTAAACTTGGGACCTGATAATCGCATACTCTCCCACCTTTTGCGAATTCTTTTTCGGCACTTTTCATTCTTCTTTGAATTTCCTCCTCCGGAAGTTTACCACGCTTTAAAATTCTATCAATAAGATCTTGTTTATCTGGCACTGTAAGAAAAATTGAAACCAAATTTTCACCTGACAAAACTTTTTTTATCGACTCACATCCCTGCATATCAACCTCTCTAACAACCGTATGACCTGCCTCAAGAGCTTTAAGTATAGGGTTTTTAAGTGTCCCGTAATACTCCTTATTATGAACCACGGCATATTCAAGCAGTTCCCCTTTGTCGATCATCTGCTCAAATTCGTCCCGTTTAACAAAATGATAAACAACCCCTTCTTTTTCTCCAGGCCTTGGTTTTCTTGTTGTCGCGGATATAGGATAGTCAAATTCAGGCCTTCTTTCCTTTAAATGAGCTATAACAGTTCCCTTCCCAACACCGGAGGGTCCAACAACCAAAAACAGTTTTCCGGTCAGCTTTTCATTCATAATCAACTTAATTTAAGCAAGGCTTACCTATTATATGTCTTTAAATAAAAAAATCTACCCCCTGGGGATTGAATTTATCTTGTTTTATTGCTATAATACTTAGATTTATTGATATTTGAAAACAAAAATGAACAAGAAGCCGGGAGAGAATAGATTATGAAATTTTTTCATGATCTCCCCCTCCCTACTTTTCAATGGCAGCCGGCTACTGCCACCCGTAAAAGTAGTCTCCTTTCTACCTCCCTCGGGAGGCTTTAGAAAGGCAGGTTCTTTGCACAATAAAAAACAAAAATAAACGAAACAAAAAATCGTTGCATCATCTTTAATGATTGATGAAAAAAAACAAAAATACAAAAAAAGACGATGGTGGTCACGTCATTAAAAACTCCATCCAAAGAACGGTAGGGAGCTGGTCCCTCAATATAAACTTAAGGGACTAACTGGTAACGGGATTTATAGTCGGCCCTGTTATCGCCGCTCTTTGATCTCCTAAGATCTCAGGGATAATAAAAAATCCTCGATACGATCTTATGAGGGATTAATGAGCAATACGTTGAGGCGTACTTCTCACCTCTGCTACTCACCATTTTTATGGTCCAGCATGTGTAAATTAGCAG
The DNA here is from genome assembly GCA_013824265.1 of bacterium. Lineage (GTDB taxonomy): Bacteria > Patescibacteriota > Gracilibacteria > UBA1369 > PNNO01 > PNNO01. Next base: position 14,250 of record PNNO01000001.1, read on the forward strand.
TACGCCTCTTACCTTTTTAAAATTTATTAGGCTTTCCCAAGAGTTTTATCCCCTTCGTGCCATCCAACCGGACAAAGATCTCCTGTTTGGAATGCCTTAACCAGGCGAACAAGTTCATCTATGTTTCTTCCAATGGTTACATCATTTACGGTGTAACTTTTCAAGTTTCCTTCAGGGTCTATGATAAAGGCTCCTCTTAAACTTATGCCTTTTTCATGTATCAAGACATTATAATCATCACTCACTTGCTTCGTAATATCGCTAAGAAGAGGATATTCAAGGTCACCAAGATCCTTAAGCCACGCTTCATGTGAGTATACACTATCTACACTAACGCCAAGAACCTGAGCATTAATTGCTTCAAACTCTTTGTGTTTTTTGCTTAACTCAAGCAACTCCGTCGGACAAACAAAAGTAAAATCCAGCGGATAGAAAAAGAGTATCACCCATTTGCCTTTGAAATCTCCAAGATGATAGTTGGCAACCTTCCCTTTGAAAAATCCCTCCATTTCAAAATCCGGAGCTGGATTCCCAATTTGCAACGACGAGAAACAATCATCACCGCAGCAACAATTGTCATCACAACAACAATCTTTTTTATCCATTATTGTTTGGTTAATTATTTGATTTTCAAGCATAACAGTAATTATTTTTATTTTCAATCAAACTTGACGATGACTTTCCCCCTGTATACTATTAAAGAAGTTATAAACAAAATTAAATGGCTTCAGTTTTAATAATATTCGGAAGTACCGGGGGAAATACGGAACTTGTATGCGACGAAGTATCGCAGATTTTATCAGAGACTAAACATAAAGTCACTGTCCAAAGAGCCGAAAAAAGCATTCCGTCAGACATTAAAAAATATAATTACTGCATCCTTGCCGGCTCTACATACGGGCAGGGACTACTTCAGGAAGATATAAATAAATTTATAAAACAATGTTCTCCAAACGATTTTCTGAAAAGAAAATTTGCCATAATCGGACTTGGGGACAACAAATATAACACCGAATATGTTATTGAATCGGCAAAAATACTTGAAAAAACCGTTACAGAAAATGGTGGAATTTTAATTTCTCCAACGCTCAGAATAAATAAGACCCCGGTTGTTTATATTGAAACCACAATAAAAACTTGGGCCGAAAACTTATCTAAACAACTAAAATAAATGGAAAGAACAGCAATAAAAATAGCCGGAGCAAGCGGAATGGGACTACTTAGCATTGGACATATAATATCGCGCGCGCTAAAAGATTTGGGATTTTATATGACAATAGACAGAGAGTACCCTTCGTTAATAATGGGAGGAAGTTCGAATGTTCAAATAGAATTTGGAACAAAAAAAGTAAGATCTCTTTCAAATAAAGTAGATATAGTTGTTGCGCTTGATAGATCTGGATTGCTTGAGCACATAACTTCCATAAAAAAAGGTGGGATTTTAATCCACGGCTATGAAAGACACAATTTTATTCCCGAATTAAAAAATCTCGCAGATAAAAATGGAGTAAACGTTTTATATTTACCGGCGAGACAAATAGCCAAATCGCTTGGAGGAAGCAGCGTAATGGTGAACATGGTTTTACTTGGCCTTTTGTGGAGAGTTCTTGGGTTCGACATAAATGAATTGAGAGAAGAAGTTAATAGGCAATTTAAATCAAAACCTGAGCTTTTAAAAATAGATCTTAAGTGTATAAATGCAGGCTACAAAGCAAAGGAAATAGGCGAAATTAAACAACTTGATATAAAGAAAAATTCCAAAGTTCCAAAAACATTGTTAATTGACGGGACAATGTCTTTAAGCCTTGGAGCAATCCACTCCGGACTTAGAAACTACTATGCGTACCCAATGAGTCCTGCCAGTGGAATACTTACGTACATAGCAAAAACTTCACATGAAACGGGGATAGTGGTTAAACAGGTTGAAGACGAAATAACTGCGGTGCAAATGGTTATAGGATCAATGCACGCGGGAAGCAGATCGATGACTGCAACTTCAGGAGGAGGATACGACCTTATGACTGAAAGCGTTTCTTTATCCGGCATAACCGAAACTCCTCTTGTAATAGTTATAGGGCAAAGACCAGGCCCGGCAACAGGTTTACCAACTTGGACATGTCAGGGGGACTTGAATTTGGCCATACATTCTGCGCATGGCGAATTTCCGAGGGCGGTAATAGCATGCAGTGATCAAGAATCTTCTTTTGAATTAATTCAACACGCATTTAACATTGCGGAAGTTTATCAAATCCCGGTTATTGTTTTAACGGAGAAAGAAGTTTTGGAAAAATACTCAACAATAAATCCTTTTAAACAGAAATCCATACCTATAAAACGCGGTTTGGTAACTAATAAAAAAGAACTTGAAAATCTTGTCGCGGCAGATCGTTTTGCTTTAACAGAATCAGGAATTTCAAAAAGATGGATACCCGGATCAAGTAAAAATTATTATTACGCAAACGGAGATGAACATTATGTTGATGGAACTTTAACGGAAGACGGAGAACATGTTAGAAGTATGATGGAAAAAAGAATGAGAAAAGAAAAAACATTAAAAAATAATATCCCCGAGCCTATAATTCACGGGACAAAAAATAAAGCCGACATCTCCTTTATCGGATGGGGAAGCTCAAAAACAGTCATGCTTGATGTTATTGAAGAACTAAAAGATGAAGGCGTAAACATTAACTATCTTCACTACGATTATGTTTGGCCAATTAAAGAAAAAGCTGCAATAAAATTTTTCAAGGAAAACAAAAATGTCCATTTAATAGAAAATAATTTTAAAGGACAGCTTGGAGAACACATGGAATCACTTACCGGAGAAAAATTTAAGGGTAAGCTGCTAAAATATAACGGTAGACCCTTCTATTTTGATGAAGTTGTTTCTTACATAAGAAAAAGAGTTAAATCTAAAAGATAACAATTTGCCATGGCAAAAATAAATGATACAAAAATACTGTTAAAAGACCTTTCCGAAAAAAAAGGTACATATTTGAAATATGAAACTGAAGAAGTTATAACTTGGTGTAACGGATGCGGAAATTACAATATACAAAATGCACTTAAAAGAGCTTTAACATTGGAAGGATTCGAGCCGGACAAAATTCTTTTCTTTTTCGACATAGGATGTAACGGAAATGGATCGGATAAAATTGGAGGATATACATTTCACGGACTTCACGGAAGAGCAATAAGTGCCGCAGCCGGAGCCTGTGTTGCCAATCCAAACATAAAAGTAATCGCATCAGGTGGGGACGGAGCAACGATGAGCGAAGGAATAAATCATCTCGTTCATGCTATTAGAAATGACTACCCAATGGTATTTATTCTGCATAACAATCACAATTACGGACTTACAACAGGGCAAGCCTCCGCCACTACACCAAGAGGTTTCGGTATGAACGGATCTCCAGACGGAGTTATAGCTGACCCAATGAATCCTATTGAATTCGTACTCGGCCTAAACCCATCTTTTGCAGCAAGATCATTTTCCGGAGATATAAAAAATATGACGGATGTATTCAGGAAAGCTCTTAAACATAAGGGATTCGCTTTTGTTGAGATACTACAAGTTTGTCCGACATATAACAGAGCAACGCCACAAAGCTGGTATTGGGACAGAGTAAAATACACCAGCGATATCAAAAACTACAAAGCCGATAATCTTAAAAAAGCCAAAGAAATAGTGGAAGATTTTGAAAAAAATATTTATTTGGGAGTTATTTATCAAGACAGCAAAAGAGAAAACTTTGTCGAAAAACTTCCAAACAGAAAAAATATTACAACCGCATCCGTTGAGGAAGTTAATTACTGTTCAATAGAGAAACTTCTTAAAGAGTTTGAATAACTCTTTCCAAGAAATAAGAATGTACGCTTTTGTCGTGCGTTAATTCGGGGTGGAAAGTTGTAACAAGCATTTTCCCCTGCCTGGCCATAACAATCTCCCCTTCTTGGTTCTTACTTAAAATTTCAACACCACTTCCAACCGAATTTATTTTTGGCGCCCTTATGTAAACCGCCGGCACATTTAATATCTCTCCATCAATGACAATTTTTATAATTTCTTCAAAACTATCCATTTGTGAACCATAAGCATTTCTTGAAATATCAATATCCATAACGGCAAGTCCGTTTTTGTTTTCTTTACCATCAATTGTTTTTGCAAGTAAAATTGCACCTGCGCATGTACCATAAACAGGAAAACCTGAATTTATTTTATCGACCAATACACTTCTAAAATCGCCAAGTGCCAAATGATGATTCATCGTTGTGCTCTCCCCTCCGGGTATAATTAATGCATCGATTTTTCCCAGTTCATTTACCTTCCTTACCTCCAAAGATTCACACCCAAGCCTCTCAATCATTTTTTTATGTTCGAGAAAAGAACCCTGCAAAGCGAGTACTCCAACAGTAATATGTTTACCACCCTCTTTCCGCATACTTAATATCCAATTTATTTATTTCCTGACTATACATTGCATCTCCAAGATTTTCAGACACTTTAGCTATTATATCCGGATCATTATAATGCGTTGTAGCCTGAACAATAGCCTTTGCTCTTTTTTCCGGGTCACTTGATTTAAAGATACCTGAACCAACAAAAACACCATCCATACCAAGTTGCATCATTAAAGCCGCGTCAGCCGGAGTTGCAATACCTCCTGCTGCAAAATTAACAACCGGAAGCTGTTGCTCCTCTGCAATGCTTTGAACAAGTTCAAATGGAACTCTCTCTTTTTTTGCATATTCTTTTATATCTTTTTCTGAAGAATTTTTTAAAGCGGCTATCTCTTCAAGAATTGTTCTTGCATGCCTTACCGCCTCTACAACATTCCCCGTTCCGGCTTCACCTTTGGTTCTTATCATTGCAGCCCCCTCGTTAATTCTTCTTAGAGCCTCACCAAGATTTGTAGCCCCACAAACAAAAGGGATCTTGAATTTTCTTTTATCTATATGAAATTTTTCGTCTGCAGGAGTAAGTACTTCACTTTCATCAACATAATCAACATTAAGAGCCTGAAGAATTTGAGCTTCAACAAAATGTCCGATTCTAACCTTTGCCATAACCGGAATAGTCACGGCCTTCTTAATCTCCTTAATCAATTTTGGGTCACTCATTCTTGCAACTCCACCTTCCCTTCTTATATCCGAAGGAACTCTTTCAAGAGCCATAACCGCACATGCTCCGGACTGCTCTGCGATACGAGCATGCTCCGCAGTCACAACGTCCATTATAACGCCGCCCTTTAACATCTGGGCAAGTCCCCTTTTAAGTTTTTCAGTATTTTTCTCCATAGTTTTAATCAGTTAATTCATTAATTCCTTCAGATCATGCAAAACTTCCTGTGCATGCTCAGCCGGTTTAACTTTAGGGTATATTTTAGCAATATTTCCTTCAGGATCAATAAGAAATGATATTCTCTTAAAACGCCATATATCATATTTTCCAATAACTTCCTTTTCATTATCTGACAAAAGTATAAAAGGAAGCCCGAATTTACTCGCAAATTTCTCATGGCTTGCAACAGAATCGGTACTTACCCCAAAAACCGTGATTCCAAGCTTCTCAAAATCGGGATAACTATCCCTTATTGCACATGCCTCCTGCGTACAACCCGGAGTATTATCTTTGGGATAGAAATAAAGTAAAATCCATTTTCCTTTATAATCGACCAGAGAATGTTTAGCCCCATTTTGATCTGATAGTGAAAAATCAGGAGCCTTCTGCCCTACTTTTAATTCCATTGAATCACGTTGTTATTTTAATTAAGAAGAACTATTTGAAATGTTAGATATGTCGCAAATCCTACCCAGGCGGCATATGGAAGAAGCAACAAAGAAGCCAATTTTGATCTATGCCATAGAAGCCCCATTATTAAAATTATAGTTATTTCAAGAATGGCCATTTCAAAAAGAGCCAAAGAAATTTGATGAAGAGTGAAAAATAAAAGGCTCCAAAGAACATTAAATACTGCATTTGCTATAAACAATCCCATTACAAACAGAAAAATAACATCTATCTCTTTCTTCTTAAAAACAAGCAAGAATCTGTTTTCAACATAACGCTTATTCCATGTTATAAGGGCGGAAATTGTAGTTAATACAAAAATTATATTCCATGCCACCGGGAATATCCATTTCGGAGGGTTAATTGCAGGTTTAATAAGTTCAGCATCATACCAAGGCATACCAATAGAAGAAAATGTGCTTCCAACAACCGCAACCACAACGGTTACAAGAGGTATAATTATATAATTCAACTTAAACTTCATATCTTTTTTATTAATAATTTTTTCTTTGACCCAACAACAGTATAACTAAATGCCCTTGAGAGTAAATGTTTATTTAATTATCATAAATATATATTTACAAACAATTAACACCTATTTACATGTCCCCTCTTGATCTTCTTATGCAGGAACACAATTTAATCGCGAAACTGACAACAATAATAAAGAAAAAACTTCCGACAATAAAAGAAAAAAAGGCTAATGCATGCCTAATACAAAAGCTTATAGACTTTTTTGTTACATACGGAGATAAAACACATCACGGCAAAGAAGAAGATATTCTATTTAGAGAGGTAGGGCAAAAAGATCTTTCAGATGAACTTCGAACGATTTTGGCGGAATTACTTGAAGAACATGTGCAGGCACGTGAAAAATTAAAGAAACTTGAAGAAGCTAATACTGAATATTCAAATGGAGATGAGCTTGCTTACGAGAAGATTATCAGAGTACTTGAAGATCTTGTGATTTTTTATCCTGAGCACATAAATAAAGAAAATAATCATTTTTTCAAACAGGCGATGGAATATTTTAGCGACCTTGAACTTGAAACAATGACAAAAGAATTTGCAGAATTCGACAGAAGCGTAATTCACGAAAAATATAAAGCCGTTGTAAGCGCTATTGGATCTTAACGCGCCTTACGCGCCTTTTTGCTTACAGCGATATATATAAAGTATGAAACAGCAATAAGAACCGGCAGTATACTTAAAAACTGACCCATTGAAAGTGACGATCCATAAGGTGTAAATTCCCTTTCTTTCCAGAACTCAACTATAAATCTTGTAGAGAAATATAAAAGGACGTAAAGGAAAAGTATAAAAAGCTTCGGAAGTTTCTTGTAGTATTTTATATAAACAAAAAACAATATAAAAAATATTGTGAAACTTAAACCGGCTTCATAAAACTGTGAAGGATAACGAGGGAAATCTTCGCCAAGTTTTGTAAAAACAACACCCCAAGTGCCATCGGTTGGTCTACCTATAATTTCTGAATTTAAAAAATTACCGATTCTAACGAACCCGGCTGTTATAGGCATGCCAAGAACAAGTACGTCCACATACTTTGAAAACTCAACTTTTTGAAATTTTAACCAAAGTAAATAAAAAACAAGTAATCCTATAGCGGCACCATGACTTGCAAGTCCGCCATTCCAGATTTTGAAAATTTCAATAGGGTGACTTAAATAAAAACCAGCTTCGTAAAAAAACACATGCCCAAGACGAGCACCAACAACCATTCCAATAAATAAAAATATTGCTGCAGTCTCAAAATGTTCAACCGGATATTTTTCTCTTTTAAAAATCCAAACAGTATAAAAATAATTTAATAGCAGGCCAATAACGAACATAAGCCCGTACCATCTAAGCGTTAACCCTCCAAATGTTGCTATCTCTCTTGAAATTTCATGAATAAACATCGAAACTGATTATTAATATTTTCATACAAAGTATATCATATTAATTAATAAAAAAAGCCCCACACATAAGTGCGGGGCAATGTTCTCTCGTTTCAAGATTACAGAAAGAGAAAAATTATTTTTTCTTTGCTGTCTTCTTTTTTGGAGCTGCTTTCTTAGCAACTTTTTTAACTACCTTCTTAACAACTTTCTTAGCTACCTTCTTCTTAGGAGCTACTTTCTTAACTGTCTTTTTCTTTGCTGTCTTTTTTACAGGCATTGAATGTATGGTTACAGATTTACTAGATTTATTATCTTCTTTTTAATAATTAAATCAATAGTTAAATTACTTTTTCTTATCTTTATTTTGTTTTGGTTTCTTTTTCTCTCTCTTTTGTTTATCGTTTCCTTTAGACATAATTTGGGGGTTTGAAATAATACCAACACTATATACTATTTTTTTATTAATTGTAATTTTTCTTTTCTCGAAAGTTTTTTTATCCGATTTTCTTCTTTTGAAGCAAGAGACCTGTTACGAAATTTCCTCGAATAAACAAGCTCAACGGGTCTTCGAATACTCGTATACTTTGCTCCAAGTTTAGAAGTGTTATGCTCGTTAACTCTTCTATTCAAATCTACGGTGATCCCTGTATACAAAGTTTCATCTGCGCATTTTAGAAGGTACAGATAATACATTTGGCGTTTTAGTTAGAATCAAATAATTTTTCCATTACTATAGAGTTAATTGTAACGTCTTCTTTTTTAAAACGTCTAATCATTTGTTAATATTTTTTAATGTTTTTTTAAAATTTATAAATAGAATTACGTTATCGCATTAAAAATATAACCGGTAAAAATAATTCCAACAGCTACTATTCCAAAAAATATCGCCAATAGCTTAATGGAAATTACTTTCTTAAGCATTATTGCTTCGGGTAAAGAAAGTCCTGCTACGGCCATCATAAAAGCCAAAGCGGTTCCCAATGGGATTCCCTGTTGAACAAAAGCAAAAACAATCGGCACAAGTGTTGAACATCCGGCATAAACAGGTATTCCAACCAAAGTGGCAATTGGCACGGCAATTATTGAATCAACACTAAGATATTGTTGAAAAAAATCAGCCGGGACATAACCATGAATCGCCGCTCCAATTCCTACACCAATAGCAATAATCAGCCAAAGTTTTTTGAAAGTCTTAAAACTGTCTCGTAGAGCAAACTGGATTTTTCCATCTATACTTTTTGGAAGATAATTAAGATTTAAACTCTCCCCCTTAACATCCCCAAGTTTTAAAATAATTTCCTTTTCCAATTTCATTTTTCCAAGAATAACTCCTGCAGCAACTCCCAGAACAATCCCTGAAAAAGCATACAGAGAAGCAATCCCCCAGCCGAATGTCCCACCCATCAAAACAAAAACCACCTCATTAACAAGAGGTGAAGTGATGATAAACGAAAACGCAATTCCAAGGGGCACCTCAGCTTTTATAAAACCTACAAACATTGGGATAGATGAACATGAACAAAAAGGAGTGACCGCACCAAGAATAGATGCGGCAATGTTTCCAATACCAAATTTTTGCCTTCCAAGCACTTCTTTAATTTTATGTGGCGACAAAAAAGTCCTTATAAATGCAATAACGGCAACGATCACTATTACCAATAGATATATTTTAACCGTATCGTAAACAAAATAATTGATACTACTTCCAAGCTTTGAAGCAGAATCAAGACCAAAGACCGAATATATAAGCCAATCTGCAAATCGTTGAATCATATCTGTAAATATTTAATAATTTTGATTAACCGCAACAATTCTTTCCTTTTTTATCCGAACAACAACATTCTTTTTCGGCATCATCATTAAAAACATTTTTAAAAAAGTTTATGATGGAAAATTTCTGACTGATTTTTTTCGAATGACATTTTGGACAAATAAATTTAGACCCTTTCTTCTCCTCTTTTTCCTTAGTGGTGGACTTGATATTGAATGTATTGTCGCAATCGGCACATTTGTAAGTATAAATCGACATATCTATTAAATTAAAAAATAAGTTAACATTTGAATTTTTTATTTTTCGCCAAAGAAAAAGATTCAAAAAGATTTTTTAGCTGAACAAAACAGGAGCGATTTAATGAATAAAGCACCCATTTCCCTTCTTTTCGAGCAGTTATCAAACCAATTTCTCTTAAAACGGCCAAATGATGAGAAACAAGATTTTGAGGTAATTCCAACTGCTCAAATATTCTACAAACACAGCTTTCACCTGGAATAAGGCAATTAATAATATCAAGCCGTATAGGATTTCCCAAAGCTTTAAGCAAAGATAGAACCGATTTATTATCCACGCTTTTCATAACAACATATCAAATATTATTGATATGTTATCAGGCAAAAAATCTCATGTCAAATAAAGCACACTTAAAAACAAATGTACTATTTGGAATTTTGGCTCCCGGGGCCGGGCTCGAACCGGCAACAACCTGGTTAACAGCCAGGTGCTCTACCATTGAGCTACCCGGGAACAGTATTTAAAAAGATCCTTACTTACTGGGCAACGGGAACAATATAAATGAAATCAGCTCCCTTTTCAACTAATTTTAAAATGGAATATTTCTCTTCCGACCAATTGATTATCCCGATAATACAATAAAGAGCCTCTTTCCGTATCTGCGTTATCAAAATTAACAAGTGTATAGCCAAGATTCTTTATTTTCTTATCCAAGCCCTCTATTAAATAATTTTTATCACGACCCTTATAGAAAGGAACCGCGAAAACTAAATCAGCATTATTGTTTAAAATAGTTTTTAACCTTCCCATGGCACCAACAACTATTTTTTCAACTTCCGCAAAATTATTTATTCTCTCCTGATCTGAAGGAAACTTGGATATTGCCGGACCAAGGTAAGTCTCACAAACAATGGTTCGAGGTGTGATCGTAACGTCCTTTCTCTCCAAAGTAGTGGCATCCTGCTGAAAAACATCGATAACACTATTTCCAACATGGGTAAATTTCTCCTTTATCCACTCAACATTTTTCTTTGTATCTTCAACCGCTTTTTCACTTATGTCAGACCCTATAACCTGATGCCCCTGCAACAAAGCCTCCATAAGCACAGTCCCGCTTCCACAAAAAGGATCATAAACCACGGAAATATTCTTGCCACAACCTATATTTATCATCATTTGCGCGAGTTTTGGTGGAAGCATGCCACTTTTCGCATCACGCCCCGGCCTGTCGTAATCCCTTATTGAATATGCTCTAAAATTTTGGACGCTAACGCTGGCCGCAAGCAAAAACCCATCCGGAGTTTTGATAATTGTCATATCACTCCCCTTTTCACAAAGCTTCTCTTCATAAATCGACACACTACGAACATTTTCAAAAAGCTTATTAATAAAACGGGCATTCCTTTCACGGCTCTTTAAAGCCTTTTTAATATTTTTTAACAAATTGTTTAAATCTTTTTTAAGAGAGTGTGCAAAATTATAGACACTTAATGAAAAAATAACCTTACCTTCACAATGTTCATCTAAATAATCAACACATTTCTGCTGAATTGCCGGAAGAGATTTTTCTTCCGAAATAACCTTCGCGATCTTTATAGTTCCCCCAAGCATGTCTTGGAGCTTCTCCGGATCGGCTATTTCATCAGCAAGCTCAATCATATATATCTCTCCGAAAGACTTACCAACCCCCACAACAGCTTTAAGCTCAGCTATAGATAGCTTTGACTGCCTACCCAATAAAAAAAGATACTTATGCATATAAAACCGTTATCTATTTCAAAACAAAGAATAGAGATAATTGCAAAAACAATAATAAGTATACTCATATCTATCCTTTTTGGATACTTTTTTGGTTACACGCATCATCTTTACCAGACCAGAGAGCCGATTACGTTTACACATGAAATAAATCCGAAATGATGCAATACGACTATTTATTTGTATTCTCAATAAGATATATTTCCAAAGTTAATATACCTATAGTAAACTGCGGCTACCGAATCAATATATATATAATCACTTAAACATAAGTTACTATGGCAATGTCACTTAACAGAGCCCAATTAATCGGGAATCTAACTCGCGATCCGGAAATGAAACAGATCCCCGGAGGACAGGCTGTCACAACATTCTCCCTTGCAACAAATCTTTCATGGACGGACGCAAGCGGACAAAAACAGGACAAGGCGGAATATCACAACATCGTTGCTTGGAGAAAACTCGCTGAGATATGCGGACAATACCTAAAAAAAGGGACAAAGGTTTTCATCGAAGGAAGAATTCAGACCAGAGCGTGGGAAGCTGAAGACGGCGCAAAAAAATACAGAACTGAAATAGTTGCCGAAAACATGATTATGCTCGACAGAAAAGGTGAAGGCATACCAATGGATCAGTCCGGGCACGCAGGTTTGAATCAATCAACTTCTCAACAGGTACCTACGCAAATGGCTGGTAATGCGCCTGCGTATGCCGAAGAAGAAGTCACAATAGATGATTTGCCATTCTAAAAATAATCATTCTGAAATTTAACTCAAGTTTACTTGCAGTAAACTTAATTAGATTGTATTGTAACTCCGTACAATAACGTTTTTTGATATGAACAAAATAATAATAACTGTAGTTTCTGTTTTCACCCTATCAATTGTAATGACCGGATGCGCAAACGAAGAAACAAAAACCATCCAGCCGACACAATCGACTGAGACCAACACTCAAGAAATTTCAGCCGTTTTGACACACGAAAAAATACAAAATAATGAACAAGTAAAGATTATTGATGTACGTGCTCCTGAAGAATACAACGAACAACATATTTCAAACTCAACCTTGGTTCCTCTTGATTCATTAAGTTCTGAAATTGCCAATGTTGAAAATCTTAATAAATCGGATGAAATTATAGTTTATTGCAGGTCTGGAAGAAGAAGTATGGAGGCATACAAAATTTTAAATTCACTTGGATACACAAACGTTAAAACTATGGTCGGCGGAATAAACGAATGGAAAACTCTAGGATACGACGTATGTTTAGGCTCAAGCCTTAGCTGTTAAATATGCGAATTTGGTATAAACTAACAAAACAGGTTCTACTCATATCGATCGCGATACTTTTTATGCTGATGCTGCTTTTGCTTGGGCTGATTACTTTTGATCAAAACACAGCCTGGTTTTCAACTTTAAAAATACCAAGCATACAGCCCTCAAGTTTGATTTTTATACTTGTATGGACAGCAATTTACGTAATGATTGCTATATCGGTAATAATTGTACTTGGGGCGCCAAAAGAACAAAGTAGGCACAAAACAATCGCAATAGCACTCTTTTTGATAAACGGAATACTAAACGGGATGTACAGTATTTTGTTTTTTGGAATGCAAAGCATACTACTGGCCTTTATAGAACTACCACTTCTAATTACTTTTGTGGTTCTACTTATAATGTGCACATACAGAATAAATAAGATAGCTTCTTACATGCTAATTCCTTATTTTCTTTGGATATGTTTTGCGACAATTCTTACGGGAATGATTCTTTTTATGAATTAGTTATTCACTTTTACTTTTCTTCTTCATACTTTCATCCTGCTTTTTAAAATCGCTAATTGTCTCAATAAGACTGTCTTGTTCCGAAGCGGAAAGTTCAGAGCGTTTTACAAGTTTCTGAATAGTCTCGAACTCATGCTCATTGATCTCTCCGTTTTCCATCATCTGGAACATTTGATTTTTAAGACTTTCCGGTAATCCTCCAAATTTCTCGTTTACTATCTGCTTCTGAATATCAATCATATATCCTTCTATTCTGCCCATAAGAAGTTGGTAAGCGCTTTCATCAATCTTCCCTGTCTTAAGCTGTTCATCTATTATATCTCTTAATCTATAAAGTTCCGCTTCGCATCTTTTAGCCTTCATTTTATATTCGGAATACGTATCGTCTATCTGATTTATATATTTCGAGATAGATTTCTTTTTACTTTTTGCTGCGAATGTAAATCCGGAGACAGCTATTATAGTTGCCACTACTCCTATTATTGTACCAAGATTGTCCACGAAAAACTTGGTTGCCTTTTGAAAGGATGTTGCTCTTACTGATTCAGACACATTGTTTTTCCTATCCTGCGTAGAAACAACATTTTCAAGTTGAGGTCTTACGTTTTCAACCTCTTGATTTTTTTCCTCAAGATTTGAGTTCTGTTCCAAAATAGCAGCGGGATCAACATATAAACTCACGGTATTGCTACATCCCCTTTTGTTATCAGTTGTTATAACGCAAATTCTAAAATAATTATTTCCCTCCGGAACCTGTCCGGTTATATATCCGGTCTTGCTTGAGTTTTCAAAATAATCAAGATACCCGTGCTTTGGATAATATGGATTTTTATCAATCTGATCATGTACAACTTTATACATTGAAAAGTTCGGCTTCAAATAAGGAGTCCAATTTAATGCCGCCCTCCCATCTTTTGTTAAAGCTCCATCCAACTCAATTTGAATTCCACTATCATTCGCGTATGGATCGGAAGGATCTTCGTTAAATATAGTTTCAAATTTTATATCGGCGATATATGGATCTTCATCAAAAAAAACATCATAATTACGCTCGATCAATAAAGGTTTTTCCAAAATTATCGGTTCTTCTGCAAAAGCAGTTGATTCAATAAACGGAACAACAACAACACAGAGAATTGAAATTGCTGTTATTTTTTTAATTATCTTCATAATATTAAAGTTAATCTAAATCCACCACATTGTATTCCATTAACATTTAAGGGTAAAGATCTATTGCAATATGCCAATTTAAACGGATAATAACCTCATGAAATCACCACTTGCGCTACCCGTTATTACAAAATCGATACATGGATTTATTTACAGCATGTTCTGGGTTTTCGTGCCGGTTTTTCTTGTACAACAAAGATTTAGCGGATTTGAAATAGGTGTTTTTATAGGACTTGCAAACTTAATGGCAATAGTTACAACTCTTCCTGCCGGAATAGCGAACGACCGCATACATTCAAAAAGAATGATCTTATATGCTTTGATAATAAGTATGTTTTATTATCTTGGACTACTAACTGTCACAAATTCAATTCTGCTTGCCGGTGCTTTTATTTGCGGCGGACTTGGAAAGAATCTTTTCAATGTTTCAATAGACTCCATGACATTTAAAGTTATCGACAAAAAAAGATCGCCAATTCAGCTTGGGAAATATCTTGGATATGTAATTTTAATAGAAGCACTTGGATTTATGACTGGAGGATATATGATTAGTAGCTTTGGATTCGAATCCACAATATCCATAATAATAATTCTTCTTTTTATTGCAGTTTTTATTTCACTTTTTTTACCCATAACATACACGTTTTCGTTTAAACTTCTAGAATATAAAAAAGATATACTCCAAAAAGGAGTACTACTATTTATCCTTGTTGTGTTTTTATTCACCTTCCATTATGGAGCGGAAACAACATCGTATTCATTATTTTTAAAAGATCAATTCAGCCTAAATTCGGGACAAATAGGATTGTTTGTTGGTGGATCGGTTTTCTTTGTAGGATTAAGTTCTTTATTTTTTGGCAAAAAAGTTGCCGGAGGATTTAATCCGAGATACGTATTTTATATTGGGCTTTTTATTTCAGGCATAGGGCATGTACTGTTATCCCTACAAACAAATGTTTGGTTTGCTTTCGCCGTTAGATGTTTCCATGAATTTGGAGACGGAGCAATGATATTCAGTATTTATTACGGCATAGTAAGTATTTTCAACATAGAAAGAATAGGAGGAAACGCCAGTATAATAACTTTTGCGCAAATCATGGGAGCATCTTTATCGGCATTCTTATTTGGTCCATTGGGAGAACATTATGGCTACTATCTGCCGCTTTTTGTGTCCGGGATAACCACAATCTTGGCCGGATTCATCCTTTATATTTTCGATTTAAAAACAAAAAGAACCTCTTGATCCAATAGACCATTAGGTAATACACTGTTGCCATCTTAAACGCATTTTTTATGTATATAGGTTTAACGGGATACTTGGCCAGTGGCAAAGGAGCAATTGCTGAAATACTAAAAGAAAAAGATTTTTCTTACGCTTCACTTTCCGACGTTGTGCGTGAAGAAGCAACCGCACGCAAGCTTGAACACACACGCGAAAATTTGATTGCAATAGGAAACGAATTAAGAAGCAAAAACGGGGCAAATTATTTTGCAAAAAAAATCGCGGAAAAAATTAATAACGAATCGGAAAAAAATTGGGTAATCGACGGGATAAGAAATCCTCTTGAAGCAAAAGAGCTCGGTAAACTTAATGAATTTAACCTTATCGGGATAACATCTTCTCCGGAAACAATAGTAGAAAGAGTTTTATCAAGAAAAAGAGAAGGAGATAGTATTACAAAAGAACAAATTCTTGAAAAATTGGACACGGAAAAAGGAAAAGGACAACCGGCCGACGGACAACAGGTCTCAAAATGCATAGATATGTCGGACTATCTTATAGTTAACGAAGGAACAATCGAAGAGCTAAAGAAAAAAGTTGAACACTTCTTAAATCTTTTAAGCGGAGAAGACAGGCCAAATTTTAATGAAGTATTTATGGGGCTTTCATATCTTTGGGCTGAAAGATCAACATGTCTAAGAAGAAAAGTAGGATCCGTAATAGCAAAAGACAGTCAACAACTAACCGCCGGTTACAACGGCGCACCTAGAACAATGAAGCACTGCAAAGAACTCGGAGGATGTCTGAGAGAAAAATTAAATATTCCTTCCGGACAACGTCATGAAATTTGCCGTGGAACACACGCTGAACAAAATGCCATTACACAGGCGGCCAAATTTGGCATAAACATTGATGGTGGAACACTATATTGCAATACACATCCATGTAGTATTTGCACAAAAATGATTATTAATGCCGGTATAACAAAAGTTGTTTACGACAGTGATTACGACGATCCCCTGTCCAAAGAAATGCTCGGAGAGCAGCATGCCCTTGAACTTATAAGATACGAAGGACTAAGAAATCCGGGGATCTTAAGAAGATAATTTAACACGCTTGCACGAAATCGGATTTATCCTTGTTTCGTCGTATTCAACTTCAACCTTAAAAACTCCAAGGTTTGGTACTTTTATCGATCTAAAGCCTTTTTCGCTTGCATTGGTAAACCACTCGCCAAGAAGAATTCTTATAACCATTCCGTGGCACGCAACAAGTATTGGGGCCTCACTAACATTCTTGCAAATATTGTGAACCTCCTTTTCAGACCTTCTGTAAACCTGATCCCTTGATTCGCCCCCTGGGGGAGGAGTCCCTTTTTCATAAAAATCATGACTAAAATCATCCCAGTATTCATACTTAAGCTCGTGCTGCCAATCACCAAAACTCATTTCCTGTATGTCTACCCACTGTGAGGTCGGAAGATTCAATTGCTCATTTATTATCATTGCCGTCTGTTTTGCGCGAAGCAAAGGCGAATATGCAACATGTTTAATCCCAAGTTTTTTGAATTTTGGAGCAATAACTTTAGCTTCATTTTCACCTTCATCGGAAAGAGGGCTATCAATTCGACCCTGAAGAATATTCAGCTTGTTATAAACGGATTGACCATGCCTGACTAAATACAAAGTTTTTTTCTTCATAAATATCATTACGTTAATTTCACACACATAATACCATAAAATATTTTTGACAAAATCAGGTTATTGAGTATTATTGTCTACCGTTCTTAAATACACATATGGATAAACAACAAACTTTCGATAAAGCTCTTCAACTTGGGGAATTTTGGCATGCGAACAAAGGGCCAGTTCCCGAGAATCTTGCAGATCGCATTAAATTGGCACTGCATTTCTCGCAAATTGAGCTTCCGGAGGGAAACAGAGACACAATTAGCAGTATTATACGAGAGTTAAATTCACAAAATAATGAAAGCGTACTAAATCCACAGGATCTTGAGCCATTACTAAGAAGATTTGAAGAAGGAGAGGTAACCCTTGCCGACATACTTGGTTATGAATTGGATACAATCGAAGAAACAAATCCAAGTCCGGAAATAAAAAAACGTGTAGCCGATGTAAACAACCTGGTTTACCGTGTATTAAAGGGCTTTCTTGATGGAGATATGCGCGCAGACGCCTTAACAAGCTTGGATGTTGTAATAGATGAGACAAGAAATGAAGATTTTGAGACAGCGGTTAAAGCGGTACTTCAACAAATAGAGGAAAACTTAAAGGATCTTTCAAATTTCAAAGAAGTAAGATTAACTCATATTAACCCTGATCCCGAAGTACAAGAGCACACTGTGCATGCCCATTCACAAACAGATTCCGAGATATGCGAACACACAAATATAAATCTTTTGGAATGGCAGGAACATAAAGATAAAAAATTAATTGTCGATTGGACCAAAGTTGAATGCACGGAAGAAGATGAAACCAGACTAATGTTCAAATTAAGTTTTGGTGAAAAAGAATTTGGATATCTTGAATACAGATTTGAAGGAGAAAAAATACATCCTATTGTCTTTGGACGTTGCGCAAATATGAGCGCGATGGTAGACACTTTTCTGAACAAAAGACTTCAGGACGAAGTAAAAAAGATAATAGCGCAAAAGAAAAGAGAAATTCTAGCCGAAAATAGATTTAAAGATTGGACGGGAATGTGTACACAGCTTTGCCAATTACTTAGTAAAGTTTTACAAAAGCCGGTAGCATTTTCATGCAATCTTAAACCCGGAGAGACGAAATCCTGGGATGTTCTTATTGATCGTGACAAAGTAGAAGAAAATGCCGACCTTATAGGATTTACAAAAGAATCTCTTGAAAATGGTGGTGAATTTTTCGAACTAAAAATTGACAAAGGAACTGATAGACAAAGAATAGGAAGCATTATGGTTGCATGTAACGATGATGCTCAAAGGGGAATAGTTACCGACGTATTAAGCTTCCTTGAAGGAATAATTTTGGGTAGAGAAGAAGCAAGACATTGGTTAAGTAAACTAATTGGGGCGGCACCTGCAGACAAATATCTTGCCAATGACTTGGAAAAAATGCCAAAACCACACCCAGTAGTAGTTCTTTATTCAGACATAGACGACTACAGCAGAACTATGCGTGAGCTTGCAGAAAAAAGTCCTAAAAACGCATGGGGAATAGATGAAATAATGACAAGGTTTGTTAGTGAAGCCAAACTGGTTATTGAGAAAAAATATAATGTGGTACTGGATAAATACGTTGGAGATGAAACAATAGTTTTGATTGGCCCTCCATACACGGAGAATGGTCTTGATGCTTTTGGAAACGACAAACCAAACTTCGCCAATTATATGGATTTGGCATTTGAAATTTCTGAAGAACTTCAGGGAATTCTTGACAAATGTTCTAATGCCGAGCAAGAAGAACATGATTTTGAACTTCCAAGAAGACTTATATTCGCAAACGGATGCGGAATTGTTGATAAAGACCCGGTTGGAATATATGGAGATGCGGAAAAACCGGGGGCCGGAGTTGATTACACTATTTTCGGACACGAGATGAACAAAGTAGCTCGCGTCCTTGGGAAAGCTGATGGAGGACAATTTTTAATTCCATATGACACATATTTAAAATATCTGGAGGATGGAGGAAAAATGCTTGTAGCTAATGGAGAACCTAGGGTTGTAGAAACCAAAGGAGTTGGAGAATTTAAGGTTATATTAGTTGAAAAGGCTACAAAATAAGGCATATTTTTGGTATAATGTACTAATTGTATAACCAAAAATATGGAAATAGTTTTTCAATACATTATAAAGGCCTTGGAAATAATAGGAGTTGCGATAATTTTTGTTGGCATTTTCAAAATGCTGATTGTGTTTGCTACATGCGCAATAAAAAGAATTTCTCCGGCAAAACTAATAACGCAAATTAGAATAGATTTGGGAAATTATCTGGTTTTAAGTCTTGAAGTATTCATAGGCAGAGACATAATAGAAACGCTCCTAAGCCCATCAATAAACGACATAGTAATTCTTGCAGTATTGGTTGTTTTGAGGACTTTGTTGGCATTCTTTTTGAATTATGAAATTGCACACTTACCACAGGTAGAACTTCCAAAAATGTCGGATAAAAAACAATAAGTCCTTTTGTAATTTCAGAAAAATTCGTATAATAGATATTGATCTAATCATTATCCATTATCTTTTATGTCACATTTCAAAAAAACCGTTGGTTATTTAACAACCTGTTTTATTGTATTTACAGTGGTTTTTGCAATCCCTGTAAATGCAGCCTTTTCTGATGTAAGCCCAAGCCACGACAACTACCAGGCAATTACTTATCTTAATGAAAAAGGGATAATTCAGGGTTATGAAGACGGAACTTTTAAGCCTGATAAATCGGTAAACAGAGCGGAAGCACTTAAAATAATCATATTGCCATTATACGAAAGCCTTCAGGCTCCTGACGCAAATCCTTTCCCGGATGTAACTACGGACTTATGGTTCGCAAAATATGTTAAAAAAGCAAAAGATATTGGGGTTGTAAGCGGAGATGGAGTTACTGGCAACTTTGAAGGTTCAAGAAATGTAAATCTTGTTGAATACTTAAAAATGCTCCTTCTTTCGTACAATATAAACTTAACGAGTTATCAGAATCCAACAGAAGTTTTGTTCGGTGACGTAAAAGACTTAAAACAATGGTTCATTCCATATCTTTATTATGCGGCAACAACAAATATAATACATGCTGACGGATCAAATAATATTTATCCAGCAGATGCTCTAACCCGCGGAGAAGTCGCTGAAATAACTTACAGATTGATTGTAAATATTCAGGGAGGAGAAACGCAACTTTACCTAAGTATGGCCGAGGCGGAAATGATTAAAATATTACAATACCTAAACTCTGGAAATGTTGATGGAGCAACAAACTCCGCGGCAAAATCATTACAATATACTCAAAGCGCCCTGACAATTTCTCCAAATGAAACAATAGTTCAGGCGGCAAACAGTATTGCGCAGGCTTTTGATCATCTTGTAATCGCTTACAAGGAAGGGCTAAATAAAAATTATTCTGCAGTTGAAGACCAGGCTGGGCAAGCATGGAATCTTGCAAACACGGCAGAAGCAACAAACTCTTCAGTAGCCAGCCTTGCGCAATCAATAAAGAATATTGCACACGCAATGGCGGAAAGTGCCAGAGCTTCACAATAAATTTCAAAAACAACAAATAAAAGGTAAGCCCCGTTTTGTAGCCTGGAGCTTACCTTTTTTATATGGCAATTTAAAACCTATGAAATTAAATTATCTCAAGTAATTAAGCACCAAAGAACCAACATCGGCCCAGTTTGTCTGTGTTGTAGCAAGTTTAATTGTTACAGTTAGCCAATCGCCGGGAGTAAATGTTGGAGTACCTCCAATAGTCATATTGGTAGATTCAACCCATTGTCCCGCAACCGAACTTACAAGTCCTGCGTTGTTTGTCAGTGTAACGCCAGCATCTGCAGTATCCAGCATTGATAAATCAATTACATTGTTAGCTGCATTTGTCGTATTTGTTCGATATTTAAATTCAATAGGTGCTACATCCCATGATGAGAAATCAAGAGGCACCTGAATTCTAACTTTTACATCATAATCCTGCATTAACGCTTTTGTTGTTGTCCATCTATAATAATTTTCAAAGTTTGTAGCATCAAAATCATAAGCAAGACGACCAACATTATTTGTTCCATCATTAAAATAAGTTGTATTTGGATACTGAGGAGCAAGGAAAATAGATAGTCCTCCCGGAGCATCAGCCATTGCAACCCATTGCGCACCATCGTAGATGTACATCGCATCAAGGTCGGTTCTGTAAAAAGTCTGACCTTCAACGGCAGCACCTCCAGGGAAAGCTATACCCTGATGAAGCACCATATTTACAGCCTCATTTTGGTCAAAATCAAGAATTCCGTTTAAAGTTAAACTTCCATCAATAAACAAATCATCAGAAAGTACAAATCTGTTATTTAATGAATCCCACTTTAAACTTTCAGCAAGAGTCGCACCAAATTGTAGAGTAACGTCTCCCGTTGTATCATCCTGATCAAGAGTGAATGAATTGCTATCAACACCATCCAAATTTGTTATATCGTTAGATGTTGTAACGGAATAATAAGATCCTCCGTTATTCCTAATCTCCCATTCATTTGTTGTGGCATTATATTTAAGAACCCCCTCAGAATCAGATCCCTGGTTAGCAACTACAGAAACATCCGCTCCGGCTCCCACATTATCGGAATCAAGTGTTAATGTATTTCCATACTGATCAATATCATTTTGGACTTCAAGTCCACCATTAACGTATAAATCATTACCAAATTCAAATCTGTCATTGGCAAAGTTGTACATTAATATTCGTCCGGCAGCATCAGTACCGAACTGAAGTTCAACATCTTCCGCACCATCACCTGGAGCAATAGTCATAAATGCCTCAGTGTTAACCAGGTCATCCGGGTCAGAAGTTGCAGCATGTGCTGCAGGAGCAACCAACATCATAGCGACAACAGTTGAAGCTATAAATGTTAGTAGCGATTTTTTCATACGTAACGTTTTCATAGGTTTTGTATGTTAATAAATAAATAGATAAATTAATTAAAATTTAATGAGATTTCACCAATATCCATCTCATTGCTGTTTCTTGAGTGCAGTCTGATTACAATCATAAAAGTTTCACCAGCGGTAAATGTAGGCGCACCACCATACCCTATTGAGGTACTCGACCAGGATGTGCCTGCAAGATTTGTGCTGGTGCCGGTTAAAGTAACCGCCGCACCGTTTGAATCATATATATAAATGTCAGCCTTATTATCCAGTGAACTTGCGGAATCACTTCTGTAAGTGAATTCCCAAGGAGTAGCCCAATTCCAACCTGTAAAATTTGTAGGCAAAGGAACTTGAACTATAACGTCATAATCCTGTAATGCGTTTGGCGTACTCTGCCAAACATAGAAGTTTCTTCCGTTTGCAATATCGCTATCAATAAAGAGTCTTCCAACATTATTTGTTCCATCAGGTTTATAACTTACACCATCGTATAAAGAAGGAATTATCTTTTTTAAATTTGATGAAGCTGCAGCTAAAGAAAATAATTGCTCATCAATATCATCAATTGCGGTTTCCACATAACCTGCAGAATAATAATGCCCATCAATCGCCTCAACATCTATTTCGGAAGCATCATGCTTGTTTGCACCTCCATCAAGATGCAAATTAATAGTTGAAGCAAGAGAGCTCACATCAACACCATCAACAGTTCCGCTAATGGTAAGATCACCCTGTATATTTACATTGTCGTTAAAATTGAAATATCCGTTCAACATATCCCAGGATAAAATTTTACCCAGAGCATTTCCAAACTGAAGTCCAACTGAACCAATCGCATCATCGTTATCATCAATAACAAAATTATCTGAATTTGTTCCTCCCGGAACAGTTGATATTGGCCAAACATCACCGGCATCAAGTACAACTATATTTCCGGCAGACGTACCAAGTTCAGCGTTATCTATATAATCGGCATTCGTTGCGTAAGGCACGCTTCCTATAGGGGATCTGTCTGAAGCCGGATCGGAAGGGGCTCTATCCAAAATTTCATATGAAGTTAATGGATCTACCGTCTTCTTTATTTCCACCTGCAAATACAAATGCTTTGTTGAATCAATCTGAGGAATCGGAGTAACGGTTCCAAGCTCAAAACTAAAGAACCCGTCCGCATTTGGAGCAACCGCCTGTACTTCCTGCCATCCGGAATATGTTGGAGAAAGAGCGTTAATCACTCCTCCGGCAACATCACCGGCTCCAATTGGACTAACAGACCAAAAACTAAATCTAAAGTCATGAGATCCGGTTAATGGTGTGGTTCCCAAATTATTCAAAAGTCGTCCTTCGTAAATCATTTTCTGAGGAGTTGTTGTCACGGCATATGCGCTTGTAGCAAGACTCATCGATACAATAAGCGCCATTAAAACCGTAGAAATTATTTTTAATTTTCTTTTTTCCATATTAATAAGAGGTAACTAATAAAAATTATTGTAAAGAAAACTATGTATGGTAATAAATTCATGGAATCCGTTTTTTCAGCGGAAGCATGCTGTGTATAATTACTTTCAACATTCCATTCGGGAACTTTGTTTTCCAAAACTTTACCAAGAATATAAGGAACACCGTTCTCCATTTTTATTGAAATAACATGGTGATTGGTCTGAATAAATTTGTCGTTATCCTTATAGACCGAATAGATATATATGGAATATAAACCGTCTTCCAATTCAACCGGAGAAGCAATAATATAATCTCCGTTTTCCTCAGCCAATACAGCAGAAACGTCTACATAATCTTCATTAACCCACATAGCCACAACTCCATAATTTGAGCCGGTTTCACCTTCAAGATAAACATATCTACCATTACTCTTTAAAGTCCCCCTGTCAGGAGTGTCAACCTTTAAAAGCTCATAATCTTTATCCAAATCAACAAAGACTTCATCAGCTTTTTCCTGTTTTTCTCCTTTAACGTATAAAGTTGAATAATAAGTCCCATTAATAAGTTCGATTTCACTTTCGCCAATAAAATTTAAATCATCTTTTAATTCAAGAAAAAACATCCCGATTTCAGTAAACGGATCGATCAGTTTCAATTCAAGCTGAACAAAATCTTCAAGATAAATTTCATTTATTCCAAAGTCAGATCTTCCAACAAAAAGAGGTTTCATTTGGGTATAAACAAACTCATCAGATTTTGCTATTCCCGTATGAATAAAATTGTCATTCTTCATAATCGGATTGGTACCATAAACCCAATCTTCATCACAATCTTCAACGCTATCACTGTCTGTATCATTTATATAAGGATTTGTATCCATGTACTTAACCTCAAATTGAGCCGAACATCCGTCGAAATCGTCATATGCGGTCTCAATTTTTGTAACCTCGGTATAATTAGGTATGACAGGCTTCACGGGCTTCAAAGGCTCAGGGGCTTCATCTTCAGGAACACCATGTAAATTCAAATCAGGAAGAGATTCTTCCTGCGGAAGAGCACCTATTAAAGCGGAATCGGTTTCTCCCGAATCCGAATCAGGTCTTCCGCCCGCAACAGACCCACCACTACCACCCGGAGTAGGTGGAATTGGAGGAGTCACCGCAACCAAATCACTGTTCGCATCAATAATTTTAAATGATGCAGATTCACTTGGACGATCAGTCCAGAATATTCCACTCAAATCCATACTATAAGAAGCACTTTCCAAAGACCCGGTGTTATGCGCAAAATCAAGAGCCTCGTCGTTCAAACTAAAACTGGAACTATACGAAGATGCATATACACAGTTACCCCAGCCAAGCGTGGCAAGGCCAAAGATACACAGAATCGCCTTTATTTTGAGGGGAAAACTCATAAACGGATTTTTATTTCGGCTTTTGTTTTCTAATCATTATACAACAAAAAGCCTCGTTTATCAAGAGGCGATCTATAATATTTTCGTGCTTTTAATCACTCCATCCATCCAAAACAGCCATTGCTTCTTCAAAAGTAGGCGCACCTAATCTTCCTCCGATTTTTGTACACTTTAACCCTGCACAAACCGTTGCAAACCTCATATTTTTCTTTAAATCCCAGCCCTGTAAAAGCCCATATAAAAAAGCACCATGAAAAACATCTCCGGCACCTGTTGTATCCACAACTTTATCCACAGGATATTCCGTAACTGTCGTAGGAGTGGTATCCCCTTTTTGCATACCAATGGCTCCATATTTTCCTAGCGTTATAATTGCTATTTCTGCACCATTTTCAATAAATTCTTTTAACGCCTTTTCATAATCATGATGGAAAAGCTGCTCAACAAACCTTCTTGAAACAATAAGATAATCGGCGAATTTAACAAAATCTTTGGCATTTGGTGTATGAGGTTCGGCATCAACACAAATTTTAATTCCATTTTCACGCGCAAACTTTAAAAGCTTCATGTTTTCTTCCGGGAAATGAGCGTCGGAATGAATAATTCTGGCATTTTTTATCATTTCATACATATCATCACCAATCGGGAAAGTCTTTAAGTCGCCTCTGTCTGCAACAATCGTTCTTGTACTTTTTTCTTCATTAATAATAATGCTTGAAAGCGCGGGCGCATGACCTTCTTGAACAGTCATGCAATCCGTATTAACTCCGTTTTCTTTAAGTGTATCAATGGCAAATTGTCCTATAGAACCTTCTCCAACCGTCCCTATCATTGCGGTTTTTGCCCCAAGCCTTGCAAGACAAGCAATTGCATTTGCAGCCTGACCTCCACCCTGAACTGATGAAAATTTTGGAATCGTCTTTTCATCTTCTTCGGGAAAATGATCAACCACATTTAAATGGTCAACGGTTGCCCCACCTATTCCAACAACATCGAATTTTTCCATACTTAACATTGTTTGTTTTTTAAATTGTACATCAAAACTAACCTTTTCATCAAGAATGTGGTATATCTTGAGATAGATAAATAAAGCATAAAAACAATAAAATGGATAATTCAATACTTTTCCTTTTCGAAATAATCATAGGACTTTCTTTTACGCTTATAGCCTTTAAGTTTGGCCTAAATTGGCTTATGGCATTTATTGCAGTAAATACGGTTATAATGAATATTTTTGTACTTAAAATGATGAATGTTTTCGGTCTTGAAATCACCGGAGGGAATGTTATGTATGCTTCAATATTTCTTGGAACAGATATGATTTGCGAACACTATGGAAAAGACAAAGCGCGTCAGGCAGTTTGGGTCGGATTTTTCGCCTCGGTATTTTTCATAATAATGTCACAGTTTACAATATGGTATACCCCAAGCACACTTGAAAACGGAACTTTTTTACACAACACTTTGGTAACGGTATTTCAGGTAACTCCAAGGATAGTTTTGGCCTCAATGTGTTCATATTTATTATCACAAAATTTGGACATCTTTATATATTCGGCAATAAAAAAAGCAACCAAAGGTAAAATGTTATGGCTAAGAAACAATGTGTCGACAATGATTTCACAGCTTTTTGATTCAATATTTTTCACATTCGCCGGACTTTACGGAATTGTTGCAAACAATGAAAATGTTTGGCAAATAATACTTTTTACATACATCATAAAAGTTATTATAGCCTTAATGGACACACCTTTTATTTACCTATCAAAAATGTGGCCGTTCAGACCACATCTTAAGGAAGAGACCGTAGAAAAAAATCAGTAATTACTTCATTCTTTTCTTAAGAATTCTAAGACCATGAGCAGAAACCTTCATGGTTTCCCATTTCCCTGTTTCAGGATTTAAAACTTTCTTCTTAAAAATATTAGGAAGAAATCTTCTCTTTGTCTTACGATTCGAGTGACTCACATTATGACCACTAGATGGTCCTTTTCCGGTTATTTGGCATACGTTTGACATATCGTTTCGTTTAAGTTCATTTAAATGCCCCTGTATTGTACTCAAAAAATATAAAAATGCAAGCACCGTATTGTTTCAAGCTCCAAAATATGGTAAAATGATACGAAAACTAAAAACAAAAAGTATGTTTACAGATCCAAATACAGACAAGGAAAGAAGCCTCAATGCAGGTAGTACCGGCCAAGAACAACCGGCAGACTTACCTGCAGAAATTACAAATCCACTCACAGAAACAAATACTCGCGCTGGAGAAGTAATAGGCAAAACCGGAGAACTTATGCTTTTAAGAAACGAACAACTGCCGAGATTAATACAAGATCAATTCTTGGCTCAGCAAAGTTTTGAAAACGGAGTAATCCCAAGTCAGCTACCAATGCACAATAAGGTTCAAGAAATGTTTAACAAAGTTCAAATAGACCAGCTTAAAAAAATACAAAATATTATAAACGCCGAAGAAAAAGCAAAACTTACCGAGATAAAAGCAGGAAACCTTGACGCAGTAGAAAAAGTTTCGGAATTCAACAGGAACAGACTCCTCGAATATTCAAAAACGGGAGCAAAAGCAATTGGATTTACTGCGAAATATCTTGCCATGGGTGGGCTTTGGGTAACAAAAATCGGGCTTTTAGCAGCAAAAGAAACATTTAAAGCGGCAGCCGACATCTGGTACTCACTATGGGGTGCTCACCGTGATTACAGAGAAAAATATCCTAACCAAGATCAAATATAATGGACAAACTACTATTCTTACATCGCGAAATAAAACACGTTCTTGAGGTAATCGGATACTTTTCCGATGACGAAAGACGGCAGATGACAGCGGCGATAGCAAACTCGAGTTATGAAGATCTTGTAAAATTACTAAAAAAGCTTTATAAGGTTGAAAGACAGTATTTTGAGTTTCGATTAAAAGACGCTGAAAATACCGACAAATTCTTACAAACCTTAAAACCAGCCCATGACTAATAGAAGCTCATCTAAGCAACACGGAGTGCATAGCACAAACCAGCAACGTCCTAAAAGCAAGCTTAGAAACCGCCGAAATAAGGCAAAAGCCCGCGCAAGACGTGAAGCAGTAGTTTCAAAATAATTTTTCCTTTATTAATTGATTAAGGAAAGTTAAGATAAAAAAGCCAAGTAAACCTAATATGCATGGCTTTTTTCAATGGTAAAAAAAGGCGCAAGATAAAAGCTTCCTCAAAAAGCAGGATACAGGAGATAAGATCTCCTTATTCACACAGGAAGTTATTATTCAGAAAAAGGCTCCCAAAAAAAGCCGGCAAAGCAACAAGATATTCGGGAGAATTGAAGTTTTCGTATAGAAAAGGATTCCCATTAAAAAAATGGGCTCTTATAGTTGGCCTTCCGATACTGACTATTTTTATCATTTATACGACTATTTTTAGCAACTTTTTCCAGACGGAGAAATGGCGCATTTATGGCGACGACATAGTGCAGGAAAACTCAAAATTCGATGAGTTTTTGCGTGTCTATAAAAACAAAAACCTGGTTTTTATAGATTCCGGAAAGATAGAAAGGACAATTAAGGCTCAATATCCTGAAATCGAAACAATAAAAATTAAAAAAGTTTTTCCCGACACACTCGTTATGGAATACAAAAATTATGATGAAACGGCAAATATCTTTAATATTGTAGGAGATACACAGAAAAAATTCATAATAAACGAAATAGGGCTTCTTGTTGAACAAGACTACGAGAACCCAAATCTGCCCTACATAAAGGTAAAAACGGAAAAAGCACTGGAACTAAATGAGTATGGGCTCCCAAAGGAGACATTGGAGTACATTTTGGATGCAGTTTACGATTACGAAGAACTTTTTGGCATGAAAATTATTGATGCCGAATATTGGAAAAGAGAAAAAGAGATACATTTAAAAACCGAGAGAGATTTTACAATCTGGCTTGATACAAACCTCACGCTACAGGAGCAATTTAGCAAACTCAAAGACGCCATCCCAAAATTGAACATTTATACGGAGAATCTTGAATACATTGATTTGAGAATCTCTAGCATAAATGGCGAACGTGTGATATTTAAAAGTAGGTAAGAACATTTTAAAATAAGCATCTTATGATTTGGGCATTACTTGGAATACTTATCGGAGTATTGGCCGGATTAGCAATAAATATCCCTATTCCAATTGAATTAACAAGATACACGGCCGTTATAAGCATCGGCATTCTGGATGCGCTTTTTGGAGCAATAAGGGCTGAAGTTACAAAAGATCATTACAACGCGGTAATATTTTTAACCGGACTGTTTTTTAATGTAATCCTCGCGATAGGAATAACTTATCTGGGAGACAAGCTTGGCCTGGACCTATATCTTGCAGCAACCGTAGTCTTTACGTTCAGGATATTCTCAAATGTCGGGATAACCAGAAGAGCTATATTACAAAACCTTTTGCAAAAACGTAAACAGAAAAAGGCGTTTTAGCGCATTATAAAGCCAGTTTTGTTGACTAAGAAAAATTGGTTTGATATAATATACACAATATAAACATAACAAAAATAAACATGAGTAAAATTTCTAAAATTGCGTTGCTTCAAGAAATGCTGGAAAGCGCTGAATCAAGTATTCGAAGTGCAAAGCAATTGCTTATTGAACTTGGTGGAAGTAAAAGCGATTTAAGCGAGAAATACAAGAAATCCGCCGCCGATTTAAGCATGTCCGACTCCCCTGAAGGAAAAGTCGTCGAAGGTGTATTTGACGGACAATCAATGATAGGACCTGATAAAAGGACTTACCCAGTTCCCGCTAACTATGCCAGTAAATCGAAGCTTGTGCCGGGAGATGTTCTTAAATTAACAATTCAGGATGACGGATCGTTTATTTACAAGCAAATAGGTCCTACGGAAAGAAAGAAAATAGTCGGGCTTCTTACTCAGGAAGATGGTCAATATAAGGTTATAACTCAAGGAAAAGCCTACAAAGTTCTTCTTGCTTCCGTTACATATTTTAGAGCTGAAGTTGGAGACAAGGTAACTATTATCGTGCCTGACCTTGAAGATAGCGAATGGGGCGCAATTGAGAATGTTCTGCCAAAAACGGATGACGACGAAGATTATGACGATTTAACCACATTCTAATTTTATTTTAAAATGGATGAATCAAAACAAGCCGAGGTTGTTACAATAAAACAGGCTGTTGAAAAAGTTAAAAACTGGATCGAAGAAAAAGATTTTGAAAAAGTTAAGCAAGGTTGCGAAGAGATTTTGTCTGTAGAAAAGGAAAATGTCGAGGTTAAAAGCCTTCTGAATTTGGCAAAAAAAGAACTTGGAGAGAAACCCATAACAGCTGTGCCGGTTGTTAAGCCGACACCGCAAGTTGAGACGGAACTTAAAAAAGAAGTTTCAAAACAAATAGTTCAAAAGAAATCACACATTGGCAAAATTATACTTACAATTTTGTTGTTAGCTGTCACGGGAGGCCTTGTGTTTGCCTTTATTAGCGGATGGCTAAACCCTTTATTCGAACGACTACTGGGATTATTTGGTTTATAAAAAATTCCCGATGAAATTTTCTTGGACAAATGTTGACCGTCCGATTGTTGCGCTTGCTCCAATGGAAGGATATACGGATTCGGCTTTTAGACAACTTGTAAAAACTTATGCTCCGGGTGTTATTTGCTTTACCGAATTCACAAGCGCCGACGCTTTAAAATACAACAGCCAAGTTTCCAAAAACAAAATCACGATAGATAAACTTGAACAACCCGTTGTTGTTCAGCTTTTTGGCAAATATCCGGAACATTTTATAGAGGCGGCAAAACAAGTTGAACAAATGGGCGCTGCGGCCATAGACATAAATATGGGATGCCCGGCAAGGAAAGTTATAGCGTCGGAACACGGATCTGCATTAATGAAAAATCCTGATCTGGCAGCTGAGATAGTAAATGTATTATCAAACAGCACTTCGTTGGAAGTTTCAGTTAAAACTCGTATTGGATTTGCAAATTTTGATGAGAATTATTTCTTCTCCTTCTGTGAAAAATTGGTGGCGGCTGGAGCAAAACTACTAACAATACATGGAAGAACTACAAAACAGGGATATTCCGGAAAAGCTGACTGGAATCCGGCTTATGAGCTAAAAAAACGCATTAATATACCGGTTATCGGGAATGGAGACGTCGATTCCCCGGAGTCTGCTGTCGAAAAACTTAAAAATTTGGACGGAGTTATGATTGGTAGGGCAACTTTTGGAAATCCACTCATAATGAAAAGTATTTACGACACCTTTTACCCGGGAAAGAAGGAGGATTATCCCCTTCCAAACTGGTTTGAACTGGCAAAAAAGCACATAGATTTGAGCGTTAAAACAAAAGGAGAAAAGCGTGGAATGATCGAGATGAGAAAGCATTTGGCAATGTATTTTAGAGGCTTTCCGAACGCTTCGGAATACAGAAACAAGCTTGTAAGAGTTGAAACACGGGATGAAGCTTTTAAACTTATCGAAGAAATAAAAGAGTTCGCATCCGCTCAAAACTAGCTCGCGATAAGATTTTGCTCGCACTTGAGTCTCGCAAAGCTCGCCTCTGTCCCTTTTCTAAGCCTTATTTAGATTGATACTGTAGTTATTTTGTGATATAATTGTATGATTAATTTAGACATAAAAACAAACACACAAATGACGCTTCAATTAGACAAAATCTTTAGGACAGCGCTGCAATATAAAGCTTCGGATATATACATAATCACCGGATCAAGACCTATTTTGAGAATAAATGGCGACTTAATCCAGATTAAAGAGCATGAGCCGCTGTCAAAAAAAATGGCCGAAGAATATCTTCTTGAGATAATGAACGACCAGCAAAAACAGCAATTTCAAAAGTCGCTGGATTTGGATTTTTCGATAGATATAGAGTCAGTGGCAAGATTCAGGGTAAATATGTTCGTTCAAAGAAAAGGAATAGGCGCGATATTCAGGGTTATTCCGAACAAGACTTTTACAATGGATGAGCTAAATTTGCCTGAACAATTACGCAAAATTCCAAACTTTCCAAACGGCCTTGTGATTGTAACCGGACCTACAAGTTCTGGTAAATCAACGACACTTGCGGCACTGGTAAATGAAATAAACACTACATCCTCCAAGCATATAATTACGATTGAGGATCCGATAGAGTTTATACATGACAACAACAAATCTGTTGTAGATCAGCGCGAAGTTGGGAATCATACGTTAAGCTTCCAAAAAGCTTTAAAAGCGTCTCTACGCGAAGATCCGGATGTAATCTTGATCGGAGAAATGAGAGATCTTGAGACGATTTCCCTTGCCATAACGGCAGCTGAAACGGGACATTTGGTATTTGCAACTCTGCACACAAGCGGAGCGGCAAAATCCATAGACCGTATTATTGACGCATTTCCACACGAACAACAAAACCAAATAAGAGCACAGCTTGCAGAAAGTTTAAAAGCTGTAATTTGGCAAAATTTATTAAAAACAAAAGACGGGAAAGGCAGAATTGGTGCTTATGAAATACTTTTCGGCAACCACGCAGTGGCAAACATGATTAGAAAAGGAAACACTCATCAAATTGATTCTGTAATTGAAACAAGCACTCAGGAAGGCATGCAATCAATGAAAAAATGTCTAACCGACCTTATTGAAGCCGATTTGGTTGATGAACAGGAGGCACTTACATTTTTACCACCTGAAATGGATGTTCAATAAATTAATATCAAAATTAGTTTTATTCCTGATAGTTGTCGGTATCTCGGCACCGCTTGTTTTTGCTCAGTGGACAACAGAAACTTCAACAACTCCAACAGATACAACTCTAATAGATGCAAAAGCAAAAGAAGATAAACTTGGCAGTTTTAAAGTTAGTGATTGGCTAAAAATACCCGATGGGCAAACATATCTTGATTCAGGAACTCCTAAAGATGGGACTAAGACAACATTAAAAAACGGACTTGTATACTTTGTAATAAAAATTATCGAGTTACTCACGAAAATAATTGGATCATTTGCACTACTTTTTCTTATCACGGGAGGCTTAATCCTTATGGCTTCACACGGAAATTCACAATTACAAACAAGAGGTAAGCAAATGATTTTGTATTCAATCTTGGGAATAGTAATCGCATTCGGATCTCTTATTATAGTTACTTTTGTTCAATCATTATTTTTCACGGCGTAAATGATTAAAAAAATCATAGCATCAATCAGTTTATTCGTTTTTATAGGGTTAATGGCACCTATGGCTTTTGCGCAAACAGGCACTACAACACCTGCCAAGGTGACATGTGCAGACGTTCAATCTGCTCAATCGAGCGGAATTTACGTAATTTTGGAAGAACCATTGGGAGGACCTGATGCAGTTTATTGCTTTAGAGTTTGTAAAATACTAGATCCAAAGGATAAAAATACGACAAACCTTTGTAAAATTCAAGAAAAATGTGAAGGCGGAGGAAACCTGGGAACTAACGTCAGCTGCCAGAGAATTCAAATTCTACAGGCGGATTCGGGAAGTAACTTGATCTTTAAATACGTAAGAATGATTTATTTGTGGGCAGCCGGAACAATAGGAATAATATCAGTTTTCACACTTGTATACAGCGGCATTGGGATATCAGCTGCCGGAGGAGATTCAGCAAAAATAGACGAATTTAAAAACAGAATAATGCAATCTTTGTTGGGACTTATTGTTTTGTTTTTATCCGGATTAATACTTTACACTATTAACCCAACTTTCTTTGTATAAGGCAATTAAACAATTAGCAATCGTCCTTATTCTTTGCGCAATTGCCCTGCAGTTCGCCATGCCTGTTGTTTTTGCTCAGGGTACAACACCCACGCCTCCCGCAACTCCGGCGGCAACTTCAACTACCCAAACTACAGTTTCCCCTACAATACCAAACATATCTACTCTACCTGGACCAAATTCAAGCCATAAACTTGAAGATACCAGTATATATCTAACATCAAATTTACTGCCTCATGTAGCAAGAACAGTTACGGGACTTGCTATAACACTTTCCGTAATATTTATAATCTTTGGATCGATACAATTTTTAACCGCATATGGAAATGAGGAAAAATTGGGAAATGCAAAAAAAGCGATAACATTTGCGGTAATAGGACTAATAATAAGCCTGCTTTCATTCTCGATTGTTCAGATTATTTTCTTCACGGGATTCCAGGTAACTCAAATAAAATGATAATATTAAAAAAGATACAAACGGGAATTTTTGTGACAATAACATTCTTACTTATGTTTAATATTGTTAATGCTCAAAATAGCACGACAAACAGACCAAATCTGGACGACTTAATATACACATTTACAACGGAAGGAAACGACGTAACTTCAACAGATTACATAGCTTCACTACCAAGCTCGGATCCTGGACTTGTTTTAGGACAAATTACATACTATGCACTAGTTGTTGCGAACATACTTGCTTTCATTTCTTTTCTCGCTTCAGGCGTATTTATGTTGATTTCACAAGGCAATGACGAACAGCTGGGGAAAGCAAAAAGCATTTTAACTTACACGGTTTTAGCAATGGTAATTTGCGCATTGGCTCTTGCCTTGGTTACCGGAATTACCAAGCTTCAATTCTTCAACCCTTAAAAGATCATGTTCAAAAAACTACTTACATTACTGTTTATTATAATAATTGGACTTGCGATTGTTCCAATGACAAACGCGCAAAGAACAATTGATCCAAGCTTAAAACCGACCAACTCTCCGGGAGTACCGGGAACAGGTAGCGAAGAAGATTGCAAAAAAGCCGGAGGCACCTGGAACAAAGAATCTCAATTATGCGCGGGTTTTGAAGACGAACCGATAAATGCCTTCATCCAAATACTGGCCGGAGCGGTACTTATGCTTTCCGGTGGAATAGCTGTAATTGTTATTTCTGTTGGAGGAATTATGTATGTAACCTCAATGGGCAATCAACAACAACTTGAATTCGCAAAAAGCACACTAACTTACGGAGTAATCGGAATGCTTGTAATAATATTCTCATACTTCATTGTCAGATGGGTCCTACAAATAGTTATAGGGCTCTAGCTAATTCGAATTTTCTATTCGCGGAAACAATGGATCAACTTTACCGAGCTTTGTTCCTTCATTTAAAGTTCCCCATCTTTCAGCATCCCCAAAATTATCCGAAACAGATTTCTGATTAAGTCCATTTAGTATTTTCTCCGCAGCCTCAGGTATAAAAGGATAAAGAGCGTTCCCGACATGTCTTAACATTTCCAGCAAATTATATAAAATATCCTTTAATTTTTCCTGATCCTCCTTGGCAACGGACCATGGTTTTTCATCTTCAATATATTTATTGGCACCATCAACGTGATCAATAACCTCCTCAATAGCCTTCTTTAAATTAAATTGATTCATTGCATCATGGTATTTCTCCCACATTGCCGAATATTTTACGGTAAAATTTTCATCTTTAGCGGATCTTCTTGGAACAACTCCGTCAAAATATCTATTGGTCATGGAAAAAACACGATTAACCAAATTACCCAGATTGTTTGCCAGATCACTATTATAAAGCTCTTCAAATCTTTCAACCGTGAAATCTCCATCATCAACCGTTGGAATTTCGCGAAGAAGATAATAACGCAATGAATCTCTTCCGTATTTTTCCGAAATATCAACTGGAGAAATTACATTTTGAAGAGACTTGCTCATTTTATGTCCTCCGGACGTTATAAATCCGTGCACATAAATGCTTTTTGGAAGCTCAAGTCCCGCAGAGAGAAGCATTCCAATCCAAATCCCCGCATGAAATCTTAAAATATCTTTTCCGATCACATGAACATCCGCCGGCCAATATTTTTCGAATAAAACTCCTTCATGCTCATAATCCAAAGCGGTTATATAGTTTGAAAGAGCATCACACCAAACATACATTGTCTGATCCGGATCATTTGGGACATCAATCCCCCATTTTAATGATTCCTTTGGACGCGAAAAACTAATATCAGTAAGCCCGTCTTTAAGTACATTCAAAAATTCTTTCTTTCTGGATTTAGGTAAAATCAACAGCTTATCGGATTCAATAAGCTGTTCGATTTCTTTTGAATATTTAGAGAGTCTGAAAAAATAATTCTCCTCGGAAAACTTATGAGCAGGTTTTTTATGAATAGGACAATTCCCATCAACAAGATCTTTTTCGGTAACATAAGCTTCACATCCACTACAATAAAATCCTTCATATTTATCTTTATAAATATCACCATTTTCAAGAAGCTTCATCCACAATTTGCCGGCCCCTGATTTATGCCTATCTGAAGTTGTCCTTATAAAATCGTCATAAGACAAATTAAGCTGATCTTTTAAATCCATATTCAATTTGGCGATCATATCAACATGTTCCTGTGCAGTCATTCCAAGATCAACCGCAGTGTCCGCTATCTTCATTCCATGCTCATCAGTACCCGTCAAAAAATAAACATCATCACCTATCATGCGATGATATCTTGCAAGTGCATCCGCCTGAATGGCTTCCATTGCAAAGCCTATGTGTGGCGCAGAATTTGCATAAGGAATTGCTGTCGTCACATAAAAACGCTCCATAATAAATAGTTAATAACTCCCAATCATTCTAGCCGCATATGTAAAAGATTCAAGAGGATGGTGTAAACCCTGCAGGATTTTCTTTACTTTTCTCGGTAACATCCGTTCGATAAAGTGAGAAGTTGAATACCGGCAAAAATCCTTCCGGCCTTATAAATGCCTCTATCTGTTGACGCAATTTCCCATAAGATCCGGTTGATTTTATTTTTGCAAATTCACGAATAATTTCTTCATTAGGAACAATAATTCTATAGTAGATTTTAGCCTGTTGTTCCTTTGTTACACCGGGCTTTTCCTGAAGCACATCAGGATTAAATATATTTGTAAGTGTAAGATAATTTGTTTTGTGACCTGACAAAAACTGACTAATCATAATTGGATCCGATTGAGTTGGGTCAAGAGGATCCCAAATTTTTGATTGAGTTGTATAAGTTAGAGTTATGGGGTCAAATTCAAATACATAAGATTCACGTGCCCACTCCCAAAGAGAACCATTACAGGTTCCATTATAAATAATTTCGCTGTCAGGATCTTTAAACGATCCACTGCTTTCCGCAGTTCCCAAGCAAGTCGGCTTCGTTGGAGTACTACCTACAAAAACCGGCATATAATCACCTATAGATTCAGTATAAAAACTTTTTCCATCCGGAGCATCACTGGTTTTTATACCAGTAATTTTCCATCTCAGCATGTCTATATAAAGATTTGTAACGGCGGCACTATATTGAGGAGCAACCTCAGCATCAATAAAAAATTCTATTCTGAAATTTTTAATTTCCAGGATATCCCCATCTTCACCAACTGTAAATAACGGAACACTTATACTCTCGCTTAAATCAAGAACGTTATATTGATATTGTTTTGGAGAATCCTGTGCAATTTCCTTATTTATAATTTCAGTATCAACATACGGATATGTATGTGTTCTGTTTTCAATTGAATATTCAAATGTCAAATCTTCATCAAGTTTGAAATCGCCATAAATTCCTTTATACATTCCTCCTTCAGTTTCATACCCCGGAAGATTTTGATTTAAATCCAAAAGTGCACTTTCTATGCCGGACTCAGCCGCATAATAAGCCTTTCCGGAATTTATAATATCATTTGTTATTCTTACTTCTCTTATTACAAGGTTACTTAATCCAAGAGCAAGAGTCATAAGTATACCCATTATCAAAAATGCGATTATAAGCGCGCTACCTTTTTGTGTTTTATTTATATTCATATGCTACAAATTTGTTTGATGATCATAGACTCTTGAAGAAATGGTTGTTTGTAAATCCAGCTCAAAATTACCCGCCTGTTCATTTGTACTTCTTATTGTCGTATAAATACTCACAGCAGGCTGAAACTGAATTGCCCCGCAACCTATATTATTTGGATCAAATGGATCAACAAGTGGAGAAGCCTCAAAAACAAAATTATTTATCTCTATGTTTTTTAAAACTATCTCCGCGTAACCTTCTTCAAAACCATCGGCGCTGGTCCAAAAAAAAGTTTCCGGATCTTTCTGTTCTTTATAATAATAAAGTTTCTTTTTCCCCTCCTGAATATCATCTTCAACCAAGAATACGGTTCTTTGAGTGCCCTCGTTATCAACAAGCGCAATATAATTTGATTTGGAAACACCGTTGAGCTCCAAACATCCGGCGGAAGTTGCAGTTTGACTAACAACTGAAACCGGACAACCATAATCAACCGTTTTAGATCTAACCTCGCTACCAATTAAATCAAAGATATATCTCATTTCCGAATAAACGGCCCTTACCGCATTTGCTTCCCTTTGAGACCTTGCAATATCAAGATAAGCGCTACTCACTGATGTTATAAAAATCATAAAAATCGTGATTGCAACAAGCACTTCTATTAAAGTAAATCCTTTTTGTGTCTTTGTTTTTATCATATGTACTTTAATTTTCAGACTTCCAGTCGGTTAAAATTGTAGGTACTCTTATAGACTTTGTAACACCTCTCTCGTCCCATTCAACAACTGCCGTAATTCCGATTTTCAAAGCATCGGCGTCTTCATCCGAAGCTTCTTGGTACGGAACTGTTTTTATCTCAACCCACCTTTTAAACCCGCTAAAATTTGCACCAATTTGATGAGTATATTCGGTATAATTAGAGACTCCTCCATAATAAAGTTTACTACCTTCGTCGGAGTAAATAGAGATTTCCCATGGAGCTGCGTATCTTACAGTTTCAACACTGTTAACAAATTCCAATGGTTGAGTACACTCATCACCTTTGAAAAGTGAATGTTTTTTCCCGATTATATATTTACCGTCTTCAAAAAAATTCTCGCCAAAGAAATTATATTTATCGCTTCCTCTCCAATTTTGATTTTGAAGCCAATTACTATCCCTTACATTTCTAAATCCTTCCAAAGCCTCTTGTGCAAGGTTGTAAGCAATTATTCTATTAACATTGTTTCTGTTGGCACGCATAGATGAAACAAGAAGATTGGTTGCAGTTAGAATAATTAAAACAACAAGTGAAATTGCCACAATTACTTCCGGTATGGAAAATCCTCTTTTTTTATTGTAATTATTATTCATTTTGAACAAATGTTTGTGAATAAACACTTCCCGTTAAAACATTAAATATAACTTCCCTCTTATTTAAATCTTCATCTGAATCCGGATAGCCAATTACTATTCTAAGTTCAGGATTACCTTGTACGACTGCCGGCTTTTCAAATTCTATATTCCCATCGGGCGGTGCGAAAAAAATCTGCATTTCTTCACCAATATCATTTCCGTAAAATAATAAATCTTTAACGACAATATCTTTTTCCTTATCTATGAGCAGTAATTGCTTTGCATTTTGAATGTCACATTGAGACCCCTCCTGTTTCAATCTGTCATAATTGGCTGTAAGTGGAGTAACAAACTCTCCCTCTTTAACAATAAATCCAAAACATAAGGAAGTCGCATCGGCAATTTTGGAATCATTTTCCTGGTAATAACCAGCACGTGTTTTATCACGCGCTTCAACAATTGTTGATTGTAAATAATTAACGGCTATATCCAACTTAACCTTCTTTCTAACAACACCGTAACTTGAAACCCCAATCAAAATAACAAGACTTATAACCGCAAGGACTATAAGTATTTCAACCAAAGTAAAACCTTTTTTTTTTGAATTTGATACTGACATTAAACAAGCTTAGTTAAATCAAATATCGGCATAAGTATTGCCAAAGCAAGTAGCGCAACAACTATACCAACGAACAAAATCATCAATGGTTCAAAAAGCGAAGTTAGTCTTTTAAGTGAATTATCTATCTCTCTATCGTAATGATCTGCGATCTTTTGTGAAATAGACCCAATGGCCGCAGTTCCCTCGGCAATATTTAACATCTGAGTAACGGTTTCCGGAAAAAGAAAAGGGGCATCCTCAAGATTCGTTGAAATCTTTTCACCGGCTTGAACTTTTTTAATCACTTCCCAAATCTTAACTCTGTAAGGTGCACTATTAATTGAGCCACCTATAATTTGAAGTGTCTTTAAAACAGGCAATCCGGATTCAACCAATATTCCAAGCAGACTTATGAAACGTAAAACCAAAACTTTTCTCATTAAAGAACCTACAACTGGAATACGAAGTTTAAAATAATCACTTTGAAATTTACCAACCTCGGTTCCCCTGTAAACTTTGTAGAGTAAATAAATTACTAAAACTACAATCGCTACAAGCCACCAATAACTTCCAATAAATCCGCTTATCCCAATAAGAATTTTTGTAGCCGTAGGGAATTGATCCTGTGAAAGACCTCCCTCTTCCAACAAATTTATAAGAGTTGGAACTATCCATATCATCATGGCGGTAGCAACTCCAAGCAAAACAAGAAGAACTATCATCGGATAAGTTGCGGCCGTAATAAGTTTAACCTGCAAAGCATGACTTTTCTCAGTCTGCTCGGAAAGTTTGAAAAGCATTTTATTTAAATTTCCGGCAGCTTCTCCGGCCTTTATAACTCCAAGTTCGGCATCCGTAAAAACATCCGGGAATCGAGCCATCGAATCCGAAAGAGAAGCCCCGCTGGAAGTTGAATATGACAATGTATTTAAAATTCTTTGAAACCTTAAATTTTCAGTTTTGTTGGCAAGCACTTTTAAAGTTTGTAGCATAGGAATACCGGCATCTATCATTACTGCCATTAAATGAAAGAAGTATGCCTTTTCTTTTAGGCTGACCCCTGTGTTATCAATAAAAAAATCGTTCAGTTTTGTAAAAATTGAAGCTTTTCTATTATCATAAACACCATAAATTGCCGTTTCTTTTTTCTTTGTTCCCCTTTTGGAAATGCCCGAAAGAAGCGACTTTACTTTGTCACTGGATTCATCCTTTCCTTTTTGATCGTCATATTGATTAGACATGAATTTGTTTTAAGTTAGACACTAAAGATAATAAGCCCCTATGTTAAGGCTCATGTTTTCAAGCCCATTCTCAAGAACCTGAACGCCCATTGTGTTAACGCTGAATTTTCGCCCATCTTTTTCAAGAGCCTTTAGAAAATTAATAAGATTTTTGTGGGTACCCGAAACATTGGTAGTAATCGAAAGAACACTGTAATTACCACCTTTATTGTTACTTACGCCAAAGCTAAGAGAATTTATGGTTGCTTCATTTTCCTCTGAATATTTTGCCAATGTGCGAATAATTTCTCCCTGCTCAAGGTCCTCCGGAATTAAATTTAAGACATCGTTCTGTGTAACTTCTCCGCCACTAAAAGAATCTTTAACGGACTGCAATCTGCTAAGTTCGCTTTTAACTTTATTCAATTGAGTTTCCTTTTGCGTAAGATCAGCCTTTAATTGATCAAACGAATCTTTCTTTGGAAAAACAAAGATAAATAATCCTACAACCGCCACAACAAGTAGGACGACGGACAAAACCCTAGAGAAACTAAAATTAGATTGAATTGGTTTTTGTTCGATAGACATATTTTTTTATTTTTAATTATTATTTTCTTGGGACATCTACGCCTTCCTCTGCAGAATTCCCCTCCGTATATGAAGGCTTATAAGTAACGTTTAAAATAAAAGAAAGAATTGTTTCTTCATTTTCTGAAACACTTTTACTAATTGAAGGAACAAAGGCCTCTGCAAAATCGGGATTTTCATTAAATGCATCTATTGTCTTTGCAACGGAATTCAAAAGCTCACGAACATCGGTTGAAGGATAAGTTCTGCCATTAAGAGTAAGTCTCCCACCTTCTGCGCCACTGTAAGAAGTAAATTCAACAAGCGCACGCAAGGCAACAAGATCCTTTGGGGTTATATTAACAATTGCTCCCATAACTTCCGACCATTCAACCTCACTTGAAGAAATAACTTCAAGCGCAGAAACCGCGTTTTGCGCGGAAACAATGTCGTTTGATTTTAAATCTTCCAGTTGATTGCTTATTTCAGCTATTTGCTGATCGA
Source organism: bacterium (assembly GCA_013824265.1). GTDB lineage: Bacteria > Patescibacteriota > Gracilibacteria > UBA1369 > PNNO01 > PNNO01. The sequence goes on from PNNO01000001.1 coordinate 56,378, forward strand.
CATTTTTTATTTGATCATTTATAGCTCCGGCCTGTGAATTGTAATAACCAAACCCAAGCGCGACGCCAAGAACAAATATAAAAGCCAAGAAAAGAATGAACGGGAATTTTTTTGTTGAATGTTCCATAATTGCGATTTTTTATTTTTATTTTGTTTATCTGTACATTATACTATTAAATCTAAGGGAAATCAATAAAGGAAGCGACAAATGGGATCTCAAAAACGGTCAAAAAATTCACAGGAAAGAAAGAATTTTATAATGAAAAATGAGTCTTTTGCGTGTAACTACTGCGGAAAAGAGAATGATCCGTTAAAAGGCGGGTGCAGAAATCACTGCAAATACTGTCTTTATTCAAAACATGTTGATGACAAAATCCCCGGAGACAGAGAAAGCAAATGCGGCCAATTAATGCAACCTTTAGAGTTGGACAATTCCGGATCAAAAGGATATGTAATTGTTCATAAATGCACCAAATGCGGCAAAGAGATAAGAAATAAAACAGCCCCGGACGACTCAATTGAGGCAATTATCGCACTAAGTAAACATAAAGAGCTATGAACACCACCGTTTTAAAACATATAGTTGAGAATATACGGCCAAAAAGCACGGTCATTCTGGCTTTTTCAGGAGGACCTGATTCCATTTATCTATTCCATCAGCTTTTGGAAGCCAAAAAAAAGCTTTCTTTTAAAATCGTACTTGCACACTTAAATCATAAATTAAGAGGCAAAGAAAGTGACGCAGATGAGAATTTTTGTCTAATTTTCGCCAAAAACAACAATACTCCAATTGAAATCGAAGAGAAAAATATCTCAAGCATAAAGGGAAATTTGGAAGATAACGCAAGAAAGTTTAGATACGTTTTTCTGGAAGAAGTAAGGAAAAAATATAAGGCCGATTTCATCCTCACGGCTCATCATCTTGATGACAATATCGAAACGTTTTTGATGAATTTCCTAAGAGGATCTGGACTAAAAGGCCTTAGTGGCATGCAAATAAAGTCTTCAAAGATACTCAGGCCGCTTCTTGAAACCACAAAAGATGAAATACTGAAATATTTAAAGAAAAATTCCATAAAATTCCGTACGGATAAAACTAACTTTGACGATTCATATACAAGAAACAATATAAGAAAAAATATCCTGCCACTTTTGAAGAAGATTCAACCATCCTTAAAAGACGTATTTTTGCGTAACTGGGAAACGCTTTCCGAAACACAGCGATTCATAGACAAAGAAGCCGAGAAATGGATTTTAAAAAACATGAAAAAACAGTACAAAGTGCCAATAAAAACATTCAAAAATGTTGATAAATTTATGCAAACCGTGATTATAAAAAATCTTTTCAATTTGTATCACAAAACAAACGATAATCTTTCCAAAGACATGGTGGAAAGGGCTCAAAAAATAATAAATGAGGAAAAGACGGGTAAAAATGTACCTTTTGGCAAAAATACTTTACTGATTATAAACTATGATTCATTTGAAATAACCGCAGGCAGTAAGCAAAAACAACTTCCCCGCAAGAAGCTTGAAATCCCCGGAGAAACAACGTATTCAAATATAAAAATATCATCAAAATTATTGAAAGAAATCCCGAAGAATCTTTCAAAAGATGTTTATATAGATTACTCAAAATGTAATTTACCCTTATATGTAAGAGGAAAAAAGGATGGTGATAAATTTAAGAACATCGGTATGAAAGGAACTCAAAAATTGCAGGATTTTTTCGTTAACAAAAAGATTCCAAATAATAAGAGACACCTTATTCCCCTTATTGTAGACAAAAATGACGAGATAATAGCTGTCGGAAGCATGGCTGTATCCGATCTTCACAAAATAACGACCAATACCAAAAAAATCATAGCTGTTAGCTTTGAACCTGCACTTGAAAACAAGCAGAAATAAAGTAAACTGTAACTACTTTACTAACATATAAATTTGTCATGGATTCAAAAATTAAACTTCCTCAAAACAAACCGAGGAACAGCTTTTTCTACCTCATAATGGCAGCTTTAATTATAACTGCAGTTGTAATTATTTTTAATCCCGGAGACGGTTCAACAAAGAAGGTAAGTATGAATACCTTCATAGAACAGGTGAAAAACGCCGAAGTTAAGTCGATTGAAGTGAAAAATGAAAGGATAAACATCACCCTTGTTGATGACACAAAAGAGTTCGCTTTTAAGGAAAAAGGTGAGACTTTAAGAGAAATTCTTCAGGGAGTCCCAAGTGACGTCGTTAATGACATAGATACGCAAATAGTTTCAACGGAAGGGGAAGAGCTTTGGTACAGCTTACTTATGAGTATAGTTCCATTCCTTCTTATAATAGGTTTCTTTGTCTTTATGATGAGACAGGCGCAAAGTAGCAACAACCAGGCCATGTCTTTTGGTAAAAGTAAGGCCAGACTTACGGATAAAGAGAAGAACAAAACAACATTTAAAGATGTTGCGGGTGCAAAAGAAGCAAAAGAAGAACTCATAGAAATAGTTGATTTCCTTAAAACTCCTGCAAAATACACTCAAATGGGAGCCAAAATTCCAAAGGGAGTAATTTTGGTAGGAGGACCTGGAACAGGAAAAACCTTGCTTGCAAGAGCTGTTGCGGGAGAAGCAAACGTTCCTTTCTTTAACATTTCCGGCTCCGAATTCGTGGAAATGTTCGTGGGAGTTGGAGCAAGCCGCGTGAGAGACTTATTTAAAAAAGCAAAAAGAAATGCACCGGCGATAATTTTTATTGATGAAATTGACGCAGTAGGAAGGCAACGCGGCACAGGACTTGGAGGAGGACATGACGAACGAGAACAAACTTTAAATCAAATTCTTACCGAAATGGACGGATTTGAAAAAGACACAAACGTTATTGTAATGGCGGCAACAAACAGACCGGATGTTCTTGATCCGGCCCTTATGAGACCGGGACGTTTCGACAGAAGAATTGTTGTTGATATGCCGGACCTTGAAGACCGCGAAGCTATACTTGGCGTACATTCAAAAGGTAAACCTCTAACAAAACTGGTTGATTTAAAAAATATAGCACGACAAACCTCAGGCTTTTCAGGAGCAGATCTTGAAAACCTTATGAACGAAGCTGCAATTCTTGCGGCAAGAAGAGCAAAGAAAACAATTTCGATGAAGGAACTTCAGGAATCAATAGAGAAGGTTATGATGGGCCCTGAGAGAAAATCCAGAGTTCTTTCCAAACATGAAAAAGAAATTACCGCTTACCACGAAAGCGGGCATGCTATTGTTGGACACATGCTTCCAAATTGCGATCCGGTACACAAGATTTCGATAATTTCACGCGGAATGGCCCTTGGAGTAACCTGGTTTTTACCTGAAGAAGACAAACATCTTTATACAAGAAGTAAGTTCACGGACGAACTTGTAAGTCTTCTTGGAGGATATTGCGCGGAAGAACTTGTCTTTGGAGAAATGACAACAGGCGCTTCAAACGACCTTGAAAGAGCAACCAGTATAGCCAGAAACATGGTTACTCAATATGGTATGAGCGAACTTGGACCGGTTATTTACGGAGAGAGAAATCATGAAGTATTTATTGGAAGAGATTTTGGACACGTTAAAAACTATTCCGAAGAGATGGCCAAAAAAATCGATGCTCAAATAAACAACTTTATAGACATTGCCTATAAAAAAGCAAAAGAACTTTTGAGCAAGAACAGACCACTTCTTGATAGGATTGCAAAAAGCCTTATAGAAAAAGAAACTTTAACCGGAGAGGAATTTGCATCTTTCTTTGGAGAAATTAAAGTTCCAAAAAAAGTAATGTATTCAAAAAGCACTATAAAATAAGGACCACTCTCATGAAAAAAATATTATCAAAACAACCACCTGTCGTTTCTCAAAGCCTTTACGATGAAGATTCAATCGATGGACAATTGGCCTTGGATGTTTACCAGACAAGTTCACACATTGTTATTTTAGCCCCTATAGCAGGCGTTAAAATCGAGGATATGTCCGTTGAGATCAGCGATGATGTTCTTACGATAAAAGGACATCGTCACATGGAAAACACTGTACAGGAAGAGAACTATTTCACTCAGGAATGCTTTTGGGGCGACTTTTCAAGATCCATCGTACTTCCTGCGTCGGTTGATACAAATAGTATAAGCGCAGATTTTAAAGATGGCGTACTTGAAATTAAGATACCAAAAGTTGAGAAAATAAGATCAAAGGTCATTCGAATTAAAACTTCTAAAAAATAATTATGTATAAACCTATAAGAAAAGCGGTACTTCCGGCTGCAGGTTTTGGAACCCGTTTTTTACCTGCCACAAAAGCTCAGCCAAAAGAAATGTTGCCTATAGTTGATAAACCGGTAATACAATATCTTGTCGAAGAAGCTGTCGCATCCGGAATTGAAGAAATAATAATCATAACAGGAAGCAGTAAGAGGGCCATAGAAGACCACTTTGACTATAACTTTGAGCTGGAATACATGCTTGAGAAAAAAGGAAAAACAGATCTTCTTAAAAAAGTCCAAGACGTAAGAGACTTGGCTAAATTTGTTTATGTAAGACAGTCAATGCCAAGAGGAGATGGGGACGCAATAATGAGAGCAAGAGATGTTGTTGGAGATGAACCATTTGCGGTTCTATTTGGAGACGACCTGGTTGACCACGAAATCCCGGCACTAAAACAGCTCATAAACGTATATGAAAAGACAGGAACAAGCGTTATCGGTTTAACAAAAGTTCCAAAAGAGGACGTTAATAAATACGGCGTTGTGGGAACAAAATCATCAAACGGAAGAATCCACGTAATAGAGTCTCTTGTTGAAAAGCCAAACCAAAAAGATGCTCCTTCGGACCTGGCAATTATAGGCAAATACATTGTAACTCCGGAGATTTTTGAAGCCCTTGATAAAGCTTCCGCATCAAAAGATGACGAGATAAGACTTATAGACGGATTCAGAACCCTAATACATACACAGGAAATTTACGGTTATGAAATTGAGGGGAAAAGATATGACACCGGAGACACCCTTGGATTTATCAAAGCTACACTTGATTTTGCTCTCAAAAGAAAAGAGCTTTCATCAGACTTAAAAGAGTATATAAGGTCTCTTGATTTGAAATAGGCATTTGAGGTATAATTACCTGAAATAAAAAAATAAAAACAAAAACATGTCTGAAGAACGCAATTTTCTTATTCAGGAAGCGGAGCAGCTTAAAATGGACGGGAATCACGCTGAAGCTATTGCTCAGTGCGAAAAGATACTTTATTCAGACCTAAATTGCACTGAAGCATATGAGGAAATAGGAGACAACTATTTGAGTCTTCGCGAATACGACAAAGCAAAAAAAGCATTAACTCAGGCTGTTAAGACAAATGCAAGAAGCGCAAATGCAAACTACCTGCTTGGTTTTATGTATTCGGCAATCGGAGATTTTAAAAAATCAGTTAAATATTTGGAAATAGCGGACGGATATGAAGCAAATCATCCTGAAATTCTAAGATGTCTTGGATGGTCTTTATACCATGATGGGCAGAGACAACGAGGAATAGTCCTTTTGGAAAGAGCTCTTGCTTTAAGCCCTCAGGACTCACTTATTCTTAGCGACCTTGGTGTTTGCTACCTAAATAGCAAGAAATTCGACCGCGCTTCGATTCTTTTTAGAAACATACTTGAAATAGAGCCTAATAACGAAAAGGCAAAAGAATGCCTTAATGCGGTAAGATTTTTCAAACACGAATATACAAAGCTTAAAGAGAAAAACAATAAACTCTCTTAAAAAGCTTAAAAACTTCCATTCTTGCGTAATATACGCAAAATCGTATAATGTCTTAGCTGACTCTTGAGATTTTGTGATCGCCGTGGCTTTTAGCCAAGGAGGAAAGTCCGAACACCACAGAATAGGGTAACTGGTAACGCCAGCCGCCGTTTATAGCAATATAGACAGCAGGGAAAGTGCCACAGAGACAATACTATGCCCGCTTGCGGGCAGAAAGGTGAAAAGCCCCTTTTAGAGGGGAGACCCCGAGTAATCGGGATCACTAGGCAAACCCTACCCGGTGCAAGGTGGGATGGTAGTAAGGGAATTTACCTCATTCTAAGGTCCCCTTCTACCCACCGCTAGACTCATTGTGCGAGCAATATGAGTTAGATAGATGATCACGCTCTCGAAAGAGAGAACAGAATTCGGCTTACAATTTCTTTAGTCAGCACTGTAAGTATAAAGAAAAATCATGAAGAAAGCAGAAATTTTGTTTGGTATCCTTCGAATTCCGATTGATATTATCATGACGGTTTTAGCGTTTGTTTCTGCATACCATCTAAGAACTCTTCCAAACTTAATCCCCGGAGTTACTCTTAAACTGGACCTTTCTTCATTCCCGCCTTTAAATCAATATATTCAATTCAGTACGATAGCCGGACTGTTTTTGTTCGTGCTTTTCGCGTTTTACGGCATGTACCAATTAAAATCCTCGTCACGCATTGGCCAGGAAATCGGAAAAATCATAAAAATTTCGACTTTTTGGATATTAATAATAATCGCATACTTCTTTGTTATAAGAGAATTTCCTTTTTCACGCCTAACAATAGGGTACAGCTTTGTCCTTACTATTCTTTTTATTTCTTTAGGAAGAGTTTTTATTAACTTTGTTCAGCATTTACTTCTTAGAATGGGCATAGGAAGAAGGAGACTTTTATTCATAGGAGAAAACCAAATCTCTGAAGATCTTACGGCGATTTACAAGAACGATCCGCGATTTACCGTTGTTGGTGTTATTGGCGAGAATCAATTGAATGATTTAATCGAAATAATAAAAAAGAAAAGAGTTGAAGAAATAATTCAGACAAAATCCGACATAAGTTCAACACATGCCAAGGATATTTTAGATGTTTGCCGTGAACATCATCTGCATTATCATTTTGTTCCTGACCTTGTACAGGTGCAAAGAACAAACATAGAAATGTCATCCATAGAAGGAATTCCTTTGATTTCATTAAAGCCAACACCACTTGATGGCTGGGGAAAAGTTATAAAAAGGATATTCGATATAACCGGCGCACTTTTTGGAATTATAATTCTGTCCCCTATCCTTCTTATAACGGCTATCGCAGTAAAGATTGATTCAAAAGGGACAATTATTTTTAAATATTTGGATGATGGATCACGTGTTAAACGCGTTGGACAGTACGGGAAATTGTTCGACTTCTACAAGTTCAGATCAATGATTCCAAACACACACAACCTAAGATATACCGAGCTGGCTGATCAAAACATAAGAAAAGGAACCCCAATGGTAAAAATAAAGGATGATCCACGCGTTACAAGAGTGGGTAAATTCATAAGAAAATGGAGCATTGACGAGCTTCCTTCGCTTTGGAACGTGCTTAAAGGAGATATGTCGTTGGTTGGACCACGTCCTCATTTACCTGAAGAAGTGGCACAATACAAGAAACATCAGAAATTCGTTCTTGCTCTTAAACCTGGAATAACCGGTCCTGCACAAGTTTCGGGCAGAAGTAATTTGGATTTTGAAAAAGAAATACAACTGGATACGTATTATATAGAGAACTGGTCTATTTGGTTTGATATAAAGATAATTATGAAAACGATAAGTGTTGTTTTAAACGGAAAGGCCGCTAAAGAGGCCAAAGATGTTTAATCTTTGAGTTTATCCTTGAGAAAGCGGGTTTAATTCACTAAAATAGACTGGTAGCTTTGAAATATTTAATGAAAACAACTTAACATGTTACATAGAATTATAGACATCATAATTGGCGACCAGAATAAAAAGGCCGTTAAAAAGCTTGAACCGATTGTAAACAAAATCAATGAACTGGAAAAACAATATAGTGAACAACTAACAAAGGATGAAGATTTTCCCGCAAAAACGGAAGAATTAAAGAGCAGACTTAGAGCAGGAGAAACGGTTGACGATATAACGGCAGAAGCCTTTGCCCTTGTAAAAGCGGCCTGCAGAAGACTTGTTGGAAGAAAGTGGCAGGTAAGAGGAAATGAAACAACATGGGAAATGATTCCGTACGATGTGCAACTTATCGGAGGATTGGTTTTGCACAAAGGAAACATAGCCGAAATGAAAACAGGTGAAGGTAAAACCTTGGTATGTACTATGCCGGTTTATCTTAACGCTCTTACCGAAAAAGGAGTTTTTGTTGTAACTGTAAACGATTACCTTGCTCATCGTGATGCCGAATGGATGAGTGGTTTATACAAATTTTTAGGCTTAACAATAGGAGTAATTACTCATGATCAATCCCCTAACGAGAAGAAAGCCGCATATGCATGCGATATTACATACGGAACAAACAATGAATTTGGGTTTGATTATTTAAGAGACAACATGGCTACGAGCACCGAACAACTCGTACAAAGAAATCTTCATTACGCGATAGTGGATGAAGTTGACTCCATTTTAATTGATGAAGCCCGAACTCCGCTTATTATTTCCGCACCGGCAGAAGAATCAACAAATAAATATCAAAAATATTCTCAACTTGTAAAACAGTTAAAGGAAAATGTTGATTTTAATATAGATGAAAAGGCCCGAGCTGCAACTTTGAGCGAGGAAGGAATTAAGAAAATGGAAAATCTGCTTGGTGTTGAAAATATATTCACGGAAGCGGGATTTCTTGAAGTTCATCACATAGAGCAGGCTTTAAAAGCTTCAGCTATATTTAAAAACGACATTGATTACGTTATTCGCGACGGAGAAATAGTTATAGTTGATGAATTTACGGGACGATTAATGCCGGGAAGAAGATATTCGGAAGGTCTTCATCAGGCCATAGAAGCAAAAGAAGGAGTTGAGATAAAAAGAGAGAGCAAAACACTTGCGACAATTACGTTCCAAAATTATTTCAGATTATTTGATAAACTCGGCGGAATGACAGGTACGGCGGAAACCGAGGCTGAGGAGTTCCTAAAGATTTATGGGCTTGATACAATCGTAATTCCAACAAATCAGCCGGTAACAAGAGAGGATAAACCTGATGCAATTTATAAAACCCATAAAGCAAAATACTTGGCCGTAGCTACAAAAACAAAAGAAATGCATGCCAAAGGACAGCCTGTTTTGATAGGTACGATATCTATCGAAAAATCCGAAATAATGAGTAAGCTCCTTAAAATGCAGGGCGTTCCGCACAGTGTATTGAATGCAAAATTCCACGAGAAAGAAGCTGAAATAATAGCAAATGCCGGTCAGCCCGGAGTAGTTACAATAGCTACAAACATGGCGGGCCGAGGTACGGATATTAAGCTTGGGAAAGGTGTTGCCGACCTTGGAGGACTTTGTGTGATAGGAACAGAAAGACACGAAAGCAGACGTATAGACAACCAGCTTCGTGGACGAAGTGGACGTCAGGGGGATAAAGGTATGAGCCAATTCTTTGTATCTACGGAAGACGAACTCATGAGACTTTTTGGAGGAGAAAGAGTTCAAAGCATGATGAACATGCTAAAAATTCCGGATGACATGGCGATTGAAAACAAAATGATTTCACGCTCAATAGAAAGTGCGCAGAAAAAAGTTGAAGGACGAAACTTTGACATAAGAAAACACCTTGTTGAATATGACGACGTGATAAATCATCACAGAACAATAATATACAAGAAAAGACGCGAAGTTCTTGAAAGTGAAAATATAAAAAATGAAATAATAATTCTTATTGAACAAGAAGTTGAGAATATGATTTCAATGCACGCAAGCGGACCTCTTGAAAACTGGAATTACAATGAAATCGCGGAAACAGTAAGAGCTATACACAGAAATCCTTCAAAGAATTTTAATGTTGATGATATTTCATCAATCAAAAGTCATGAAGAATTAATAGAGAGAATTAAACTTTATTTCTTTGATGAATATGAGGAAAGAGAAAAAATGGTTCCGGATCCGCGACTTTTAAGACACATTGAAAAGAGCATCTATCTGCATGTAATCGACACTTTGTGGATGGAGCACATAACAAATTTAAACAGCCTAAGAGAAAGCGTATCTCTTAAAGGGTACGGACAAAGAGATCCGTTAATTGAATATAAACAGGAAGCATTTGTTGCATTTGATAAGTTGATGGGAACGATAAGTTCAAGCACCGTTAATACATTGTTCAAAGTTGATATTGAAAGACAGGCTCCGGTTCGCATTATCCAGGCAGATCAGCCGGCTGGAATAATGACAAACGAAGGTGATATAAAAGAAGTCCTTTCCGGACATGAAGGCGGAGGATCAAATCTAATGAGAGCAATGATGGCCGCGCAGGCAAAGAAGAATGCGAATCAAATAAGGCAAATTGATCCAAGATTCAAAGATGCGGGAAGAAACGACGTATGCCCATGCGGAAGTGGCAAAAAATTCAAGAAATGTCACGGAGCTTAAAAATCGAGCTTTATTAATCGTTGTACCCTTCAGGATTGGAACTGTGCCAAGTCCAAGCGGTTTTGATTATATCGTCAATTGAAGTATATTTTGGCATCCAGCCAAGAACATCTTTTGCTTTTGTGCTGTCCGCAACAAGCACGGCAGGATCCCCTTCTCTTCTTTCGCCTTCAACAACATTTATATTTTTACCGGTTATTTTTTTCGCGGAATCTATTACCTGTTTTACCGAGAAACCTTTTCCATTTCCCAAATTAAACACATCGCTTTTTTCACTTTCAAAAAGTTTGTTAAGAGCAAGAACATGTGCGTCTGCAAGATCGTTAACATGGATATAATCCCTTACACAAGTCCCATCAGGCGTATCATAATCAGTTCCAAAAACTTTAATCTCATCCATTTTCCCAAGCGCGGCTTTAAGTACAAGCGGAATTAAATGTGTTTCCGGAGAATGATCCTCTCCTATTTCTCCGCTTTCATCAGCTCCGGAAGCGTTAAAATACCTAAGAGCTATATACTGCAAATCGTAACTTTTCTTATACATTTCCAAAATATTCTCGAAAATAAGCTTTGTAACACCATAGTTGTTAACAGGCTTTAACGGATGATCCTCTTTTATCAAATCCTGTACCGGATCGCCATAAACGGCAGCAGTTGAAGAAAAAATAAACTTCTTAACTCCATGTCTAAGCATTTCATTTAAAAGATTAAAACCGTTTACGCAATTATTTGCAAAAAATTCGGCAGGCTTTTTCATTGAAATTCCAGCTTCTATGAATGCGGCAAAATGCATCACCGCATCATAACGGTTTTCATCAAAAATATTTTTTAAAGATGCCAAGTCCCCCAAATCAACTTTATGGAAAACAACACCCTTTGGAATACTACGAGAATGCCCGTTAATAAGGCTGTCGAGGATAGATACTTTGTATCCTTCATCAATCAATTTGCGTACCACATGAGAACCAATATAGCCGGCACCACCGGTTACAAGAATATTTTTATCCATATAAATTAATCAATCAAAATGTCGCGCGGCTTTGCCCCGTTTGAAGGACCGATAACGCCTTTTTCTTCAAGGATATCCAAAAGTCTGGCAGCCCTTGCATATCCAACTTTTAATCTTCTTTGCAGTAAAGAGGCTGAAGCTTTTCTGTTTTCCACTATTATTTTCATAGCTTCTTCATACAAATCGTCATCGTCGGCTCCGGATGAAGAATCGGGAATTCCGTTTAATCTCTGTCCCGCAACACGGGTTGAAATAACTTCATCGTTAAACTCCGGAGCAGAAGTTAACTTAACTCTGTTTGTAACTTTTTCAATTTCCTTGCTTGAGACATAAATACCTTGAACACGTGTTGGCTTTGCCTTGCCGCTTGCAAGATAAAGCATGTCTCCTTTTCCCAAAAGATCTTCAGCTCCAATTCCGTCCAAGATTGTCCTGGAATCAATTGAAGAGCTAACCGCAAAAGCTATTCTTGTAGGGATATTTGCTTTAATCAAACCCGTAATAACATCTACCGAAGGCCTTTGTGTAGCTATAACAAGGTGCATTCCAACAGCTCTGGCCATCTGCGCTATTCTGCAGATTGAAGCCTCCACTTCTTTTCCGGATGACATCATAAGGTCAGCAAGCTCGTCTATAACAACAACTATCGTGCTCATCTTTTCTTCGATTGCCGGATCAGCGTTGTAATCGGTTATGTTTCTTTTCGCATTATCAGCGCATCGCTGATACCTTCTGTTCATTTCAGCCACACACCATCTAAGCGCCAATGCGGCCTTTTCAGGGTCATTTATAACCGGTGTAAGAAGATGTGGGATGCTGTTGTAGTCTCTAAGTTCAACTTTTTTAGGATCTATAAGAATAAGTTTTAAATCGACCGGCGAATTTTGATAAAGCAGAGAAAGAAGGAAAGTATTCATTCCCACTGATTTTCCGCTACCTGTTGCACCTGCTATAAGAAGATGTGGCATTTGCTGTAAATCAGCAATAATCGGCTTACCCGCAACATCTCTACCAAGAGGGAATTTAAGCATTGAATCCCCTTCTTTAAATTCCGCGCTCTCAATAATTTCACGCAAATGAACCGTAGACCTGTGCTGATTTGGAACTTCTATTCCAACAAGCGATTTACCCGGGATAGGAGCTTCTATACGAATTGAAGGCGCCGCCAAAGCAAGAGCCAAATCGTTTTTCAAAGAAGTGATTTTTGAAAGTTTTACTCCCTCATCCGGCTTAAGAGTGTACTGAATTACAGTTGGACCAACGTGTATATCCTGCATTGAAACCTGAATACCAAACTGCTCCAACTTACTCCTTATAAGCTCGGCATTGCTTGTTAAAACATCATCGTCCGATTCAATTTTTAAAACTTCGCTGTCCAACAAATCAAGTGAAGGAAATTCCCATTCGGAATAATCCGGATCTTCAACTTCGCTACCAATAGGATGCTTTTCCATCTTAAGAGTTGCTTCGTCCTCAGCTTCCTCAGAATCTTCATCCTCATTATCATCTTCCGATCCGGCAAATTCGGAAACAACAGTTGGCCTGTTTATCCTTATATTCGTATCTTTTGTACCATATAGAGCTCTTAAAACATCGTCGCTGGCAACACTAACATTATCCGCGCTTATATCATCGTTCTCTTCTTCTTCATCATTATCAACTTCTGTCTCCTTTTTATCTCTTTTGGATTCAACTTTTCTAATTTCCGGTTTAAATATTTTTGCAATCTCGGCCAAAGAAACTTCAAAAGTTAAAAGAATGGAAATAATTCCAAGTGAAACAAAGACCACGGCAGCTCCAACATTGCCTATATTAAGCCATGCTCTCATAAAAAAGTTCGTAACAAAACCTACATATCCTCCATATTGTCCCAGTCGAGCAACTTCATGAAGTTTTTCTATCGGAACAGCCAAATGAATAATGCTTAACACCGACACAACCATAAAAGAAATTCCAACTATTTTTGTAATTCCAAAATTAATCGTACGTGCAAAAAAGAGCATAAATGAAACAAGAAGGAATATCGGAGGAAGAATAAATATTCCCCAGCCAAGAGTAGGATTTAAAAGATCCATCAAAAGATCTCCAATTATTCCGAAAGCTCCTTTAATACTAAGAAAAGTAATGGCTGCCAGTGCAAAATAAATTACAGCCCAAATCTCCCTTAGAACAGACTGTTTAACATCAAATCCGCTGGACGTGGACTTTCTTCTTGTGGCTTTGGATGAAGATATATTGCCGCGTGAAGTTCTCTTAACCTTTCGTGTTCTTCTTTGACCCATAAATGTAGAATAATTAGAAGTCGCAGATTAAATTTAGACACAAAACGGCTAAAATTGCAAGCAAGCAACTTACAAATAAACAAAATTTGTCAATTTTGCCGGCCTGCTGGTATGATACAAACCGATTTAATAGCACCATTATGATTAGAACTCGATTCGCTCCTTCACCAACGGGATATTTGCATGTTGGAGGCTTACGTACGGCACTTTACAACTATCTATACGCAAAAAAGAACGATGGTACTTTTATCCTAAGAATAGAAGATACCGATCAAAAACGTTATGTAGAGGGCGCAACGGAGCATTTAATGGAAATGATGAACTGGGCGGGACTTAATTACGACGAAGGTCCTGACAAAGAAGGTAAATTTGGACCATACATACAATCTGAAAGAACTGAAACTTACAGAAAATATGCACAGGAACTTTTGGATAAAAAAGCGGCATACAGATGTTTTTGCACGCAGGAAAGACTTGATGAAATGAGGCTTAATCAGGAGAAACAAAAGAAAGCACCAATGTACGACAGACACTGTTTATATTTAACGGAAGAGGAAGTACAGAAAAAACTGGACGAAGGAGCTCCTTTTGTAATAAGACAAAAAGTCCCGTCTTCTGAAGTTGTAAGATTTGATGACAAGATAAGAGGAAAAGTTAGTTTCGCCGGAAATACGATAGACGATCAGGTTTTGATAAAATCAGACGGCTTTCCTACTTACCACCTTGCAAACGTTGTAGATGATCATCTAATGGAAGTAACACATGTAATCAGAGGAGAAGAATGGCTTCCAAGCACTCCAAAACACATACTTCTTTATAAAGCTTTTGGATGGCAGCATCCGGAATTTGCTCATATTCCGCTTCTGTTAAACAAAGACAGAAGTAAATTAAGCAAAAGACAGGGAGATGTATCTGTTGAAGAGTACATAAAAAAAGGCTATTCAAAGGAAGCAATAATAAACTTTATAGCTTTCCTTGGCTGGCATCCCGGAGGAGCCGAGGAGAACGAAATATTCACTCTTGAAGACTTAAGCTCTCAATTCACGCTTGAGAAAGTGCACAAAGCGGGAGCAATTTTTGATATTGAAAAACTTGAATGGTTTAACTGGCAATGGAACAGAAAGAGATATCATGAGAAATTAAGCGCCATAGCAAAAGAAATTGACCCAAAAGTGTTAATAGAAAACCCTAAAAAGGGAGAGTTTATTTATACTTTTGATGATAAGAAAAATCAATCGGCTTTCTCTCGAAAAAAAGCTGAAACATTGCTTGAGATATGCAAAGATTACATTGATGAAAAGTACAAAAACGATGAAGATATTTTGAATAAAACACTTGTCACGGTTGAAGAAAAAATATTAAGAAATCCGAAGGAAATAAACGAGAATATAAGCTTTTATTTTGGAATCGGAGAATATGAAAAAGAGCTACTTACACACGAAAAAATGAAGGTTGATTTTGAAATGGCAAAGACTGCCCTGGAAAAATCATTGGAAGTACTTGAAGATCTTGATGATTTTGATTCTGAAGGTAAAATACAGGAAGTTTTACTTAAATTGGTAGAAAAACTTGGAGTCAAAAACGGTCAAATTTTATGGCCGATTAGATCCGCACTTACCGGACTTCAGTTTTCTCCCGGAGTATTCGAAATTATAAGCGTACTTGGAAAAGAAGAAACCCTGAATCGCATAAAGAAGGGACTTTCAAAGCTTGAAAATCAATAATCTCGGGGGTAATATATTAACCACATCGAAAATATAAAAATATGAACTACGAAGATTTAAAAGAATTGGTGCGATACCTAAAGAAGGTAACAAAATGCTCCGAATGTAACAGCCATTTTGTTAATGACGACATATCCGTATTGGCAACAATACCGCTGGAAGCCATATTTCAGTTAAACTGCCAAAAGTGCAGCAATACAATGCTTGTAAATATAGGCATAAAACACGAAAGAGACCACCGGGCAATTGTAACGGAGCAGGACGTAAAAGAAATGCATAACTTTCTGGATAACTTTAATGGAGATTTCAAAGGCCTTTTTAATCACTCAAAAAAATAACCATGAAAAAAACACTTATCACAACCATAATCGCCATTTGTTTAATGGGATTTACGGGATGCGCAGAGGCAAATGAACTTGCGAACGATGCTACAAATTCATTCAACAACCTTAAAGAAGGAGTAACCGAGGTAAAAGAAAATGTAGATAATACGGTTAATACCGTTAAAGATGGAGTAAACACAGTAAAAGAAACCGCTGAAAATGTTGGAGACACTGTTAATAAGGTAAACGACGCTACAAAAAGCGTTTCAAATCTAACGAATAATGAATAAATATAAAGTACAATTTCATGCTCACACGGGAAGCGATCCTTCCGATTGCATATTCCATAGTGACAAGGATCTTATAGATCGTGCGGCACATCACAATTATGATGTACTGGCTATTACATGCCATGATAAAGTTGTCCACACTGAAGAACTTAAAGAATATGCGGCGGGAAAAGGCATATTGCTAATTTCCGGAATCGAAAAAACAGTTAGTGGAAATCACGTGGTCATTGTAAATGCAACAATGGAAATTGAATCGGTTAAAACCTTTAAGGATCTTGAGATTTATAAACAGAAAAATCCGGATTCTCTTATATTTGCACCACATCCGTACCATCCTTTGCCAATAAGCGTAGTAAGCCTTGGAAAAAATCTTGATAAAAATATCCATCTTTTCGATGCAATAGAATGGAGTTGTTTTCATACAAAACACTTCAAATTTAACGCCAAAGCACAAAAAAAAGCTGCCGAATTTGGACTTCCAATGATAGCAACCGGAGACAATCATGCACTTAGGTACCTTGATTACACATACTCCATTGTTAACGCGCCAAGCAAAACGGTAAAAAACATTATAAATGCTATAAAAAAAGGTGATCTTGAAATAAAAACAAGACCAATGAACTTTATGATGCTTGCAGGCATGACTGGGAGACTTTTAGTTTTGGAATATTTAAGGAAACTTTACAAATTTATCTTCAGGACCAAGGCGCAAAAAAAGACTGTCGAATTTGGAACACCAAAATACCTTGATCACACTTATTCGATTATTAGGGCCACAAGCAAAACCGTACATGGCATTATAAATGCGGTAAAAAGAGGTGAATTCAGATCAAAACAAAGCCAATAAACTCCCCTTTTGACCAGCTTTTATACACTGTTCTAAAAGGCCTTTTTGTGATATAATCATAAGAGAAAAAAATAATAGAAAAACAAAATGAAAAATTTCATAAAGCACATAAAAGGCTTGGCAAAGAAAAATCCGCAAAGAGTGGTCTTGCCGGAAGGCTTTGAACCGCGTGTTTTGCAAGCCGCGGCAAAGGTATTAAAGGAAAAAACCGCAGTACCAATTCTGATCGGCAACAAGGACCAGATAAGGGAAATCTGTAAGAAGGAAGGGATAAAACTTCCTATAGAAAAAATTGAGATAGTGGATCCCAAATCAAAGAAAAGAGAATTTTATGCGGAAAAATTTTATGAAATGAGAAAAGATAAAGGCGTAACAAAGGATCAAGCCTTAAAAATTGTTGAAGATTTCAACTATTTTGGAACAATGATGGTTCAGCTGGATGAAGCGGACGGAATGGTTTCCGGAACCACATATTCAACGGCTGAAACAATAAGACCGGCTCTGCAGATAATAAAAACAAAAGAAAAATTTCACAAAGTTTCAGGTGTGTTCTTTCTTGTTCTGGAAAACAAACTTTTGCTTTTTGCTGATACCGCAGTTGTTATAGAGCCAAACTCATACGAACTTGCGGACATAGCAATTGATACAGCAGAGACTGCAAAAAAGTTCTGCCTTGAGCCAAAAATAGCAATGCTTTCATTTTCAACAGCGGGATCGGCAAATCATCCAAACGTAGACAAGGTAAGAGAAGCCACCGCAATGGTTAAAGCACAGCATCCCGAGCTTATAATTGACGGTGAAATGCAAGTTGATGCGGCATTAGTTCCGGAGGTTTCAAAAAGAAAGTTTCCGAATTCGGCACTTAAAGGAGATGCAAATATACTTATTTTCCCAAGTCTTGAAGCGGGAAACATAGCATACAAACTTGTGGAAAGACTTGCAGGAGCAAAAGCAATAGGTCCGATACTTCAAGGCTTAAGAAAGCCGATAAATGATCTATCAAGAGGATGCAGTTACAAAGATATAGCTAATCTTGTGGCATTTAATTCAATTTTGGCGCTCGACGAAGAAGTACCATGTCACCATCTAAAAAAACTTTAAGACCTTAAGCGTGAATATACTAATCGTAAATGCAGGCTCGTCATCACTTAAATTTCAGCTTATAAAAGCTGATGAAACTTTTGAAACACTTTACGAAGGAATTGTAGACGGAATTGGAAGGGCATCATGTTTTTTTACCGCATCGGCAGGAACAAAATCGGTAACCTACAAAAAACGAATTCCCGATCATGCCAAAGCTTTAAACGAAGCGGTAAGTATTTTATTTGAATTTGGAGTTATAAAAAGTCTAAAAGAAATTGATGCTGTCGGTCACAGGGTTGTTCACGGCGGAGAAAAATATACAAAAGCAACAAAACTAACAGTGCCCGTAGTAAGAAATATAGAAGCAATAGCTGAACTTGCACCGCTTCATAATCCCGCAAACCTACAGGGAATATATGCCTCAATGGAAATAATAACTCATGCTCCGCACATAGCGATTTTTGATACCGCATTTCACCAAACACTTCCGGAAAAAGCCTACAAATACGCTTTACCTGAAGACTGGTACAAAGATTACCACATAAGAAAATATGGATTTCATGGTACGAATCACAAATATATTGCACATCAGACTTATACACTCATTGGAAAAAACAAAGGAAAAATTATCACATGCCACTTGGGAAATGGCTCAAGTATAAGCGCCATAAAAGACAATGTTTGCGTTGAAACAAGCATGGGATTTACACCGCTCGAAGGAATTCCGATGGGAACACGAAGCGGATCAATCGATCCGGCAATTCCCCTATACATGATGGACAAATTAAAAATCGATTCAAAAAAAATGGATACGATACTTAATAAAAATTCTGGAATTTTAGCGATAAGCGACTTAAGTTCGGATGTTCGTGATATCTGGGAAAGAGCTCAAAAAAACAATAAAAAAGCACTCTATACTCTTGAAAAACTGGCGTATGAAATAGCGCTTAAAATTGGGGCTTATGCTGCAGCCATGGATGGACTTGATGCAATTACATTTACAGCCGGCATAGGAGAAAATGCATGGTATTTAAGAAGGGATATTTGTTCTTACCTCAATCATTTGGGGGTTAAATTGGACAGTAGAAAAAATCGTTCAAATGCAGCGCAAATCCAAGATGAAGAAAGCAAAGTTAAAATATTCGTAATAAAGGCCAACGAAGGAAAACAAATGGCCCGTGAAGTGTTTAATTTTTTAAATAAATAAAATAACCCATAAAATCATGAATTCTTTCAAACCAAAGAAGATACCTATCCGCATTGGAAATAGATATGTCGCAATTTTGAATGAAAAGATGGCAAAAGAAATTGATGTAAGAGCATCGGAAAGGATAGACCTTATTGTTGGCAAAAAAGAACTTACCGCACTTGTCGACGTAACTGGAAATCATGACTTAAAAGATAATGAAATTGGTTTGTTCGCTGAGACATGGGACAAACTTGGAATAAAATCAACTGATAAAATTCATGTTAAAATTTCTCCAAAACCTGAATCAGATAAATACATAAAAGAAAAACTTGAAGGCAAAGAATTGAATCAAAAGGAAATAGATGCAATTGTGAAAGACATCGTAAATGATGATTTGTCCGATATTGAAATGACTTACTTTGTAGCAGGATGTTTTACAAGAGGTCTTTCGGACAAAGAAACTGCAGATTTAACAAGAGCGATAGTAAAACACGGAGGACAGATTACTTTTAAAGACAAAATAGTAATGGACAAACATTGTATAGGCGGAGTTCCGGGAAACAGAACCACTATGATTGTTGTTCCGATGATTACCGCTTTGGGCTATACAATGCCAAAAACATCATCAAGAGCGATTACAAGTCCTTCAGGTACCGCAGATACAATGGAGGTTGTTGCAAACGTAGTAAATGATGTTAAAAAATTGAAGAAAATCGCCAACGATGTTGGCGGGTTTATAACATGGGGAGGCGGGGTTGATCTTGCCGCAGCAGATGACAAACTAATCAGAGTAAGATATCCATTAAAACTTGATCCTGAGGGTATGCTCTTGGCATCAATTATGGCGAAAAAGTATTCGGTATCTTCAACACACGTGCTTATAGATATTCCGGTAGGCCCTCAAGGTAAAGTAAAAACAACAAAAGAAGCCAACAATCTTAAGAAAAGATTTCTTCGCATCGCAAAAATGCTTGGAATGAAAATGAAAGTTGTTATAACAAGCGCGGCACAACCTATAGGATACGGCATTGGCCCACTGCTTGAAGTTGAAGACGTAATAAAAGTCTTAAAAAATGAGCATGATGCCCCTAAGGATCTAAGGGATAAAGCAATCATGCTTACAACCGAACTTTTATTCCTTACCGGGAAATATAGCTTAAAATACAGCGCAAAAAAGGCCGCTACAAACGTTTTGAAATCCGGAAAAGCATGGGAGCAGTTTCAAAGAATAGTAAAAGCTCAAGGGAAGAAAAAAATGCCTAAACGCGGTGAGCATACATTTATTGTGCGCGCAGGAAAAGATGGGCGCATAAGTGAAATTCAGAACAAACTTGTCGCCAATATAGCAAGAACCGCAGGTGCGCCTCAAGATCCGGGAGCAGGTGTTTACACGCATAAAAAGCTCGGCCAAAAGGTAAAAAAAGGCGAAGCACTATTTACAGTTTACGCTTACAATAAAACTCGCATAGATCAGGTAAAAGAAATGGAATATAAAGAAGTTTATATAATAAAAAACCGTTAACTTTAAAACATGCAATATAACGAAATTGTAGAAAAAATTAAATCGCTCGAAATTCAGGGAGCGGAAAACATAGCAATAGCGGCAGTTGAAGCTTTTGCACTTAAGTTAAAAGAAACTCAGGATTATGCAGAGCTTAAGAAAAGCTATAAAGAGCTTAAAGCTACAAGGGCAACCGAACCGGGGCTTAGAAACGCCCTAAGATACTGTCTTGAAAACTACAAAGAAAATCCTGACGTAGCAGCCTTTGTGATTAATCATTTCAAGGAATCAAAAGAAAAAATTGCCGAATACGGAGCAAAAAAAATCCACGACGGAATGAAAGTTTTCACTCATTGTCATTCGTCTACAGTAAGGGCAATAATAGAAAAGGCATTTGAGCAGGGCAAAAAATTTGAAGTTTATAACACCGAAACCAGACCAAAATTCCAGGGCAGAAAAACAGCTACAAAGCTTGCTGAAAAAGGCATACCTGTAACACATTTTGTCGACAGTGCCGGAAGATCAATGCTTCGCAAAGCCGACATTTTCCTTTTTGGCTGCGACGCAATAAGTTCAGAAGGAAAGCTAATCAACAAAATAGGAACCGAAATGCTTGCGGAATGCGCACACGACTGCAGAATTCCGGCTTATTCATGTACAAATTCATGGAAGTTTGATCCACACACATTGTATGGATTCGACGAAGAAATAGAACAGAGAAGTCCAAACGAAGTGTGGGAAAATCCTCCAAAAGGAGTAAAAATCTACAATCCCGCATTCGAAATAACAGCGCCTGACATCTTTACTGGCGTAATAACTGAACTTGGCATATACAAACCCGAGTCGCTTGTATACGCCGTAAAAGACGCATATCCATGGATATTTAAATAGAACTTTAACTTCCAATTTTAAACTTTGGGGGTTAGAATATCGCTGATATTTTTTGTATTTAAAAATGAAAAAGAAAAATATTCTCATACTTTACGCAAAGATGGGAAAAGGACATTTTAGCGCCAGCATGGCAACAAAAGAAGCGCTTGAACTTCTTTATGGAGATAAAGTTAACGTAATAATGGCTGATTTTTTCCAGCTATTATCAAAGGGTGTTAGTAATACAACGCAAAAAATGTATGACGGATCGGTTAAGTTCATCCCCTCTTTTTATAAAGCTTTTTTTGAACTTACAGACAGCGTATGGACAATTAAGTTTCTAAATGCAATAAGTTATATATCTCTTCAGTCAGCCATGAAGAAGCTTCTAAAAGAAACCGAGCCCGACATATTAATCTCTACATTTCCAATATGGGATTATGGCGTGGCCCAGTTTTGGAAGGAGCAACATCCCGATTCAAAATTCGTAAATATAATTACGGATTCAATCTCAATTCACAAAGCCTGGTTAATAGCCGATTCCGACTACAGAATAGTGCCAAACGAAGACACAGCCAAAGTATTAATGAATGAAGGAGTCCCGTCAGAAAAAATAAAAATTCTAGGATTCCCTGTTAGCCTGGAATTCATTAAAGAAATAGACAAAAAAGCCATACTCAAGAATCTTGAATTAAATCCTAATCTTTATACGGTCTTATTGTTTGCAACAATGGGAGATAATAAAAGGAATCTTAAGATATTCAATAAAGTAATCGACGGGAAACGCGACTACAATGTTATAGGCGTTATGGGAAGAAACAAGTCTCTTATGCCAAAAATCGAACACTTAAAAAATCAAAAAAACGTTGCTATTCTTGAATGGACGAACAATGTTCCCGACCTTATGAAAGCAAGTGACCTTATATTAACAAAAGCCGGCGGGGCAACCATAATGGAGTGTATAGCAGCAAAAAAACCAATGATAATAACTCATGTAATACCGGGGCAAGAAGAAGGAAATGCAATACTAATAGAAAAACATAACCTTGGAATAGTTCTAAAAAAAGGCAAAAAAGGAATTGATGAGATTCCCTCTCACATATCAACAATAAGAAAAGAAAGCCAAAAATACTCAGCGGCTCTAAAGGAGCAAAGCAACCCGAGAGCAGCTTTAAAGATAGCGGAATTTATAAATTCACTACTTTAAAAGTATTAAATTCCAACTTCATAAAGCTTTTGAGAATCAACAACGTAAAGTTTGTTTGATCCCTTATCGAAGAAGATATCTTTCATTTCTCCGATACCGTCAAATACGTATTGTCCGCTATAAGATGCTCCACCCGTATCCAAATCTTTATTCAAAACCAAAACTCTGTTTTTGGAAGGTTCAAGTATGAATATTTTATCCAAATCAAGTTCAGTATAAATTTTTGTTGGAGCGGCAATAACATCCAAAGGCGCTTCTGATACAACAAAGTCTGTTTTTGTTCCTCTATCAAATTTTGCAATTTCTCCGTTTGTTTGAAGAACATAAACATATCCGTCTATGGCGATATCAATTACATCGCCAAGTTCACCGCTTGTAATATATTGCTCCGCATTACCATAAGCTTCTCTATTCTTAACATATTTCCAAATTTGCTTTGTAGTTGGATCAAGCAGATACATTTTGCCGTTGTACACATCCATAGCTATAGCGCTGTGAAATGATCCGTCCGGAGTATCCATAAACTGGAAACGCCCGTCTACATAATAAATAATCTTTCCATTCTTTGTTGCAAAAATCAGTGCATTATTATTACTGTCATAAGCACCGGCAACAACGGTTTCGTTATCATCAATAGTTATAGGATTTTCAACCTGATCAAGAAGAATTCTATAAAGAGCATTGTATTCAAAAGCAAAAACCTGATCTTTGTAAGGTATTAATCCAAGAATGCTTACGTTTTCCCTCTTTGTAGATAAATCCGCAACAACACGTGGGGCACTAACGTATGTAACATTGTCGAGTTTGGTTTTTTCTTCCTGAATCAATCCAAGTAGTTCATTTGCTTTACTTCTGTGATATCCGGAATTAAGCACTTCAACAGCCTTCTGTTGGGCATCAGTTAGAATATCCGCAGCAGCGTCCTTATTACTTCTTCCACGAAGACTTGCCGTATTTATCTCCTCCTGAACCTGCACAAGGATTTCATCCAATTTTTCTATTTCCCTTTGTGTAGCCCCGCTGTTTTTAACGTACCAAATAACGGCAGTAAGCAAAACTATTACTATTATTAATAATGCCAAAATTTTATCCTTGGTCATTTGTTTTGATGTCATTCCTTTTAATACATTGTTCATGTAATGAACTATTCTGTCTCCAATTCCGTTAAATACAGCTCCGATTTTATTTGGCTTTAGACGTAAATGTTGAGCCCTTTCAGGTTTTTCATCTTCCAAATATTCACGCACGCCTGTGATTTCTTTATTTGTTAACTCGCTAAGCCCCTCATGAAAAGTCATTCCAATAATACCGATTTTACTTAGAATTTCAGGAGAAAGTGCATCTTTAAGATCACCAAGAGATCCCACAAGATCCTGTGATTTTAACGTTTGTATAAAGTCACTCTTTGAAATATATCTAAGAAGTCTTGTTGTGCTAAAAAGAATAAAGTCCCCCGGCTCAATTGTACCGCTGGCTATATTCGCAAAAGTTTCATCTTTTTGAACGGAATGATCGGAAAGTCCCTCGGAAATAATACTGCAATATCTCTTTCTTAGAAGATAAGCTTCAGCATCTCCGGTTTGTGAAAGATGAAGCTCATTACCTGCAACAACCCCCATTATCACGTGTAGATTACCAATAAAGTGAGACACCGTTTCCGCCTTAAACGCGTTAATCGCAGTGTTTACTTCCTTTAAAGCGTCTTCAAATCTTGTATACACGTCCTTTTCAAGATCGGAAAAGAAAATTTTGCGTGCGGAATCAAAAATGGTTTCCGCAATAAGCTCCGCGTCGGCGGGATTATTTTGAATTTCAACGTTGACGAAAAGTTGTCCGGCATCTTCTTCCCCTTCTCCAAGATCATATGAATAATTCTCAAGGAAACTGCCTTCTTCCTTTCCTACAAAGAGAAATTCGAATTGATTTCGTAGTTTCATTTTTACCAGGTTTAAACTTCATTTTTATCTTGGTAAAACATAACTTAAAAGATAAATAAGTTCAAGCCTCAGTGACGAGCGGGAACAAGACTCCTTGAATAAAATTACCCGTTGACACTAACCTTGCTAATAAAGTATCATCCTGTCGCTACCAGAGTTGAGCTTCAGCGAAACTCGTTTTAAAGTCCATTACACCCTTTAAATAATGCTTGGAAAACTTAAGAAGAAAAAACGGCTTCGAACACACGGCTTTTTGAAGAGAATGAGCACAAAAGACGGCGTAAATGTTATAAATGCAAGAAGAAGAAAAGGAAGAAAGAAATTGACTGTGATTAAAAAGCTGAAATAAGGCGTCTTAATTTATGATTGCTCAAAAATTCCGCCTACAGAGATGGCGGGTACAAAAACTCTTGAAGCAACCGAACAACAAGAAGATCGGATTTTTTATTGTAAAATATCTTTCAAACAAGGTTGCGCGTAACCGTTGGAGCGTTGTTGTGAGTAAAAAAATAGAAAAGACCGCAGTCGCCAGAAATTTAAAAAGAAGACAAGTTTACGAGGCCATAAGGCTAACCGATAAAGATATAGCGGAATGCAAACAGGGTTTTGACGTCTTACTAATACCGCACAAACAGATTGTGACTTGCAATTATCAAAAAATACATCAGAATGTTAGAGATATATTCAAATTCTTATCATCAATAGGCTCATGAAACGACAATTCATACTTTTCGGACTTTTTTTTATTGCCCTTCTTCTAATATTTAGAGGCTGTAACGGAAACACAGACCTTGAGGCAAATCTTGCAGGTGGTGATCTTGGAATTTCAATGCTAAGTACCGAGTACAAGCTGGACAATCTTGTTACCGTAAGGCTAAGAAACAACACCTCGTCGGATATAAAAATAGAAAATGACTGTCCGCGTGAACCACTTAACGTTTATAGATACAATAACGGAGAATGGATTCAACTTGAATCTGAGCCAAAAATTGCATGCAACACAACCGAGAGTTTTGTTATTAAACCCGGAGAAGATTTTAATGTGGATTATAAATCATGGAATCATTCGCTTTTTCACGAAATAGGAAGATATAAAATTGGCGCAAATCTAATAACGGAGAGTGGCGTTCAGGAATTTCAGTCAAACGAATTCACGGTAGGCGGAAAATCCTGGTTTGGCTACGTATGGGGAACTTTCCTTTATCAACCAATCTACAACTCTCTAATTTATCTTGTAAGCATAGTTCCAAACTACAACCTTGGAATTGCAATTATATTGCTCACAATCATTCTTCGATCCATCTTGTTCATTCCTTCACAAAGAGGTCTTGAATCACAAAGAAAACTACAGGATCTTCAGCCTAGAATTAAAAAAATTCAGGAAAAATTCAAGGGAAATCAGGAGAAAATCGCACAGGAAACGTTTGCCCTTTATAAAGAGTATAAAGTTAATCCCTTTGGAAGCTGTCTCCCATTATTAATACAGCTCCCTATTCTTATAGCCTTGTTTTACGTTATAAGTTCAGGTCTTAATCCGGACAATGTATACATGTTATACGAGCCACTAAAAGGATTTGATCTTTCGTTAATAGATTCGAACTTTTTTGGACTTTTAAATCTTCAGAAGATAGATATTTTTGTTCTGCCTTTAATAGTTGCCGGGCTTCAATTTTTCCAAATGAAGCTTTCTATGGCCAAGAAAAATAAAGAGAAAGCGGAAGAAAACAACAAGGATGATAAGAAGAAAAAGACCGGAGATGAAATGCAAATGGCAAGCCAGATGATGGTTTATGTAATGCCGGTAATGATCGCGCTTTTCACTGCATCAGTGCCTTCCGGCGTTGGACTTTATTGGGGAACATCAACCGCATTTGGAATACTTCAACAGCTTTATGTAAACAAGAAGGTTGCAAGCAAGCATCAAAAAAATGAAGCCCAAGTTCGGGTTATAGAAAAAAAGTAATTTGCTGTTATAATACTGTTTGAAAACACCTATATCTATTTAATTAATATATTATAAAAGATGAAGATTGAAGCTGTACTAAAAGATACTCTCGAACAGATGCTTATAAGACTTGAAGCTCCTTTCGAAAACGTAGTGGTCGAAAAAGAAGATCAAAACGGCACAGATTTGTATAAACTTAACATTGAGACGGAAGATCCAAGCATGCTAATTGGATTCCACGGAGAAAATATCCATTCTCTTCAACATTTGTTAAAAGTTATTGCCTGGAAAAAAACCAATGAGGAATTCAATATTCTTTTGGATGTAGACAACTACAGACAAAGACAGGAAGAAAACGTTATCAGCCTAACGGAAAGAAAAATTGAGTTGGCAAAAAAGACAAGAAAGACACAGATACTTCCTCCAATGTCACCATACTTCAGAAGAGTGGTTCATCTTCACATAGCAAGCGCCGGACACAAAAACATCAAGACTGAAAGTATTGGAGATGGAGATCACAGACAGGTCACTATTGTGTATGAAGATTAATAAATACATATCGGGGATTCTTGTATTAATTGGATTTGTATCTTCCGTACATTTTGCTTTTGCTCAGGAAGAAGTTTTGCCTGTGGAAGCGGTATACACCGATGTTGACACCGGTCATCCGGAATATGTGGCGATTAAGTATATGTCGGAAAATGGGATTGTAAGCGGATATCCTGACGGCACTTTTAAACCTGACAACTTAATTAACAGAGCCGAAGCTTTAAAGATAATTCTTGAAGCAAATAAAATTATCGATCCCGTTTATATAAAAGATAATACACTTGGCGGAGCGTCTTTTAATGCAGAAAATCTTCCATTTACCGATATTTACAAAAGTTTATGGTACTACCCTTACATTAAAAAAGGTCTTGAAGAAGGGATTATAAATGGATATCCCGATGGAACTTTTAAACCGTCACAAACGGTAAACAGAGCTGAAAGTTTTAAAATGGCAATGGGAAGCGACAAAATTGTTTTACCTGAAGTTACGGAAAATCCATTTGCCGATGTTTACAAAGATCAATGGTTTGCGCCATATTTTCTTGAAGCAAAATTCAGAGAAATAGTTTATATAAACATGCAAAATTGTGTTAATCCGGGCAAAGAAATGACAAGATCTCATTTCACCGAACTTGTTTATAGATACATAAGAAGTAAAGAAGGTCATAAATTTGGCAAAGCAAGTTATTATAGCGATTATCTTGAAGGGAACGGAACATCTTCCGGTGAACCTTACCGGGCCGCAGAGCTTACAGCCGCACATTTAACTCTTCCTTTCGGAACAGTCGTCAGAGTAACAAATCTTGCAAACGGAAAGTCTGTAGATGTTAGAATTAATGACAGAGGCCCTTATGTAACAGGCAGATCAATCGATCTTTCCAAAACAGCCTTTGGAACAATAGCAAGCCTTGGTAGTGGAATAATCTACATTGAGTACCAAATCGTAACACAATAATAATACACATGGGTGAAGATCTGATAAGAAGAAAGTATGGAAGCAAAGTTATAAGAAATCGCAAACCACTTTCACAGGAGATAAAAAAAGCGCTTGTCACTTTAACTCTTGGACTTGTGCTTATTACGGTTGTTTTAAGTATTGTTTTTCTTCTTAACACAAGCAATTCAGCGCAAAAAGGATATGTGCATTCACAACTTATTTTACAAAACGAGGAGCTGGACAATATAAACAAGGAACTTAAAATGAAAGTTATGGAGGCACGTTCAATGCTTCATCTTGAAGAAACAAATCAAGTTGATGACATGCTTAAGCCGGAAAGTACAATGATTATAGAAGATTAAAGTGTTTGACTTTAAATCCCTTTTCTATATAATTTCCCTTGCTGTTCAACAATAAGGTCCCATCGTCTAGTGGTTAGGACATCAGGTTTTCATCCTGAAAAGAGGGGTTCGATTCCCCTTGGGACTACCAACGAAGTCTTAGTGCTTCTAAAAGAAGCTTTGAGGCTTTTTAGTTATGCCTTGCCCTGTAATAGACCACTAAGTTCCAGTCATCAATATTCTGATTACAGTTGTTGTCTATTCCCCATAACACGTATTGGTCCCCGGCAACATCTATATTTAATGCATTACTGTTATGTGCCTGTCCGGTAAGTGTGGCAGCCACAGTGCTTTCAAGAGAGTAATTATCATCATTAGCATTGCTTCCGGTAGACCATATTTCAATATCAAAAGATCCGCTGGTACAAGCATCGTCATCTTCAGAAAAACCATAACCTGTTATGGTAATATTTCTAGGGACATAGAAACCTAAATCCGTCGCGGTATCGGGACCAAGCGCATCTCCCCAATCGACATTACAGTTCGCACTACTTCCGGGATCAGCCCCCGCATTACAAGTTCCCGTATCTTCACCAAACATAACAGACTCGGAAACCGACAGCCATTTGGTTCTTGTTCCATCACATATATACAAAAGCCCTGTGTCTGTATCCATCCATTGTCTTCCGGAAACACCAGCAGTACAAGCAACAGGAGGATTGGCACTTTGCTCAGTTCTAAATGAAAGCTGATTATCAAATGTAGAAATCAATCCTGCGGCACTATTCCATCCAAACAATCTGTTCAAATCCGTACCAAACTGAAGCGTAACATTTCCACCGCTTCCATCCTGATCAAGTATAAAATTATCAGCATCTGTACCACTTATGGAAGTTGAACCACTCTCGTCAATCCTGTTCCAATCCGCAGCGCCAACGGCACTATCAACCAAAATCCAGCTTTGCTTGGAAACGGTATTTATCCAAACAGTACCAACATAATAGCCATCATTTCTATCATCGTTTA
The DNA here is from genome assembly GCA_013824265.1 of bacterium. Classification (GTDB taxonomy): domain Bacteria; phylum Patescibacteriota; class Gracilibacteria; order UBA1369; family PNNO01; genus PNNO01. The sequence continues at coordinate 85,811 of PNNO01000001.1, forward strand.
CAGTTGGATCTGCAGTTGCCCTGTGGTTGCTAACATCATTTTTACTGTTTGTACTTGCATCGGAAATTACAGTCGTAACATTTGTAAATCTATTCTCCTGAAGATGATTCCTTTCCTGCGTAGCAGCGCTTAAACTAATACCAACGTCCCAAGGATTTGTACCACCTGATATATTATTATTTGAAAAAGCGTTATCGTCCGCGTCACCCTCAACCAAGAAACCATAAGTAGTTCCCGCAGGATTGGAAGAACCTAAAACGGAATTATTTTCGAATGAATTTCTGTGCACCTGAGTATTGGTTGTATCCCCCACCACGAATCCATACATAAACCCAACTCCGCCGTTTGCTTCTCCATCAATAATATTTGCATTAAATATACTGTCTACCGTGCTGGAACCGCCTGTAAGACTAAAAGTATCTATACCTATACCAATTGCCGTTGCAGACAAAGAACCGCTAAACACATTCGCATTCATGTTAACGTTACTAACATCCCCCATAAATATTCCGTAAGCACCCGTCCCGCCAACACCCATTCTGGAAGCTCTGTTGTTAAATAATGAGCTATCATCCGCACCAACAAACACGTATCCGGTCTCCCTTATATAATCAACGTTGTTTCCTTCCACAAGGGCATTTTGCACTCTGTTTCCATAACCCCAAACACCATTAATACGTGCGTCGGAAGTAACATGAATTCCATCTGTAAAATAATTTCCGGCACCATTACCAAAAACTCTTACATTCTTTATAACAGGCCTAACAAGATCACTTGCACTGCCGTCAAGAAATTGTATGCCGATTCGTGCCGCCGCATCTCCACTACCCGAAGCCCCGGCCTTTTTCTGGACCGTAACATTATATATTTGATTATCATTTCCTCCGGCGACTCTAATGCCGTGGATTTCGGAAGACACTTCCAATTTGAAATCTTTTAAAACAACGTCATTTGAAGGAGCTGTCCCATTTGTTGCGCCAATTTGAATTGCCGCAGTAGAATCTGCTATCCCGGCAAAACCGGACGCCGATATTATGGAAGAATCTCCATATCCAACTAGTTGTATACTGTCACCATTTATTGTAATTGGCTGAGTTATTGAATGAGTGCCTGGCAAAATTGTTATCAACCCACCTTTCCCTGTAAACTCAAGACTGTCTATTGCGCCCTGTAAATTCATGTCCGGAGAAACTATAATTGAATTTGAAGGAACAGATTTTATTATTCCGGTCGTATTAACATTTCCACCGGCAACAAGGCTTACACTCCAATCAGACATCTGAAGGGACTTATCCGCACTTCTGCTGTCAACGAATATCGTGGAAGTTGGATTTAAATTTCCGCCAGCTATTGTTTTTAATATTTTTCCAAGACCAGCAGACTCATAACATTTTATAAATTTCATTACCACGGTAGGAGCCGTGCCGGCGGTACTGTCGATTAACGAATCTCCGCTGTCCTGAATATCAAAATCAACCCACTCAAAAGCAAGAGCATTTGATCCTGCCGCAACATCAATCGCCATTGAAGCGTCAATTGCATTTATATCAAGCTTTAAATTTTTAAAAGCCGTGTCAAAAGAATCTATCTGCCCCGCACCTGAAATCTGAATTATAGTGTTACTATCATCTTTCCCAATTAGCGTTATATTTCTTAAATTAACCGGATTTGTTATTTGATGTGTCTGAGCCGCAAGAAGCATTATTCCTCCGGAAAGCGTATTTAAATACCCGGCAGCATTTGCTATGGTTGCATAATCCGAATTAACCGTACCAACAGTGATAACCTTTGAAGCACTTGTAGCAATTTCAGTTATATCAATCCAGTCTGTGCCATCACAAACATAAGTTTTTTTATCAACTGTGTTGTGGTACATACGCCCCGGATATGTATTGTTGCAAAGAGGATCACTGGCTGCGTTCTCAACACGGAAATCTTTTATTTGATTCCCCTCAAGACTTAAATTGGCATTAAACGAGAAAGATGAATCTACGCTGTCCCAAATTAAATATTTATTAATTGCACTACCAAACTGGAGCTTTATATCTCCACCCGTATCATCCCCGTCAATTACAAAAATATTGTCGATTTCGTCCTGCTTATCTGTATTAATAACCGTTGTTCCTTGCGCATAAACAGACGTTGCCTGTAAAATAAGCACCGTAAGTATAATTCCTGTTTTTTTAAAAAATCCTTCCAATTTCATTTTGTTTTACTAAATTACTCAAGGTGAATTATAGCATCCAGAAAACCTCCACTGCAAGCTGTTACAGCAGATCCAATGATTTTCGTAGAACTCCCTCCGGCCTTTGCTGCGCCCACAACCGAGGATGTTTGTATAAGCTCTCCAACATTAACGGCCCCGGTACACATAACTGTCCCTTTTCCTATCAAAATTGCATTAACGATTTCTCCGTGAGCCGTATCATTTACTGCAACCCCTATTGGCTGATCATTTTGAGAAACAGTTAACATAACCGCATTAACTTCAGTCGGATCAATTTGTAAAACATGCCCGGCTAAAATAGTGTTTCCAACACCTTCCTGCCCATTATTAAAACTAACAACAAACCCACCTTCGCCAACCGACACATCTCCATTTTCAATATTAAGCCCACCAACAGCATATATATTACTCCATCTAAGATCTTCCGAGCCCAAAGAATACATATTATCAACAGCCGGAAGAAGATCTCCATCAACTTTTAACCCATCGGAAAGATAAAATCTGCCTTCCGAATCATCCCAAACCAAATATTCATTCAATAGATCTCCAAACTGCAATACAACATCTCCCCCGGTATCATCCTGGTCCAAAACGAAAGTATTACTATCAACACCGGTGATGGCTGATCCTGCAGGGATATCTATTTGCTCCCAGTCAGTCCCATTACAAATATATGAATTTAAATTGACCGTATTGTGATATAACCGCCCTATTGCCGACCCGTCGCAAGTAGGAATAGATGACAAATTATCTATTCTAAAATTCTTAATTTCGTTTCCCTGTAAATAAACATCGTCGTTAAAAGAAAAATAATCACTTGCACTGTCCCATTCCAAATATTTATCAAGAGTTCCTCCGAATTGAAGTTTTATATCTCCACCGGTGTCATCAGCGTCCAGAACAAGAGTGTTATCAAGCTGCTCAATATCAGTGTTTATTAAGAGCACGCCCTGCGCATATACAACAACGTTTCCAACACAAATCATCATAATGATTTGAGAAAATGCCAATATTGTTTTTATTTTTGTATTCATAAATTCAAATAATCTATAGATTATAACATAAAATCAGTTTTTTTGGAATACCAAATACTACCAAACGGGAGCTTGGAGATTAAAAAAACAACATAAAAACAGACCACTGACACCCTCCATTTTACTTATTTTAAAAGACGACTCTCTATTCCTTTCGCATATTTTCTAATCATATGATCTGTAATTGTTCCTGTTTTGCAGATTTCGGAATAAACCTGACTACTGGATTTTGGAATTCTTTCAAATGTCCTGTGACTCATAGATAACAAACCAAACGGTTGAGTGTACCCTTCCGCCCATTCAAAATTATCCATAAAAGACCAATATAAATATCCTTTAACATCCACCCCTTCACGCATAGCTCTATTTACAGCATCCAAATGCCTTATTATGTAAGAAATCCTTTGCGTATCATCAAGCGTGGAAATTCCGTTTTCCGAAACAAAAATAGGCTTTCTTGCTTTTCTGTAAATAATTTTCAAAAGATAATAAAGTCCCTCCGGAAAAACCTCCCAATTAAACAAAGTTCTCTCTATCCCTTCTCCGGCATGCGCTTTCATATGAAGCGGAGATTTAAAAATCGAAAATTTACAGCTACATCTAAAATAATAATTTACTCCAATAAAATCCAAACTTTCCTTTACGCTGTGAATCTTTCCAAAGCCAAATAAAAGCGGAGACCTACCAGTATAAAAAGGCTTAAAATAAAGTTTATTATAAAAATATTGATATGCCCGCGACAAGAATCTGTCCATCATGCTTTCCTTATTGTCCGGATCAAACCAGACAAGACTTTTTGCAAAACCAACTTCCGGATTTCCCCAACCATTGTTTCTGTATTCCTCTTTTATAATTTGATAAGCATCAATATGAACATGTAAAAGCTCCTTTAAAACTTTAAGAGATTTTATAATGCTGCGTTCTCCCGGAGGCCAAAGCCCTTCCCAGTAACCAAAACTTGTATAAACATAAGGCTCGTTTATAGTCATCCAATATTTAACAAGATCCCCAAGTTCACTTACAATTCTTCTTACGTATCTGTTAAAAATCTTTCTTCCGTCGGGATTTAAAAAACCACCCTGCTTTGCAAACCAATAAGGCAAAGTAAAGTGAAAAAGCGTAACCATGGGCTCTATCCCCTGCTTTCTTAATTCCAAAAGAACATTCCTGTAATGATTTATTTCCGTTTTATTAAAATGCCCTTCCGTTGGCTCTATCCTGCTCCATTCAATTGAAAGTCTGTGCATGGAATGATGCATTGTCTTCATCATCGCAAAATCTTTTTTATAAAGATCATAATGATTACATGCATCTCCGGAGACCTGCCGATTTAAAACTTTCCCACGTTGCTCCCACTCCCACCAATCATTAAAAATATTCTGCCCTTCAACCTGATGAGCTGACATTGAAGTTCCCCAATAAAAACTTTTTGGAAATTTTATTTCGTAATGTTTTTTTTCTTTTTTCTCCATTTTGTATTACTAGCTGTTGCCTTAAAGTATAGCAAATTTTACAATAGAGTCGAACTTTAAAAACAAAGCATTATGGATCTACAATCAAAAAAAGTAATTATGATAATAGCGCCGGAAAACTTCCGTGATGAAGAATATTTTCATGCGCGCGAAGCTCTTGAGAAAAGAGGAGTAAAAGTTGAAGTCGCAAGCACGCAGAAAAAAGCGGTAAGCGGAATTGAACATAAAGAAATTGAAGTTGATAAACTTGTAAGCGAAATAGACTCAAGTTACGACGCGATAGCTTTTGTTGGAGGCGGAGGGGCAAAGGTTTATTTTGAAAACGAAAAGGCTTTAGCTCTGGCAAAAACTTACTACGAAAGCGGAAAGATTGTAGCGGCAATCTGTATAGCACCTTTAATTCTTGGACACGCCGGAATAATGCACGGGAAAAAAGCAACATGCTGGGAAAGCCACCAAGCGGAATTGGAAAACTTTGGAGCACACTTTACAGGAGAACTCGTTACCGTTGACGGAAAAATTATAACCGGAAACGGCCCAAAAGCAGCCTACAAATTTGGAGAAGCTATTGCTGACGCTCTTTATATTTTTTAAGCTTATTGATAAACTATAAAAATAAACCCTCCATATAGCCTGATTTTGGCTTATCGTACAATCATTTTGTTCAACAACCACTCATGTACCTACATGTATTTACCCGCGGCGATTTTGCCCCTTTTTACCATACCGACTTTTCCGAAAAACACCATATGTTGTATTTGGCCAAAAAGATATACGCTACATATACGGAATTTTTGCAACTAAACTTTGGGTTTTAATATTGCAATCAATTATTACGGTGACTATAGTCTAAATTGCATTATTCATTCGCGCTCAACAAGGCTTTCTAAAAACGGCCTGTATTGGATGGAGGTAAAGCTCCTTGTCTTTATTTTTGCACCTCCTCGTATATCTCTTTAACCATTGAAAGCAAACATGTCCCCAATCAAAAAAATCCAGAAACGCGACGGTCGAATTGTTGATTTTGACCAAGACAGAATCGCTCAGGCCATATGGAAAGCGGCACAAGCCGTTGGCGGAACCGATCCTTCGGAGGCTGAAAAAATTTCAAATCAGGTTGCAGCCGTTCTGGAAGTTTTCTTTAAAACCGATGACCAAATTCCAACTGTAGAACAAATACAAGATTTGGTTGAAAAGATTCTTATCGAGGGAGGACATGCAAAAACGGCGAAAGCTTACATCATATATAGACAAAAACGTGCTGAAGAAAGAGAAGAAAAAGAGGCAATTCTTGGATATGGAAACGGAGACGCTTCATTAAACTTTTCAACAAACGCACTTAAAGTACTTGAAAAAAGATATCTATTAAAAGACGATCAAGGTAATGCGCTTGAGACTCCCGAAGACATGTTAAGACGTGTTTCAAGAGCCGTCGCTTCAGCTGAAAAAAATTATGGTGGAAACGAACACGAGACGGAAGAAAAATTCTTTGAGATGATAAAAGAACTTGAATTCCTGCCAAATTCTCCAACCCTTATGAATGCCGGAACCGAGATTGGACAGCTTTCCGCATGCTTTGTTCTTCCGGTTGAAGATTCAATGGAAGGAATTTTCGAAAGTTTAAAGGACGCAGCTCTTATACATAAAAGCGGAGGAGGAACAGGGTTTTCTTTCACAAGATTAAGACCTTCAAATGACCTTGTTCATTCAACAACAGGGGTTTCATCCGGACCGGTTTCTTTTATGAAGGTTTTTGATGCCGCAACAGACGTTATTAAACAGGGAGGGAAAAGACGCGGAGCAAATATGGGAATTTTAAAAATAGATCATCCGGATATTTTGGATTTCATCCAGATGAAGGCCGACATGAAAACTCTACAGAACTTTAACATCTCTGTTGCAGTTACGGATAAATTCATGGAAGCTCTTGAAAAAGACGGAGAATATGACCTTATAAACCCACGCGACGGCCAACCTGTACAAAGCATGAGAGCAAGAATGGTTTGGGATATTATCCTTTCAAACGCATGGAAAAATGGTGATCCTGGACTTTTGTTCATCGACGAGATAAACAGAAAAAACACATGTCCTCATCTTGGAGAAATTGAAGCTACAAACCCATGCGGAGAACAACCTCTTCTAGCTTACGAAAGTTGTAATCTTGGATCAATAAATCTAAATAAATTCGTAAATGAAGATTCTACGGATATAGACTGGGATAAGCTTAGAGAAACAGTACATTTGGCAGTACACTTTTTGGATAACGTAATCGATATAAATCATTATCCAATAAATAAGATTGCGGAAAAAACAAGAAGTACAAGAAAAATCGGACTTGGATTAATGGGATTTGCAGACATACTTTATCAATTAAAAATTAAGTACGACAGTGAAGACGGAATAAAATTCGGAGAGCAAGTTATGCAGTTTATAGATTCTGAAGCAAGAAAAAAATCAATGCTACTTGCTGAAGCACGCGGTACATTCCCTGCGTACGAAGGCTCCGTACACGACAAAAAAGGAATCAAAATGAGAAATACATGTGTGACAACAGTTGCCCCAACCGGAACAATCGGAATGCTTGCTGAAGCATCCGGAGGACTTGAACCTAACTTCGCCATATCATTCATCAAGAATGTTATGGATGGAACCGAACTTGTTTACACAAATAAATATTTTGAAGAAGCTGCGCAAAAATACGGTTTCTTCTCAAGAGAACTTATGCGTGAAATAGCAAAAGTAGGATCTGTACAAAACTTTGAAGAGATCCCTCAAGAAATTAGAGACGTGTTTGTTACAGCTCAGGATATTGCACCTGAATGGCACATAAGAATGCAGGCTGCCTTCCAAAAGCACGTTGATTCGTCCGTTTCAAAAACAATCAACTTCCCTACCGAAGCACAAATAAATGACATCGAAGATGCTTACAAATTGGCTTACAAACTTGGATGTAAAGGTGTGACGATATACAGAGACAAGAGCCGTGAATCTCAAGTTCTAAACATTGGAAAGGTTAATAAGAAAAAAGAAGAAGCTGTAGCACCAAAACCTGTGCAAAAATCTATTCCTGTCCAGGAAGTTTTGCAATCAGAAACAGTTCATACTCACAGCGTTGAAGAAAAACATGTTGCAAGTGAACCACGTGCACACGGAAGAGTTGAATCAAGCGTACAAAATGCGCAAGAAGTAATGCTTCCATTTGTTAACGATAACGATTTCGAAAAAGCACAAAACAATGAAAGTTCTTTTCAGAAAAACAATTCATCCGAGTATGGTTCAATGGTAGAAGAGTTTACTCTTCCTCCAATACAGCCACAAAGAGAGTCAAGATCTATTGGAGCTGTGAGCGTTATTACACAGCCAAAAATGCTGACTAAAAAAGAAATGATGGAAGGAAAAATTTGTCCTGAATGCGGTACCTCTTTACAAATTGGTGAAGGATGCATATTATGCCTTGGGTGCGGGTTCTCAGCGTGTAGTATTTAGTATCATCTAACCCCCCTTTGCTTGAGATGTCTAACGAAACAAGAAACCAAGCTACAGAGGTAGCTGACCTTATAAATAGAGACCTTGCGGGAGATATTTCCGAAGGAAGAGACATTCTTGAAAAACAGGGAGAACTTCGTGAAAAGATAAATTCAAGCAACCTTCTAAGCGAGTCGGACAAAGACGTTTGGAATAGAAAACTTGAGAGCGCACAAAGCAACCTTTCAGAAAGCAATATACGCTCTTTAAATGAAGAGTTTACAAAAGAGCAAAAGGAAATAAAGAGGATGGTTGATACGTATACGCGCAAAGTACTCGATAGCAAAGAGGAAGCTTTTGCCGTAGATTCTACAAGAGGAATAGATACGGCAACGGACTATTTAAAATGGTTCGAAACTCTTTCCTATAGCGACAAACAAAATGCTTTAAACAAACTTGATTCTGAAATTGATGAAAGAAAAGAACTTAGAAATAAACTTCTAAAAAGATTCGACAGGAAAGATGTCGTTAAAATGCGTCGAAGTGAGATGAAGGATAAGTTAAAAGAACTTGAATTCATTGAAGAAAATGTGGCTCATTATAAATCTCTGCTTCAAAAAGACGCGGTTTTGTTTCATGACATAAATCTTTATCTTGAAGCTTTTGAAGACTTAACACCAAGAGAACAGAGTGAATGGATTCGTAAATATGAAACTGAAATAGCGACGCCAAGAAGAGAACTTGTTGAGAAACACGACGAGTTACCTGCGCGTTTTAGAAGTTCAAATTTCCTTAAAATGCCAAGCAGAAAAAAACAGGAATATCTTGATATGGTAGAAGATAAAATTGAAAAGGAATATATGTCCCAGATAAAAAAAATACCCGAGGATATCTGGTCTGAAGATTCAAAAAGGTTCGCAATCGATGACTTTATGAAATTGGATACAGTTATAAAGAAAGCTCAATGGCTTGAGTTTCTTCCAAAAGCAATTAAGGCGGAAGAAAAGCTATCCGGAAAATACAAAGAATCAAAATTCAGCGAAGTAAGAGAAATGTCCGAATACTCAACAAGGAATTGGGAAAGAGCTCGTTTTGAACAAAAAGAACAAATGTTAAAAGCTATGGAAGCGGAAGTTATGCTACTTGATACTTTTAAATCCATACTTGATAAATCCGTGAAAGATAAGGTTATAAGCGAAAAAACAAGAGACCGCTATTTGGAAATGTATAATGACGGTACTTTGAGTGAAAGAAGAATCGAAGTGAAAAGTATTATGATAGCTTTAAGTCCGCGAAGATCGTTATTACGCGATTTTGAGAAATTAACACCGGAGACAAGAAAGAAATTTGAAGACTTTTATGAAAGAGGTCACAAGGCAAGACTTGAAATATATAAAAGCGCAAAAACTTTCGAATCCGAGGAGGTGTCAGATGAAAAAGATTTAAAAGATAAAAATAATCCTGAATCACTTGAGCAAAGTGAAGTGATGCAGATAGTTAAAAAACTTCAAACACAAGCTGAAAATAACGAGCAGATAGGCAATCTTGAAAAAGCACTTGGCTTGCACGAAGCGGTACTTGCGATGCATCCGGAAAACGAACTAAGCAAGAAAAAAGTGGATCAATTAACTATGGAGCTTGATGCTTTGGAGACAGCTTCTGACAAAACTGTTCTTGATGCAGTTGCAAAACATGTCGGGGGAAGTAGCAGTGCGCAAAGAGAAATCAAATATATAAAGTTATCACAGGAAATTATAGAAGATAAAGAAGATGTAATCGCTCACTCACACGGAAATGAGCGTCTTGGCAAACAACATACCCATTTGGAAGGAGATTCTTTTGAAAGCGAAGTCTATGAAGAACTTGTTGCACAATCCGGAGGACAAAAAGTTATAGACGATGAATGGGAAGCAAAAAGGGTTCAAAAAATTGATGTTGGGAAACTTGGAACGGGTTCAAACGATGCCACGCAAGTTGAAAAAGATTTAAAGATACTATCAAGTCAGGAAAATCTTGATAACGCACAGCTTTACGATTCCGATACAGGTAAAATTCTAACATTGCATGAAGCAAAACTAAGACTCGCAAAAAGAGAAGAACGTTTTGCTAAAAAAATAGGTAGTGACGTAACAGGTTCTATGGACAGGAAAATGGCCGCATAAGCTGGCAAATTAGCCTGTTTTATGCTAGAATTGTCTGAAGATCACTAATAAATGTTAATGGAGATACTGCTTGTTCTAATACTTATTTTTACGCTGCTGTTTATTGCAACGGCGCTTGTTAGCCTTATTTTACGCGTACCTTATGTCCCTACGAAAAAACGCGTAATGCTGGAAATAATAAAACAATCTGGGCTTAAAGAAGGCCAGACATTCCTGGATCTTGGTTGTGGTGACGGAAGAATGCTTATTGAGGCCGAAAAATCTACAAAAGTTAATGCAATAGGTTACGAGATTGCTCCGCTCGTTTATATTCTTGCGATTGTAAGAAAAATCTTAACCGGATCAAAGGCGAAGATAAAATTTAAAAACTTCTTTAATGAAAATCTAGAGAAAGCTGATGTTATTTTTTGTTATCTAATGCCTGCGGAACTTGAGAAGCTGGCCAAAAAAATAAAGAGTGAATGCAAAAAAGGCACACGCGTGATAAGCAACACATTTCATATTCAAGGGCTGGAACCTTTTAAAGTAATACAAAAAAATGAAAAAACAAAAATCCCAACGCTCTATTTCTACGAAGTATAAAAACGTGGCAGACTTTTTGGCCTTCATTGGCATGAGTGTAATAGTTTTGAGTGTTGTTTATATTACAACGCCAAAAACTGCGGATCCGCTTACAATAGTGCTTTTTATATTACTAATTATCCCAACGATTATAGCGCTTGTTTCAGGCGCTCCGTTTGTTCCAACCCCAATGCATATTGGCAGAAAAATGCTGGAAATCGGAAAAATAAAACAAGGAGAAAAAGTAGTTGATATAGGGTGCGGAGACGGAAGACTTGTGTACATGGCAGCAAATGAATTTGGAGCAAAAGCAATTGGCTACGAGCTATCCCCCGTTGTTTATGCAATAGCCAAAGTAAGACAACTTTTATGGCGGTCCAAGGCTAAAATTAAGTTCGGAGATTTTAGAATGCACAATCTCAGTGATGTTGACTGCATAGTTACATACATGCTTCCAGACACCTTGAAGAAATTCATTCCAAAATTTGAAAGAGAACTTAAATCCGGATCAAAAATAATCTCATACGCTTTTAAAATAGGAGATTGGCAACCTATTCATGTTGAACCTTCATCGGCGGAGGAAAACAGGTCTAAAATATTTGTATACGAAATAGGCAAGCAAGCAAATTAAGTAGTAAGCTACCGCCCAATAGTGATTAAACCACTCAACTTCATATGCAGCCATAGGTAAGCCCGCGAGCAGCTTTGTTATAAATATGGCAACTTGAAGCATAAGCCACGCAGGCATTGCAAAAACAAAACCCAGATTAAAAGAGATAGCGCTTAAAATGGCCGCAATAAAACCAAAAAACATTGCGAACGGAATAAAAGGCACAATTAAAATATTCGCGACCGGAGAAATTAAAGAGAACCTTCCAAAGTTGGATAAAATTACAGGAAGAGCAAATATTTGAGCGCTAAGCGTCATTGCACAAGCTTCTCTTATACCAAATTTTTCAGGCAGAAATTTAACAAAAGAAATTATTTTATTCCCAACCAGTATAAGTCCGAGTGTCGCTAAAAAAGAAAGCTGAAAGCCAACATCGTAAAGAAGCGTCATTGGATTCCAAAGAACCATAACAAATGCGGAAATCAAAAGCGCATTTATAACTTTGGACTGCCTGCCAAACCAAAGTGCCATAACCGAAACAATACCCATAATTGAAGCCCTTACCACAGCCGCGGAAGCCCCCACGAAGATTGTAAATAAGATTATAAAAAGTATTACAAAAGGAACCTTAACTTTCCTTGAACTGGACTTAAAAAGCGAAGAAATCAAAATAATTATAAGTGATATATTGTAGCCGGAAATGGCTATTATATGCGTAAGCCCGGTTATGTTAAAAGCCTCAAGAAGTTCATCCGGAATCCCCTTTCGAGAACCTGTTAAAAGGCCTGCTTCAAAGCTTGCGGAAGGTTCCGGAAACAACCTGTTTAACTGAAATTCAAACGAATCCTTAAAAGAAAACAATAAACCTTTAAATTTAAAACCCGAATCTTTTAGCCCGCCAATATATGGATTTTGCATTATTGAGTATACCGAAGAAAGAGATAGATAATTTCTGTAGGAAAAACCCTCAAACTCCGGAGGTTCAACCAGCATTCCACTGACCTCAACCTGCTCACCGTAATCAAATTCAGGATACAAAGGATAAGGAACAAGCACCCTTCCATGCACCTTCTTCCATTCACCGCCTATGGAAATATCACTTACATCAATTACGTAATTAACCTTTTCACGTCGCCTGTCCGGATCTAAAACTATAACGCCATGCACTTTGATATTTTCTTTTTCATTTCTGTAATAATGGATCGATTCGCCATCTATAACCGGCAAAGAAATCCAATATCTTGCCATTCCAAAGGCAAAAAACAAAATACAAATCGAAATAATTTTGAATTTTCTAATTATTATAAGTCCCCAGAAAATCAACATTCCGGAAAACAGAAAATCGGCTTTTAATGTTGGCGCAAAAGCAATCCCAACAAGGAAAGAAATACACCCGCAAATTATATAAATACTTTTCATGTCACAATCATACCGACACTAAATAAACCTTTTATTAAACAATTATTAAAAACTTATTTACGACCTGTTGGGAAACATTGACAACACCACCTGCTTTACATTTTGTCAAAAATGTTGTTTTATAACATCTTTCATTAAATTGACCAAATAAAATATGTACAGCCTTATACAACTGCTAACAAAAATCGGGCTTACGGAAAAAGAAGCAAAAGCTTATCTGATAAGCCTAAAAGTTGGGACAAATCCGGCCAGCGTTATAGCAAGCAGGTCCGAGTTAAACAGATGCACCATGTATTCCCTGTTGGAATCGCTTATTAAAAAAGGACTAATGTACGAGATAGAAAAAGATACGATAAAATATTTTACCCCAATAAGCCCAAGACAATTATTAATGTGGGTTGAAGAAAAACAACGCGACCTTTCGTACCATAAAAATGAAATATTATCACATATCTCCGAATTGGATTCTTTAAGACACCCCAATCAGGTTCTACCGGAAATAAGATCTCATTCTGGAAAACCCGGCATAAACAAGCTATATAACGACGCCATAAGTGAACCATTCTTGTTAATAAGCGCAGAGCCCATAGAAAAACCACATCAATTTTTTGGCCAATATGCATCAATGTTTTTAAACGAAAAGAAAACCATACATCTAACGATAAGAAAAAAGAATGAAGTGATCAATCTAACCTTAAAAACGCACAAAGACCTTGAATCTATACCAAATTGCAGACCTCTGGAAATAATAGGCAAATATAAGCTTTTCATTCTGGACGACGAAGATCATTACGGCATAGAAATAAAACAAGACAGAATTATAAGTGGACATCAGGAGCAATTTCACTATCTTTGGAACATAAAAAAAGACCCCAGACCATAAAAATGGTTGGGGCCCTTTAAAATAGCAATATTACTCAAGAGTTGTTGTATCCATACTCTCAAAACCTTCCATTCCTTCAACTCCTTCTAAACCTTCCAAGTCATAATCCATCATTGCTGCGTCATCAAACTCAGTATAGTCGGTAGCTGTTGGATCTGTAACTGCTCCCCCGAACATAAGCATTGCGATATCTTCCTCCGTTAATGTCTTTTTGTAATCAGGAGTCTTAACATCGTCTGATTTTGTTGGGTTAAGCTTGTATGAAATCTCAACGTTTCCGTTCATTTCAGGATCTGTAAGTTTCATTGTTCCGCTAAATCCTGTCAAAACCATTTCGTTTACAGCAACATAAACATCTCCAGTCATTGTAGCTGCATCAAGGAAAGCCTGTGTGTCAGCCATGTCAGCAGCTTCAACCATACCAAGAAGCATTTCTTCATCGATATCAGCTGTAAAATGGTAACTCTTTACTCCAAGCATATCAGCAGTTCCCTTGTATTGAATGTTTGTGAATGGAAGGTCATCTCCTTCGCTGTAATCCATCTGTGTCATTTGACCGGATTCAAGAACTTCTGCCGGCTTAACGAAAGAAAGCATAACCCATTCACCCATATAATCCTTAAGCATAGTATCAATAAGTCCCTGAGTAGCTTCATCGGAAACTTTTACTCCTGAAACAAGAGCGAAAACTCCGTCCTTATTTACTCGAAGTTCAATATCTCCCTTAGCACTGTCTTTATTCATGCTTCCATCAACATTCATTTTCATAGACATTTTTTCTTCATCCTGAGTTCCGGAAATACTGAACGTTCCCTTTAGGCTGTTCTGTTCTCCATCAACCTCACCTTTTAGATCAGCAGTCATGTTCATTTCAAAAACAGACTTGGTGATCTCTCCTTGGTTAAGAAGGGCCGCCTTAATAACATCTTCAGGTGATTTACCTGATGGAAGTCCCTCTTCTCCGCATCCTGTGGCTGTCACAAAAAGTCCAGCTACAAGCCCTAGAAGAGCAACTTTAGAAAGCGCTTTCATACTTGCATTTGGTTAAGAATTGAAAGTCGAGCAAATTGTAATGAAAACATAATTCAAAGTCAAAATTCTGAACTTTCCTATTCCATGCTAAAGCGGTATTATATCAAAGCGTATTTTTCACGTGTTTCTTTAAAACCAATAATACAAGTATGAGAGCCAAAAAATACATTGGAGCCCTATGCGTTTTAATTTTATCATCAACAGTTTCTCAAAGCGTTTTAGCGTCAACTTTTTCAGACGTGCCATACAGCCATCCATACAGCACCTCAATATCTTTTCTGGAATCTTATGGAGTAATAAAAGGATATGAAGACGGCACTTACAGGCCGGATTCCCTAATAAATAGAGCCGAATTTTTAAAAATAGCGCTTGAAGCCACAAAAGTGGAACTCGACAATGCAACTTCAACGGGATTCACGGACGTCGACGAATCAGCCTGGTATGCCCCATATTTAAGAAAAGCAAAATCCGAAGGATGGATTCAAGGGTATCCGGATGGGACTTTTAAACCGAATCAGGAAATAAACAAAGTTGAAGCCCTAAAGATGCTTGGTGAAATTCAAGCTTGGGACAGACTAACCGCTCCTGAAGTTCCAGAGGCTGCATTTAAAGACACATACCGGTTCGTATGGTATTCGCCATATGTTTATTTTGCCAAAGAAAACAACCTGCTCTTTGAGGAGACCGAGTATCTGTATCCGGACCAAAAAATAAACAGAGGCTACATGGCCGAACTTGTATATAGGACGACAACAAAAAATGTAATAAATTACGAGCCAAATAAAACCGCAGAAGATAAAATTATCGAAGAGAAACAGGTTGAAACGCCATCGACATTTAAAATGATAGGAGCTGATTATTTTGATGACATAACTCTTGAAAACGACATTCCAAACGTAATGTATAAAAACGAAATATACCTTCTAAAAGGCACTTTTGACCAAGGTTTAAATGTTGATGACACATTTGCTTTCCTTTCAAAAAATAACGGAGGATCAAACGAATATAAGCATTTTTTTGGAACGGTTAATAACGGAGAATTCTTAATACCTGTGGTATTTAGAGAAGCCGGAGTTTTTAATTTGGGAATAGTTCCGGGTCTTTCCGGAGAAAGTAAAATATCCGAAATAACAGTCCTTGATGGAATCCCAAAAAGCGGCACAACAACAAACAACGACATCCCAAAATCAATAAAGCCTTTATTTAAGAATGATACGACAAATGTTTCCTGGGAAAGCACACAAAACAATATATTTAGAATTTATTTCATACAGGATCAAACTATGCACTCATATATAGTGAGAGGCAGAAAGACTTTGGATGCGATCTATAATGATTTTAAATTTTTCAAAGAAGGAAGCGTTAAAATAAGAGTATACGGAGCACAGGCGGACTCACTTTATCCGGTAGCAATAAAATCAAAATGGGCTGTAAGTGCAGACACAACATTTGAGGCAATCAAACACAACTTTAGACTTGTTTATGACGACTCGATAACCTATTCGACAATCCCGGAGATACTTTCTTCCGTGCAAAAAATATACGTATCGGGAACAACACACGAGTCAATTTTTACCAATGGCGCGATAATAACACCATCGGGAAATGTTGATAACTTTGAGATAAAAACAGATGATGATTTATCTGAATATTATGGGAATGATGTAATAGAGGGTGGATCAAATTTTTCATTTATATACGAGCCATCCGAGACCGGAACTTACATTTTGGAAATAAACAATCTTAGTGGATCCGCTGTTGTTAATATCCCGATTTACATTGGAAATTCAATCCCGCTAATTCCTGATTTTTTTGACCTTCAAGACCCTTTTGAAAAAACCGAAAATCTTGACCTTGAGGCATCCAGAAAAGAACTTCTGGACTATATAAACATTGAACGCCAAAATTATGAACTAACACAAATTAAAATTGTTTCACAGCTTAATACTTTGGCACAAAACCATACGAACGACATGGTTAATAACGACTTTTTTGCGCATGTAAATCCTGACGGAGAAACACCAAACGACAGAAGAAAAAATCTTTCAATATACACGGATGTTGGAGAAAATCTGGCAATGGCACCAACCGTTTATTTTGCACATGAAGCGCTTATGAGAAGCGCGATACACAGAAAGAATATTTTAACTTCTTACTGGGATACGGTTGGAATAGGAATAACAAAAAATGACGAAGGACAGCTTGTGATAGCCGAAGAATTCTCACACGAACCATGGACTGACCAAGATCTGCAGAAATTTGAATATTATCTTTTGGATAATTTAAATGAGGGAAGAAGCTCTACTCTTCATTTGGACGCCAATCTACAAAGCGTCGCACATGATTGGTCCGAAGATATGATCACACAAAATTATTTTTCGTTTATTTCTCCTGCTGGCGAAAATCTGATTGATGTGGTACAAGATAGTGGCGTTGCCGAAGAAGGAAGAGCCTATATATTGAAGGAAGGTTCAATAGAATCTTTACTTGAACAACTGATTGAAGAAAGCGATGTAACGCAGGAGCAGTGGTCAAAAATAGGGTTCGGATTATCACAGGATCTTTGGAGCACTCTCTATCTAACGGTAATATTCACACAGTAAAGTCTGCATCATGGATTTTAAAACCAGACGAATAAGGTATAAAAAGAGTTTTTTAAAGAGCCTTTACGAAAAAGTCGTCTCAAAATTTTCCACATTATTCACACGTAAAAGCAAGAAACAAAAGCATACTGCGGGTCTTTTTATAGCAATAATCGTAATTGTAATTCTTTTCTTTTATGGATGTGAAGCTATAATTTCAAAAATCGGAGTTATAAATGTAATAGGAATTTTTGGAGAACAATTAAAAACAGATTCCTATGGCAATACAAACGTACTTTTACTTGGTGCCGGAGGAGAAGGTCACGACGGAGAATATCTTACAGATACAATAATCGTGGCTAGCATAGATCAAAGCAACAAACTTGTTCCCATGCTTTCCATCCCACGTGATTTTTATGTTGATGTTGATGAATTGGGAGGAGGCATGAGAATAAACAACGTATATGAACTTGGAAAAGATAAATACGGAACAGAAATTGGGATACAACTTGTCGAAGAAGCCATAGAAGATATAACTGGGGTTGAAATACATTACCACGTTCTTATAAATTTTAACGGTTTCAAAGACATAGTGGACAGCCTTGGTGGCGTTGAAATCTATGTTGATGAGGCAATTTACGACCCCTACTATCCCCTTGGTGAAACAATTCAGTATCAAACATTTTCTCTTCCTGCCGGACTACAAGAATTGGATGGAGATACGGCTTTAAAATATGCAAGAAGCAGAAAAACAACCAGCGACTTTGACAGATCAAGAAGGCAACAAAAGCTTCTGTTTGCAATAAAAGACAAAGCAATGTCAAAAGGGGTACTTCTTAATCCGGGGAAGATAAAAGACCTTTATTCATCGGTTGACGCAAACATAGAAACAAATTTTTCAATCAGAAATATAATTGAGCTTGCGAAAATATCACAGGACTTTAATAAAGAAAACCTTATTACAAAGGTAATAACAGATGATCCCACCTCTTGCGGAGGATTCCTATATGTACCCGAAAGAGACTTTTTTGGAGGCGCTTACGTGCTTGTTCCAATCGGAAATAATTACGATTTTATTCATCAGTATGTTGATCTTAATTTCCACTATCCTGAAATCAGTAAAAATCCTCTAAGATTTCAGATATTAAACGGAACAAAAACAGCAGGAATAGCAGGAGAAGCAAAGGCAATGCTGGACAGACTTTGTTTTGACGTAGTTAGGTTTGGCAACGCGCAAAGCCAGGATATTGAAAAAACAACTTTGTTTTATAAAGCACCAACAACAACTCCGGAAGAAAACAAATCCAAAGAAACTCCGGAAGCTCTAAACTTTTTAAAACAATTAATACCCGGAGAAATAAGCACTCAAATTCCATCAATATACTATGAATCTCAATATATAAGCGAAGCAAACGTTATAATAGAACTTGGAGAAGATTACGTTGGAAGCCGCCCTGAAGATATTTTTTACCAGTACTACCCAAGTGCCACACCGGCAACAACGGAAACAACCGAAACTGAGGGCGATGAAACAACTGACGCCACTGGAACTGACACTGTCGAAACAACCGCAGAAACTCCCACAGAAACAACCGCACCAGATGGAGTCTAACATTAGATTACAAAAATATATCGCAAGTTGCACAGGTTTTTCTCGCCGAAAAGCGGAAGAATTTATTGATAGTGGCAGAATTAAAATAAATGGGAAAAAGGTTAACACGCAGGGCATAAAAATAGATCCGACAAAAGACATCGTAGAATTTGACGGCAAAAAAATTACAACCAGCGAAGAGAAAATATACGTAATTCTTAATAAACCCGCAGGCTATCTTTCAACAAAATCCGACACCCATGATCGTGAAACCGTTATGGACCTTATTCCATATAAGAATGTTTATCCTGTTGGAAGATTGGACAAAGAAACATCCGGACTGCTAATTCTTACAAACGACGGAGACCTTGCTTTTAAAGTAACTCACCCTAAATTCGAACACGAAAAAGAATATGTTGTTCATTTAAGATATCCGCTGTCCACAGAAGACAAAGAAAAATTGGAAAAAGGAATAATTATAGAAGGATCAAAAACGGCTCCATGCAAAATAGATAATATACAAAACGAAAAAGGATACACAAGCTGCCACGTAATTATCCACGAGGGCAAAAAAAGACAAATAAGAATAATGTTTGAAGATGTCAGAAACATTGTTGTCTATTTAAAAAGAATTAGAATCGGGAAACTTCTACTTGGCACACTGCCAAAAGGTGCGTATAAAATTATTACAAAAGAGACTGCACAAAAAGCATTAAAAATGTAACGATGATTTTAACTTTTCTGAATTTTTACGCGGCACTATCGCTCGGAGGATCTTCTATGCCCGCAATTGACCACGCAAGTGGCATTCCTGCCTCGCAAATACCTTTAAAGCAGGAATACGCGGTAGCTCCAATTATCGAAGCCAAATCGGCAATAATAGTTGATTTTGACAGTGGCGCAATTTTATTTGAAAAAAACGGGAATGAAAAACTACAAATTGCCAGCATAACAAAGCTCATGACTGCAATTTTGGCGCTGGAAAAAGGAAATCTTGATGACATAATTACGGTAAGTAAAGAAGCGGCCGCAACAGAAGGGTCAAAAATCTGGCTACTACAAGGCGAGCAAATGTCACTCAACAATTTATTACAAGCGGCATTAATACATTCCGGGAACGATGCGGCTGTTGCAATAGCCGAGCACATAGGCGGAGATGTACAGAATTTCGTTAAAATGATGAATGAAAAGGCGGACGAATTGGGACTTTACAGCACCAATTACGAAAATCCCGTCGGTTTTGATGCCATACAAAATTACTCAACCGTTAAAGATTTATCTTTATTGGCGCGGTACGCATACAGAAAAGAATTTATACAAAATACGGTGAACGTAAAATCCAAAGAAGTAGCTTCCGCAAACGGAGAAACAACGCACAAACTTGAGAACACAAATGAACTTTTGGGAAGCCAGTGGAATGTTTTGGGCCTAAAAACCGGAAGCACGGAAGCCGCAGGTTTGTGCTTTATCGCAATAATGGAAAATGACAAAGGTAATAAAATAATTACAGTTGTCCTTGATAGCCCGGATCGCTTTCTGGAAACAAAAAAACTTGCATCCTGGGCCTTCCGTTCATACATATGGTAATCCCCTCTTAAAATCCTCTTAAAATGATAATTGAATTTGATTTCGCCACAATTTTAAAGCACCTAATGGTGATTTTCCTGTCATTTACGGCCTCTTTTATAATGGCCGTACTTTTAACAAAGCCATTTCTTGGACTTTTAAGGAAGTATAAAATACACAAGCAGATACGCGAAATAGCTTCAACAGGAGAAAAAGCGGAGTTATATCATGAAATGCATAAAGGAAAAGCCGGAACACCAACAATGGGGGGAATCCTTATTTGGGGGACAACATTGCTGATTGTGCTCGGATCCAGAGTTATTTCAGCTTTTGGATGGATAGACAGATCACTAATAAACAGAAAAGAAACTTGGCTTCCGCTTGCAACACTAATGGCCGTTGCATTGCTTGGAGCGGTTGATGATTATTTTAATATTCGAGGACTTGGGAAATCAAAAGGAATCAACATTAAACCTAAGTTCTTTTGGCTCACACTTTTTGCGCTTTTGGGAGGACTGTGGTTCCATTACAAGCTTGGGTACGACCAATTCCACCTTCCGGGAGTCGGAGACATATTCCTTGGCATATGGTACATCCCTCTTTTCATGCTAGTAATAATGTCCACAGCAAACGCCGTAAACTTTACAGACGGTCTTGATGGCCTTGCGGGAGGCCTTCTTGTAATAGCATTCGGCTCGTTTGGAATAATAGCCTTCGCAAAGGGACTATTTATCCTTTCAGCCCTATGCGCGGTTATAACAGGAGCAAATCTTGCTTTTCTATGGCACAATATACCGCCGGCAAAGTTCTATATGGGTGATACCGGCTCTCTTTCTCTTGGCGCCACGCTCGGCGTAATAGCCATGATGACAGACTCATTTATTCCTCTTATCCTTATAGGTTTTGTTTTCGTAATAGAAACACTTTCAATCATCATCCAGATAACATCAAAAAAACTTTTCAAAAGAAAGGTATTTAAAGTTGCTCCAATACACCACCACTTCGAATATATAGGCTGGTCGGAAGCAAAAGTTGTTATGCGTTTTTGGATAGTTGGCGGAATATTCGCAATGTTCGGACTTATTCTTGCCCTTCTTGCAATTGGACTTTAGGTTCTTCATCAATTGTTATAACCACAGCTGAATCCATTTCCGGAAGAACTTCAACCGGATTCTCAAGCGCTTCTTCTGTTGCATCAATTATCATTTGTACTTCAACTTTGATATCTTCTTTGTCCTCCACTGCGCCCTTAAGCACACGTACGGTAGAAAGTGTCTGCTGTTGTTGATCAAGTGTTTTTTGATCAACAATTACATTCTCATCAGATGAAACGGTTACTATTTCCTGAGCCGCCTCAAGTAATGTAACCTGAGCATGTTCCTGTTTTTCATCCTCAAACAATTCTTTTGCCTCAACAACTTTTTCGGTCGCTGATTTTAAAGAAACTTCATTCTTCTCCTCATCTGTAACGGCAAGTTTAAGTCTGGCATCTCTAAGCGCCTCTTTTGCCATATATCGATTACCATCCGGCAGAACCGTTGAGAGATCCTTTTCTTTATCTGCAAATGCCGATCTGACGTAATCCCTTAATTCTTCGGATCCTTCAACCTCATAGGAAATTTCATCAACAATTTTTGCAAAATCATCCAAAGGAGCCATTGCCCCTTCCTTATCACCGTCAGACAATAAAGCGCTTGCCTCTGCCAAACGTTTTATAGCAATATCAACTTTAACTTTATTCTTCTCTGTCTTATCCGTAGTTACAAGTAATTTTGTAGATTCGTTTATCTTTTTTGCGGAATACAAAGCATCTGCAGGAAGCACACCGGCCTCTTTCTTTGATTCCTCTTCCTTCTCTTTATCAACTACCATTTTATATTGCTTATCTTCGGCCTTATTAACCTGAACCCATAATTCATCTTCTTTACTATTAAGAACAATCTTATTTTCCATTGATCCATTCTCCACAACTTCAACCGAGTACCCTTCCACAACAACCTGCTTATTTTCCTTTCTTTTTTCCGGAACACTTACTTCGACTTTATTCTCAAACACAGCAACTGAAACCTTATTATTAGACTCTTTGCTGGATATATCAAAAGATGCTTTTTCCGACGTTCTTGCCTTAACATTGTTCACTGAAACTTCAAAAGAAGCTTGCTCATCAACCAAATTAACAACCTGATTCCATACCCGCCCATTCATAAGCTCTATCTCAACCTTGGTTTTTGCTTTAATTTTTTTATCTTGATACAAACGCTGCATTTTTAGCTCCGTAAAAGGAGAAAGTCTGCTAACGCTGTCATCAAAATACCTTATAACTGCAAGACCGTTTTCACCTGTCACAACAATATCTCCCTCTAAAAGCTGCATATACTTTGTTGCCTCAATTGACTTCCCCTCGCGAAGAACCTCAACATTCCCGTAAATATCCTGAAATGCCGTCATTTTTTCGGCTCTTGCAACAGGAATATCTGCAAAATAAACGGTAAATGAACTAAGTGAAATAATTCCAACCATAAAAGTTGCCAAAACTTTCTGCCAACTCCTTGCCATACCCCAGATAAAATTTGACCCCAATCGTTTTCTCTCAACAAAGGCCAAAACATTTTCCTTTACGCTTGCCTTAAAAACAGGAGAAGGTTCGGTAATACGAGCAACTTTCTTTATATACTCCTTAACTCTTTCCAATGAAGGATACTTTAACTCCGCAGGGGTAGAGTCGTTCATTCGCAACAACATATCCCGACGCATATTCTCCCTTGATTCAGAGGATAACAAGGGTTTTTCAAGTCCTCTTAAAGCTTTTTCTAATTTTGTAAAATCATTTTTCATAATTGCCCTATTTAGCCTTTACCATAACGCAGGAATAGTTTTTTTGTTACTCATAAGTATTTATTCCCATATCGGTCAACTCCGATTTTAACGCCTTAAGCGCCCTAAATTGCAAAATTCTTACACTTCCTTCGCTTTTCTTTAGCACATTGCTGATTTCGGTATTTGAAAGATCGTTTATAAACTTTAGAATAAGAATCTGCTGATAACCTCTTTTAAGCTTTGATATTGCAAATTTAAGCCGCTCGTTATCCAAAGAATCCTGAGTTAGCCTTACAGGATCGGCTTCTTTCTTTGTGTCCGAAATCCACGGATCCAAAGACGAATGCTCCCTGTTTAACCTGTAATGATCAACAACCAAGTTATGCGCGATTCTAAAAATCCAGGATTTAAAAGTTGTATTTTTGCGCTTCTTGTACTTCCTTATATTTTCCCATGCCTTTAAAAACAAAACTTCGGTTAAATCTTCAACATCATGATCACTAACCTTATAAAAAATATACCTGTATATCGGAGTTATATATACGTCATAAATTTGCGCAAAAGCTTCCTGATCACCCTTCTGGCTTTTCAGGACGAGAGCCTCTATTTCTTTTTCTGATAATTCCATAAAAAAATTCAAATCTCACTTTTATGTAACCTCCAAAAGCAATTTAAGTTACAACTTTAGGTTACAAATTTTCGCCCTTATGACATAAATTTACAAGCTATTTTAACTTCGTCTGCACTTCCTATGTAAATGGGCGTTCGTTGATCAAGCGCCT
The DNA here is from genome assembly GCA_013824265.1 of bacterium. Lineage (GTDB taxonomy): Bacteria > Patescibacteriota > Gracilibacteria > UBA1369 > PNNO01 > PNNO01. The sequence goes on from PNNO01000001.1 coordinate 110,014, forward strand.
CTATTTTTATATCCAGAATACGTTTTTTACCGTCACTCGCCATTCCTCCGGCCTCCTCCATTAAAAGAGCCATTGGAGCGCATTCATAAAGAAGTCTCAATTTACCTTTTGGTGCATCTTTATACCCAGGATATGTGAATATCCCCTGCCCCTTCATAAATATATGATTTATATCCGGAACCATTCCACCTGAATATCTAAGCGTATATTCTCCATTCATCCAGTGATCCATAAGCTTTTTGTACTTTTTTTCCGAAGCAACAGCTCTAAGATTGCCCGGAGAAAAATGTTTGGCGACTTTCTCAACCTTTATATCTTCATTACTCAAAATAAACTCTCCAACCGCATTAAGAATGAACTCATGAACGCCTTTTCTGGCAGTGTATATAAGCGTAACTCTTGGCCCGTACACAACAACCAAAGACGCCACCTGATCATCTCCTTTTAAACCAATAATTTCATCGGAATTGTAAATTCCAAAAATACTTCCAATCGAAAAATTGGCGTTAACCAAAGAAGACCCATCAAGCGGATCAAAAACCACCGCGTACTTACCTTTTTTCTCTGAAGGGATTTTACACATTTCATCCATTTCCTCCGAAGCAAGACATGTTGCATAACTACAATCTTCAAGCTCTTTAACAAATATTTGATTTGAAAGAACATCCAACGAAAGCTGTTCCTCTCCGTACATATTGCTTGTTCCGGCCATTCCCAAATCTCCGGTCTGCATTGCGTGATGAATATATTTCGAAGTACTTGCAATCTTAAGTATCAAATACCTCAAGTCATGTTCAATACGACTGTCCCTAAGATGTTTATCGAGTGAAATTTGCATTTGATTTGCAGTTAAACGTTAAACGTAAAGATTTGCCTTCCCGTCACAAAGAAAAGCGTTTTGAAACATCATAATAAGGTGTTCCTTAATTTCCTTTACAGCTTCCGTATGATCAAGCTTTGCTATCTCGTCCTCAAACAAAGAGGTAATTTTCCTAAAAGGCTTATTCAATTCTTTTGATTTTGCTTCCATGGCAATTACAAGAGCCTCAGGGAAATACTTGAACCATATATTCTGTAGCGCGGTAGCATAATTAAACTTTCTAGCTCCGGCGGCAACGGCTTTTCTAAACAGATCCGGACTTATTCCGGTTCCTCCGTGAAGAACACCATAAACATCAAGAGGTCTTATTCTGTCACAAATTTCCTTTATTCTATCAATACCCAAATGTGGTTCTTTAAGATAAACCCCATGTCCGTTTCCAACAAAAAACGCGCATGCCTCAGGCTTTACCGCCTGAACAAGCTTAACCGCGTCTTCGGTCTTTGTATAATAATCGGCAATATTATTTTCAACTTCCGGATCAGCCAACGCGGCGGCAGCACCAATCTCACCTTCTTCAACCTCCAACGAAATTCCAAGGGGATGGATTTTTTCCGCAACCTCGTAACATTTTTTAATATTTTCCTCGAGTGTTTTCTTTGAAAGATCAACTTCAAGAGAAGAAAAACCGGCATCAATTGAACGCTGAACAGAGCCATCTATATCTTTTTGAATATGATCATGATGCAAACATACCGGAACGCTATAGCCATATTTTTTTATCCTCTCCTCAATTCCTTCATGAACTATATCTGATAATTTTGAAGGTGGCATTGGGCAATATCCAACTTCGCTTTCCGCAATTTCAACGATTACAGGAGATTTTGTTTCCCATGCCGCGTCCAATATCCCATCCGCAATCCATTTGGATCTGGCGTTACATGCCGAAACTCCGAAAGCATGTTTATCAGCCACACTTAAAAGTTGTTTCAAATTCATTAAAGTGTATCCACCTGTCAAAACACGAACATTTGGATTTACATCTTTGGAAAATAAAGCGACGTCCGACATTATTGTTTGGTTAACCTAAATACGGCAGAAAAAGCCTCATGCGAACTATAGCGAAAAAGAGTAATACGGGCAATGTCAGAACATTTAAAAAAGATCCCCCCGGAGAAAGCCTATCCCGAGAAGATCTTTTCTTGCTAAAGCCTTAGCAATCCCAACCTTACTTTTGTGCGAGCGCCTTGTACCCTGATACATAAATTGCCTCGCCTGGTTTAACCATACTATTAGCTTTTTCGCTCAAACTAAGGGCTGTAAGCGCCTTCTTTTCAAGCAAATCCTTCTTTATAAGCTCGTTTTCTTCCCACAATTTCTGCTGTTGCACTTCAAGATACTTTATTGTGTATCCCTTTGTTGAAACATGATTAAAGTTCACAAGCATCATCACGCTTAAAAAGCTTATAACCAGGGCCATAGACATAAGCATTGTGAATGTCTTAATCTCAAATGATCCTGATCCACGCTGCCTCATTCTACTGGCAAGTGTGTTTCTATTGACGATAACCTGTGACATATTCGTAGATGTTAGCGATAATATTTAAAGTGGCTTTTATTACAGTTTTTCAGCAACCCTCATTTTTGCACTTCTGCTTCGCGGATTTTCTGCTATTTCATTGTCATCCGGAACAATTGGTTTTTTTGTGACTATTTTTAGTTTTGGCTTATGATTACACGAGCAGATGAGAATTTCACGGGGACATACACAGTCTTTTGTAGCGTCTCTAATAATATTTTTAACTATTCTGTCCTCAAGAGAGTGATAAGAAATGACTATAAGCTGTCCGCCGGGTGCAAGTACCGATATTGCCTGGAGCAAAGCGTCTTTTAATACCTCCAGCTCCTGATTAACTTCTATCCGCAGAGCCTGAAACACTCTGGTTGCCGGATGTATATGCCTGCCTTTCTTCCTGTAATCTCTAGGGGTGTGCCTTTCAATAAGATCTGCAAGTTGCTTTGTGGTTTCAATGGGAAGGTTCTCTTTTATTATCCGGGCGTATTTTCTGCTGTAACGCTCTTCTCCATACTCTCTGAAGATTTCCATCAACCTTCTCTCGGAAAGCTTCTGGAGGACCATTGATGCGGTAATCGGCTGTCTTTTGTCGAACCTCATATCCAGAGGGCCGTCATTCATAAAGGAAAATCCCCTCTTTGGATCATCAACCTGCGTAGAGGCCAACCCAAGGTCAAAGAAAACCAAACGTATGTTCTCTATTCCCCTCTCTTCTATCTCGTTTTGTAAATGAACAAAGTTTTTTAAAATAAAATGTTTGTTTTTGTTTTTATTTAGACGATTTAAAGCATAATTGTAGTTCTCTTCATCCTGTTCAAACGCAATCAAAGTTCCTTTTGGGCCTATTTTTTTTAAGAACATTTCACTATGACCACCAAGACCCAAGGTGCAATCAACTACCGTGTCACCCTTATTAAGGTTAGAATACTTTTCAACAGCTGTAATAAGTACGGGATCATGACCATGTTTGCTTTGTATTAGGGGCATTTCTCAGATTTTTACTCATCAATTGTTCAAAACTTGTGCACAAAATGTGTATAACTTTTTTGATCACTCAAGTACGCCTTTAAGTTAAGGATATATGGGTGCAGTGTCAACAATATTACTACATTAAGATCAAGTTTTGTGTTCCCAGGCACGTCAAGACGCGCCATTTTTGTTTTAAGATAAACAATACTACCCAATCTACATTCATGTTGTTTGATTGCCAAGTTGTTGCATAATTTTTGTATACGAATTAAATGTTTGGCTTTTATAAACGACTGTGCTAAAAGATATACAGGCGCACGAACAACTTAAAGTATAAAACTTTTGAACGCTTCTCCTGAACTTATAGTATTTTTTTCTTCCATGCTTCCCGTAACGGAGTTGCGTGGATCAATACCTTTGGGCTTTGCAATGGGATTACCTGCGGAAAGTGTGTTCTTTTGGGCACTATTAGGGAACGTTTTACCGTGTTTTTTCATACTTTGGGCACTTGGGCCCATCTCAACATTTTTAATGCGTCATTCGCGATTTTTCGAAAGGTTTTTTACCAAGCTTTTTGAAAGCACAAAAAACAAGCACGAACAAACCGTAATAAAATATGGTGCTGTTTTCCTTATAATTTTTGTTGCAATACCAATCCCCGGCAGTGGAGGTTGGACGGGCAGCTTACTTGCATTCTTGTTTGGAATTACATACTGGAAAGCTATGAGTTATATAGCAACCGGCATAGCACTAGCCGCCCTAATAATCACATTGGGCGTCAAAGGAGTTATTACCCTTTTCTAATTTAGTTTTATGTAACCCCTTACAACAACGTTATCAACGATATCGTAAATTGAAGAAGGTTCATTCACTCCTATAAACCCACCATCTATAACAAGGTCGGGCTGAAGAGAGCTGGAAACACTTTTTAACTGAGTAAAGTAATCGTTTATATCGTAAGTTTCTGACTTCCCGGAAATATTTGCGCTTGTCGTTGTAATGGGATGTCCCATTTTTTTCACAACATTAAGCACACTATTGTAAGACGGATTTCTAAGTCCTATTTTTGATGCATTTCTGTTAAAAAATTGTGGCAAAGTCTTCTTTCTGTTTAACAAAAATGTATAAGGTCCCGGCCAAAACTTATCAAAAAGACCTTCCGCCACATCTGTAACTTCGCCCCAGCTCCCTGCGTCCTCTTTATCAAAAACAATAATACTAACAGGTTTAAACTGATCCATACGCTTTAATGCGTAAAGCTTCTGAAGCGCCTCCTCATTAAAAATATCAACAGCAAGTCCATAGCATGTTTCCGTTGGATGCAAAACAATTCCACCCTGCTTTAGAACATTCACCATTTCCTCTTCAACCTTACTTCCCCAGTTTTCACCCTGAACTGTCAATCGTTTCATGTGGAATGATCGTAAATTAATTTGACCGCGTGCATTCTACTACGCTATTACTATGCGTGCAAAGAACTAACCTTTTAAACTATGAAACCAAGAGTTGCAATTAACGGATTCGGAAGAATAGGACGGATGGTTTTCCGTATAAACCTTCAAAGAGATCTGTTCGACATTGTTGCCATTAACGACCCAAACCCGGCAGCAACATCGGCACATCTTCTAAAGTATGATTCAACTTATGGAATTCTTGATGCGGATGTTGAAGTAAAAAATGACGATGAAATTTTGGTAAACGGGAAATTGGTAAAAGTTTATCACACACGTGATCCGCTTGAACTTCCTCACAGAGATAATAAAATCGACATAGTAATAGAATCCACCGGCGCTTTCACAGACAGAGAAGGAGCTTCAAAACATCTTCAGGCGGGAGCAAAAAGAGTTCTTATAACGGCTCCGGGGAAGGACGTCGACAGAACAATAGTTCTTGGAGTTAACGACAAAGATCTGCACGCGGAAAAAGATTTAATTATCTCAAACGCTTCCTGCACAACAAACTGCATAGCCCCTATAGTAAAAGTTTTAAACGAAGCTTTCGGCATAGAGAAAGGCTTGATGACTACAATCCACTCATACACAAATGATCAAGTTGTTCTTGATGTGGCTCATAAAGATTTAAGAAGAGCAAGAGCTGCGGGACTATCAATGATTCCTACAACAACTGGCGCTGCAAAAGCAGTTGCGGAAGTTTTACCTGAATTAAAAGGAAAGTTAAACGGCTTCTCCGTAAGAGTTCCAACCCCAACTGTTTCACTTGTCGATTTTGTATGTACAGTAAAAAGACCGACAACGGTTGAAGAAGTTAACGCGGTGCTAAAAAAAGCTTCAGAAGGCAGCCTTAAAAACATTTTGAGTGTTTGCGACGAGCCTCTTGTTTCCGTTGATTTCAAAGGAAATCCAAATTCATCAATAGTCGACTCAATGTCTACAATGGTGGTTGATGGAAACATGGTTAAAGTAATTTCCTGGTACGACAACGAATGGGGATATTCCCAGCGCGTGGTTGAACTTACCGAAAAAATCGGCAAAGCGCTTTAAAGAATCTGATCCGGACTGAAATATTTATCGGTTATTTCATCTACGGCAATAGTCAAATATTCCGTAATTCCGCGTACGGTATATTCATCACCATACCCTTTTACTCTGATTTTAGATCCTTTTTGTAGTCCAAGCTCTTCTATTTTTTGCCATTTTTTATAGTGCTGCGGATCTATAAAATAACTAAAAGATAAAATTTTATTTGTAAGTTTATTCCCGGCAACATAATTAAGATATTTCTTGTAAGCCAAATGTCTTTCCTTTGAAGTCTTCCACGATTCAATCTGTGAGACAACCTGCTTTTTTATATCTATATTTAAATACGGATTTTTTGAAAAAGCATCTCCCATCAAATCCTTTGTTACGCGCACCAAATCGTGAATGTCGTCTGCAAAATGAGGCGCAAGAGATTTTGGAAGCATTTGTCTGCCCTGCTCCTCAAACATATCGTAAAGTGTTTTGTCATCCGGAAAAGCCATATATCCTTTTAAAATGAATCTTAAAATTATACTCCAAAAACAGGCCTTTTAAAAGCGCGCACATGTTAGTCCTTTCGTAAATCTTGTCAAATAAAGCTGGCACTGTATAATTCACACTGCTAACAAATTATCTATGTCGGACGACAGAAAACAAGAAATATTGCGGGCAATAGTAAAACACTTCGTTAAAACCGCCGAACCGGTTGGGTCTCAAACCATCCTTGTTAGTTATAGGTTTCAGGTAAGCCCGGCAACAATAAGAAACGACATGGCCTCTTTGGAGAAAGAAGGGCTTATTTATCAGCCATATACCTCTTCGGGAAGAGTACCTACGGACAGCGGATACAGAATGTACGTTGATGAAATGGCCGACTATGAATCGGAAAAAATAAAAGCGTTAACTACTCTTAAAAAGATAATCACGGAATACAAGGTGGAAAAAGTGCGCGAACGAATTTATGACGCGGTTAATCTGCTTGCGCGCGCAACAGGCAATGTGAGTTTTGCAACTGTTCCCGGCAACGAACGAACGTTTTTTTTGGGACTTTCAAACGCCTTAAAACAACCTGAATTTGCAAACAATAACATTAGGGCCAGCCAGGTGGTTGAAGTACTTGAAAATGATGACTATTTCCGAAGATTACTAAAAGAGTTCAGCGTTGATGAATCCGTAAAAATATTTATCGGTAAAGAAAATATTTTGGAGCAAATCCAAAGCTGCAGTTTAATGGTGGCAAAATATAAAAGAGATGGATTTGAAGGATACATAGGCCTTTTGGGCCCAACCAGAATGAATTATCCATTTAATAAAACAGCCTTGGAAGAGATCAAAAGACTCTTTGAAGGAAAAAAGGATTTTTAATAACCGCATAATAAATGACAGATATAAATGACGATCAAACCCCGGTTTCAAAGGCTTCAGAACCAACCAATGAGCTTGAGGCTGCAAAAAAACAGGTTGAGGATCTTACCGAAATAGCCAAAAGATCGATGGCTGATCTTCAAAATTATAAAAAACGTTCCGAAGAAGAAAAGAGAGAATTTGCAAAGTTTGCATCGGCAAATGTTTTTATGGAGATATTGCCTGTTTTTGACAGTCTTGAAAGAGCGCAGGAACACCTGCCGGAGGAGTTAAAAGATAACGACTGGGCAAAAGGAATTCAGGGAATCATCAAGCAATTTGAACAAATAATAGACAGATTTCAGATAAAAAAAACCAAGGCTGTCGGAGAAAAGTTCGACCCGAATAAACATGAAGCGATAGCTCAGGGTCCGGGCGAAAAAGATATAGTAACCGACGAACTTGAAGCCGGATATGAAATGGAAGGACACACCTTAAGAGCGGCCAAAGTACGAGTTGGAGACGGCACAGTGGCGGAATAATTTTTTCTCTTGACCCACATTTATTAGCACTCTATAATCTTGAGTGCTAAATTCAATAATTTTAATTATTATGGCTAAAATCTTAGGAATCGATCTTGGAACCACAAACTGCTGTATGGCCATTATGGAAGGTGGCGAAGCTACAGTAATAACAAGCTCGGAAGGCGGAAGAACAACCCCGTCCGTTGTTGCAATTAAAGACGGTGAACGTCTGGTTGGAATTGCGGCAAAAAGACAGGCGGTTACAAACGGAGAAAACACAATTTTCTCTTCAAAACGTTTTATCGGACATTTGTTTGAAGAATCAAAAAAGGACATTGAAAGAATGCCTTTTAAATGCGCTAAAGGAAAAAGCGGGGAAGTTGAGTTTATCCTTGATGGCACACAGCGAAGACCTGCCGAAATAGCGGCAATGATTCTTCAAAAGCTAAAAGCGGACGCCGAGAAATATCTTGGAGAAGAAATAAAAGAAGCCGTAATTACGGTACCTGCATACTTTAACGATTCACAGCGTCAGGCAACAAAGGATGCCGGAAAAATCGCAGGGCTTGAAGTAAGAAGAATTATCAACGAACCAACCGCGGCGGCACTTGCTTACGGAGTTGATAAAAAAGGAGCTGACAAAAAAATTGCAGTTTACGATCTTGGAGGAGGAACTTTCGACATCTCAATTCTTGAAATTGCGGATGTAGACGGCGAAAAACAATTTGAAGTTCTTTCAACAAACGGAAACACACAGCTTGGCGGAGACGACTTCGATCAGAAAATAATCGACTGGCTTGTACAGGAATTTAAAAAGGACCAGGGAGTTGATCTTTCAAAGGATAAAATAGCTGTTCAGAGATTAAAAACGGAAGCTGAAAAAGCAAAAATAGAACTTTCTTCTCAACACGAAACCGATGTAAACATCCCGTTTATAACTTCGGACAGTAGCGGACCAAAGCATTTGAACATAAAACTAAGCCGCGCAAAACTTGAAGATCTTGTTTCGGATCTTATAGAGGCAACCGTTGACCCATGCAGAAAAGCAATGGAAGACGCAAAAATTTATCAAAGTGATATTGATGAAGTAATTCTTGTTGGAGGTATGACTCGTATGCCATCCGTACAGGCTAAAGTTGAGGAAATATTCGGCAAAGATCCTCACAGAGGACTAAATCCGGATGAGGTTGTTGCTCTTGGAGCGGCAATTCAGGGGGGAGTACTTCAGGGAGATGTTAAAGATATCTTACTTTTGGACGTAACTCCGCTTTCCCTTGGACTTGAAACTCTTGGCGGAGTTTGCACAAAACTTATCGAAAGAAATACTACAATTCCAACTTCAAGATCACAAGTATTCTCAACCGCATCAGACAATCAAACTTCCGTTGAAATTCATGTTTTACAGGGAGAAAGACCTATGGCCACAGACAACAAATCTCTCGGAAGATTTGTGTTGGATGGAATTCCACCATCTCCAAGAGGAGTCCCTCAGGTTGAAGTTACTTTTGATATAGACGCGAACGGAATTTTAAATGTTAAAGCGGCGGATAAAGCCACAAACAAACAGCAGCACATAACCATAAGCGGCTCATCAAATATTTCCGAAGCGGAAATAGAAAGAATGAAAAAAGAAGCGGAAGCTCACGCAGCTGAAGACAAAGAAAAGCAGGAAGCCATAGAAACAAGAAACAAAGCCGAAAGTCTTGTTCTTCAAAGTGAAAAAACATTAAAAGAGGCCGGCGATAAAGTTTCCGAAGACATTAAAAAACCGGTTCAGGAAAAAATTGAAGAGCTAAAGAAAGTTCTTGAGAATAAGGAAGCAAAACCGGACGCATTAAAAACAGCTTATGACGCACTTTCGGAAGAAATCCAAAAGGTTGGAGCGCAAATGTATCAGGCCGCCGGACAAGCTGATCAAGCCGCAAAAGACGAGCAGGACGGAGTTAAAGTAAAGGAAAACAAAGACGATGTAGTCGAAGGCGAAGTGGTTAATGAAGAAAAAGCTGACGACAAGAAAGATTAAAACAATTATTTTCAAACTAAAAAGGGCGGCATTAACTCCGCTCTTTTTTTGTATATTGGAAATGTGGTAAACTCCGATATGTTTTTAATAAAATTCTTATGCCAATCGTAATAACACTTGTTAGCTTATTCTTTCCCAGGCTTGTTGTACTTTTTTTGTGGTTTTTAACGGGATGGTTTCATGGACTTTTTGACACTTTTATATGGCCGATACTTGGATTTTTATTCGCACCATACACGTTTCTTTGGTATAGCGTTATTCAACATTGGTTTGGAGGAACATGGGGGGGAGTCCAAATTTTCGTTTTAATAATAGCTGTAATATTCGACCTTTATTCGCTCTCAAGAGTTAGTAAATAATTAATGAATAAGCTATGGATCAGTCAATAAAAGTCGGATTAAGTTTTGGAATCACGTCGGGAACAATAACTACATTGGGACTAATTGTTGGTCTTAATGCGGGAACAGCCTCAAAACTTGTTGTAATTGGAGGAATTTTAACCATAGCTATAGCTGATGCCGCAAGTGACGCGCTTGGAATTCACATATCCCAGGAATCCGAAAAAGATAGTTCCCCAAGAGAAATATGGGTTTCTACAATAGCAACTTTTATAACGAAATTCGTTTTTGCACTAACTTTTGTTATCCCTGTACTTATATTTGATTTAACTACAGCAATATTTGTAAGCATTGCATGGGGAATTTTAATGCTTTCAATGTTCAGTTATTACATAGCTACGCAAAAAGGAGAAAGCCCATGGGGAGCAATAACCGAACATGTAACAATAGCAATCCTGGTTATAATAACAACAAACTTTGTCGGCGACTGGATAGCTTACGCCTTCTCTTAACCTAAAAATTAAAATGACCTCGGCTCAAACAGGCATAAAGTATTTCTTTTTTATCATTCTGGCTTACTTGTTCTTTATTGTAGTAAAACCTTTTCTTGGCGCAATAATACTTGCGACTGTTTTTGCCATAGCATTCTTCCCTCTTCTAAAATTATCACAGAAAAAATTAAAACTAAACAAAGGTGTTTCAACTGCAATAATATTTGTTTTAACCATATTATTCATAATCGGGCCCATTGCTTTACTTCTTGGATTAGTTGCAAAAGAAGCCATAATTTTTGCTACCGGACCGGACTTGCAAGCTTTAATAAAATTTGTAGCGGATCTTCAATCAATAACGGTTTTTGGATATGAAGTAAGTCTGGAATCAACAAAAAGCGCAATATTGGGAGCACTTGGGAACATAGGACAAATTGTTGCATTCCTTGGGTCGGGAGCTTTTGGGAAACTACTAAATTTTTCTTTTCAGTTCTTTGTTTTTCTATTCCTGTATTTATTCCTTCTTCTGGATGGAGAAGATTTTGTTAATTATTCAAAAAAGATTTTCCCATTCACAAAAAAACAAAATGAAGTTTTCTTTGATAAATTTGAACATGTTTCAAGAACCGTATTTCAGGGAAACTTACTTTCCGCTGTGTTTTCAGCAGTAGCCGCAATAATCGGATTTATGATTTTTGGTCTGCAGGCGGCTTTAATATGGGGAATACTGGCAGGCATACTTTCCCTTGTACCAACAATTGGGACATTGGTTGTTTACGGCATCGGATCATTGATACTTTCTTTCACTTCACCGTTTCCATGGATGCTGGCGCCAATATTATATTATCTCGTCGTTGAAATAATATTAATTCAGAGCTTTTTGAAGCCAAAACTTATTGATGAAAGAATAAAAATTCATCCGATATTTGTTTTTATATCATTGGTTGGAGGAGTTTCCGTATTTGGATCAATAGGTATTATTTATGGGCCACTTATAGTTGTTCTTTTTATAACAATGTTTGATTTTATTGTTGTAACGGAAAAGAAATAACATGTATAAATTATCCGAATAAACAAATTAATTTAACGCATATATGCTCGATATTAAATTCATCGTTGAAAATCAAATGCTCGTTAAACAAGGAGCTGCCAAGAAAAATATAAAAATTGATCTTGATAAAATAGTGTCGCTTGATAGCGAAAGAAAAAAAATATTGTTGGATGTTGAAGCTCTTAGAACAAGACAGAACAGTGTTTCAAAAGATGTTCCAAAAAAATCCGGAGATGAAAAACAGGAGCTTCTTGATGAAATGAAAAAATTAAAAGACAATCTAAAGATACAGGAACAAGCCCTGGAAGATATTCAGGAAGAATTGGACACTCTTGTTTTATATGTCCCAAATCCCCCATTTGACGAAGTACCTGAAGGAAAAGGAGAAGAAGACAACGTTGTGATTGAAAAATTTATGGAACCGACAAAATTTGATTTTGAGCCAAAAGATCACATTGAGCTTGGAAAAAGTCTGGATTTACTTGAACTTGATAAAGCTGCGGAAATGTCCGGAGCAAGATTTTATTATGTAAAAAACGACCTTGTTCTTCTTGAATTCGCTCTTATTCAATATGCTTTAAGTAAGATAATTCCAAAAGGATTCAGCCCGATTTTGCCTCCGGCTCTTGTTCACGAAAAGGCAATGATTGGAACGGGATTCTTCCCCGCAGATAAAAATGAAATATATTCCGTAAATCCCGGAGAAGATGACTTGTATTTGATTGGCACGGCGGAAGTTCCATTGTGCATGCTTCATTACGATGAGATTATTGATGAGAAAAAACTTCCATTGAGATACGTGGGATTCTCTCCTTGCTTCAGACGCGAAGCCGGAAGCTATGGAAAAGACACGGCCGGAATAATAAGAGTTCATCAATTCGATAAAATAGAAATGTTTATTTTTGCACATCCAGACAAAGCAAAAGAAGAGCATCAGTTGATAGTAAAAATAGAAGATGAGATTGTTCAGGGACTAAAAATCCCATATCAAAGAATTAATATATGCGGCGGAGACCTTGGCGCACCTGCGGCACAAAAATTTGATATTGAAGCCTGGATTCCTACGCAAGGAAAATACAGAGAAATAACAAGCTGTTCCAACACAACAGACTTCCAGGCACGACGAAGTAAGATAAGATTCAAGGATTCAAAAGGCAATAAAAAGCATGTCTACACGCTTAACGGAACGGCCATAGCCATGGCAAGAATGTTTGTCGCAATTCTTGAAAACTATCAAAACAAGGACGGCAGCGTAACTATACCTGAGGTTTTAAGACCTTATATGGGCGGCAAAGAAAAGATTGAGGCAAAATAACCCATATTGCCGAAATATGTATTTTTATGGTAGAATTGTACGAACAAATTAACAAAAAAGCATGTTAGCACTTTCAACCGACTCGTTAAACGGATATGGATTAAACAGGATTTTTGGCTTCGTAAAAGAAGCCGGATATGACGGCATAGATTTGTATATTTCTTCAAAGCATTACGACACTCAAAACGAAGAATATTTAAAGAGTCTATGCACGCAGTACAACATACCTATTGTTGCAATACAGCTTCCGGATCCAACTCCAAAAAGACTTGAAAAAGCGATTGAAATAGCAAAAGCGGTTAACTGCAAGGTTATAGTTATTCAACCTCCAAAAATCTTTAGTATAAGGCAAACATCTTGGCTTAAAAGCGAAGTGCCTAAAATTCGCGCAAAAGAAAATATCTCAATAGCACTTGAAAATGCATCCGATGACATGATTCTTGGATTTATTCCAAAGCACGCAATGAACAACATCGATGAAATGAAAAAATTCAAACATGCCTGTATAGATACAACGCGAGTTGCCACAAAAAGAGAAGACTTAATGAGACTCTATAAAACTCTTTCAAAATATTTGGTTCATGTTCACCTTTCCAACGTGAAAGGATCAAAGAAATATTACATTCCCGAAGACGGGATTTTGCCTTTGGAAAGCTTCCTTACAAAACTAAAACAGGATAATTTCCCGGGATCGGTTTCAATTAAAGTTAATCCAAAGTACATAAGCGCAGGAAACGATGAAAAAGTAATAAAACATCTAAAAGACACCAAAGCTTATTACGACAAATATTTCACAAATGCAGAAGTGTAAAGTTAGGCATATTGATCAGAAATATCTTTTGCTTGACAATGGAACGAAAGTGAATAAAATACGGGTGCTGTCAGAGAACTTTCCGTTTTGATTTTCCTGGAAAGTGTATGAATGCGTTATGAATAGCAGCACTGTTTAAAGCCGTATTCCGTCACTTTACTTTTAATTATGCCTAGTAAACCTAAAAACACCAAGAAGGCTGTTAAAAAGCCTATTCCAAAACAAACTAAGGCAAAGGTCAAGCCAAAAAAAGTAACAGCTGTAAAAGTAGCTTCCAAGGCTAAGCCTGCTCAAAAGGCAAAGGTCAAGGTTTCGCCGAAAGCGAAAGTTGCTCCTAAAGCCAAGGCTCCGGTGAAGACTAAGGTCGTACCTAAGGCCAAGGTAGCTCCTAAAAAAGCTGTCGTTAAAAAAGAAATCAAGCCGGTACAAAAACCACAGGCAAAAGAGGTTAAGAAAGAGATCAAAAAAGAAGTTAAAGAAGTTAAGAAAGTTGAAGCAAAAGCGAAAAAGAGAAACGTTTCGATGCAGGAAGATTCTTTTAACATGGATGAATATATCAGACAGATGTTGCAACCTATAGTAAGGACATCTGCTCGAAAATTCTTCTCTGTACAGCACGATAAAGACGTTCCTCTTCCACCACTCATCGAGGTTCAATTAATGTCTTACAAATGGTTCTTGGAAGAAGGTTTAAGAGAGCTTCTTGATGAAATTTCACCTATTGCGGATTTCTCAGGAAAAAAACTGGAACTTCATTTCCTTGAACACTCAATCGGAGAACCAAAATATCAACCGGAAGAAGCAAAATCTAAAAACCTTACGTTCGAAGCACCTTTAAAAGTTCATGTACAGCTTATAAATAAAGAAACGGGTGAAATTAAGGAACAAGATGTTTTCCTTGGAAGCATCCCGTTAATGACAGGCAAAGGAACATTCATTATTAATGGAATTGAAAGAGTTGTTGTAAGTCAGATAGTTCGTTCTCCGGGTGTATTTTTCTCCGTAAATCCTGCGGCCCCTGGAATGAACAGCGCAAAGATCATTCCAAAACGAGGAGCATGGCTTGAAATCGAAACAGATAAAAAGGGAATAATCACGGTAAAGATCGACAGAAAAAGAAAGATTCCTATTACCGCTCTTTTGCGTGTATTTGGATACGAAAAAGACAAGGACATTTTGGATATTTTCAAAGATGAAGTTATTGATATTGAGCACGATTACATTCTAACAACTCTCGACAAGGATCCTTCAAAAACTGTCGAGGATGCATATCAAAGTATTTACAAAAAAATTCGTCCAGGAGATTTGGCAACACCTGAAAACGCAAAGGCTCTTATACAGTCAATGTTCTTTGACTATAGAAAATATGACATGGGCCCTGTTGCACGTTACAAATTGAACAAGAGATTCAGGCTGGATACGCCTAACAAGAAAGAATTCCACACTTTCCAGGTTAAAGATCTTATCCAAATTTTAAAGTATTTGATAAGACTTAATAATAAAGAATTTCAACCTGATGATATCGATCACTTAAGTAACAGACGTATCAGGGCGGTTGGAGAACTTGTTCAAAATAAATTCAGAGTTGGACTTTTAAGAACAGACAGAATCGCAAAAGACAGAATGACTGTTATGGATCTTGATACGGTTACACCTACTCAACTTATAAACTCAAGACCTATAACTGCGGCTTTAAGAGAGTTCTTTGCGAGCTCACAGCTTTCACAGTTCATGGATCAGACAAACCCATTAGCTGAGCTTGCTCACAAAAGAAGACTATCGGCCATGGGTCCGGGAGGACTTTCACGCGAGCGCGCATCGTTTGATGTACGTGACGTGCACACTTCTCACTATGGAAGAATCTGTCCTATCGCGACACCTGAAGGACCAAACATCGGACTTGTTGTGCATATAGCTTCTTACGGACGTGTTAATGAATTCGGATTCCTGGAAACTCCTTTTAAAGAGGTTAAACACACTATTGCAAATAACGTTAAAGACCTTACGGGAAGAACAGCTTCGGAAGATATAGTAACGCCTAAGAATAAAGTAATTGTAAAAGCCGGAGAAAAAATTACAGAAAAAACTGCAAAAGAAATTGCAAGTTTGAGTGAAAAGGAAATTCCGGTAAGAGCTTATGTAACAAATAAAATTTCTTACATCGACGCTGATGAAGAAAGACATTTTACAATAGCTCAAGCAAACACCGTTCTTGAAGACAAGACAAATGAAATCGTAAACACAAGAAATGCCGCAAGACAAAACAGCGAACCGGTTCTTGCAACAGAAGAGGAAATAACTCATATAGATGTATCTCCAAAGCAGATCATTTCGGTTACAACATCTTTGATTCCGTTCCTTGAGCACGACGATAATACACGTGCCTCCATGGGATCAAACATGCAACGTCAGGCTGTATCTTTGGTTTGTCCTCAGGCGCCGATAGTTGGAACGGGAATGGAAGAAATGGCGGCAAAAAGTTCAGGCCAGGTACTTATGGCTGAAGATGATGGAACCGTATCTGCCGTTGATGCAAGTGAAATAACCGTAATATATAAAAACGGTAAAAAATCGACTTACAATTTGAACATATATCAGAGATCAAACCAAGCCACTTCTTTACATCAAAGAGCGGTTGTAAATCAGGGAGACAATGTTAAAGCCGGAGATGTGCTTGCAGACGGAGCTTCCACGGACGGAGGAGAACTTGCGCTTGGAAGAAACCTGCTTGTTGCTTACATGGCATGGCAAGGTTACAACTTTGAGGACGCCGTTATCTTGTCTGAAAGATTGGTAAGAGACAGCGTTTATGACTCAATACATATTGAAACATTTACGGTAGACGTAAGAGATACAAAGCTGGGACCTGAAATAGTTACACGCGATATTCCTAACGTTGGTGAAAACAGACTTAAGGATTTGGACGGCGAAGGAGTAGTAAGAATAGGAGCCCACGTAAGAGAAGGAGACATTTTGGTTGGTAAAATTACGCCAAAAGGTGAAACAGAACTTACAGCTGAAGAAAGACTTCTAAGAGCTATCTTCGGAGATAAAGCTAGAGACGTAAAAGACACTTCACTTCGTCTTCCTGGAGGAGAAGGAGGAAAAGTTGTTGGTGTTCAGCTATTCACAAGAAAAAACGGAGATGAACTTCCAACGGGAGTTAACAAACAAATCAGAGTAAGTGTTGCTCAGACAAGAAAAATTTCAGTTGGAGATAAAGTTGCCGGACGACACGGAAATAAGGGTGTGGTTTCAAAAATCGTTCCACAAGAAGACATGCCATTCCTTCCGGATGGAACTCCTGTAGATATCATCTTAAATCCGCTTGGTGTATCAAGCCGTATGAATATCGGACAGATTCTTGAGACACATCTTGGTTGGGCCGCTTCAAAACTTGGTATCACAGTTGCTACGCCTGCTTTGAACGGTATCACAACACAACAAATTACCGAATTACTTAAAAAGGCTGAGCTTCCTTCAGACGGGAAAATTCAACTTTATGATGGAAGAACCGGCGAACCGTTTGATCACAAAACAACGGTCGGTATTACATACATAATGAAGCTTAGTCACTTGATTGAAGATAAGATTCACGCAAGAAGCGTTGGTCCTTATTCCCTTGTTACGCAACAGCCTCTTGGAGGTAAAGCACAACACGGAGGTCAGCGTTTCGGAGAGATGGAAGTTTGGGCTCTTGAGGCCTATGGTGCTTCTCACACTCTTCAGGAAATGCTTACAATCAAATCCGATGACGTTTACGGAAGAGCTAAAGCTTATGAATCAATCGTTAAGGGTGAGGCAATTAGAAAACCACGAACTCCTGAGAGTTTCAACGTACTTGTTAAGGAGCTTCAGAGTTTGTGTTTGAGTGTTGACCTTGCAAGTATAGCTCCCGAGGCGGCAATTTCAGAAGAAGGGACATATTCTCTTATGGAAAAAGAGCTTGAAGAAACCCCTGTTCTGGATGAAGACGTTGAGACACGAAAAGAAGTTGACCCTGAAGTAGTCAAAAAAATGAGCGAGCAAATCGTTGATGATTTTGATTCAGAAGACGGGGCTGAAAAAATCGACTTGGACGAAGTTGCCGCAGTGGAACTTGCCGAGGCGGAAACTGAAGCGGACATTGCAAAAAATGATTAATTATTAATTTACTAACCAAAAACGAAAAATGAGAAGCGTGAATAAAGTAATTCTGATCGGAAACCTAACTAGGGATCCGGAAATGAGACAGACTGCAAATGGACAAATGGTTACAACATTTTGCATTGCGACAAACAGAGAATGGATAACTAAAGATTCAAGTAAACACAGCTTGGCTGAATATCACGACATAGTTGCGTGGGCAAGACTTGCTGAAATCTGCAGTAAATATCTAAAGAAAGGTAAACTTGTTTATGTTGAAGGATACCTAAAAACACGAAGCTGGGATACAACCGAAGGTGTTAAAAAATTCCGAACGGAAGTTGTTGCTCAGGACATGATTATGCTGGAGAAGAGACCGGGTGGAGATGATGAAGATTACATACCTGAAGAAGATATGATGAACAGCGGACACGCTGAAATGCATGACCATGAAGAAATGCCTTTAGAAGAAGCGCCTGTTAAAGAAGAGCCTATTAAAGAAACTCCTGTTCAGGAACCGGAAAAAACTGAAAAGAAAGAAGAGGGTAAAAAAACCACTTTGGATATTTCGGGAGATTTGGGGCTATAAACGGCAATTGTTTAAATATTTGTTACTAACTTTCTTAAATTATGTCACAACAACAACAGGGTAATACAAATACTCTCGATACCTTCGATTCGATATCGGTTGCGGTTGCATCACCGGAAGAAATTCTGGCTTGGTCTCACGGTGAAGTTAAAAAACCCGAGACCATCAACTACCGCACTCAAAAACCGGAGCGTGAAGGTCTCTTTTGTGAAAAAATATTCGGACCTACAAAAAACTGGGAATGTTATTGCGGTAAATACAAAAGAATAAGATACAAAGGTGTTATTTGTGAAAAGTGCGGAGTTGAAGTTACAAGAAGTTCCGTTAGAAGAGAAAGAATGGGACATATTAAACTTGCCGTACCGGTAACTCACATTTGGTTCTTAAGATCTACTCCAAGCAGAATAGGTCTGTTACTTGATTTGCCTATAAAAACAATTGAACAAGTTGTTTATTTTGCAGCATACGTAGTAATTTCAGTTGATGAAGAAGCAAAGGAGGAAGCAAAGAAACAGCTTGCTGAAGAGTACAAGAAACATAGAACTGTTATTCAGGAAGAAGCCAAATCAAAGAAGGCCGATGAAAAAGAACTTGCAAGAAAAGTGCAGGAACTTGATGAACAACATTCAACTGCGAAGGATGAACTTGCCGGACTAAAAATTTGCAGTATTTATTCGGAACTTGAATACAGAAATCTTTCAATGAAGTTTGGACACGTATTCAAAGCAGGAACCGGAGCTGAAAGTATAAGAGAAATTATATCAAACATAAATCTTGCAAAGTTAATAGAAGTTCTTGAACTTGAGCTTGTAAAATCTTCAGGTCAAAAACAGAAGAAGCTTATAAAAAGAATTAAACTTTGCGGAAGTTTACTAAAGGCCGAAATCAAACCTGAATGGATGATTTTGACTGTCCTTCCTGTTATTCCACCGGATTTAAGACCGATGGTTCAGTTGGACGGAGGACGTTTTGCCGCTTCAGATCTTAACGATCTTTACAGAAGAGTTATTAACAGAAACAACCGTCTAAAAAGACTTATAGCGATTGGAGCCCCTGAAGTTATTTCAAGAAATGAAAAACGTATGCTTCAGGAAGCTGTTGATACACTATTGAACAACAGCGCGCGTCAGGGTAAAACAGTATTTAACTCGGGAGATAAGAGAAAACTAAGATCTTTATCAGACATGCTTAAAGGTAAGCAGGGACGATTTAGACAGAACCTTCTTGGAAAACGTGTGGATTACTCAGGACGTTCCGTAATCGTGGTTGGACCTCAACTAAAATTGAACCAGTGCGGTATTCCAAAGCTTATGGCGATGGAACTATTTAAACCGTTTGTAATCGGAAGACTTATCAGAGACGGATACGCTCACAATATTAAGAACGCCGAGAAACTTATACAGGCCGGCAAACGTGAGGTATGGGATATTCTTGAAGAAGTTACACACGATCATTACGTACTTTTGAACAGAGCTCCTACACTTCACAGACTTGGTATTCAGGCATTCCAACCTGTACTTGTTGAAGGTAAAGCCATTCAAATTCATCCACTTGTATGTACAGCGTTCAACGCCGACTTCGACGGAGATCAGATGGCCGTACACGTACCTTTGTCAAAACAAGCTCAAAGAGAAGCAAAGAGCCTTATAGCGTCAGACAAAAACCTTCTTAAACCTTCACACGGAGATCCGATAGTAACTCCTACACAGGACATGGTACTTGGATGTTACTTCCTAACAAAAATGACTCCGGGAAAACATGGAGAAGGAGCTGTTTACGCAAACATAACCGAAGCTTTAATGGCTTATCGTCTTGGATATGTACATATTCAGGCCCCGGTAAAAGCTCGTGTTAACGGAGAAATAATTGAAACTACGGTTGGACGATTAATCTTCAATACATTCATTCCAAAAGAACTTGGATATCAGAACGAGACAATGACGAATAAGAAACTTAGCTCTCTTGTAAGCGATTCTTACAACAAACTTGGAAATGACGTTACTGCAAGATTCGCAGATGAAGTTAAGAGAGTAGGATTTAAATTTGCAACAAAATCCGGACTTTCCATCGGAGCTGATGACATGATTGTACCTAAAGAAAAGGTAAAAATCATAGATGATGCTTCGGAATTGGTAAAAAGGATAACAGACCAGTACAAAACAGGTCTTATGACAGACGACGAAAGATACAACCATGTAATCAAGGTTTGGTCTCAGGCTAAATCCGAGATAACAACGGCCATGATCAAAAGCGTCGATGATGAAAACCACATTCACTACATGATTAACTCCGGTGCCCGAGGTAACTGGGGACAGGTAACACAGCTTTGCGGTATTAAGGGTCTGGTTGCCAATCCGGCAGGTAAGACAATCGAACTTCCAATCAAATCGAATTTGAAAGAAGGATTTACGATTCTTGAGTACTTCATCGCCACTCACGGAGGAAGAAAAGGTAAATCGGATACCGCTCTTAAAACAGCTGAAGCCGGATATCTTACAAGACGTCTTGTCGACGCGGTTCAGGATATCATCATTAAAGAATATGACTGCGGAACAAAAACCGTACACCACATAACAAGAGCGGAAAGTAAGAGAATCGGAGAAGAGTTTGAAAAGAGAATCTACGGACGTGTTGTAGCAAAGGATGTTGTAGACATCAAAACAGGAGAAATCATAATTAAGAAAGATACCGAAATCGGAAAAGATGAGCTAAAACTTATCGAAGGAGCTACAGTTGAAGAAGTAGGTGTGCGCTCCGTAATGACATGCCAAACTCCAAACGGTATCTGCGTAAAATGTTATGGTAAAGATCTTGGTACAAATAAAACCGTGAACCTTGGTACAGCTGTGGGAATTATTGCCGCGCAGAGTATCGGAGAACCGGGAACCCAGCTTACCATGCGTACGTTCCACATGGGTGGTGTAGCCGAAGGAAAAGATATCACTCAAGGTCTTACACGTGTTGAAGAGCTATTTGAAGCAAGAACACCTAAATCTCCGGCAATACTTTCTGAAATTGACGGAAAGGTGAAGATAAGCCAAAAAGGCAAGGTTTCTACAATCACAATTACATCACCTGAGCCTATAATTACCGAGTATCACATCGACCCTTTAATGGAAGTTACCGTAAAAAAAGGTGACAGCATTAAAGAAAAACAGGTTATAGCCAAGTCAAGAAAGCAGAAGAATACCGTAAAGGCCGACACAACCGGAAAAGTTTTATCCATAGAAAAGGATAGAATCGAAATCATTTCGGACGATGTGGTTGAAAGAGCTTATGTAATTCCATACGGCAAAAGCATCTTGGTTAAAAACGGACATGAAATCAAGAAGGGTGAAGCCTTAACTTCAGGTCACTACAACTTAAGGGAGTTAATGCAACTTACAGACATTTACACTCTTCAGAACTACATCATGCAGGAAGTTCAAAGTATCTATGCGTCACAGGGACAAACGATCAATGATAAGCACGTTGAAATTATAGCAAGACAGATGCTTTCAAAATCAAGAATCCTTGATGCCGGGGACAGCAAATTCTTGCCTGGAGAAATGGTTGATTTCATTGAACTTGAAAGAGTAAATGAAGAGCTTAAGAAGAACAAGAAACAACCTGCTCACACCGAACGTCTGCTTCTTGGATTAACACGTATAGCTCTTTATACAGACAGCTGGCTATCTGCAGCTTCGTTCCAGGAAACAATAAGAGTACTTGTTGAGGCCTCAACGACAAAGAGAATTGATAAGCTTGCGGGTCTTAAAGAAAATGTAATCATAGGAAAATTGATTCCTGCCGGAGAGATATACAGGAAGAGAAATCCTGATCTTATGAAGGAAATGCGCAAGTATGTTCCTGAAGAAATTTCCGAAGGAAAAGAAGAGGAAGAAGTTATGATTGAAGAGTAATAAAAACTTGCATTCTCAATAATTTTCCGTTAAATTACACGTCGCTAGAGACGAACGTATGTGAGTCTCGTTAACAATTTAATCAGATATATGCCGACAATAAACCAATTAGTTAGAAGTTCACGAAAAAAAGCTGTAAATAAAACCAAGTCCCCTGCAATGGGAATTACCTTCAACACTTTGAAAAACAAAGACGTTGCGGTTAAGTGCCCACAGAAAAGAGGGGTTTGCGTAAAAGTATTTACAATGACACCAAAGAAACCGAATTCGGCTCTTCGAAAAGTGGCTCGTGTACGTCTAACAAATGGAATTGAGGTAAATGCATATATACCCGGCGAAGGACACAATCTACAGGAACACTCTGTAGTTACAATTCGTGGAGGAAGAGTTAAGGATCTACCGGGTGTGCGCTACCATATTATTCGCGGATCACTTGATACACAGGGTGTACAGGACAGAAAGAAAAGCCGAAGTAAATATGGTGCAAAAAAACCTAAATAATAGACTTTAATCATAAACTATAATGCAAAAAAAGGCTCACTTCACACCTAAAGATTCAAATCCTCTCTACGAGAAGTTCATCAATTATTTGATGCTTGACGGCAAGAAAACCATTGCCAGAAAAATTTTCAATGACACAATGAAATTTGTCGGAGAAAAGACAAAAGAAGATCCAACAAAAATCTTCAATAAAGCTTTGGACAACGTTAAACCTCAAATGGAGGTTAAGCCTAAAAGAATTGGTGGCGCCGTATACCAAATTCCAAGAGAAGTTACAGCGAACAGACAAATCACTCTAGCTTTCAGATGGATAATATCAGGCGCAAGAGGAGCAAAGGGTGCGGCAATGGCACATAAGCTTGGAACTGAACTTTTGCAGGCCGCTGAAGGACAGGGATCGGCAATAAAGAAGAAAGATGATACGCACAGAATGGCAGCTGCGAATAAGGCATTCGCACACTACGGAAGATACTAAAAGAATCTGAGTTATAGGCCGGTTACCAAAGAATCAATTAAAAAGACATCCTCAAAAAGGGTGTCTTTTTTTGCGTGAAGAAAAAAGCCCCGGGTTGTTCGCCCGGGGCTTTAACAAAATCAAAGTTCTCATTACTAATTCATGAAACTACTCCATGATGTAGTAGTAATTGTCGTCAATACCTCCAACTTCAACAGAGTTTACTTCTTTAAAGTCATTGGCCGTATCGTTTGCCATTACCATTCCTTTTGAAACCGTATAAAGGAATTTTCCGATATAAAGAACTCTTTCTATATCTTTATCTCCATACCAGTAATAACCCGCCTTTTCGGCAATTTCAGTTTCATCGTAATGAGTAATCTTTGCCTTTAGATTAAATCCGTTTACAAGGTCTATTCCGTAAACATATGCTCCCTGGAAAACAGGAGATCCATACTCACTTCCGGAAGCATTTGGATCATTCTTTATTTCATCCGAAAGCTCGGCAACCGTTACCGGGAAAGCAAATAAGTTCTTTTCTTTGTCAAAAAGCAAAGCTTTGTGATCATACAAAAGAGGGCTGTCCGTTCCCCTGTCTCCGATTATTTCGGTAAACATCTGCTTTGGATTTTCAACATCGGTAACATCAAACATCGCAATTTTAATTCCCTGGTACCATTCAAAATTCTGATTCCAATCGATCTCTTCCTGTTCTGTAGGCATAACGGTATCTTTTCCAAACCCGATTATATGGTTTTCATCATATGGGTGAAGATAATCGCTGTAACCAGGAATTTTTAATTTCCCAAGAACACTTGGACCTTTTGGATCTGACATATCTATAACAAAGAACGGATCGATTTTTTTAAATGTAACCATGTAAAGACGATCACCGATGAACCTTGTTGAATAGATTGATTCTCCCGGAGCAATGCCTTCAAGCTTTCCTGTCATGTCCATGTTCTCATCAAGAACATATACGTTGTTTGTTGAAGTTCCATCCCATGAATTACCCTTTGTGGTCGCAATTCTAAAGTAGCTGTCATTCTCATCCATTGAGAACTGATTCAAGATTGTTCCCGGAACTTTTCCTTTACCTTGGAACTCAACGTTCTCTTTATCGAGAGCAAATTTATAAACGTTTGTGCTTTCGCTTGAAGTTTCGTAATCCCAGTTCCACTCAGTCGCTGCCACATACATATTCTCGCGTGAAGAATAAATATTTCCGGCAGAGCCAAGTACAACTTCCTTGGAAATTTCACCGCTCGCTTCGTTTACAGGAATTCCGGCGACGATCAAATAATCCGCAGACTCAAAGGCCGGAACATACTTAACGTCGGTACATCCAACCAAAGGTTTTGCAGTGTCGTCGCCTGTGTCTTTATATCTTGGCAGAATTTCATCTACATTCTCTATTGTGTCGTAAGCATAAAATCCAGGACGACTCAAAACCATGTAAACCATATCATCAACCTTTCTTGACTGAGTATATGACCCTTCAAACTCAAGAGTTCTAAACTCCTTAATATTTGATTTATCCGTAATGTCAAAAACAAACACCTTTGAAATTGAGCCTCCGTAGTAAGGGTAAGGCATTATCTTTGCGTCTGTTCTTAAAACAGGATACGGATAAGAGTAATAAGACTGTCCAAGAACTATCAATTTGTTACCGTCAACATACATGTCCGAAGGAGAGAATCCGTCATCATCAAATTCTATTGCGTCCATCTCCACCATACCTGCCGCAGGGTAAGCTCTTACAACTCGTATGGTGCTTCCTTTAACAATGTAGATATATTCTCCATCCGTCTTTACAATGTCAGCCTCATCAACACCTTCAACCTGAACATTTGTTGTTGAATAATTTCCATCGGTACTTCCACCGCCGGTAAGAACAGCCTCGTTTTCAGCGCTCTTTTCAACCGTTGGGGCAGACGCCGTAGTGTCCATAGCAGCTTCCTCAACCATTAATGCATCACGGTAGTAATATCCGTTATAAGCAAGTGCGTCTTCAAACTTATCCTGAAGAACCGAACACGAACTTATTGTGTGCATCTGTTGAGCCTCAGTTGTCCTGCTTAAATCTTCATAATAATTTGTTTCTTCCTTTTGCTGTGTTTTTATTCTCCACATCATCTCGGCCATCTCTCCCCTGTTGATATATTGATCAAAAGTATCAACGGAAGTCGGAATTGCCTGGCTTTCTTCAAGAGCCATTACATATTTCTGGAACCACTCGTCAGAATAAGCTTCGTCCAAACCAAGTTTTAATCCGTTTGAAACAATCTTCCCGGCCTCAACAAAATTTATTGGACGTTCCGGTTTAAAATCTCCGTCCGGATAACCACTAAGAAGACCAAGCGATTTTGCCTTACAAACATATGGAGCAAACCACTGGTCAGTTACATCCGGAAAACAGTTTCCGCCTTCAGGCTCATAGCCGGAAGCAAGAAGTGCTATTTTTGTAAACTCCGCACGATTAATCGTGTTCTCGGGTTTAAAAGTCCCGTCATCGTAACCTTCAACAACCTGAAGGTCTTTTAAATAACCAACCGCGCTGTAATAATCATACGTGGTTGGAACGTCATTAAAAGCATTTGCGCTCTGCGCACCTGCAATAGACGCCTGCATGAAGCTTGTTACTGTAAGCGCAATCAGCGCAATAACAGCCCCGGCTCGTTTGATAACCATATCAAAGAGGTTAAATAATTTTCAATCTTTTACAAGTATAACAGTAACTTGAAATTACAAAAGAGTGTTGACGTATATCCATTGACTTTCCATAGTAAATTCCTATAATACCCGTGGCTATCGTCTATACACGATTCGCTAATTTTTACTGTTAATTTAACTAAAATACACATGTCTGCAGACCTGAGAAACATCCGTAATATTGGTATTATAGCCCATATTGATGCGGGAAAAACAACTGTATCAGAGCGCGTTCTTTTTTACACCGGTAAAAAACATAAGATTGGAGAGACTCACGAAGGAGCTGCCGATATGGACTGGATGGAACAGGAAAAAGAAAGAGGAATTACAATTACGTCTGCGGCAACAACCTGCTTCTGGAAAGACATTAAGATCAATCTTATCGACACTCCGGGACACGTTGATTTTACGGCTGAGGTTGAACGATCTCTACGTGTACTTGATGGAGGATGTGTCGTTTTTGATGGTTCACAGGGAGTTGAACCACAATCTGAAACAGTATGGAGACAGGCGGATAAATACGAAGTTCCACGAATCGCTTTTATAAATAAAATGGACAAAATGGGTGCGGATTTTTATATGAGTTTGGACTCCATCCACACACGACTTAATAAAAATGCTGTGGCAATTCAGCTTCCCGTAGGTGCTGAAGGAACTTTTGAAGGAGTAATAGATTTAATAGAACAAAAGGCTTATCACTTTGAAGGAAGTTTTGGTGAGAACATTGTTGAGTTCCCTATCCCGGAAGACATGAAAGGAAAAGTGGAAGAATATAGAAATGTAATGATTGAAAAAGCATCCGAGTGTGACGACGAAACAATGGAAAAATATATCGAAGGAAAAGAAATTTCAATTGATGAAATTAAAAAAGCTATAAGAAAAGGAACCGTTTCAAATTCAATCTATCCGGTTTTATGCGGAACCGCCCTTCAAAACAAGGGTGTACAGCTTATGCTTGATGCGGTAAGAGACTATCTTCCTTCTCCTATGGATATCCCGCCAATCAAGGGAACAAATCCAAGAACCGGGGCGGACGAAGTAAGAGAAGCGGATGAAACCAAACCGTTTGCCGCACTTGCATTCAAAATTGCAACCGACCCTTACGTTGGAAAACTTTGCTTCTTTAGAGTTTATAGCGGAAAGCTTACTGCCGGAAGTTATGTATACAACACAACAACGGGACAAAAAGAACGTATCGGACGAATCTTGCAGATGCACGCAAACAGTCGTGAAGAAATTAAGGAAGTTAAAGCGGGAGATATTGCCGCTACTGTTGGTTTAAAAAACACAATGACCGGAAACACTCTTTGTGACGAAGATCACGAGGTAATCCTTGAATCGATCGAATTCCCTGTTCCGGTTATATCAATCGCAATCGAACCAAAGACAAAGGCCGATCAGGAAAAGATGGGTATCGCTCTTCAAAAACTTACCGAAGAAGATCCAACGTTCCAAACATATACAGATGAAGAAACAGCTCAAACAATTATTTCAGGAATGGGAGAGCTTCATCTTGAAATCATTGTTGACCGTATGAGAAGAGAATTTAAAGTTGAAGCAAATGTTGGTAAACCACAGGTTGCTTACAGAGAAACCATTCAGAACGAAATCCAGATGGAAGAAAAATACGCAAAGCAATCTGGTGGACGTGGTCAATATGGGCACGTACTTATGCGATTTTATCCGCAAGAACCTGGAAAGGGTTATGAATTCGTTGATAAAGTGGTTGGAGGAAAAATCCCAAGAGAATATATTCAGCCGGTTAATAAGGGTGTTGAAGAAGCAATGACGCGTGGTGTTATCGCCGGATATCCAATGGTTGATATTAAAGCGGAACTTTACGATGGTTCTTACCACGATGTGGATTCATCGGAAATGGCGTTCAAAATCGCCGGCTCTATGTGTTTCCAAAATGCCGCGAAAAGAGCAAACCCTGTTCTACTTGAACCGATAATGAAAGTTGAAGTAGTAACTCCTGAAGAATACTTCGGCGATGTAATGGGTAACTTGAGCTCACGAAGAGGACAAATAGTTGAAAGTGGAGACAGAGGAAATGCAAAATTCATCAAGTGTGAAGTTCCTTTGAGCGAAATGTTCGGATACACAACAGATCTTCGTTCTATGACGCAAGGTCGCGCAACTTCTACAATGGAATTCGGTCACTATTCAAAAGTTCCAAAGAACGTTGAAGAAAAGGTTGTTGCCGAACGCGGAGGAGTTGTAAAGAGAGCTTAACAGAAGAAAAATAGCTTGCATTTGGAAGTCAGTTTAGCTAATATCTCTTAGCGTTTGGGGGAACCCTCAAACAGCAATCAAAAATTATACTTAATAACCAACTCTCATGGCTGAACAAGAAAAGTTTGATCGTTCGAAGCCTCACGTTAATGTGGGAACAATTGGTCACGTTGATCACGGAAAAACCACGTTGACCGCTGCAATTACTGCCGTAGCTGCCGCTAAATTTCCAGGAGTTAACAAGGCGGTCGCATTCGACCAAATTGATAACGCTCCAGAAGAAAGAGAAAGAGGAATTACGATCGCAACATCTCATCAAGAGTACACAACTGATAAGAGACACTATGCGCACGTTGACTGTCCGGGACATGCCGATTATGTAAAGAACATGATTACCGGTGCCGCTCAAATGGACGGCGCGATCCTTGTTGTATCTGCAGCAGACGGACCTATGCCACAAACTCGTGAACATATCCTTCTTGCTCATCAGGTAAACGTACCATACATCATTGTTTTCCTAAACAAGATGGATGCTGCCGATCCTGAGGTTGCTGAACTTGCAGAAATGGAAGTTCGAGACCTTCTTACAAAATATGAATATCCTGGAGACACAATCCCTGTAATAAAGGGATCTGCTCTTAAGGCACTTGAAAATCCAACAGGACCTGATGCTGAGCCTATCATTGAGCTTCTTAAGACCCTTGATGAATACATTCCTGAACCGAAAAGAGAAATTGATAAACCTTTCTTGATGCCGGTTGAAGACGTATTCTCTATTAAAGGAAGAGGAACTGTTGCAACAGGACGTATCGACCAAGGTATCGTTAAGGTAAATGAAGAAATTGAAATCGTTGGAATCAAGGATACAAGAAAAGTTATTGTTACCGGAGTTGAGATGTTTAAGAAACTTCTTGATGAAGGACGTGCAGGTGATAACGTAGGTCTTCTTCTTCGAGGTATTGAACGTGAAGAAATCGAACGAGGACAGGTACTTGCAAAACCGGGAACAATTAAACCACACACTAAGTTTGAATCTGAAGTTTACATCCTTACAAAAGAAGAAGGTGGAAGACACACTCCATTCTTTAAGGGATACAAACCTCAATTCTATATCAGAACTACAGATGTAACAGGTTCAATTGAACTTCCTGCTGACGTAGAGATGGTAATGCCTGGAGATAACGTAAAAATGAAAGTTGAACTTGGAACTCCAATCGCTCTTGACGCTGGTCAGAGATTCGCTATCCGTGAAGGAGGACGAACAGTTGGAGCCGGAGTTGTATCTGCAATCATTGGTTAATTTATAGTCCTAGTCGAAAAGCCCTGCCGTAAAAGGCGGGGCTTTTTTTTGCCTTAAAAACATTTTCTTGACTTAAATACTTTTTTCCTTAAAATGGTGAGGCAACAAAAAGTTGCTTCTTGTTTTTAAGAAGCACTTCGCTGGAAGGAACTCCTTCAGGCGGAAAAACCCGGAAAAACTTTATTATCTTTCGCTAAAAGTGAACCGGGAAGTTGCATTCTCGGTATTTTTTCTAACCCAAAGGTAAAGATGGCAAACAACCAAAAGATCAGAATCAAGCTTCGTTCTTATGACCACAAGGTCATAGATGATAGCGCAAGACTTATTATCGACACAGCGGTAAGAACAGGCGCGATCATTAACGGACCTATTCCCCTTCCTACAAAGACTGAAAAATACACAGTGAACAAATCTACATTCGTTCACAAGACATCACGCGAACAGTTCGAAATCCGAACACACAAGAGACTTATAGATATTTCCGAAAGCACACCTAAGACAATAGAATCTCTTTCCAATCTAAGTTTGCCTGCCGGCGTTGATATCGAGATAAAGATGCTCGTAAATAACTAAAAATTAATTTTCAAAAACCTCTTCTTTCTCACCAAGAATTGGTTCCGGATGACTTATGTGTACCTGCCACATCGCAAGAAGCGTGGCAGGTATTTCACGTAGATCGTAATAAAACTGATCCACATATTCCTGCCTGCTGGCCGACACTCCAATACTATCAAGTCCAATTGCATTGCATGTATAAAGCGCCCTATATAAATGATATTCCTGTGTAACCAAAATTACATCATTCAACTGAAAAATCTCTTTGGCACGATAACACGTATCGTAAGTTCTTCTTCCTGCGTAATCCAAAACAATATCTTCTTCCGGAACGGAAAGAAGCATGGCATACCTTTGCATAACCTGGGGCTCGTTGTAATGAGTAACCCTGTTATCGCCTGACATTATTATCTTATCAACTTTTCCATTGTTATAAAGGTCAACGGCCGTAACTATTCTATCTCTAAGTATATCACTTGGAAGTCTTGTATTTGGGTTTATAGAAGCTCCAAATACAATTGCAGCCGATTTGGAAGGAATCTCATCCATTGCTTTGTAGTCGTATATCATATCGCCAACCGTATTGTGAGCAACAAGAAGTAGCACCGCACAAAAACCAATAAGCAGTAGTACTGCGGCAAACAAAATAGATATGTTTTTTTTCGTGAATATAACCATTTATGTACCTCTGGGGCGTTGTTAATCCATGCTGTTTCTGGTACAATATACTAATGTATTTTAACAAAAAACAAAAATGGAAAAATATGAATCTGAAAAACCGCTTGAAGAAATGCCAAGTACGGAAGATATCGTTGGTGAATTTGCAAAAAATTTAATGCCAATAGAGAAAAAAACAGATAAAGAAGGAGATTATTTTGACGTAAATACAAAAAAAATCATTCAATTTGTTAACAGTGGGGAAGGAACCAAGAAGCCCATTATTACAAAATGGCTTACAATGTACGCCAAGAACGAAGGATACAATCTTTCCGAACAAGATGTAGCAAAAAAAACGCAAGAAATTTTAAATTTCCTTTCACCGAAAAACCCTAAGCTACACAAATATCTTACAGAGCTTAGAGAGGCAATACTCGACAAAGGTATGCCTTCTGAAGAAGAGCTCAAAAAAATATCAGACGCGGTTAGAAACTTCTCGCAAAAATTAACAAATATAGTCACAAAGGTGATTAATTCTTTTGTTATTGAAGATATAAATTCAGGAACAAGTAATAGGGCCGAAGTAATTAAAAAGTTAATGCCTTCTTTTAAAAAGGCTTTACAAGGAACGGGCTTCGAAATAATTGCGACTGGCAACAAAGTAGAGGTAACAACATCGAATGCTGCAAAAACCGCAGAAGCAATTAAAGATCCGGAAAAACAAGATGGCATGACAAGCGCAATTCTAAAGCTCAAAAAACCCGAACAGGTGGCTTCAAAATAAAGGAAAAAAGTCCTTGACTTCTAAAAGCACGTTGCTTATACTCTGCTGGCAATGTGTTTTTTTAAGTTACACAAAAAGGCCTAAGGGCTCCTCTAAACAAGGAAATGCCAATTAAGATCTTTGGGCCAAATTAACCGCTATAAAACATGCTAGGAATATTAGGAAAAAAAATAGGTATGACTCGCGTCATCCAAGACGATGGTCGTGTGATCCCAATCACCGTTGTACAATGTGAACCTAACGAGGTTACTCAGGTAAAGACAATGGAGAAAGATGGATATCCGGCGGTAGTCCTCGGTTTTTCTGCATTAAAAAAGCCGAAGAAAACAAGAAAGTTTCAATTCCAAAGAGAAGTTAGAATTGAAGAAGGCCAGGAATTCACCAAAGGAGATATTGTCTCGCTCGAGAAATTCAACGAAGTAAAGAAAGTAGTTGTATGCGGAATTTCAAAGGGAAAAGGGTTCCAGGGAGTAATCAAAAGATTTAACTTTTCAAGAGGCCCTGAGACCCACGGATCACATCACCACAGAGAACCAGGTTCTGTTGGTTCTTGTGCTAAACCTGGACGTGTAGCAAAAGGTAAAAAGTTACCTGGGCACATGGGTCATCAAAAAGTAACACTTAGTGGTGTTGAAATTGCATATCTTGATGCAAAGAATAATGTTATCGGACTTAAAGGATCATTGCCTGGTCCGAACAAAGGATTAATCTTTATTAAAGCAATCGCATGAAAATAGATTTATACGCACAAACCGGTGAGAAAAAAGGACAGATAGAACTTAATAAAGAGTTCTTTGAAGTTCCTTATAATCAAGATCTTATTCATCAGGCCCTTGTTAGACAACAGGCAAATGAAAGGGTCGCGATAGCTCATACAAAAGATAAAGGAGAAGTACGCGGAGGAGGACGAAAACCTTTTAGACAAAAGGGAACAGGAAACGCACGTCAAGGATCAAGAAGAAATCCACACTTCAAGGGAGGAGCGGTTTCATTTGGACCTAGAAATACAAGAAATTTTGAAGTTGATATGCCAAAGAAACAAAGAAGAAAAGCTTTGTTCTCTGCTTTATCGGTTAAAGCCAAGAACGATCAAATCATCGCTCTTGAAATGTACGAAGGAGAAGTTAAGACAAGAGCGTTCGCAGATCTTCTAAAGAAACTTCCAATCGAAAGAAATGTACTTGTTGTTATTCCGGAGAAGAATGAAGTTATACAGAAGTCTACAAACAACCTTACAAACGCAAAAACCATTTTAGTTAATTATTTAAACATCGCCGATCTGCAAAAGTATCGAAAGGTTTTATTCCTTAAAGATGCGCTTCCAAAGATGGAAGAAATATTTAAATCGGCAAATAAAGCATAATCACAATGAAAGATTTTCAAACAATTATGGGGCCTATAACTACGGAAAAAAGCACTATGCTCTCTGATAAAGGGAAGTATGTGTTTAAGATCAGAAAAGATGCAACGAAAGTGGATGTTATGAATGCAATCAAATCAATTTATGGAGTAAATGTGGATAAAGTAACCGTAAGTTACACAAGACCTAAGACAAGAATGGCGCGTGGAAAATATGTTTATGAGAAAAGAGGCCTTTCAAAGAAGGCTACCGTCACAATTGAGGGCGGAAAAAGCATTGATATTACAAAATTTAAAGATTCTACTAAAAAATCTAAGAAGCAATAATGGCTATAAAAAATTACAAACCTACAACACCCGGCAGAAGAGGTATGAGTGGATACTCGTTTGAAGAGATCACTACATCAAAACCTGAGAAAAAACTTACAGTCCGTTTGAACAAAAGGGCTGGACGTAATAACCAGGGAAGAATCACTATCCGTCACAGAGGCGGAGGTCATAAGAGATTGTATAGAATTATTGATTTCAACGCAGCTGATAAACACAATATTGAAGCTACAATTGTAAGCGTTGAATACGATCCATACAGAACAGCTTATATCATGCTTGTAAATTACAAGGACGGAGAAAAGAGATATCATCTTGCTCCACAGGATATAAAAGTTGGAGACAAGATAATTTTGGCTGACAAAACAAAGCTTAAACCGGGAAACAGAATGTTGCTTAGAAATTTCCCAGTTGGATTCACTGTTTATAACATTGAGCTTACAAAGGGAAAAGGTGGACAGATGATTAGATCTGCCGGATCAAGCGCAAAAGTTGTTTCACAGGAGGATGAAATGTATACACAAATACAGCTTCCTTCCGGAGAAGTAAGACTTGTAAATAAGGACTGTTACGCAAGTTTCGGAATGCTAAGTAACCTAGATCATTCAAATATCACTATTGGAAAAGCCGGAAGAATGAGAAACATGGGAAGAAGACCTCAGGTAAGAGGTAAGGTTATGAACCCTTGCGATCATCCACATGGAGGTGGTGAAGGTAGTAACTCTATCGGACTTAAACATCCAAAAACTCCTTGGGGAATGCCTGCCCTTGGTTACAAGACTCGTAGTAGAAAAAAATACAGCGACAGAGTAATCGTAAAATCAAGACACAGAAAATAGGCATAAACAACTAATCACTAATTAATAATTAATCATGGGAAGAAGTAGTAAAAAAGGGCCTTACGTAAATGCTGATCTCGCAAAGAAAGTAGAGAATATGAATAGCAGTGGGCAGAAAAAAATTATTAAGACATGGTCTAGAGGATCAACTATTTCTCCTGATTTCGTAGGACACACATTTGGAGTCCATAATGGGAAACAGCATATTCCGGTGTTTGTAACCGAAAATATGGTTGGACATAAGTTTGGAGAATTCTCTCCTACAAGAAAGTTTAAGGGTCATGGAGGAAAACTCGCAAAGACTCAACCATAAAATTAACCATCATTAAACCGTGAAAGCAATCGCACGAAACATAAGGATCTCACCGAAGAAGGCAAATTTAGTTGCCGGACTCGTAAGAAGAAAAAATGCACAGGAAGCATTGGATCTATTAAAATTCACTCCTAAAAAAGCGGCAAAGATACTTTATAAAGTTATTCACAGCGCTATGGCGAATGCTGAAAATAACTTTAAACAGAAGAAAGAAACTTTAATGGTAAAAGAAATCGTAGTTACAGAAGGTTCTACATTTAAGAGAAGCGTTCCGGTATCAAGAGGAAGAGCTCATCCTATCCTTAAGAGAAACTCTCACATTACAGTTACAGTGGGAATTGAGGAAGTTAAAGAAGAGAAAAAAGTTAAGGAAGTAAAGTCTAAAGAAGCAGTTAAAAAATAACATTATAAATTCACGTAATTATGGGACAAAAAGTTAATCCAATTAGCTTAAGAATAGGAATTAATCGCTTATGGGATTCAAAATGGTATGCAAGCAAGAAGAAGTTTGCAAAAACTCTTCATCAGGATCTTGCAATTGAGAAGACTATTAGAGCAAAGTTAAAAGATGCAAGCGTATCGAAAATTGAAATTTTACGAACCGCAAATGCCGTAACTATAAACATTAATACAGCTAAACCTGGACTAATTATAGGACGAGGAGGAGAAACTATCGAAGAGTTACGCGAATTTCTTGAAAAGTCTTTTGATAACAGATTCAGTGTAAATATCATAGAAATTAAACAACCTAATTTGGACGCACGCTTGGTTGCGGAATCAATCGTTAGTCAGGTTGAAAAGAGAATCTCTTACAGACGCGCAGCTAAAATGGCGATAGACAAATCTCTTGAAGTTGGAGCTTTGGGAGTAAAAGTAAGAGCTGCTGGAAGACTTAATGGAGTTGAAATAGCTAGAACGGAATTCTTCAGTAAAGGTAAAATTCCTTTACATACATTCAGAGCAGATATTGATTACGCTTATATTCCTGCCGCTACAAGTTATGGACAAATAGGAGTAAAAGTATGGATTTACAAGGGAGATGTGTTTAAAAAAGATTTATTGGCAAGAACCACAGAGGTTCAGGCAAGCGGAGAACAGAAAACCGAGGCTCCTCAGAGACCAAACGCAAGAAGACCTCATGCTCCGGCTCCTGCAAGAAGAGAAGAAGCTCCAAGAGGAAGGAAACCAGCACCAAAGAAAACTAATAATAAGAAATAATAACTATGCTCGCACCAAAGAAGCAAAAATTTAGAAAAGAGTTCCGTGGACGAAGCGCCCTAAAAGGTAAAGCTGTCCGTGGAAGCAAAGTAAGTTTTGGAGAGTTCGGGTTAAAAGCTCTTGAGGCAGGAGAAATAACATCAAGACAAATCGAATCTGCAAGACGAGCAATCACTCATTATTGTAAACGTGGAGGAAAGATTTGGATTCGTATATTCCCACACAAACCTATTACAAAGAAAGCTGCGGAAACACCCATGGGTTCCGGAAAAGGTACTGTTGATCTGTTTATAGACAGCATTAAGCCTGGAAAAGTATTGTTTGAAATGGATGGAGTAACGGAAGAAATCGCAAGAGAAGCTTTAAGAAGAGCAGCCCACAAGTTGCCAATGAAATGCAAATTTGTAAGCAACAAACCAGTTTAATTTAAACACTAATCTATCATGTTAAAAATCGACGAACTTAAAAAAATGACACCAAAGGAGCTAACCGAAGAGTTCGACAAAGCAACCAAGGATTTGTTCAAGATTAAATTTGAAGTAAGCACGGGAGCGTCAAAGGCTAACAATCAAATCGGAGATCTTAAGAGATACAGGGCAAGACTCCTTACAATCAAGAATCAACTAAAAACTGACGAAGTAAAAAAGTTTGATGACCAGAAAAAAGTGAAAACAGTGAAAGTTAAGAAGGAAAAGAAATAATATTATCACCATAACCTACAATAAAAAATGAGAACAATAACAGGAATAGTGACGAGTAAAAAGATGGATAAGACATTGGTCGTAACTTCACATCGTTATAAAAATCACCCTATATATAAGAAAAGATACAGAGTTTCAAAGAAATACTTTGTAGACAATCCAAACAATGCACACGAGATGGGCGATAAAGTAACAATTTATGAAACAGCCCCTATAAGCAAGATGAAGAGATGGACTGTTGTAATGCCAAAAGGAGCTAAAGATACTAAAGAAAATAACGTTAAATAATAATCATGATTCAACCAGAAACACGTTTACAAGTAGCTGATAATACAGGCGCAAAACTCGTTGAGTGCATTAAAGTTCTTGGAGGTTCCAAGAGAAAATATGCGACAATCGGAGATATTGTTGTCGTAGCTGTTAAAGACGCCGCTCCAAAAGGCCTTGTTAAGAAAAAGGCCGTAGAAAGAGCTGTAATCGTACGAACTAAAAAAGAAATCGGAAGAAAAGACGGATCTTATATAAGATTTGATGAGAACGCGGTTGTTATAATCGGTAAAGATCTTCAACCAAAAGGAACACGTGTATTTGGACCGGTTGCAAGAGAGCTAAGAGATAAGGGCTTTCAAAAGATAATCTCTTTGGCACCAGAAGTAATTTAATCTCAATTTAAACTAAAAAGACAATGAAAGTTAAAATGAATGACAACGTGTTGATAATCACAGGAAAAGACCGTAATAAAACCGGTAAAGTTACTAAAGTCGTCAGCAAATCACAAAAAGTTGTTGTCGAGAAAGTAAATATGAGAACAAAGCATATAAAGAAGACTCAAACTTCTCCGGGAAGCAAGATACAATTTGAAGCCGCAATGGCGGTATCAAATGTAAAAGTGATCTGTCCTAACTGCAAGAAAGCTACCAGAGTTGGGTACAAAAAACTTGAGTCAGGAAAGAAACAAAGAACATGTAAGAAATGTAATGAAGCTTTGGATAAAGCATCAACTAAAAAATAATTACTAACGTTATATTAAAGTGGCTAAAGAAATGAAACTCAAAGAAAAGTATAGCAAGGAAATTCTTCCTGCTCTTCAGAAAGATCTTGGCATTAAAAATGTCAATGCTGTTCCGAAGATTACAAAAGTTATAGTTAACGCCGGGCTTGGAAGCGCATACACAAGTGGAATTAAAGATTTCACGGAGTTTGCTGAAAACTTTAAAGCGATTACCGGTCAATCCCCTATCATACGAAAATCAAAGAAGGCTATTTCTAACTTCAAACTTCGCGAGGGACTTCCTAACGGAGTGATGGTAACTTTAAGAGGAGCCAAAATGTATGATTTCTTGGATAAACTTATAAATATAGTATTCCCTCGTATTCGAGACTTTAGAGGAATTTCAAAAAAATCATTTGATGGAAGAGGAAACTATTCAGTTGGAATAAAAGAACATACTGTATTCCCTGAAATAAATCCTGATGACCTTAATAAGATTCATGGTCTTCAGATTTGTGTTAACACTAATGCAGGTAACGATAAAGATGCGTTGGCACTTTTGACGGCACTCGGATTTCCATTTAAAAAGAAATAACTAATTTAATTAAACTTATGGCACGAACAGCAATAGTAGTTAAAACTAAGAAAAAACAACAGGCTTATATCCGAGCACTTGAAAGTGGCCAGAAGCCGGAATTCCCAACTCGTGTTTACAACAGATGTGGAAGATGCGGCAGAAAAGGCGGTTACATGAGAAAATTTGATTTATGCAGAATTTGTTTCCGTGAACTTGCACAGAATGGAAAGATAGCTGGAGTTACAAAATCATCTTGGTAGAGCAGAGCTGAAAGCGAGCTCATTAACCAATAAAATTACTTACACTAAATTATAAACATGAATACAGATCCAATCGCAGATTACTTAACAAGAATTAGAAACGCATCGAAAGCTAAGCACTCGATTACTCGAGTACCTTACTCTCGTCTTAAAGAAGATATTTCAAAGGTTCTTGTTGAAAAAAACTTCCTTGAAAAATATGAAGTAAAGCAGGCCGGCGATTTTAAAGAAATTGAAATTACTCTTAAAGATTGGGCAATTGAACCTATGAGTATTAAAAGAGTAAGTAAACCTGGACAGAGAATATATGTAAAAACTAAAGATATAAAAGCTGTAAAAAGCGGACTTGGAATGCTTGTTCTATCAACATCAAAAGGTATTATGACCGGAGAACAGGCTCGTAAGAATAAACTTGGAGGAGAAGCTATATGTGAAATTTACTAATCAATTTATCACTTACACATTATGTCACGAATAGGAAAATTACCAGTTGTTGTACCGCAAGGGGTTACCGTGGAGATAAAAGATAACTTCATTATTGTAAAGGGCCCTAAAGGCTCGTTATCTGAAAAGATTCACGAGAAAATTAAAGTGGAACAAAAAGATGACAGTATAATTGTCACAAAATTTGAGGATGACAATCTTTCAAGAAGCTTACACGGACTTACAAGAAATCTTATAAATAACATGGTGATTGGTGTAACGGTTGGATATAAAAAAGAGTTGGAAATAGTTGGAGTTGGATATAAAGCACAGCCACAGGGAAATAAGATCACAATGAGTCTTGGATATTCTCACCCTATTGAATACGTGGCTCCTGAAGGAATACTTTTTGAACAGGACAAGGATAAAAAGAATATAATTTCAATTTCAGGAATAAATAAACAAATTGTTGGCGAGGTCGCAGCTAAAATAAGATCTTACAGAAAGCCTGAACCATACAAAGGAAAAGGGATTAAATATGTGGGAGAACACATCACTCGAAAAGCCGGTAAGACAGCCGGTAAGGGAGCCTAGGCGATTAACTATTAATTACTCATTACTAATTTTTTATAAAAATGCCATCACAGAAAGTACAAGCAAAAAATAGAAGACACCAGAGAAGTATTGGTAGAATGCATGGAACTGTTGATAAACCAAGACTTGTCATATATAGAAGTAATACAGCGATGTATGCTCAGTTGATTGATGACAATACCGGAAAGGCGCTAGCCGCTGCTTCTGACATGAAGATGAAAAGTGGAACGAAAATGGAAAAAGCGAAAAACGTTGGCACCGATCTTGCAAAAAAAGCTTTAGAAGCAAAAATCACTACATGTGTGTTTGATCGTAACGGACTTAAATATCATGGAAGAGTTAAGGCTGTTGCAGAAGGAGCACGTGAAGGTGGACTTAAATTTTAATTATCTATTAACCGATTAAAGCCGTGGGAAAACCAGCACATCAAAATAAGCGAGGACCAATGAAGGAAGTTAAAGAATTCGATGAAGAAGTTGTTCAGATCGACAGAGTTACCCGTGTAGTAAAAGGTGGTCGTCGTTTAAGATTCAGAGCAACGGTAGTTATTGGTAACAGAAAAGGTAAGATTGGTTTTGGAATAGGAAAATCAGCTGAAGTTGCCGGAGCAATCCAAAAGGCAATCGCCAAAGCAAAGAAATCTCTTATCATCGTGCCTATATTCAGAGATACAATTCCTCACGATATTAAAGTTAAATACAAGGCTTCACGTATTCTTATGATGCCTGCCGGTGAAGGTACTGGAATCATAGCCGGTGGAGCGGTACGTAAGATTGTTGAACTTGCAGGTATTAAAAATATTCTTAGTAAATCTTTTGGAACAAACAATCGCGTAAGTAATACTCAGGCTACATACAAAGCCCTTGGATTATTAAGAAAAAGAACAGACTATAGAAAGAAGGCCGCTGTGGAAGAACCTAAGAAAGAAGTTGTAGCTCAAGCTGTTAGCAAGCCGGTGGCAAAGCCAATGCCGGTAGCAAAGAAGCCGGAAGTTAAGAAAAATTAACAAATCTTTAATTATCAGATAATGGACTTATTAACGTTAAAAAGCAATAAAGGAGCTAGACACAGAAAAAAATGTCTTGGTCGTGGTGACGGTTCTAATGGAACATATAGTGGCCGCGGAATGAAAGGTCAAAACGCCAGAAGTGGCGGTAAAAGAAGACCTGGATTTGAAGGTGGTCAAACCCCATTTATACAGAAGATGCCAAAGTTACGTGGATTCAAAAGTCTTGATGAAAGAGTTTTCAGAATCATAAACGTTAAAGATCTTGATGTATTTGAAGACGGAGCAACAGTAGATAACAAAAGTCTTTCTGAAAAAAAGCTTTTAAGATCAGGAACAAAACTTGTTAAAATTCTTGGAAACGGAGAACTTAAAAAGAAATTAACCGTAATAGTTGATGCCTTTTCAAAATCAGCCGAAGAAAAGATAACCAAGGCCGGAGGATCTATAAGTTTAAAGAAATCGGCTGTCGCTGAAGTTGCTAAAGAGAGTAAAGTTAAGAAGGCCAAGAAGGCAGAAAAATAAGACTGAAATTTCTCACATACCAAAATCATTATGTTAAAATATTTACAACAGATTTGGAATTCCAAGGATCTAAGAAGAAAAATACTTTTTACTATCGGAATTCTTATTGTTTTTAGAATTTGCACACAGGTTTCAATTCCGGGCGCCGATCTTGACGCAATACGCGCGGTCATAAATAAGAATCAGTTGTTCGGTGTTTTCAGTGCTCTAACAGGTGGTAGTGCGGAAAATTTCTCAATCATTTTGATGGGTCTTTCTCCTTATATTAATGCATCCATCATAATGCAGCTTTTAACCGTTATTGTGCCTAGTCTTGAAAATCTTTCAAAAGAAGGAGAACAGGGCAGAAGAAAAATCAACCAGTACACAAGATGGTTGGCTGTTCCTATAGCATTCATGCAATCTTATGGAATGATCGTGCTTATTAATTCACAGGCATCAGTATCAATAGTTCCAAACATTACCGATCCTGCAGTTGTTCTTCCTATAATGGTTACCATTACGGCAGGTACTATATTCCTTATGTGGCTTGGTGAGCTTATAACCGAATATGGAATTGGAAACGGAATATCACTTATAATCTTTGCTGGAATTATAGCCGGAATCCCTACGGCAATTGGAACAACTCTTGCTCTTACACAACAAAATGCGGACGCATTGATACCTTTTGTATTGATGCTACTTTTAACTTTCATATTGTTAACATGTGTTATTCTTGTTACGGAAGGACAAAGAAAAGTTCCTGTGATTTACGCGGGAAGAGGAACCAGAGGAAAGAGCGATCATGCTACTTTGCCTATAAAAATCAATCAGGCGGGAATGATCCCTATTATCTTTGCAGTTTCAATGGCAACATTCCCTGGAATCCTTGCGCAGTTATTTCAAAATTCACAATCACCAACGCTTAAAGCCATAGCTGATGCAATACTTACGTATTTCCATATGAACAGTATTCTTTATACCGTTGTTTATTTCCTACTTGTAATAGCTTTTACTTACTTCTATGTAAGTATTACTTTCAATCCGGATCAGGTTGCAGACAACCTTCAAAAACGCGGTGGCTATATCCCTGGCATACGTCCGGGAAAAGAAACGGCAAGTTATCTTGGAAAAATATCAAGCAGACTAAACTTATGGGGTGGATTATTCATCGGTTTTATCGCCGTATTCCCTATGATACTTGGTTCATTTATGACTTCTCTACAGCTTGGAAATATAAGCATGCTAATAAGCGGGGCCGGAATGATCATCATAGTTGGTGTTGTACTTGAACTTATGAGACAGATCAACGCACAGCTTGTTATGCACGACTATTCTAAATTCTACTAGAAATGGATCTTATTCTTTTTGGAATACAAGGTTCCGGAAAAGGTACTCAGGGGAAAATTCTCAAGGAGCATTATGATATGGCGTATTTTGAAACAGGCGCCCAATTAAGAAAGCTTGCTTCGGAAGAAAGTTCTCTCGGCCATAAAGTAAAAGAGATTATAGAAGCGGGTCATCTTGTTCCAAACGAGATTGTTATGGAAATCGTTGAGGATTTTTTGTCAAAAGTTCAAGATGGTAAATCAATAATATTCGACGGCATTCCGAGGAAGATAGTTCAGGCTGAATCACTTGCCAAATTGCTTGATCAAAATAACAGAGAATATAAAGCTGTTATTTTGGACTTATCGGAAGAAGAAGCATTAAACAGACTTACAAAAAGAAGAATTTGCTCCAACTGCAAAGAAGTTTATCCGGCAAGTTATAAAGGAGATTCATGTGAAAAGTGTGAAGGTGAGCTTGTTACACGAACAGACGATAACGCAGAAAGTATAAAGGTAAGAATAGAAGCTTTTATTAATGAAACAATGCCGGTAATTAAAATGTATGAAGACAAAGGTCTGCTTATAAAAATAAACGGCGAACAGGAAATTGATGAAGTTACAAAAGAACTGATTGAAACTCTAGATAAAATTCTGAAATAGAAAATGGCAATTACAATTAAAACTCCGGAAGAGATAAAAATAATGCGCGAAGCCGGAAGGATACTCGCCACTATTTTAAATGATATAAAAGATTTTGTTAAAATCGGACAAACAACAAAACAGCTGGATGAGTATGCTGAAACTTTAATGAAGAAATATGACGTAAAACCTTCATTTAAAGGATATCACGGCTTTCCGGCAATTTTGTGCACATCGGTAAATGAACAAGTGGTTCATACAATTCCCGGAAATTATGTTTTAAAAGATGGCGATATTCTAACAGTAGACTGTGGCGTAATTTACAAAGAACTTAATTCGGACGCTGCAATAACCATTTTTCTTGGAAACGTTCCGGAGAAAACAAAGGATTTTGTTTTTGTTGTAAGAAAGGCTTTAATGGGGGCTATTAGTAAAGTAAAGGAAGGCGTGAATCTTAATGTTATAGGCAACGCGGTTCAAAATATAATAGAGGGGCAGCACGGATACAGTGTTGTTAAGGAACTTACGGGTCACGGAATAGGACGACGACTACATGAAGAACCTTTTATTGTAAACTATAGAGAAATTTCTCCGGGCCCAATGTTAAAAGCCGGAATGACACTTGCAATAGAACCTATTGCCGCAATGGGAAGCGGAGAGATAATTACCCTTAGAGACAACTGGACAATAGTTACCGCCGATAAAATGCCTGCGTGCCAATGGGAGCATACAATCCTTGTAACAAAGACAGGGGCTGAAATACTAACAAAGCTTTAACGTTTGTAAGCAATCCCCTTTTCGTCCAGGATTTTAAAAATATCCGGAAGGGCTTCTTCCATGCAACGTCTTCCTTCTTCAATTGTTTCTTTTGATTTTTCAAATTCAAGATGACCGCAAAGTACATCAGGTTTAAGAACATAGTCAGGGTGAGCATCGGCAATTCTTGAATTCGTACTATCCTGAGAAGCAATATCAAGAGATCTGAGCGCAATACCTA
Source organism: bacterium (assembly GCA_013824265.1). Lineage (GTDB taxonomy): Bacteria > Patescibacteriota > Gracilibacteria > UBA1369 > PNNO01 > PNNO01. The sequence continues at coordinate 153,646 of PNNO01000001.1, forward strand.
TAAGAAGTTTTATATCTCTTTTCCTTTGATCAATATAGTTTTCTATAATTCCGGCTTTTTTAAATAAATCCTGGTACTTATTCTTCTGATACTTTGCGTAAACCATTCCGGAAATATATTGTTGAGAAGTATAGTTTGCAAGTTTAACTCCAATAAGAACATCGGGTTTTTTATCAACAAGCAAAGACAGTGGAACGTTATTCAAAACAGCCCCATCAATAAGATACCTATCCTGATAGAAATGAGGAGGGAAAATAATCGGGATTGAAACAGAAGCTCTTAAAACTTCCCTTATGAGCCCTGTATTAAAAACAACTTCTTTTCCGGTTTCAAGATCAATGGCAAGAGTGCTAAAAGGAATTTTACAATCTTCAAACTTGGCATCTCCAAAAAGCTGGCGCATAGCTTCATCTATAAAATCACCACTAAGTAAACTTTCGTGAAAAGGAGTTGCATATTCCATTGGAGAAAAATCTATATTCTGAAAATGCATCGCTATATCTTTAATTCTTTTAAGAGGCATTCCCAGTGCATACAGTGCTCCAACCACGGACCCCATGCTAGTTCCTGCGATGTAATCTACCTTTATCCCATGCTCTTCCATAACCTCAAGAACACCAACGTGTGCGAACCCACGGGCACCTCCTCCGCCAAGTGCTAGAGCTATAGTTTTTTTATTATCAGCCATTTGACATTAGTTTATTTTTGTTTGTTCTTACTATTTTACCAAATTTTCGGCTCTATAACAACAATAAAAGATATTAATAGATTGATTTTAAAGTACATTCAAGCACTTTTTACAATATTTTACCGCCAATGCAAGTTGTTTTTTATAAATAGTTCGAATAAGGGAAAAATCCCTTGATTTAAGGGTACTGCTAGGGTACTATCCTATCGCTGTTTTTTGCATAAAAAATCGGTTTTAGCTGTAAATAACAACGTATTGTCGCATGGCGAAAGAGGTCATAGAAGTGTTTGGGGAAGTCGTTGAGACTCTTCCAAACGCAACATTCAGAGTTAAACTCATTGATAAAAACTATCCGGATCACACCGTTTTGGCTCATCTCTCAGGAAAAATGAGAGTGAACTATATCAAGGTTGTTCCCGGAGATGTAGTAACACTTGAACTAACTCCTTATGATCTAACTAAGGGTCGTATAACCTTTAGACATAAGTCACCTGAAGCCGCCAGGGCTGTAATGGAAGGGCGTGAAGCCGAGGAAAACGCAGCCAATGCAGTGGAAGAAGAATCTGATTCTTCCTATGATTCGGAGACCGACGCCGAAGATTAAAAAAGACTAATCATTATTACTATGAAAGTACGATCATCTGTAAAAACAATATGTGACAAGTGTAAAATTATACGCCGAAAGGGCGTAATTCGTGTTATTTGTGAGACAAAAAAGCATAAGCAGAGACAAGGATAATTATTTTACTTTATTACCTAAGTAGTCATGGCTCGTATAGCAGGTGTAAATCTACCAAAAGAAAAGCGAATTGAAGTTGGGTTGACTGCAATCTATGGAATTGGAAGACAGCTCAGCGCACAAATGCTTAGTGATCTAAAAATAGATCCTAATACAAGGGTAAAAGATCTTACTGATGACGAAATTGCAAGACTTCGCGAAACCATCGGGAAGATGGCAACCGAAGGTGACTTAAGAAGAAAAGTCGCACTTGATATCAAACGTCTTCAGGACATTGGAACATATCGTGGATTTAGACACAAAAAAAGACTTCCATGCCGTGGACAAAGAACAAAAACGAACGCGCGAACAAAGAAAGGAAAGAAGATGACAGTAGCAAACAAGAAAGTTACAACCAAATAATAATCTAAATAATTAAAATTATGGCTGAGAAGAAAATAGCTGAGAAAAAAACCAGCAAACCAGCAGTAAAAAGAAAAGGGAAGAAAAAGGTATCTCCTGAATGCAATGTTTATATTCAGGCAAGTTACAACAATACAATTGTAACAATTACAGAACCAAACGGAGATGTAGTTTCATGGTCAAGCGCAGGATCAAGCGGATTTAAAGGATCAAGAAAATCAACTCCATACGCAGCTCAGGTGGCAGCTGAAAACGCTGTAGAAAAAGCAAAACCTGTGGGTATAGAGAAGGTAAATGTATTTGTTAAGGGAGTTGGTTCGGGACGTGAACAGGCTATAAGAGGATTGAATTCTTCAGGCCTTCACATCATCACTATTACAGACGTTACACCTATTTCTCATAATGGCTGCAGACAGAAAAAGCAGCGAAGAAATTAATTTATTCTTTTAGTTAACCAGTATAAGACATGGCTCGATATAGAGGACCAAAAGCTAAAATCGCACGAAGAGAAGGAATCAGTCTTGCAGCATTCGGAAACTACGAAGGAGCTGCGGCTAAGGCTGTAGAAAAGAAAAATTATCCACCTGGCCACAACGGCAAAAAGGGATCTTTTTCCAAACCTTCAGAGTATTCAAAGCAGCTAAGGGAAAAACAAAAGGCAAAGAGAATCTATGGAGTTCTCGAGAAGCAGTTTCGAAGATACTATGAAAAAGCGGATAAGATGGAAATGGCGACAAACATCGCTCTTATCACTCTTTTGGAGAAACGTATGGACAATGTTGTATACAGAAGCGGACTTGCAGAGACAAGAAGACAAGCAAGACAGATTGTGACTCACGGACTTATGAAACTTAATGGACGAAGAGTAGACATTCCATCAATAGAGTTAAAAGTTGGAGACAAAATAGAAGTAAGGGATACTAAAAAGGCGTCACCTTTATTTGAAGAAATAAAGAAGAAGAAGCCTAGAGCTCCAAAGTGGCTTAAGCCGGACCTTGTTAGTCTAGCTTGTGAAGTAATCAGAGATCCGGAGAAAGATGATCTTGAGCACATTATCGAATCAAAACTTATCGTCGAGTATTACTCGAAATAATTCTGTTAAATATTCTCCCTTTCCCTTAATTAATAGTTTACTATGCATCAAATACAAGAAGAAATCGGTATACCTAAATTTAAGCCTCAGAAGAAAGGTGATAACCATGTAATATTCACGTTAGGCCCTCTCCCTCCTGGTTATGGAATGACACTTGGAAATGCACTTAGAAGAGTACTTTTGTCATCACTACCTGGTGCAGCAATTACCGGAGTGAAGATTCAGGGAGTTACTCACGAATATTCTACAATTAAGGGCGTTAAGGATAGCATACTTGATATAAACCTAAACATTAAGCAGCTCTATGTTCAAATGGACAATAAAGAGCCTGCTACTCTTGAACTTAACGTTACAAAGCCAGGTGTTGTAACTGCAAAGGATATTAAATGTCCTACAGGCGTTAAGATTCTAAATACAGACCAATACATAACTACAATTGACGGAAAAGCTACGAAATTAAAAATAGAATTCCGTGCAGAGAAAGGCGTTGGATATACTCCTGCGTCACTAAGAATCAAGGAAGAGAAAATCGCCGGAATGATAGTTCTTGATGCGGTTTACAGCCCGGTTGTTAAGGTTAGATACGATGTTGAAAACACTCGTGTTGGACAAATGACCAACTTGGATAAACTAATTCTTGAAATTAAGACTGACGGAACAATTTCACCTGAAGACGCACTTAGATTTTCTTCCAATATTTTGACCTCTTATTTCAATCTATTCAACGAAGAAGGAATTTTGGTTGAACAGGATTTCATGAGTGATTTCGCAAAGATCGCAGCGAAAGAACAGGAACAAGAAAAGACAAAACCTGCTCAGGAATCATACACTCCAATTGAAATTCTTGGATTCTCTCCTAGAACTTTGAATGCCTTGATTAACGGTGGAATCGGTTCAATCGAGCAACTTTCAAAATGTACGGAAAGCAAGTTGTCTAATTTAAGAGGATTTGGTAAGAAAGCTTTGACCGAAGTAAGTGACGCTTTGAAGAAAAAGGGCTTTTCACTTTCTGAAGAATAAAAGTTTTGCATAAACTACTAATTTAATTTAATAATGAAAACCGCAAAAAGATTAGCAAATAGTGGCATGGACGCCTCCTTCCGAAAAGCAATGCTTAGGAACTTGGCAATGAGTCTTGTAATCGAAGAGAAGATTAAAACTACAATCACTCGTGCAAAAGCACTTGCCCCGTTTGTGGATAAACTTATCAACATCGGGAAAGGTAAAGATAAGCTTCATGTAATCAGAGAGCTTAACAGACTGGTTAACCACGAAAGCTGCAGCAAGAAGATTATTGAAGAGCTTGCTAACAAATACAGTGACAGAACTTCAGGTTACACAAGAATTACAAAAGCCGGATTCAGAGCCGGGGACAACGCATCTATGGTATATATTGAACTCGTTTAATTATGAAAACATACTCACCAAAAAAACAGGACATCGATAGAAAATGGTACATTGTTGATGCCAAAGGACAAACTCTTGGACACCTCGCAACAAAAATAGCAGTTAAGCTAAGAGGGAAAGATAAGCCTATATTTGCACCACACATTGATTGTGGAGATTACGTAATTGTAATTAATGCAAAAGAAATAGCCGTCACAGGAAATAAAATGGACGACAAAATGTACTATAGCCACAGTGGATTTCCAGGAGGATTTAAACAGAAACCTCTTAAGAAACTTATGGAAGAAAGACCTGAAGAAATTATAAAACAAGCCGTTCAGGGAATGATTCCACGAAACAAACTTAGAAAAGAAATCATGTCTAAGCTTAAGATATTTGTAGGGCCTGAGCACAATCATGAAGCCCAACAACCTCAACCGTTAACTGATTAATAATTATGCCAGCACAGCCTAAAGTAAAAAAGAAGGATAACTATCATTACGCAAATGGAAAGCGAAAAACCGCTGTTGCGCGTGTTCGTCTTATTCCGGGCGGAAAAGGAGAAATAACTATCAACGAGAAAACAATGAAAGACTTCTGCAGTGTTAAATCTCAACAGGATTCAATCCTTGCTCCACTTGAGTTAGTGGGACTTTCAGGAAAAGTTGATGTAAACGCAAAAGTACAAGGCGGAGGTTTTAACGCACAGGCTGATGCTATTAGACACGGCATTTCAAAAGCTCTTCTTGAGTACGATGAAATGTTCAGAGCGGTTTTAAAGAAAGCCGGATTCCTTACAAGAGATTCAAGAGTTAAAGAAAGAAAGAAGTATGGACTTAAGAGAGCGCGAAGAGCTCCACAGTTCTCTAAACGTTAATCTGGAGAGTTAAACTCTCGTTTAAACCACTTTTTAAAACGCTATCAAATATATATCTGATGGCGTTTTTTATTGATAAAACATATCTTTCTCTTTTATCTCCGTGTGGAAGTTCTATTAACTGCTCGCAAAGTTCGTCTTTTAAATAGTTTAGTGTAAGGAAAATATTAAGTCTTTCATCAGGTAAAACTTTTAAAATTTCACCCTCTATAAGTGTATTAAAATACGAAAGTATAGTTTGTTTTACGGAAGGCGTGTTTTCTTCGGTTTCAATTTTTTCCGTATCCATGTTTCCCAGAACCATAAGCGCCGTATAGGCTACATCGTTTGCAATTTCGTGTACCAAGCCACCCATCATTTCATACTTACCCGTATCATGTTCAGGAGTTTCGTCCTGAACCTCTTTTGCTATACCGGTACCAAAATCTTCTTCCATATTTCTATCCGGCACTCCACCGGTTCCGCAAAGCTGCAAAAGAAGAGTCTTTAACTTGGTTTCGTAAGGAGCGGTATTCCTTCCTATAACTTCAATAGGATGCTCTCCTTGCGGATAAGGCTGAGTAATTACAACGGGGACTTCTCCGGGAACACTTGATAAAGCTTTACCTGCCATATAGTTTGAATTTATTTAATTATTTTCTATAAACGTATAATGATTGAAGCCAAAATTGTCAATACTCGAACAATTTGATATAAGTTGACTATATAATTATCTTTATGCGATTTGACGTTTGCACATTATTTCCGGACATGTTCACCTCTTACCTTGACGACAGCATTTTAAAGCGCGCTCAAGATGAAGGCTTGTTGGAAGTTCATTTCCACAATATAAGAGACTACAGCGAAGAAAAACACGGGAAAGTTGACGACACTCCGTATGGAGGAGGGGCCGGAATGCTTATGACTCCACAGCCTTTGTACGATTGCATCACGGCAGTTAAGAAATTAAATAAAGGTCCGGTTATTTACATGAGCCCAAGAGGCAAGAAATTAAGCCATACACGCGCCAAGAGATACGCAAGGAGGAATGATTCACTTATTTTGCTATGCGGGCGTTACGAGGGAATAGACGAACGAATTTGCGACCTTCTGGTGGACGAGGAGTTGAGTATAGGAGATTACGTTTTAACGGGCGGCGAACTTGCCGCAATGGTTGTGATCGACGCGATTTCAAGGTTTATCCCCGGAGTGCTGGGAGATGAGAATTCTGCGGAAGAAGATTCTTTTGGAAGAAGGCTTGGGGGCAAGAAAGAATATCCGCACTACACAAAACCGGCTGTATTTAAAGGATTGGAAGTGCCTGAGGTTTTACGAAGCGGCCACCACGCAGAAATAGAAAAGTGGAGGAAGGGGAAGTTGAGGTAGGAGGTTCTCGTTAAACCCACTCAAACGAGAAAAAATTCCACACCGAAGGGAAGTTCGTAAAGTATATTCTAAACGAAATCCGTCCCGGGACGGATTTTTTCAAATTGCCATTTTCTGATTCGCACAAGCCAAAAAACGCCCCTCGCCACCCCGGCACCTCAAAACGCAAAACTCGAATTCGTCAACATACGCTAACCAGCGGAGGACGGCGCAAACTGGCACAGGAGCCGTTTTTCTGTTATAATAATACGAAATAAAAACGCGCGCAGCGCGCACCAAACAAACATGCACAACAAAACAATAGAAGAACTGTTTAGCGAATTTAAAACTTCAAAAGAGGGACTTTCTCAAGATGAAGCCCTTTTTCGACTTAAAAAATATGGAACAAATGAACTTAAAGTAAAAAAACAAACTCCTCTTTGGCTTTCTTTCCTTCAGGAGTTCACGGATTTAATGGTGGTTATACTTATAATCGCAGCCTTAATAGCGGGTTTTTCCGGAGAGATGCGAGAAGCAACAGTCATTCTTGTCATCGTTTTTATTAACGCCATTATTGGTTTTATTCAAAAATTTAAAGCGGAAAGAGCAATAGAAGCGCTTAAAAAACTAATCGCGCCGACCGCAAGAGTAATAAGAGACGGCAAGGAAATGCAGATAGACGCCAAAACGCTTGTTCCGGGCGACATAATAATTTTAATGGAGGGCGATAAAATAACCGCAGATGCCAGGGTTATAGAAGAAAATGAACTTGAAACACAGGAGGCGGCGCTAACGGGCGAATCAATGCCGGTGGCAAAACAGATTGAAGCCCAAAATGAAATCCGCACAGGCTCAGGCGCAAGCACGAGCGCAAGTGTGAAATCAAACATGATATACATGGGAACGGATGTTGTACATGGATCAGGCAAAGCAATTGTGATTTACACCGGCATGGACACAAAATTCGGACAGATTGCGCACCTTACTACAACCACAAAGAAAGACAAAAGTCCTCTTCAAAAGGAACTCTTTAGAATCGGCGTATTCGTTGGAAAAGTTACGTTGGTTATTTCCGCGATACTTATTGCAACGGGATACTTTATTCAGGGGCAAAAATTTGTTGATACATTTTTATTTGCGACCTCAGTGGCGGTTGCCGCAGTGCCGGAAGGCTTGCCCGCAACGGTCACCATAGCTCTTGCTCTTGGAGTGCAAAGGCTGGCAAGAAAAAACGCCATAGTAAAGCAGCTTGCTTCCGTTGAAACACTTGGCTCAACAACGCATATTTGCACGGACAAAACGGGAACGCTCACTAAAAACGAGATGACTGTAAAAGAGATGTACGTTGATCAATACTTCGCTCAAATTGGAGGCACCGGATATAAACCTTGGGGAACTTTGCTTGTTAAAACAAAAGACAATCAAACCTATACAATAGGAGATTTGGACTCGGACGAGGAAGATTTTGACTTGAGAAAAAAACAACTCGGGAAATTTAAAAAAGACACCACTCCCCTTTACGATGCGCTTGAAAGAATATGTACAATAGGCGCTCTTTGCAATAACGCAAAGCTAACTTCAGACACAACAAACAATGAAACCATATACAAAATGCTTGGCGACCCAACGGAAGGATCGCTCATAACAATGGTTAAAAAAATGGGCTTTTCCGAAGGTGATTTCGCGGACATGTACGAAAAAGTTTACGAACTTGCTTTTGATTCCACTCGCAAAAGAATGAGTGTTGTTGAAAAAGAAAAATCTACGGGAGACTATTATATGTTCACAAAAGGCGCTCCGGATGAAGTGCTTAAGGTTTGCAATCAGATATTAATGAACGGACGAATAATAAAGCTCGACGAAGAAACCCGAGAAAAAATACTTGCCCGCAATGAAGACATGGCCAAAAGAGCATTGCGAGTAATTGGATTTGCTTTTAAGCAATCGGACAAAAAACAAAAATATCACGCTGAGAATGATGAAAAAGACCTGGTTTTTGTTGGACTTACGGGAATGATAGATCCTCCACGGACAGACGTTAAACAGGCCGTTACAATGGCAAAACAAGCCGGGATAAAAGTTTATATTATTACCGGAGATCACGGACTAACCGCTGAAGCCATAGCAAAACAAATAGGGCTTGTAAAAGACAGTGGCGGTCACAAAATTATTACGGGACTGGAAGTTGAAAAAATGTCGGTAGAGGAAATTCAAAAGTTGTTTGAGGACGAAAAAGACGGAATTATTTTCGCCAGAACCTCACCGGAAGATAAGCTTAAAATAGTTTCCGCGTTAAAGAAAAATGGACACGTTGTTGCGGTTACGGGGGACGGAGTTAATGACGCTCCCGCCCTTAAAAGAGCCGACATTGGAATAGCAATGGGCATTACCGGAACCGATGTAAGCAAGGAGGCATCAAACATGGTCCTTGCCGACGACAGCTTTTCAACAATCATAAATGCCGTTAAAGAAGGTAGAACGATTTACGAAAATCTTAAGAAATTTATTTTCTATATTTTCTCGTGCAACATAGGAGAATTAGTTACCGTGTTTGCTGCCATTATTCTTGGTTTACCGGCGCCTCTAACTGCAATACTTATCTTAAGTGTGGATGTTGGTACGGACGTTTTACCGGCCCTTGCGCTTGGTATAGACACGCCTGAAAAAGGAATTATGAACAGACCTCCGCGTGATCCGAAAACAAAAATTATGGACAAGGCATTTGTTGCAAGATTTATTTATGTGGGACTGTTTATTGGAACACTTGTTGTCGGAACTTACTTCTGGTCTTTGTTGTCACAAGGGTGGCAATGGGGACAAGCACTTGATCCCGATTCGGAAATTTATATAGAGTCCTCAACGTTCGCATTTACCATTTTGGTATTGATTCAAATGGTTAACGCATACAATTCAAGAAGTTCGCACGAGTCGGTTTTCTCACTTGGATTTTTCTCAAATTTATATTTGATTGGGGCCGTCTTTGTTTCACTGGGAGTTGTTTATCTGCTTGTCGAAGTACCTTTCTTCCAGGAGTGGATACACACAAAAGAGCTTGAGTGGTACGAGTGGTTTGTAATCATCGGCGCTTCATTCTCAATTCTATTGGTTGAAGAATTACGCAAACTTGTAGTACGATCACGCATGAGACGTAATAAAGTTAATGCTTAAGAAATTCATCGAGCAACATCATCCGGATTACCTTCGCGTAAAGGTTCTGCCAAAGTCAGCCAAAAATGAAGTGGTTGATATTTTGGACGACGACACAATCAAAATCCGCATAAAAGCGGTTCCGGAAAAAGGAAAGGCGAATAAAGAATTGATTTCGTTTCTGTCCAAAGAGCTTGATTTACCAAAGGAAAAAGTCCAGATTATCAGCGGCAAATCAGACCAACTAAAGTTAATCAAAATAGTTTGAAAAAAGACCGCGCATTATATTTATTGGAGAAACACGGACTAAGTCCAAACAAATCACTTGGTCAGAATTTTTTGTTGGATGAAAATGTTTTGGATAAGATTGTAGCGGCCGCAGATGTGGGCCCAGACGACAACGTGATTGAAGTCGGACCGGGGTTGGGAGTTTTAACGCGAAAATTAGCCGAGCGCGCAAAGCACGTTACAGCCATTGAACTTGATAGAGGCTTGGTAGCTTTGTTGGAACGAGAGAATGAGCAACTTGAAAATGTGAATTTTATTCATCAGGATGCGTTAAAGTACGATCCACCCGCTATTGCGTACAAACTGGTCGCGAATATTCCCTATTACATTACTTCCCCTTTGATATCTCACTTTTTAATGGCGGAAAACAGACCCACGAAAATGGTTTTATTGATGCAAAAAGAAGTGGCGGAAAAAATATGCGCGGAAGACGGCAAGTTAAATGTTTTAGCGCTTCATGTTCAGATTTTTGGAAAGCCGAGGATTGTTGCCCAAGTAAGTCCCGGTGCTTTTTATCCGGAACCAAATGTGGATTCGTCGGTATTAGAGATTGATGTTTTTAGTGAGCCGGTTGTAAAAGACTACATGTCGCTCTACAAAATAATCCACAGAGCTTTCTCACAAAAAAGAAAAAAACTCACAAACACTCTGCCGGAGATGAAAGACAAGCTAATTGAACTAGGGCTGGGATCTCTTAGACCCGAAAGGCTTAGCATTGGGGATTGGAAGAGACTTATGTAATGAATATCCAATTACGATCTTTACTAGTTAGTCGTCTCATGTACTAACTACTACGGTTTATCCGTAGCCGGCATGAAAGTGCACGGAAAAATTTAAAGGAAGGAGTTTAGTTATGAGTAACAAAGTGAAGATGGTAACACGTATAGCTGGTCCCTTATCAACAAAATACCTCAAACTGCTTGAAAAAGCCCTTTTTTCAAAAGAGTCATATTCAGAACAAGCAGAGCTATGGGAGGTATGTCGCGGTACTGCCAGAGCACTCAGGCCGGAGAAACTAGGTATAATTGCCTACCAGGACAACAAAGAAAGCCTGAGTCTGTACGACGTCCATAGTTGTACCTGGTTAAGCAAGTACGACTGCGGGAAGGAGCTGATCATAACGATCGCAGCAACTGCGATCCTCGCAGAAATGTACAGACTTGCCAAAATCCAAATAATTGGCTAAACAGAGTCTTCACCACCCACCTCCGGTTGTTAACACAGCCGGAGCCCTTTTTAGTTCTTAGACCCGAAAGGCTTAGCATTGGGGATTGGAAGAGACTTCTTTAAATCATTTAACTTCAGAGCGCTTCGAATAAGGTCCATTCGTTTAAACAAAGAGTCTCCCTCTTTTCTTTTCTCGTTTATAGCTTCTTGATTTCTATTTTCGGTCTTGGTAACTTCCAAAACTTTTAAAGCGTTTTTTGCCTGAATAAAGGCAACTTTCAGTAATACACGCATATCTTCAAGTTCCGTTCGGGCAGATTTTGCTTTTTCCGGATCCTTGTCTTGTAACTGCAAAATCAAAGAGTCCAGATAAAGTCTGTCTTCTTCCTCGGGCTGTCGTTGTCTGTTGACCTCTGCATTCATAAGTTTTTGCTAACATTTGCCATTACATACGAATATTATAACATAAATTGCGGGTCGCGAAAAGTCGCGGGGAGTTAAGCATGGTAGTGCGCGGCATACTCAACCGAATGTTCATTAAGTACGATTCAGTCCCGGGACTGGATTTAAGAAAAATTCGGCTCTGTTAAGCCAATATCTGGACTTGGAGTGCTAAAATTTGCCGGTAGCACGATCTTAGCGAACCTTGTTGATGTCGTTGTTCATTGCCACAACGGCAGCCCTTGCAGCCTTGGCATAATCTTCTTCTTTGTAGTCGATTGAATTTTCGTAAGCAAAAATTATATCGCGGGAAGAATTCACAATCGCACCTAAACCGTCCTTGTTAAAGCATGGCTTAACGTCCTGTGCTCCTCCACCCTGGGCGCCGTAACCGGGCACAAGGAATATTGTATTCGGCATTAATTCTCGAAGTCGCGCCGCCTGATCCGGATAAGTGGCACCAACAACGGCGCCTATCGGGTTATATCCGCTTTCTCCTATATCCTCAGCGCCCCAGCTTTCAACCAGCATTCCCATAATCTCATAAACACTTCTCCCATCATTCATCACTAAATCCTGCAAATCACCAGATGAAGGATTCGAAGTCTTAACCAAAATAAAAATCCCTTTATTATACTCAGCGCATTTTTCCGCGAACGGCTTAATCCCGTCCCATCCAAGATAAGGCGTAATCGTCACCGCATCGGCATCAAAAACCGACGTCTCCTCGCCAAACACATCAACCGTCCCCATATAACTGTCGGCGTATGCTTCCGCCGTTGAACCTATGTCATTTCGTTTTACATCCGCAATCACAATCAGCCCTTTTGAGTGAGCATATTCAATTGTCTGCCTGTAAGCCCGCATTCCTTCCTCTCCAAAAATTTCGTAGAAAGCAACCTGTGGTTTTACCACCGGAACAAGGTCGCAAACGGCATCGATAATCCCACTGTTGAATTCCAAAATAGCTGCTGCCGCCGCCTTAAATTTATCCTTATTTTCCTTTAAAGCACTCTCCTGAATAAAGGAAGGGATCTTGTTTAAGCGCGGATCCAAGCCCACACAAACCACGCTGTTTTTTTCCTTTATCGCCTTATTTAATTTGTCTGCAAAATTCATATTTATAAGTGATTACCGAGTAACTAATATTGTTATTTTTTCCACGCGGGAGGATTTGAAATAAATCTTTTTACCTCATTTGCTTCTTCCTCCGTAATATAGTTTTTCTCCTTTGCAACTTCTAAAAGCACCTCGACGTTCGTTAAAGTCGAAAGCGCGGTTGAAGCATTTCTAAACGCTGTTTCCGACTCTTCCATTCCGTAAGAGAAAATCGCCAAAACTTCGTGGACGATTCCTTTTCCTTCACCTCTTATTGATTCAACGGAATTTAGAGAACTTCCACCTGTAGAAACCAAATCTTCAATAATCAAAACCGTTTTTCCTTCAGGGAGCATTCCTTCAATTTGTTTTCCCGCACCGTGCTCCTTTGGCTTGCTTCTAACGTAAACCATCGGAAGATTCATTCTCTCCGCAACAAAAGCTGCCCATGGAATTCCGGCGGTTGCAGTTCCGGCAAGAAATTCAGGCTTTAATCCCCTTTCTTTAATAAGATCGATAAAGCCGCCGACTATAACGCTTCTTTCCTCAGGATAAGAAATTAAAACTCTGTTGTCCGTATAAATCGGAGAGATCAATCCTGAAGTGTACGTAAAAGGCTCTTTAACATTAAGCTTAACGGCATTCACTTTTAGGAGTATTTCCGCAACCTGTCTTGCTATCATGGTATTCTTAGTTATTAGTTATTTATTGAAGTATTGTTTTCTACCTTCAGCGTCACGACGATATTTCCCGAACTCCTCCAGCATATTAAGAACCTTGCTGTTCATAACAGGGCCGGAAACACACGTTCTTATTCCAAGTGGATCCATCACGCACTGGCCACAAACTCCAAATCCGCATTTCATGTATCGTTCAATTGAAATTTGAGTCTGAACATTTGCTTTGTCGCCTATCTCACCAACGGCCTTCATTAAAAGTTCAGGTCCGCATGTCATTATTTTATTGATCTTTTTTTCTTTTAAAACTTTTTCAAGAGTTTCATTTATATGCCCTTTAAAGCCTTCCGATCCGTCGCTTGTAGCAATATAAACGGTTACATTTTTCATCTCACGAAGTTCGTCCACAAAGAGAAGTTTATTCTTTGTTTTAGCGGCCATCATAAAGTCAATTTTGCAATTTTTCTTTACGGCCTCATTGGCAAGAAAACGCAGTGGCGCAGCTCCATATCCGCCTCCAACAAGCACAAGATTTTCACCTTCCGCGTAATTAAACATTGTTCCGTAAGGACCTCTTATACCAATTTTATCTCCTTCTTTGAGGCCACAAATTTGATTACTTGCCTCTCCGCGCGCAAAAACCGTAAGGGCAAACTGCTCTCCGTCATCAAAAGAAACCGAGATTGGAATTTCATCCACGCCCGGAAGCCAAAGCATAACAAACTGACCCGGCTTTGAATTCAAAGTATGATCAAAATAAAAAGTCTTGGTGTTTTCAGCTTCTTCAACAACCTTTTTTATCTCAAGCACAATTGGCAATTCCGTTTTATTTTCCATAGTTACATTTTTACTGTTCCGATAATTTCCGATAAATCTTTTACGCCGTTTAAATCGCACCACTCGTTCATTTCGTTTGCGACTTTCCTAAAGACATCCAATCCTCTGTAATATACGGCCGATCCGATTCCGACCAAAGTTGCTCCGGCCATCATAATTTCGATTGCGTCTCGTCCAGTTGTTATTCCGCCCGTTCCGATGATTGGAAGCTTTGTCGCTTTATAAACGTCGTGAACCATTTTAACGGCGAGAGGTTTTATTGCAGGTCCGGAAATTCCTCCGACTTTATTTGCCAGCACCGGAATTCTTGTTTCTATGTTTATATAAAGCCCCGGGCCGAGTGTGTTAATTAAGCAAAATCCATCGACTCCGCCTTCCGCGCACGCGTTTGCGATTTCTTTTATGTCGGTTACGTTCGGAGAAAGTTTTACTATTACCGGTTTTTTGCCCGACACTTTTTTAACTTCCTCTACAACTTTTCTTGCATCTTTTGCGACACATGCAAAAGGCAGACCGAACTCACCTTCCACGTTAGGACAAGAGATGTTTATTTCCAAAATATCGATTGGAAGATCCTTCATTTTTTCGGCGATCGCGACGAATTCGTCCATAGTTCCTCCGGCAACACTGGCGATTAAAGGCGCCGGTTTTGTTTTATTGTACTCGTCGATCTCTTGCTGCGCTTTTTCAAGTCCGGCATCAGGAAGACCAACCGCGTTCATCATCCAATGCTCGGTTGTAATTATTGTTGGGTTTTTATGCCCTTTATGTTCGTTAAGCCAAATTGATTTTGTAGTGATTCCGCCAGCTCCGCTGTTTACGACAGACCGCCATGTGGCTGCGGTTACGCCGGTAACGCCCGAAGCTAAAACCGTAGGGTTTTTAAACTCCGCGCCAAGATATTTTATCGATAGATTCGCCATGTGATTAACTTTTAGTTCGGTACTATTTAATCACAAAATTTTTTGAGTTACCAGGTAAGTTGAGCCAAATCGCGTTAATAAGCGACCACCCTTAAGTTACCAGGTAATTTTGGGTATGGGGAAATGGCTGACGAGATGCAGCCATTGGTGGGATAAAGGGGTATTTCTTGGTAGGTTTTACGGGGTGGTAGGAGGATTTTCAGTGGAGTTGGCCTTCTTCCATTCCTCCTGGATTTGCAACCGGCGGGGCCTACGATCCGTGAGAAACTTATCCACTGCGTGGATACGCTTTCCGGCAATGAAGTTCGTGAACTTGCCGTATAAGAACTCCATCGTCGCACATTCCTTTGCGAGGGACATATCATTACCGATGTACGCACCCTGCTTGCGGTGAATCATCGAGTAAGAGCACACCTGCGCGAAGGTCTCATCTAACAGGCCAATTGCTGTCTCCGGATTCGACCGATCTTTTGCGTAGAACTCTTCCGCCTTTTTCCTAAGGCACTGTGCTCTAAGCATCGGCATTTCGGCGAATTTTGCCCTGAGCGGATCGTTATCCGCACACCACTTGTCCCATTCGCGGAACATGTAGGTGGCGTACTGGTCAGATGGAAACTCCCCGACCTTGGTGGGCGGGGTGGGCACGGAGGGCCTGGGCTCTTTCACTTCGATCGGGACTTCAGTCGGGACCATCTGCGGTTCCACCTTCTTGGGCTCCACCTTAGGCTCCATAACCTTGACATCCGGCTCCATCGCCTTGACATCCTTCTCGGTCACCGTAGCCACAGCCTCTTTCTTCTCGCCAGACTCATCTCCCCCCTTGTCCATAAAGAACAAAAAGTAAGAGATACCGCCAACAATAATAATCAAAGCAATAATGATCGGGATGAAGGGCATTTTGTGGTTTTCGACGACCACGTTCGGAGCGGAAAAAATCGCTTCTTCATCAAACGCCTCAATTGGTCCGGTCTCGATCTGCGCGGGAGGATGGTCGGTATGTTTCTCGACATACAATGCGGCAGTCCCCATTCTGGAAACCGGCTTATTGGGCACGGGAGGCGCGGGGTAAACGGAAGGCACGGGGTGAACAGAAGGCACGTGAACGGGAGCAGGCGTTTCGAGGCTTTCTTCAAATGCCTCTTTTGCCGCTTCCATCACCTTGTGCGACTGCTCGTGTTGGACATGAGCGGAAATCTCCGGCGGAGCCGGAAAGCTGGTGCCGGGAGCTTCGTGGTCACGGTGCATGATAGCCAACCGCAAACTCCTCAACGCTCCAAGCACTTCCAGCATACCTCCGGCACGCTTGGACTTCTCAACGGCGAGCAGAAACTCGAAAATCACTCTCTGATCAATCGGCAGATGCCCCACACGTTTCTGGACATAAATACTGTCCTTCGCGTTGGCCATAATAGACTCGTGGTCCTCCGTCTGATGGAAATCCTGCTGTAACAAAATCTCATAAAGCATGATTCCAAAAGAATAGACGTCAGCACGAGCGTCCAAGGACCAGTGGTCATCCCACTGCTCCGGGGCCATATACGAGGGCGTTCCGAGCAGCGTGACACCATGGGTCAACTTGACCCTGGTCAAATTCTGCGCGATGCCGAAATCGATAATCTTGATTCTCCACTCGCCATCAAAACTCTTAAAGATCATGACGTTGTTGAACTTGAGATCTTTGTGCACAACGCCTTGGGCGTGCGCGGCACCAAGAGCGGAAGCGATCTGCTCCATGATGCCCAAAAACCACAAGCGAAAACCGGTGGTGGTCCACTCGTCCTGCCTTTTGTACAGGAAAGACTGCAAATCCTCCCCATCCTCAATCAACTCCATGATCAAGGCGGGAAAATTTTCGTCCAATCCGTACACTTCGATGATCCCGGGATTTTTGGTCTTTAGCTTGGCAAGTTTGGCCAGGTTCCTGCCTTCTTCAACGAGGAGGCGCTTTAGCATTTCATACTGCCTCTCGTCTTTGAAAAATTCTTTAAGCAGAACCTTAACCGCAACCTGCCGGTCAAGAGAGGGCTCGTAACCGAGATAAACGGCTCCCATAGCACCCTCGCCAATCTTCTTGACCAACAAAACCCCATTCCCCACAGTCATTCCAATGTTCTTATCTCCTTTCTTTTTTTCTTGTTCAATTACGTCCAACATTTCTTCGTGCAGCGTCTTTTTCATATTCATAGCAAACCTTCCCTTCCTTGTAAAAATCCGTTGTTTGTAAAAAAACCTTGTTGTTTTATACCTTTATCCCTATATGAGAAAAATGCATCATTTCTCACATAGAGCTTTGTCTCGTCAGCCTGTCTTTCAAGGAACACCGGACAAGGACCTAATAAAAGGCCTTAAATCCGTATTCTTCCTAAAAAAGGGTTTAATTAAAACATGATTTCACAAAAAAAGCAAGAGGCACGTACTCGGTAAGTGGCACTTACTAAGTACCTCAAAAAACAACCTCTTTTCCTTTATTCCCCGACACAATCTCCCGCCCCTCCATCATCAAAACGCCACCGACAAAAGTCATCACCGGCCACCCGCGCAAAGTCATTCCCGCATAAGGCGTCCATCCGCATTTACTAACAACATCCTCATTGCAAACCTCACGCGAAATGTCCATATCCACGACCGTAATATCAGCATCATAACCTTCTTTTAAAAATCCTTTTCCACGCACCCCGTAAACATTCGCAGGCCCCTCACACATCAAACGCACAACATCTTCCATTCCCAAAAGCCCATTATTCACGCTATCAAGCATCAGCGGCAAAGCAAACTCCACCCCCGGCACACCGGCAGGAGCATCCCAATATCCACGTTCCTTTTCGACCTTCAAATGCGGCGCGTGATCAGTCGCAACAAAACTCACCAACCCATTACGCAAAGCCTCCCAAAGAGCATCAACATCATTTTGCGAACGAACCGGCGGATTAGTCTTAATAAAATTTCCAAGCCGCGAATAATCGCTGACCGTAAAAAACAAATGATGAGGAGTAACCTCGCAAGTAACCTCGGGATATTTACTCAAAAGTTCGATTTCTTTTTTTGTACTCACATGACAAACATGCAAATTGCCTCCGTATTTTTTCGCCAGATGAACCGCGCGCCTACAAGCCGAAAACGAAACCAAGTCGCTCCTTATTAAAGAATGAATTTCCGGCGAATTATCGTCTTTATAAATCTGATTATGTTTTTTTATAAGCTCCTCATCCTCCGCGTGAATGGCGATAACTCTCTCCGTATTCTCAAATAAATCACGAAGAAGTCCATCCATAAACTCTGACGTTTCATCAACAGTTTGACCCGTTGTTTGCCCCATATAAACCTTCACGCCGACTATGCCTTTCGCCCTTTTTATTTCTTCCAAATTCTTTCCCGTTCCGCCAAAAAACAGTCCGAAATTTACATGAGATTTTGCACCAGCCAAAGCCCTCTTTTCCTCCAACGCCTCCAAAGTAATTGTCTGAGGACTTGTATTCGGCATATCAAAAACCGTAGTAACGCCGCCCATTAACGCTGCACGTGAACCGCTTTCCCAATCCTCTTTTTCCTCATGCCCCGGAGATCTAAAGTGAACATGCGCGTCAATAACTCCCGGCATAATATATTTTCCTGTGCAATCAATTTCTTCCGCCCCCGGAGCATCTATATTTCCTCCGACTTTTGTAATAACTCCGTCCTCAAAAAGAAGATCCCCAATCTGCGAGTTTTTTAATACTGTCTTCATAATTTTTTAGGCTAAGAGTAAAGAAATAAGTGCCATCCTCACCGACACTCCATTACTTGCTTGTCTAAAATAAGCCGCGCCCGGCATGTCATCAACATCTTTCGAAATTTCATTAACCCGCGGAAGCGCGTGTAAAATAAGCATTTTTGGATTATGTTTTTCCAGCAAAGCCCGATTAAAAATAAAACTGTCTTTTAATTTTTCGTACTCGCCCGCATCCTTAAATCTTTCTCTCTGAACACGCGTGGCGTAAAGAACATCAGTGCCGGAAAGCCCATCTTCAACAGAAGAAGTTTCCTCGAAAGAAAGACCCTTTTCGCTTAAAAACTTCTTAACTTCATCCTTCATTTTTAATTCTTCCGGAGCAAGAAATTTGAATTTCACGTCGTAATTTGCAAGCAGATAAATTAGGGAATTTGCCGTTCGGCTGTTTTTTAAATCACCGCTTAAAGTCACCGTTAATCCATCCACCTGTCCCTTTTCTTTTATGATTGTATAAAGATCCAAAAGCGCTTGAGTGGGATGATCCCCCGCACCGTCTCCCGCGTTAATAACCGGAACGCTTGATCCTTCCGCCATCTTTTTTGAAGACCCAATTTCCGGATGCCTTACCGCAATTATGTCCGCATATTGAGAGACGATTTTTGCCGTATCTTCCAACGACTCCCCCTTTGCCAAAGAAGAAGATTGCGCGTCCGCAACGGAAATAACCTGCCCTCCCAGCCTTAGCATAGCGGTTTCAAATGAAAGCCTTGTCCTTGTTGAAGGTTCATAAAAAAGCGCGGCAAGAATTTTGCCTTTCATCATATCGCTTTGCTTTTTCTTAAGCGCATAGGCTTCCATTTCACCAGCCTTGGCCATTATTTTTTCTATATAATCTTTTGAGAGATCTTTGGTTGAGAGAAGATGCATAAACTTGGCTTTTAGTTACACAAACTATACTACAAAACGAGCGACATTTAAACTTTTCCGTTCCCCGTTTAAACCAGCCTATCGAATTGAGTGGGTTTATCCGATAAGATGGGTTTATCGGATAAATGGATATTGCAAACGACTCGGGGAAAAGGTTAGAATCAAGTCATGAAAAAAGCATACCTCCTTCTTGAAGACGGAACAAAAATCGAAGGAACTCCATTTGGCGCGGACACAGATTCCGCGGGAGAAGTTGTTTTTAATACCGGCATGATGGGCTATCCGGAGAGCTTTACTGATCCTTCATACAGAGGACAAATTTTAACTCTCACTTACCCGCTCATCGGGAACTATGGCGTACCTGGCGACTGCAAAGACGAAAACGGACTTAAAAAATATTTTGAGAGCAACGCTGTTCATATTAAGGGGCTGATTGTAAGCGAATATTGCAAAGCGCCAAGCCACTGGCACAGCAAAAAAAACATTGATGAATGGCTCAAGAAAAATAACGTGCCGGGACTTGCAGAAATAGACACGCGCGCACTAACGCAAAAACTTCGCGAAAGCGGAACAATGCTTGGCAAAATAGTAACCGATCCAAATTCGCCCATAGAATTTTACAACCCAGACAAAGATAATGTAGTGGCTCAGGTAAGCGTAAAAAAACCAATTACATATAAAGCCGGCACAAAGAAAGTTGTACTAATAGACTGTGGTGCAAAAAATAATATCGTAAGAAGCCTTCTCGCGCGCAACCTAACTGTAATCCGCGTGCCATGGAACTATGATTTTTTCGCAAATGGAATTAAACCGGACGGAATTTTCCTTTCAAACGGACCCGGCGATCCAATGTTTGTAACTCAAACCCACGAAATCGTTAAAAAGTCGATTGAAAGCGGAATTCCGGTCTTTGGAATTTGTCTTGGAAATCAAATAATGGCTATAGCGGCAGGTGCAAAAACATACAAACTTAAATACGGACATAGAGCGCAAAACCAGCCATGCATGGACCTTGAAACGGGGAAGTGCTACATAACTTCGCAGAATCACGGATTTGCCGTTAACGAAAAAACTCTTCCAAAAGAATTTAAGACATGGTTTATAAACGTAAACGACAAAACCGTCGAAGGAATTAAGCACAAAACAAAGCCGATAATGGCGGTTCAGTTCCATCCCGAATCAACTCCGGGGCCAACCGACACATCGTACCTTTTCGACAAATTCGCCGACATGCTTTAACACGCACCGGACATGCTTTAACGCCGCACTACTTTAGAAAGAACCTTCCGGTTTTTTTAACGTAATCTTCATATTCCGGAAAAATCATATGCAGGTACTGTTCGTCGATCATTGATTTTGCAACAATCATAGGAATCAATAGAAGTGCAAAAACAAAAATTCTTGCGTCATGAGCAATAAAAGAAGTAGCTATAAAAGCTAAGAAAAAAGCAAGTGGCTGTGGATGACGAATTCTTTTGTAAGGACCGCTTTGTATAAGTATATGACGATCATTCTTAAAATTACCGCTCCACGCACAGTTACTTGAAATTACAATTCTGGAATCAACGTAAAGAACAATGGCTATAATGAAAATTATTGTTCCATGAAGAACAAAAAAGTCGCTAAATCCCCTGTAAAAAATATCCAACTCCGCAAACCCGACGCTAAAAGAAAAAAGTGCTATACAAACAATATACAAAAGCATCATCGCTCTAATAACCCACTTTTGTTTGCTTGATATCTTAACTTCCATAGTATAGATACCACCACCACACTGATGAGTTTTAAGCTTAGTTATCGAGTATGTTATAAACATGCTCGTCCACCCTGCAACCACTATAATCCATGGAATGTCGTACATAGTTTTTTTGTTTTTCTTCGCTATATTATAGCATGAAACACAAAAAAACCCCACACAAGTGTGGGGTGAAATCTTATCAACTACTATGCGCATGGCTGGCAGTTCAAGATTTGTTTTTGTTTTTTTGTTTACATGACGAGTGCGAATCTAGCCCGGCTTTGGCAATGTTTTCAGTCCTGCCACCGACCGCCTGTTTGACGTGGACATCACAAGTGCATAAAGCGACTAGGAGCCACCAGGCCAGGAGATTAATCGGAAGCTACAATAGTCACTTGAGGCTTCCATCACCGAGCAAAGAAGGAGAGAAGGAGAAACGAAGTATAAGGATAGATGCTTTTCTAGGGCGTTTTTTTTGGATCCTTGGAGTTTCACCTCCTCATCTCTCTTTGCTTTTATTTTTGTTTTTTGATTTTTTAAAGATCGTTTTTTTGTTTTTGATTTTCTGAAATCATGTCAGTGTATAAAATCGTAAATGATTTGTCAAAATATTACCGTGGACGCATCGACAGATTGTTTTCTGATTTTTTGAGTGGTTTTCGCAGGTAATTAAAGCTAGTATAGGAAGAGCCTCGCATGAGGCTCACTAACGTTCGCCTCTAATGTTCATCTCCCTCGACATAGAAACAACCGGCCTAAGCAAAGAACATGATGAAATCATTGAGATTGGAGCTGCCCGTTATGATGACGAAGGGAAACTAATCGACACCTATCAAACGTTTATAAAGCCTTCAAACCCTATTCCGGAGATAATCACTCATATTACCGGAATAAAAGATGAAGATTTAAAAGACGCTCCAAGTCTGGATAAAATTGTAGATGAGTTTTTTGACTACATGGAAAACTTGCCTATTGTGGGACACAATATTTCTTTCGATACCGAGTTCCTGTCCGAAAAAGGCATTATGCTAACCGGAGAGCTTTTGGATACACTTGTACTTTCAAGCATTATCGTTCCCGGACTCCCTTCTTACAGCCTGGAAATGCTTACCAATCAGTTTGAAATCAAGCATACGGAAAAGCATCGCGCCCTTGATGACGCAATGGCGACCGCAGATCTTTTTATAATGCTAAAGAAAAAAATAAGTGAGATTGATTCAACAACCTTAAGTGATATAAAAAGCGTTGTATCACGCTGCAATTGGCCACTTAAAGAAATATTTCTAAACGCAAAATCATCTTTTGATTCACCCGAAAAAGAAGAGTACGAATATTTGCCAAGCACTGTTAATCTGCCTTTTAGTGAGAAAGAGATTCTGCCGATTTACAATAAAGAAGGGCCTTTAAGCAAATTTGAAGATGAATACGAACAAAGGCCTTCTCAAATTGAAATGACAAAAAAAATAATTCATTCTTTTGACGACAAAACCAATCTTCTTGTTGAAGCGGGAACCGGAACTGGAAAATCATTGGCTTATCTTATCCCTGCGGCATTTAAAGCAAGGCAAGAAAAAACAAAAGTTGTAATAGCTACACACACAAAGAATTTACAAGATCAGCTTTTTAATAAAGATATACCTGTAGCGCAAAAGGCGATTTCGGATTTCATAAAATCAGGAGAAGAAAAACCATTTATAACAACTGTACTTAAGGGAAGAAAAAATTATCTTTCCGGAAAACGACTTGAGCAGTTCATGGAAAAATCTTTTTTGCGCGATCATGAAGTTGCGATGCTTCTTAAAGTTTTGATATGGCGCACAAAAACAAAAACCGGCGATATGGAAGAGCTTTCTTTACAGGGAAAAGAATATTATTCATGGAATGACATTTGCTGCGACGGGATAAAATGCCCGCACTCAAACAAAGAA
Organism: bacterium; assembly: GCA_013824265.1. Lineage (GTDB taxonomy): Bacteria > Patescibacteriota > Gracilibacteria > UBA1369 > PNNO01 > PNNO01. Next base: position 177,055 of record PNNO01000001.1, read on the forward strand.
TATGCCTCGGCATGCTACCTTATGAAAGCCCGAGAAATGGCGCAAAACGCCGATATAATAATTACAAATCATGCTCTTTTGCTTAACGATACAATAGGTCCAAGCCAAGTTTTGCCTGAATATAAATATCTGATTGTTGATGAGGCCCATCAACTTGAGAATGAAGCCACAAACGCGCTAAGCATAAATCTTACCGTGGACATAATGCAGTACCCGCTAAAGAGATTGCAGGAAATATTAAAGAGATTTCCCGACCACACCGACGACATTGAAACCCTTATACATAAGATAGAAATATTTTTTGGACTTCTTGGAATTTTTTACGAAAAACACATTCACTATATAAACAGCATAAGTGATTTAACTCTTCACGAGCAATTTTTTACCAGTCTTGAATGGAATAAAGTCCACGAATCAGCCGAAAACGTAACTTTGCTCGGAGAACAACTCTTTAAAAAATTACATGCCTTTACGGAAGAATATGAAGATGATGAGCTTGCAAAACTGGTTTCTTTTGAACTTGAAGCAGTTGCAGAGACAATGCGTAAAACAGCATTCGTAATACTTGAAAAAGGAGTTTCCGATTTTGGAAAAAGCATAGTATGGGTTTACAGAAGATTTGACGGAGTGCTCGGCATAAGCGCGGCTCCGCTCCAGGTTAGCGAACATTTAAGAGGAACTCTCTTCCACGACAAAGAAAGTATTATTTTAACTTCCGCAACACTCACTGTTGAAAACAGATTTGAATATATAAAGAATCAGTTGGGACTTGATGAAACTTTTAAAGAAGCTATTTTGCCGTCGCATTTTTCATATCCGGATCAAGTTGAAATAGTTCTTTACAGAAAGTTAAGCCAGCCGGCTTCACCGGGATATTTTGATCAAACATGTGAAATTATTTATAGCACCGCAATTGAGAACGAAGGCAGAACGCTGGTTCTTTTCACATCAAAAAAAGCAATTGAAGCGACGTATTTGCAGCTTGCTCCGCGCCTTAAAGCAAAAGGAATTATAATTTACGCGCAAAATGTATCAGGAGGAAGAAACAAAATAATTGAACTTTTTAAACGTGATCCGGAAAAATCCATAATATTTGGAACAAGCAGTTTTTGGGAAGGCATAGACATAAAAGGCACATCGCTAAACTGCGTTATAATGCAGAAACTTCCTTTTGATCCACCGGACGATCCAATCCATTCCACAAGATCAAATCTTTACCAAGATCCTTTTTTCCAATATCAAATTCCAAGGGCAATTCTTAAATTCAAACAAGGGTTCGGAAGACTTATACGGTCTTCTCAAGACAGCGGGAAAGTTGCAATCCTGGATTCAAGAATACTCAGTAAGTCGTACGGACAAATGTTCATAAATTCCGTTCCGGAAGGCATAAAAGTGAATATAATCGACGATTTGGTTTAGACTCCGTGTCAAGCGTTTTTAGTCTTCACAAGGTTTAAATATATTTTTCAGTATTGACTTTTTTAAGGCCGACCCATAATATCTGCAAGATCATGATTTAGCCTACATCAAATATGAATACAGACCCGGTTCAAACGATAAAAGAACATGAAGCGAAAGCTCAGGAGCAGATAGATGCTCTTTCTCACGAAAACAATAAAAAGCTGGAAGAAAAAACAATCGAGTCCGGAAAAAATCTTGAAGAGTATAAAGAAACTCTTCGTAAAGAAGGACAAGCCTCCCTTCAAACCGCAAAACAGGAAGCTATGAACGCTTTCAAAAAAATCACTGATTCCGAAGATCGGGATCGCTCTTCTCTAATCTCTCAAGCCTCGTCTAAAAAACAAGAAGCGATAAAAAATATCGTTTCGTCTTTTGATAAATATTTAGCGAACTAACCTAAATTCAAAAAGAGATATGGCTGTAATTTCAATGCAAAAAATGCAACTTGTAGCTTCCACTGCCCACAGGCAGAAGCTGCTCGATGCTCTTCAGGCTCTTGGAGTAATGGAGTTAACAGAAGTTTCTCGCGGGAACGAGAGTAAGCCGGAAGCAAAAGTTGAGGCCGCTCACTCTGCGGAACTTGCGATTGCGAATATTGATTTTGTTTTAAAACTTATCAGTCCTTTTGCAAAACATCGTGGTTTGATGGACGGACCTCTTACAATGAAAATTGAAGATGTTAGAAAAAAAGCCAAGGAGTTTGATTTCCAGACCATCGTTGATAAATGTAAAAGTATAGAAGAAACAATAGTTAATCTTAAAAATGAACACGCGTCTTTAACGGCTACTCAAGAAATGCTTGAACCTTGGCAGGGACTATCAATGCCTCTTGATCACATCGGTTCAACAAAGAGAACTACAACAATTATTGGAACTGTTCAGAAAACTTCATTCGAAAGTTTAAAAGAAGAAATTGAAAAACTTTTGAATCTTGTAAATATAGAAGTTGTTGAAGAAACCACAAGTACAGTTTATCTTGCTTTAACTTATGTTAAGGAATCCGAAAGAGATATTAAGGAAGTTTTGATGATGCATAAATTTTCGGAAGCCGGTCTTCCTGCCGCATCTCATGATGTACAAAAAGAACTGGCAAATATAAAGACAAGAAAAGGAGAAATAGAAAAAGATCTAAAAACTCAGGACGAAGAGTTAAAAGTTATCGCAAAAGACAACGATAATCTTCAGGTTGTTCACGACTTTTATGTTTGGGAACGCGACAAAGTATATGCTGAGCAAATGGGATATGACACTCAATATACTTTTACAATCGAAGGATGGGTCCCTGTGAAAAAAATGGAGACAATTAAACAGGAAGTTCAAAATTTAACATCAGCTTTTGAAATAACAGTACTTACGCCGGCGGAAGGAGAAGAAGCTCCGGTGGCAATACATAACAATAAATTTTTTGACCAGTTTGAAGCGGTTACAAACATTTACGGATTGCCTCTTCCAAGTGAAGTTGACCCAACTCCGTTCTTGGCCGGATTCTTTATTATATTCTTTGGACTATGCTTAACGGATGCCGGATATGGCTTGGTTTTATTTGTAGCTTGCGCACTCGCGCTTAAATTTGTTGCATTCCCGGAAGGCACAAAAAAACTTGTAAGACTTGTGATGCTTGGAGGAGTTGTAACATTTGTGCTTGGAGCTTTATTCGGAGGATGGTTTGGTATGACCGCAGATCAGGCTCCGGGATTCCTTACATACTTAAATGAAGAAGGAGTTAAGACTTTTAAATTCCAACTTGTAAACCCTTCAGAGGGAAGCGGACCTTTAACCTTCCTTATAATAGCGGCAATTCTTGGATACATTCAGGTACTTGCAGGTAAGGCGGTTGATGGTTATTGGAAGCTAAAACAAGGCCGATTCTGGGATGCAATGTTAGACAGTTTCCTATGGATTTACTTCCTAATTGTTATGGGAATGTTCGGAGTAAGTAAGATGGGATTATTTTTTGCAGATGACGCGCAAACAATCACTTACCTTTTATACATCGGAGTTGGAGCATTAATTCTTACACAGGGAAGATCACAAAAAAATATAGTTCTTAAGTTTTTCAGCGGAGTACTTTCGTTATATGGAATCGTAGGTATATTTGCCGACATCCTTTCATACTCACGTTTAATGGCGCTTGGACTTGGCACAGGTATTATCGGATTCGCGTTTAATACAATAGCGGGTCTTGTTTCCGGAGTTCCAGTTGTCGGAATAATCTTCGCGATAATAGTAATTTTAATAGGACACACTCTAAATATAGCTATCTCTACTTTGGGAGCTTACATTCACTCAAGTCGTCTTCAGTTCGTAGAGTTCTTCGGAAAATTCATGGAAGGCGGAGGAAGACCTTGGAAGCCACTCAAGAAAGCATGCAAATACATCGTTATTACCAATTAATCATTTAACAATAAAATAATATGGAAATTGAATCAGGAGTTGCACTCGCGGTCGCAGGTGCTGCAATGGCTGCAGTACTAGGTGGCATCGGATCAAGCTTCGGTGTTGGACTTGCTGGTCAAGCAGGAACCGGAGTAATCAGCGAGAAGCCTGAACTGTTCGGAAAGATCCTGCTTTTGCAGGCGCTTCCTGGAACACAAGGTATCTACGGATTCCTTGGCGCGCTGCTTATCCTTATCAAAATCGGTTTGATTGGAGGAGCTCCAATTGAAATCGACATGTCTACCGGATGGCAGTTCTTTGGAGCTGGAATCCCGGTTGGACTTGCAGGTCTTGTATCTGGTATCTACCAGGGAAAAGTATCTGCTGCAGGTTTGAATTCAGTTGCAAAAGATCCTGCTAACACAGGTAAAGCCGTAATTATGGCGGCGATGGTTGAAACGTACGCGGTACTTGGTCTTCTTGTATCTGTACTTCTTATTTTTGGAATCAAGGTAGCATAATTGTTTTTCATTTAGCCTCCTTTTAGAGCCTAGCGAAAGCCAGCCCAATAAAGGAGGTTACCCAAAGACAATAAATCAGTAAGTAATTAACAATTAAAGTATATGGCACTGTCGGATATATTAGATAAAATCAAAGAAGAAACTGACTCTAAGATGAGGGAAATTAACGAACAGCACGAAGCCAAGCTTTCTGCTATTGAAGCTGATTTTAAAGAAAAGAAAGAAGTCGCAAAAACGGAAATGGACGAACAGGTTACTGTAAATTCAAAGAAGATTTTGAACAAGATGGAAACTGTAGCTAAGATGGAAGCAAAAAATAAACTTCTAAAAGAAAAACGTGAACTTCTTGATTCAGTATTCGCCGAAGCACTTGATAGCATCGTAAATTCAGGAGAATACAAAAATATAATTACAAACCTTTTAAAAAGTTCAAATATAGAAGGAAATGTAGTTGTTGTTCCTGCGGCAGGTAAGGAAAACGAAACGAGTTCAGCTCTTTCAGCTTCCGGAAAATCATACAAAATGGCAAATGAATCAGCCGGCATAAGAGGAGGATTCATTCTTAAGTCTGACAAAATGGAGATCGACAATTCGTTTGAATCTATTCTATACAAACAACTTCGAGATGATCTCGAATTGGATATTGCTAAAAAATTATTCAACTAATAAATGGAAAATACTCAGTTTGCACAATCAGTAGCTTGGCTTAGAGCTTTGGAAAGTAAGCTTCTAAACGAAAATGAGCTTGAACGTATGGTTCTCGCCAAGGATGCGCGTGATGCGTACAAAATTCTTAATGAAACCGATTATTCAACTCATACAGGAGACATCGACAATGTTGAAAGTTTTCAGGATGTAATCAACAGTGGTCTCCAGGATACAAAAACTTTAATTAACAAGATTGCTCCACAAAAATGGGCCTTTAATATTCTTTGGTATCGTTATGATTTCCACAATATGAAGGTTCTTCTTAAAGCAAAATATTCAGGAAAATCTTACGAAGATATTAGTGGTATTTTATTTACGTTTGGAGCCGTTCCGGTTTTGGCGCTTAAAAAGTATGCCATGGATGGCGAGAATGTATCCTTTGGATTGTCTGAATCAGATGAGCTTTATTTAAAAGAAAGTATCAAGCTTGCCGAGAAGGATTATCTTAAATCGGAAGATCCTCAAATGATAGACATCGTTCTTGATAAAAGATTCTGCAAAATTATAAATACACTTGCGACCAAAACAAGAAATGAATTCTTAATTAAGTTTACAAAGAAATACATCGATCTTAAAAACATAGAACTTTTCATGCGTTTAAAAATCCAAAACAGAGAAGAGGATTTGTTTGAAAAGGGTTTTGCGGATCGTGGATATATAGAAAAAAATCGTTTCGTAGAGGCCTTTAAAAAGGATATAAGCGATTTCGTGGAAAGCATGAGATTTACAGATTACGGAACAATCGTGCGTGAAGCGGTAAAAGGATATGAAGAAGAAAGATCTTTTGTGAAGCTGGATAAACTCTCTTACGACCACCTTACGGATTACATGCAGCAGGCAAAACGTGTTGCACTTGGACCTGAACCTGTTTTTGCTTATTTCTGGGCAAAGAAAAACAACGCACTAATTATCCGCTCAATCATGGTTGCAAAACTTAACGGAATTGAGCCTGAAAAGATTCGTCATATTATTAGAAACCTTTATTAAAAGTTATGGGAAATAATTCATACAAATTGGCGATAGTTGGAACAAAAGATCAAATTCTTGGCTTCACGGCTCTTGGAATGACAGCCATAGCAGTGAACGATTTTGAAACCGCACGTGAAAAAATCCTTGGACTTGTATCAAGCAATGTTGAAGGAGCATCGGGAGAAATGAGAAAAGAATATGCAATTATTTTTGTGATGGAAGAATACGCAAGACAGCTTGGAAAAGACGATTACAAGAAGATAAACAAAGAAGCTCTTCCTGCCGTAATTCCAATTCCGGGAATAAAAGGATCAACCGGATATGGACGGGAAAGAGTAAAGAAGATGGTTGAACAGGCGGTTGGATCGGATATCTTTGGATAACAGTATGAAATCCTAAACTTCACATATAACTAAACTAAAGAACATGGAAAAACAAGGAACAATTATAAAAGTGTCAGGACCTCTTGTTGTTGCAAAAAACATGGAGGGAGCCCGAATGTACGAAGTAGTACGTGTTTCCGACCATAAACTTATCGGTGAAATCATCGGTATAGACGGAGACAAAGCTTCAATTCAGGTATATGAAGAAACCTCAGGAGTAGGACCTGGAGAGCCTGTGTACTCTACGGGTGAAACCATGACGGTTGAACTTGGCCCTGGATTATTGCAATCAATCTACGATGGAATCCAAAGACCTCTTCCGTTGATTCAGAAACAATCAGGATCATACATCAAAAGAGGAATTGACGTTCCTGGACTTGATAGAGAAAAAAGATGGGAATTTAAGGCGGTTAAAAATAACGGAGACAGAGTTGTTGGAGGAGACATAATTGGAGAAGTTGAAGAAACATCTCTTATCACACATAAAATAATGGTTCCGCCATCTATTTCCGGAACAATTAAAAGTATCAAAAACGGATCATTTAATATCGAAGAAACAATAGCGGTTATTACGGACGAAAACGGAAATGAGAACAACGTTATGATGCTTCAGAAATGGCCTATCCGAAACCCAAGACCGGTAAAAGAAAAGGCTGTTCCAAACAGACCTTTGGTATCAGGAACAAGAATTTTGGATACCATGTTCCCTCTTGCAAAAGGTGGAGCAGGATGTATCCCTGGCCCATTCGGAGCCGGAAAAACGGTTACACAGCAGACACTTGCAAAGTATTGTGACGCGCAAATTATCGTTTACATCGGTTGCGGAGAACGTGGAAATGAGATGACAGACGTACTTATGGAATTCCCTGAATTGGAAGATCCAAACACGGGAGAAAAATTGATGAAAAGAACCGTGATGGTTGCAAACACTTCAAACATGCCGGTAGCGGCACGTGAAGCGTCAATCTACACAGGAGTTACAATCGCCGAATACTTTAGAGACATGGGATACTCTGTGGCTCTTATGGCGGACTCTACTTCTCGTTGGGCTGAGGCCTTAAGAGAAATGTCCGGACGTCTTGAGGAAATGCCGGGTGAGGAAGGATACCCTGCTTACCTTGGTTCAAGAACAGCACAGTTTTATGAAAGATCAGGAATCGTTAAATGTCTTGGAACCGATGGAAACGAAGGATCACTTACTATCATCGGAGCTGTATCGCCTCCGGGTGGAGACCTTTCCGAACCGGTTACTCAAAACACACTTCGTGTAACAAAAGTATTCTGGGGACTTGATGCTAAACTTGCTTACAGAAGACATTTCCCGGCTGTTAACTGGCTTTCTTCTTATACTCTTTACATGGACAACATTAAGGATTATTGGGATAAAGAAATTTCACCTGAATTTGCACAGCTACGAACAGAAGCTCTTGGACTTTTACAGGAAGAGGCAAAGCTTGAGGAAATCGTGCGCTTGGTAGGTACAGAGGCCCTTTCTCCAAAAGAAAGACTTACGCTTGAGACTGCAAAGTCACTACGAGAAGACTTCCTTTTCCAAAACGCGTTCGATAAGGTTGACGCATTCACTCCGCTTAAAAAGCAATACTGGATGCTTAAATCCATCATGAATGTAAACCACGTTGCTCAAAGAGTAATTGAAGGCGAAGACTTTAACTTTGATGAATTGCTAAAGCTTCCGGTTATGGAAAGAATAGTAAACGCAAAGAACCTTGGAGCTAACGCTGAAGATGATTACAAGAAACTTTGGGAAGATACTGAACGTGAAATTTTGAGCCTTAGAAAAGCGTAATTTAAGTAATTTACTAACTAAATATATACAATGCAGAAAGAATATAAAACAATCAGATCCATTGCGGGCCCGCTCGTGATGATTGAAGGTGTTGAAGGCGTAAAGTATGAAGAGCTTGTTGATATCACAACAGCTTCCGGAGAAATTCGTTCCGGTAAAGTACTTGAAGCCAGAGAAGGAATGGCCGTAGTACAGATGTTTGAAAACACTCAAGGTGTTGGAGCATTTGGATCTAAAGCAAGATTCCTTGGAAAAACGCTTCAGCTCGGTGTGTCAAAAGACATGCTTGGACGTATCTTTGACGGAAGAGGACGACCTATCGACGGTGGTGCTGAAATTATTCCCGAAGACAAAATCGACATTAACGGTAACCCGTTAAATCCAACCGCTCGTGATTATCCGGATGATTTCTATCAGACAGGTATTTCTACGATTGATGCCATGAACACTCTTGTAAGAGGACAAAAGCTTCCTATTTTCTCAGGAGCAGGTCTTCCACATGCGCGTCTTGCGGCACAAATTGCGCGTCAGGCAAAAGTGGTAAAAGTGGATGATGAAGGAAATATTAAAGAAGGAGAAGGAAATGATGAGAACTTCGCGGTAGTGTTTGCTGCGATGGGTGTAACATTCGAAGAAGCCGAATACTTTACAAGTGAGTTTAAGAAAACCGGAGCTATTGAGAGATCCGTACTGTTTATTAATACTGCCGATGATCCGGTGGTTGAACGTATCGCTACTCCTCGTATGGCGCTTACAGCAGCTGAATATCTTGCATTCGAAAAAGGCATGCACGTACTTGTAATCCTTACTGATCTTACAAACTATTGCGAGGCCTTGAGAGAAGTATCCGCAGCCAGAAAAGAGGTTCCTGGACGAAGAGGATATCCGGGATATCTGTATACCGACCTTGCGACTCTTTACGAAAGAGCTGGACGTGTACAGGGAAAAGCCGGATCTATCACTCAGATTCCAATCCTAACCATGCCGGAAGATGATATCACTCATCCGATTCCGGATCTTACAGGATACATTACGGAAGGACAGATAGTACTTGCTCGTGACCTTCACAAACAGGGAATTTATCCAAACATTAACGTACTTCCTTCACTTTCTCGTTTGAAAGATAAGGGTATCGGTAAAGGAAAAACCCGTGAAGATCATGCCGGTGTTATGAACCAGATGTTCGCCGCTTACGCTCGTGGAAAAGAAGTTAGAGAGCTTGCGGTAATCTTGGGTGAGGCCGCTTTGAGTGAGGCTGATCTTAAGTTCCTTAAATTCGCCAACGAATTTGAAAACAGATACGTAAAGCAGAGCGAAAACGAAGACAGAGACATTATTAAGTCTCTAACACTTGGATGGGAACTTCTTAAGATCCTTCCAAGAAATGAGCTTAAGCGTGTTAAGCCTGAGCACATTGAGAAGTACATGAAGTAATCACTGATTAAATATGGCTAAATTAAATGTAAATCCGACCAGAATGGAGCTTCTTAACCTCAAGAAGCAGATTAAAACTGCTGAAAGAGGACATAAGCTCTTGCGCGACAAACAGGACGGATTGATGCAGAAATTTATGGAAATCATCCGTGAAGCTCGCGATCTTCGAAAGAAAGTTGAAGAGCAATTGCAGGCTGCGTTTAAAAACTTCGTTCAAGCGTCTGCAATGATGTATCCAGAAATGCTTGAAAACGCGCTTATGTATCCTTCTGCAAAGGTTTCTCTTGAGGTTGAAACAAAGAATGTTATGAGCGTGCGAATCCCGAATTTTAAGTTAAAACAGGAGGGAAACGTGCTTAACTACGGATATTTGCAGACAAGTGGTGAGCTTGATATGGCGCTTGAAGCTTTTCAGGAGATTCTTCCAAAGTTAATTCAGTTGGCGGAAATTGAACGCCAGGCGGAAAGACTTGCGGAGGAAACGGAGAAGACCCGCCGACGCGTAAACGCGCTTGAGCACATGCTTCTTCCAAACCTTAAAGAGACAGTTAAGTTCATTTCCATGAAGCTTTCCGAGGCGGAAAGAAGCGCCACAACAGGCGTAATGAGAATTAAGGCTTCGATAGAAAAACAAGCCGCCGAGGAAGCTGCTAAGGCCGAACTTGCTGCCGCATAACGGCGATCAACTAGTTGAAGAATATCTTTTAGGCATAGTTCAGCGAGAGTTTGCGTATTTCCGGACGCTCAACCTTTGCTATTTTTGGCTCTTTTTCGTTTTCAAAATAGAGCTCCAACGCCTCATCGAGATTTTTAATCGCTTCGTTTTTTGTTTTCCCGAAACTGGAAACATCGACATTCAGACATTGCGCGACATAGTGTCCGTCTTCTCTCCAGACTATATTTTGTAATGTTATTCGCATGTTCCGCAGGTTAGATTGGATCATAATTGTATCAAGTTAAGTTGTAGGTTTCAATGTGTTAAAATACACCCGAACGATAACAGGTACCTTTAAAATAATTCTAAAAAATTCTTAAAATATCTGTTCTACGCTAAGTGCGTAGTTAGCTGAAATTAAAAAAGAAAAATATTTTTGCTTTATAATAAAACCACCATGACAAATGAAGAACTAATAAAGGAAGCAATTCAAGTTGTGAATCCAAAAACAATCGGCGACTCCGAAATGGGAGGTGTTGGTTGTGCTTTATTAACTGACAAAAACACTATTTTTAAAGGAGTATGTATTGATACCATCTCGGGAATGGGCTTTTGTGCTGAACATACTGCAATTAGCCAAATGATCACTCAAGGCGAATACAAAATCAAAAAAATTGTAGCTGTTTGGAAAGATGAAAAAGGAGATGTTTTTGTCATACCACCTTGTGGCAGGTGTCGCGAATTTATGCGTCAAACAAATGAAGAGAATCTGGAAACAGAAGTTGTTTTAGATATGAATAAGGCGATAAAGTTGAAAGAATTGCTTCCTTATTACGATTGGTGGCAAAAAATATGATAAAATATTTTTCTTTTTCAACTGCTTCGCTATCGCTACGCCCCTACAGGTCGCCTAACACGGTATATGCCATAATTTTAAGAATTTTTTAAACCCTATGGAAAATACAGAAAAAGCTTTTAAATGGATCGTCGGCCTTCTTAAAAGCAATAAAATTCCTTTCCAAATTTCAGGAGGATTCGCCGCAAGGCTCTACGGTTCTACCCGACCTCTTTTTGATATTGACATAGATATTCCCGACAACAGTTTCTACAAGCTCATACCTTTTGTGCAAAATTATATAGTATATGGTCCCGAAAGGTTCCAAGATGAATGTTGGGATTTACTTTTGATGACATTGAAGTATGAAAATCAAGAAATCGACATTTCAGGCTGCGATACCATCAAGCTTTTCAATCGTGAAACAAAGCAGTGGGAGCCTTGCGACGAAGATATCAATGATGTTACTGAAATAAAAGTATATGACGAAAAAGTACCTGTAATCAAAAAACAAAAGCTTATCGCTTACAAGAATGTAATAAGAAGGCCGACTGACTTGGAAGATATTGAAATGATCTCGTAAAATTTTTCTTAAAATACATCCGACAACAGCGCACATAAGGCTCGCTCGCTTGGCTCGTTCACCCAAAAAATGCTACACTCGTTTTCGGTGCGCATTTCTTCTTATATGCGACGACGTTAAGTGAAATCCTCATTAAAAAACCTCAAAATGAAAGCTAAAGAGAAGAACACTGCCATACTAAACAGATATCTTGCTATCTGGTCTATACCAATAATCATCCTATTAATAGGAATTTTGTGGTTTGGTCATTGGGAAAGTCATCCAGAAATAAATATACCGGAAAAGGTTATTACAATTTTATTTCTCGCAAATTTTCCTATATTAGCCATATTATCAATAAGCATTAAGAAAAATATCCCGCTTCTGATTCTTAATGGTATTGTCCAAATCATAGTCACATTCGTATTCAGTGCAATTGCCTCAATGATGGTAAATGGAATGTGGATTTAGATCGGGGTTTAATTGCTCCTGCGAAGCAATCAAGCGGGACAAATTTTTAAATTCAAAGCGTTATGAGAATTCGTTTAGCAAAAGATGTAGATTATGCGGCAATCGCTCGTCTTCATCGTCAAACAATTCGCAATATAAACTCAAAAGATTATACGGAAGATCAAATTAATGCTTGGTCGGCTCGAACCAATGCGGAACGTTTTCGTAGCAATGCAGATAAATGCAAACGATGGGTAGCAGTTCAAGATGACAAAGTGGTCGGATTTTGCGATCACAGTTTAGATGGTGAATTCTGGGGGTTGTATGTCCACAAAGATTTTATTGGTAAGGGCATTGGTTCTCGCCTCCTCAAAACCGCTGAAGACTCACTCAAAAAAATGGGCTTTAAAAAAGTTCATTTGAAAGCCACGGTCACAGCAAAAGAATTTTACAAAAAACATGGATATAAGGTCATAAAAAAATTTTTGCACCCTATAAATAATGAAAAACTGGAAATCTTTGACATGGCCAAAACGCTTTCTTAAAAATTTATTTAATCTTTAGTCTTATGAAGCTCTATCATGGATCGCCAAATAATTTTGACACAATTCATAATAGTCAGGCGCAGGCCGGCGATTGCATTAATGTACCTGACGACGAATTATTAAACGCCATTTACCTAACCACTAATTATAAGTTTGCCTTAGCCATCGCCTCAATGCCGGAAGGCGCTGCTGATATTGATGAGGCCACCCGAACAATCAAGTTCGAAAATTCCGAAGCATTCGACCCGGAAAAAGAAGTTTATGTATATGAAATCGATAGTGAGACGATCCCAAAAGAAAATTTAAAAAAGATCGATGAGCTTCAAGTTGCTGTTTTAAACACCACCGAACTTAAGCCGACAATAAAACATATACACAAAGCTGGAGATGTTGAGAAATATTATGAAATAAAAAAGTAAAAGTTGAATCGACTATCAATAATGCTCTTTAATAAAATTAGCAGCAAATTGATCTGCAAAATTCTCTTTTGGTAACTTCCTATAAGCTTCTTCTTGATCATATACAATTTCATCTACTTTCCCTTCACTAATTTTTTTTTGTATTTCAATAGGCAAATCATCAATCTCGTTCTGATCAATTTTATGTCTTAGAATAGATGGATTTATATTCGGAATTGGCAAACTACTTGTTTCTGCTTGGCCTCTCTGAGTCCAAAGATCTGCTCCATCCTTTTGATTTGCGTAATTTTTAATATAATCATAAGCATGACCAATCTCATGTAAAAAAATGAAAAGTCTCAATAATTCCGGAGTCATATTTTCTGGTTCAATTTCCAACATTTTAGCCGCTACCTCAGCTGATAATTTTCTTTTTTGCATTAATTTTTTGTAATGTTCAATACCAACATTATCTGTAACAACTACTATTGAAATTTGACTATCAAAACCCCTTGGATCTTCAAAATAACCACCTGTGTTTAACAAAGTTTTATTTTCTGACGTCGTTTTCGATTTAATATTTAATTGTTGTAACTCCGGATATTCATTCCTTAATATCCCCCAAGCCTTTTTAACATCAACGCCGGAAGTTTCAACAATTTTTTCCTGCATTCCTTGTTTTAAGCTACCTTGCATTCTTTTTAATTCAGCTTCTAAATTATTCACTGCCTCTTCTTGAAATTTGCCTTTGATTTCTAGCATTGTACTTGCCCAACGCCGAAAAAAACCGATAGCTTCTTCATAAGATTTCCTAACATCATCATTCCATTTCTTTTGTCTTAAACTTTCAAAAACTTTTTCATATATTTTTTGCAACAAAGATTGTGCTTCAGGTAAATTTCGCTGTTCAAACAGTGTTTTCCTAACTTCTTCCTGACTTGAACTTGGGTCGAATTTATTATCAATGGTATCATTTGCTTTTCCTTTAATAGACCCCACAATATCACCATATACACAAGTTTCATGCCCTGGTTCGCATGATCTATGGTCTTCCTTGGGAACTTCTCGCCCATAATCAAAATCTTTGGTACTCATGATTTTCTTATTATCATATTATTTTAACATATTTTTTACTATAAACCAACGTGCTAAACCAAAAACAAGTCGTTTCAAACCATATCTAAAATCCTGCCCTAAAAACAACAATCTTCAACTTTCTTTTTATTTATAATTGGAAAGCGAATACAATATGATTACATAAAGGTAATAATAACGTATATAAATGCCTAAAAGTATGATAAATATACCCATCGTTTTAATTGTTTTAATAGCCATTATCGGGCTTTGGTCGGTTTGGGGATTTTTTGGCTCCCATGTTGAGCAGGCCGACTATACCGTAGTGAAGAAAATGGATGGCTACGAGGTAAGAGAGTATCCGGCGCATATCGTGGCACAAACAACAGTGCAGGGCTCTTTTGAAGAATCCCTAAACAGCGGCTTTAGCATTGTGGCGGGTTATATTTTTGGAGGAAATACAAAGAAAGAAAGCATTGCCATGACCGCGCCCGTGGTAGCTCAAAAACCGGACGGCGCCAAAGTATCGGAAAGTATCGCGATGACGGCACCTGTAATAGCCAAAACCGAAGGTGACTCGCAGATAATATCTTTTGGTATGCCTCGCTCTTATACGCTTGAAACATTGCCAACACCAAATGATCCCAGAGTAAAAATTGTTACTGTTCATGCCAAAAAATATGCAGTGATGAGATTCTCCTGGTATAGCTCGGATGCATTAATTAAAAGTACGCAAGAAAAATTGCTTTCAGCGCTTGCCCGCGATGGAATTGAAACACAAGGCAGTGCTTCATATGCAGGATACAATGCGCCGTGGACTCCGCCATGGATGATACGTAACGAAGTATTAATTGAGATAAAAGACACTATGACAAAAAAAATAGTATTGGCCGGCGGTTGTTTTTGGGGCATGGAAGAATTGATTAGAAATCAACCGGGAGTAATAAACACCACGGTAGGATACACCGGAGGCAAGGTGGAAAATCCAACATATGAAAATCATGAAGGCCATGCCGAAGCGGTTGAAATAGAATATGATCCTAAAAAAACTTCATATAAAAACCTGCTGGATTTTTTCTTTCAAATTCACAATCCAACAACGTTGAATCAGCAAGGCAACGACATCGGCACTTCTTACAGGTCGGCTATTTTTTACGGAAATGAGGAAGAAAAGAAAGAAGCGGAGAATTTTATTGAAATCGTAAATGCGTCAAAACGATGGGAAGGCGCCGTGGTTACAACATTGGAAGCACTTCAAAAGTTTTATCCGGCGGAAGACTACCACCAGGATTATTTACAAAAAAATCCCGAAGGGTATACATGCCATGCCATTTATTTCGATAGTTATCTAAAATAATCTTATGAAAAACATGTTTATGAAAATCCTCACGTTGGTGGCCTACATCGCCATGGTAACGGTAAATTTTTTGGCTAACTCACTGCCAATAAATAATCGCGGTACAGGTGAGATATCTAATGCCTACCAAAATCTTTTTGCGCCTGCGGGAATCACATTTGCTATTTGGGGGTTGATATACCTTTTGCTTGGCGGATACACAATTTATCTGTTTGTAAAAAAGAATAAAAAAACGGAAGAGTTGATTAAAAAAATAAACCCTCTGTTTATAGCCACTTCGCTTGCCAATATCTCATGGATTTTTGCATGGCATTACGATTTCATCTGGCTGTCTTTAATCATTATGGCGGTTCTACTTGTACTGCTTATTAAGATCGCCGACATTCTTAGAATCGAAAAGTTTAAATCACTGGAAAAACTCTTAATTTTAACGCCTTTTAGCGTTTATTTCGGCTGGATAACAGTGGCTGCGATTGCAAATGTAACAGTATTTTTGGTAAGCCTTAACTGGAACGGATTTGGCATTGCCGACTTCATATGGACAAGTATTATTTTGCTTGTGGGAGCCTTAATCGGAATTTTGCGTATGAACAAAGATAAAAATATCGCCTATGGGGCCGTACTGGTTTGGGCATATTCCGGAATACTGTTCAAACACTTGTCCGATGGTGGTTTTGGCGGACAATACACGAGCATTATCGTCACAGTTATTGCATGTTTGGTTTTATTTGGATTTTTTATTGGAGGACTTGTTTATAAAAAATAAAATTAGCCATTCCACAAGGTAATCAGACACTATGATAAAAATTGTTGAATACAAAAACAATAAAAAGGTACTTGTAAAACTCATCGAAGAATTACAAGATTATTTGATTCAAATGGATCCATTAAAAAGATTGAGGAGATTGCCTGAATACGGAGAAATTTATACAGACAACCTTTTAAAAAAGGTTAAGAAGTATAATGGCATAATTTATATCGCAGAAATCGAAAATCTTCCCATTGGTATGGTAGCCGGTATTATTGAAGATTATACAAAGAATGATGAAATCGAATCTATACCTTCAAAACCGGCAAGAATACTGGAACTGATTGTAAGCGAAAAATACCGTGGTAAAAATATCGGGTCGCTTTTAATGCAGTCAATAGAGGTGTATTTTCAAAAACAAGGTTGTGATATTATCCGCATTGAAGTATTCGCACCAAACAAAAAAACGCACGATTTTTACCAAAAACTCAATTATCAAGATCGCGTTATAGATATGGTCAAAAGTTTTCATAACAGCATAATATGAACATAAAAACTTTAATTAACTGGAAATTATATTTCTTATTATTGGCGGCAAGCGTAATTTCCATTTTTGCTGTCATGCCTTATGTATTAACAATTCAAGGAGAGGTATTAAAAACTCTCCCGATGTCATTAACTTTGGTGGTCCTGATTTCGGTAATCCAAAGCGCGGTACTCTTTGCGATTTTACTGTTCATCGGATTAAGACTGTCGAAAAAACTGGGATTACAAATCCCAATTCTTGAAAGTTATATCGCGAAAAAAAGGGTTGATGTCAACGTTAAATCAATTATAAAAATTTCCGTATTGCTTGGAGTTTTATCCGGAATAGCAATAGTTTTATTTGATTTTTTCTTTACCAAGCTGGGCGTAAATTTAATGGGACAGGCTCCCGTTCCCGTCTGGCAGGGATTTTTAGCTTCTTTCTACGGTGGAATCAGCGAAGAAATCGTGATGAGATTATTTTTTATGACCTTTGTAGTCTGGCTGGTTAGCAAGTTAATAAGACCAAAAGGCAAAGTGGTTGAAAACAATTTAGTGATGTGGTCGGCAATTATTCTTGCCGCACTTTTGTTTGGTATCGGACATTTACCCGTTACGTCTGCATTAACAACTTTAACTCCATTGGTGATTTTTCGTGCTCTTTTACTAAACGGAATCGGAGGCGTGGTCTTTGGTTGGCTTTACTGGAAAAAAGGGCTGGAATCAGCCATGATCGCTCACTTCTCCGCAGACATAATATTGCATGTATTACTCCCTTTAATTTTATTATTTTAATATCAAGAAATGCGTAAAATCCCCGTTGTCATATTGGCTCTGTTTTTAAGTTTAGGCTTTATTACGCCAACTTTAGCTGTGGACGTAACTTTCCCTCAATCGAACTTTTTCCTATATTTGGGCGTTAGAAATACAGAGGCTGATCCAATGGCCGGGGCAAAATCGGAAAGAATTTTGTTTAGTTCTGCCAGCGTTGATATAAAAAGCGAGAAAATAACGGCTGACCGATTAATCCCAATTAATTTCGCCAATGGAAATCAGAGTTTTAACGGAACTGCCGGTATAAAAATGAATGGAGATTATGACAAAAGTGACGGCCGATTATCGGGCACTTTTACAATTACACTTAATATGACAGATGTCTGGCACGGAGGTGTTTCCGATATCAAATCCACCTGGGTTGCTGAAACTCAAGGTACCTTTACCGGCCAAGTAGTTGAGGATCAGGTTATAATAAAATATAAGGGCAATACCAACGAAGAAAGACAACAAGGAATGGCTGACGGCTCAGTGGAAAACAGCCCAAGCTCACTTGCGTATAATTCCGTCGTTGTTTGGCGTTTAAGTGAGTATGGTGCGCCTGAAGTTTCCGAGGAACCAAATCCGGCTGATGAAATTCCGGTTGATTCCGGAGCAAGATTTTCCGGTATGACCGGGCAGGTGGAATGGAGAGCGGACGATGATCCTGACGGATGGAAACTGTGCAAATTGGGAGATAAACTTCCTGTTTTTGCGCATATTCGAACACAGGAAGGTAGTAGTGCCATTCTTAGCTTCTCGGACATGTCTACGTTTGTATTAAAGCCGGAATCCGAAGTGGTTATCGATACCCCTCCTGAAAAAGAGAGCAAAATTAAACTTGTTGCCGGAAATATTTGGGTGAATGTTAAAAAAATGGTCGAGGATGGCAGTATGTCGGTAGAAATGAATCAGGCTGTTTGTGGTATTAAAGGAACCACATTTACAGCCAGTGAAGTTAATGGCGTTTCGGAAATTAAATTGATTGAAGGTGAAATTTCAATTAAGGCGTTAAACGGAAATGAAACTATTGATATTATTGGCGGAGAAACAGTAAAAGTTGATAATTCCGGAAAAATTGTAAAAGATAATTTTGATATTCTGGCAGAACAAAACACCTGGGACAACGCAGAGCAAATTGATTTTGCCTTGCTTGAAAAATCCCTACCATCTGAACAAATAGCTACTCCGACACCCGTTAACGGCACGGTACCCGCAGATAACAAGGCCGTTCCTTCAACCAACCTTTACCTCGTATTCGGCGGAGTAATTCTTGTTGGAGGCGTTTTGACATTTATTTTGCTCAGGAAAAAACAAATAAAGTAAATTCAAAGGGCCCGGACTTATGCGTCTGGGCCCCGGTTTTCAGGAAGCAAGTTTGAAATATTTTTTTGCCGAGAATCGACCAGTGCAAACCTTGAGGTTTATTTGGTCGCCGGACATGATAGAGTCATACTTTTCTTTGCAAACTTCAAGGCTTGCAAGTCCATCCTTGGATGAGAAAAAGATGACTCCATAGGCGGATGAATTGCGGTTTGTAGCTAGCGCTTGAAAAGCGCAGAAAACAGGGGGATCCAATTTCGGGTCCGGTTGCAGTGGGGTCTTCAATTTCGCGACCACAACAACCGTAACTACACTTTTCTTCACGCCAATTCCGTCAACCCAGCTGGTAATCCATTCAAGCATGGCACACCTTCCTTCTCTCTTGGTTATAGTTATTTCAAATATCTTCCGTTCCAAAAGAAAATTGTCATTAACCGTTAAAACAATATTCAAATTTGGGTCACATCAAACCACACCGTTGATTCCGCGTCAAGGATGGTTTGCCACCAATGTTTCTTCAGCGTATTATGCTCCTGGTTAAAAGCGTTCTAACTTCAACATTTAACAAATCACCATGGGAGTTAAAGACTATCTTCAAAAAGCCAGAACCACAAAATCAACACGCATTTGGCTTATTATTTTGTTGCTCGTAATAGTTGCTGTGCTTTATTTCTTCGGCCTCCTTAAAAAAGGATTCGCCATTGGAATTGGCATAGTACTTTTAACCGCTCTTGGACTACAAGTATTCGACTACGATCTTGATTTGGGAACACTTTGGAGAACCGGAAGTATTGATGAATCACGCGTACAATACACGGATGATGGCATTAAAATCATGGGAACATGCGTAAAACCTGCCGGAAGCACAAAAGAATATGATTTAAATTGCAGCAACTTTACCACCCAACCCGAAGCACAGGCAAAATACGATTTATGTGCAAATGAAATAGCTTCATACAACACCGGAAAAACTGAATCTCAGATTAAAAATTTGGACATCTACGGCTTGGACGGAGATAAAGACGGAATCGTATGCGAGGCACTTCCGCAACTCCCACAACAGTAAAAACAATAAATTTGTAACTTAAATTTTATGGCGGATCAGACCCTACTATCTTTGCTTGGTAATTTTATAAAGGAAGACACAATAAAGGCAATCGGTAATACTGCCGGAACCGACGTCCCTCAAACAAAAACAGCGCTTCAAAACGCCCTTCCGGAACTTATTGCCGGACTTTCAAAAAACTCAAAAACAAAAGAAGGGGCGGAGTCTTTAATGAACGCACTAAACGATCACAACGGATCAGCATTAAACAATTTACCAAGAACAATAAAAAGCAGTGACACCCAGACCGACGGAGCAAAAATCCTTGAACACGTTTTCGGTGGAAATCAGTCGGCCGTAGTGGAAAATGTGGCGACAAAATCAGGAATATCCACCTCAAGCGCAAGCGGAATTCTACAAACAATAGCTCCCCTCTTTTTGGAAACTTTGGGAAAAACCAAAGATGAGCAGGGACTAACTTCAAACAACATTTCCGGCGTTCTATCCGGACTACTCAACAATCAATCGGGAGGATCTTTCCTTTTAAATTTGCTTGATCAGGATAAAGACGGAGACTTTAAAGACGACCTTTTTTCAATGTTTATTAACTGGATAAAAAGTATATTCATTAAAAAATAACCAAGCCACCAATGAACAAGAAACTATCCTTATACGTCTCACTTTTAGTCTCAATTTTAATTATGTCGGGCTGCCAAAATGAGCCGGTTAAAACAGAGAGTCAGGATGATACGAACACGGTTCCTCAAAATGAGTCAGTTGTCGTTCCTCAAAACAAACCGACAACAGTCACAATTTTGGTCCCAAGCGACATAGAAAGCTACCAGTCCCAAATGACCGAGTATGTACAAACCGGAGAAGGAACGGATCCTTTGCAAACAACAAAGTTCGTTAAAAAAGAAATAACCGTTGAGAAAACCGAAGACGTTATAAGAGCAAGCGCGCAAGCCGCGGCAGCCGAACTTAAAATAGGAGGACCTGGACACGCATCAGTTTCATATCTCGAAATTGCGGACAAAACGGCTTATGTACTGCTTGATATCGACCTTGATGGTTGGGCCGGCGTATCGGTAAGCATAGCTCAGGTTCATCCTCTTGTTGAAAAAACACTTTTGCAGTTCCCAGAAATTGAAAAAGTTGTTTTCGGTAACGCGCCGGAAGAAGGAACCACGACTGAAGAAAAACCGTCTCTAACAACAAAAGAATGGGAGTGGGTAGACGCCAACAAACCGGGTCTTTTTATACTCTCTTTTAACGACGAAAAAAGCTTTTCAGCAAAAACGGATTGCAACAATATGGGCGGACAGTACACATTAGACGGCAACTCCCTTACTTTCGGCGATATGTACTCCACTTTAATGTACTGCGAAGACTCACAGGAAAGTGAGTTTAGCGCGCTTCTCGGGAAAGTAACCGAATACAAATTCACAGACGATGGCAAACTTGTCTTGTCTTCAACAAAAGAACCGGAATTGATGATGTTTAAATAATCTTATGAAAAAACTTCATCTCCCTCAGTTTCGTCAAACTTACAATTATGATTGCGGAGCAACAGCTCTTCAGTCAATCTTGGCATATTACGGGATTGAAGAAAGGGAAGATAAGATAATCAAGATTGCAAAAACAACCAAGGACGGCACCACTATCCAAAATATAATAAAGGTAATTAAGAAATACGGATTAAAGACCAGTTCAAAAAAAATGACAATCGAAGAAGTAAAAAAATATATCGATAAAAAAATTCCGGTAATCCTGGTTTTGCAGGCATGGACACACAAGAAGAAGGTTGATTGGGAGAAAGACTGGAAAGATGGGCACTACACAGTTGCAATAGGATACACAAAGGAAAGGATTATTTTTGAAGATCCGGCACACTTGGGAAGCACGTATCTTACATACAAAGATCTTGAAAAAAGGTGGCACGATATGGACACGGAAGGCAAAAAGTACATAAACCACGGCATAGCCGTGTTCGGAAAGAAACCCGAATACAACCCGGACAAAATAATCCACATGGACTAATCAATACTCACTCCGTCTACGGGGACCTTTAGAATACCTTTTGCGGAAATGCGCATAATAAGGCGGGTACGTAATATTTGATCAACAAGACAGTCCAGAAGTGCGCCAATCTGGGTGTCATTAATTATTTCCGGCCGATTTACCGCTTTAAAAGCCAGTATTTGGAGACGTTCGAGATTAAAATTTCCAAGTGCAACTATAAAATTGGTTTTTTCAAATTCAGACAAATGTGCATCAAGAACTGCTAGACCTTCCATAGCCAAATCAAGAATAGCTTCTTTTGAACAAGCTATATCGGCCGACACCAATTTTTCAGTTTTTAAATCAGAACTTTCCATAGAATGCGATTTTAAAAATGCTTTTTACTCCTGAATAATCGGCATAAAATTATCATGTATTCGGTACTCATTGTCAAGTTTGCCATTTTTCGGCCTTTAAAGTACTATTTTGACGATTTTTAACATATGGATTTATGGCGTGGGTCATCCTTTTCATTGCAATTCTATCCGAAGTAATAGCCTCAACGGCATTAAAATACGCGGACGGATTCACAAAACTTATACCTTCAATAGTTGTTGTTATAGGATATACACTGGCCTTCTTTCTACTTTCTTTAACGATGAAGGTTATTCCAATGGGAGTTGGTTATGCGGTATGGTCAGGAATCGGCATAATTTTAATCTCCATAAGTGGCTACATTTTATTTAAACAATCACTTGATACTCCGGCTCTTGTTGGAATATTCTTGATATTGATCGGCGTTTTAATAATAAATATTTACTCAAAAAGCACAGCATGATTATCTACATACTATTCATCATTGGATTTTTCATTTTGATTAAAGGAGCGGATCTTCTTGTTGAAGGATCAGCCTCTGTAGCCAAAAAATTAAAAATTTCCAATATAGTTATCGGGTTAACAATAGTTGCCTTTGGCACTTCCGCTCCGGAATTCATTGTTAATATTTTTGCCAGCATACAGGGAAATACGGAAATCGCGATTGGGAATATATTGGGAAGCAACATCGCGAACATATTTTTGATCCTTGGAATCTCGGCGATTATTTGTCCTCTTGTGGCCAAAAAAAATACCGTGTGGAAAGAAATTCCCTTGAGTCTTCTTGCCGCTTTAATTCTTGGGATACTTGCAAATGACATACTTATAGACGGAGACATTTCGTCCGGACTAACAAGAACAGATGGCCTTGTATTGCTTTCATTTTTCATAATCTTTCTATATTACACATTTGCAATTGCAAGGATTACGGACGAAAATCCAATTTCAAAAGACGGGGAAATAAAAAATTTGAGCTATTTAAAATCGACCGTATTTATAATTCTTGGATTAATAGGCCTTGTTGTCGGAGGAAAATGGATAGTGGACGGAGCTGTTAAGATTGCGGAAAACTTTAATGTAAGCCAATCTTTAATAGGATTAACCGTTGTCGCCATTGGAACTTCCCTGCCGGAACTTGCCACTTCCGCCGTTGCCGCCTATAAAAAACAAACGGATATAGCCATAGGAAACATAGTCGGATCCAATATTTTCAATATATTCTGGATACTTGGATTTAGCGCGTTAATAAGACCTCTTCCGTTTAGTCCAAATTCCATGATTGATATATTCATGACAATTTTTGCCAGCGTAGTTTTATTCGCAATAATGTTCATAGGTAAAAAACATACCATAGCCAAATGGGAAGGCATTTCAATGATATCAATATACGTAGGTTACGTTGTATTTCTCGTCTTTACAAAATAGACAATTGGTGTAATATGCGCTCTTGCAAATAATTAATACACCAAGTTTTATGGACGAGACACTAAAAGGGTTTGTCAAATATAATGAATTCGATGAAAAAGACGCCGGAACCATAATCTTGGGGGCATCAAGCACTGGAGAATTTACGCCACCATTTTTCCCGGAATATTTCGAAGATATTGGGATTAAAGAGGGGGATAGTCCTGAAGCCGTAACTTCAAAAATAAGAAAAAATTTGGAAAGGCTTGAAGCCAGCAAGAATGAACTTTCATCTAAAAATGACCCCAAGGCTAACCGAGTTATCAGAGAAATCTCCGATTTACAAAAGGTTTTAAAACTTTTGGGATAAAAACTTCACACCTTAAGCTCCTCAAGGTGCTTTATTTTTTCAGACATGAATTTTTTAATATCAAATCCATGCGATTCGATGATCGTTGAAGTATGGTGTCCTCCTATAAAATGAGGCATTATAACGTAACTCGCACCTTGTTCGTAAAGCTGAACAGCATCATCAACACTTTCGGATACAACCATTATTATGCAGTCCTTGTTTCGCGCAAGAACCCTCTTGATTATCGAAACATTTATCTCGAAATCTTTCACCGAAGAAACCACAAGTTTAACTTTATTAAAATCTATATCCTCAAAAATATCTGCATCTTCAACGTCTCCGTAACGACAATCTATTTTCTGCTGAACAAGTTTAATAACGGTTTCCGGATTAAAATCTATAACAAGAAATTGTTTTTTTAGCTTATTCATAGTCTTTGCCAAAGTTGATCCAACATGGTTATAACCAAGAATCAAAACCTCGTAATCGCCATGTGAAGAGTACTTATGTTCATCCTTTTTCCCCTCTTTTCTTTCAAATACATCAAGATATTTGCTTATCAGCTGATATATTTTTTTGCCATACATAATAAAATACGTTGAACCACCTATTGTTATAAGTCCGACTATAGTTACGA
The DNA here is from genome assembly GCA_013824265.1 of bacterium. Lineage (GTDB taxonomy): Bacteria > Patescibacteriota > Gracilibacteria > UBA1369 > PNNO01 > PNNO01. The sequence continues at coordinate 201,813 of PNNO01000001.1, forward strand.
ATGACAAAATCTTTGTATCCAAATGCCCCATTTTCACCCCAAGAGCAACAAGTATAAGAGAAAACTCGCTTATCTGCGCTACGGTGAGGCCCGCAAGAAATCCCGTCCTTTTGGTGTAACCCAAAAGCCCCATAAGAACCATCACTATTAAAGGATTTCCTATCAAAATAAATATTGAAAACGCAATAACCGGCAAAATAAATTCACTAAAATTTCCAAACTCCATTTGTGTTCCAAGAAAAACAAAAAACATAAGTATAAAGAAATCGCGCAAAGTTTTAATGCGCGAAGAAATCTCGTATCTGTAAGAAGATGTTGAAAGGCTTATACCCGCCAAAAGCGCTCCAATTTCAATTGAAAATCCAAAGAAATTAAATACGGATGCAAGCGCAAAACACCACGCTATACAAAACAAAAGCAAAAGCTCCTGCTGATTGGCCATCCTTTTTATTATATGTGGCAAAACATAGGTACCTATAACAACAACTCCAGTAATAAGAAGACTTCCCTTTATAACGGCTTCCGCAATTGTTTCCATAACAGACCCTCCTCCTGCGGAAGAAGAAACAATCATCAAAATAAGCATTGCGACTATGTCCTGAACTATAAGAAATCCAACGGATATACGCCCGTAAACGCTCTCCAAGTCCTTTTTATCGGAAAGCAGCTTCATAATTACGATCGTGCTACTGAATGTAAGAGCAATGGCAATATATGCCGATTCAATGCCGTTAAAACCAAAAGCTTCCGCTATAAAAAATCCTATAACGGAAGTAAAAAAAATCTGTCCCAAACCTGTTATTACTGATACTTTTCCAACATCCCGTATTATCTGTGGATTAAGATTTATACCAACCATAAACAAAAGAAAGGCTATCCCGAACTGGGAAAAAGCGCCTATTGCATCGTGCGCCGTAACAATATTTAAACCGTACGAACTAAGCAAAATTCCCGAAGCAATGTAAGCAATAATTATTGGCTGTTTTAAAACGCGAAATATTCCGGCAATTACGGCCGTAATTATCACAATCAAACTGAGTTCCATAAAAATATTTTCCCCCATTTGTTTTTATTTTTATTTAGTTTATTATACCTCATTCTTGGCTTTTTGTAAACCTTTGGGCATTCCGAAATCTACATCTTCCTGCTGTCGTAAGCCCAGTGAAGAAGTGCCTGTCTTTGCCTTGGCCTACACATAAGATCACCGGGAACGCAGTTTTTCCTTATCTGCCCGATGTGCCTTTTCATGGCTTTCCACCTCTTTATCTGAAGCGCATCTTCATCCGGAATTCTTCTGCCCAGGTAATATCTGCAATACCACTGGAACCATCCGCGCGGATCAAGCGGATAAATCCAACCTTTTTTCCGCCAGTATTCAAGCGGTTTTGAAGCGTTTATTCCAAAAAAATTCAGCTTTGGATTATGAAATTTGTGGCAAAGTTTTGCGCCTTCAAACCAATCTTCCGGAAACTCGGCCCGGCAATCCGTCATGTATTTGCCGCCAAAAACGCCCATCTTTAAAAGCTGCTTGGGAGTAAGTTCGGGTTGAAATTCTTTATCAAAATTCTTTCCCATCGGCTCGAAAAGAACATAAGAATAATCTTCCTGCATTAAATCTTTTACTTTTATAATTGCCCCTTTTGCGAATTTTCTCATCATGATACATTATATGCGCAAATAATAACCCAACACGTCATGGCAAACAAAGAAGAATTTATTAAACTGCTCAACAAGGCTCTTGAATGGGAGTACGCAGCAGCGGTTCAGTATGTTCAGCACGCTTCCGTTATGACAGGCCCTGAATACGACTCAATTTCCGCCGAACTGGTGGTTCATTCAAATGAAGAAATGGCTCACGCGGTAACAGTTTCAACAATCATAAACGATCTTGGAGGCACACCTACAATCGAAGTTGAAAAAAGAGATATTTCCGAAGATGCAAAAACCATGCTTGCGCAGGATTTAGCCGGCGAAGAGCTTGCAATAAAAATGTATAAGGAATTAATTGGAATGGCTGAGGAACTTAAAGAATATGGAATACGAAGAAACCTTGAAGACATTCTTATGCAGGAAGAAGAGCACAGAAGAGACATTTTAAGCTCTCTTGGAAGATAGTCCACAAATAAAAAATTACGCAAAAAAAGCGATCTCAAATTTGGGGTCGCTTTTTTGCAGTAAATCTTAAACCGTCTTATTATTTATCAATCTCGAGCTCATCCACTTGTTCATGTATAGCAACCACGGTGTCGCCAACCATTTCACCTAAGGCTTCTTCTGATTCAACCTGCAATTCCAAAAATCCAATTAATTCGTCGGCTTGATCATCAAGAGCAACTATCTGTGTAATATACTCAACAGGCAATCCTCTTCCCAGTTTTGCATACCTGCATGGATGATTGTGCGCTGAGCCTTCACTCTTTGACCAAATATCTTCACCGGCATAATCCAAAAATTCCTTTGAAAGACCTATTAAAATACCCGTTCTGTGTTTGCCTGCATTAAACAACTTGTCCAATGTTCCACGTGGAATACCAGCCGCAATGGCTTTTTCAACAAAGCAGTTAACTCTTTGTGGAAGTCCCTCTCCCGGGACACGATCATTTTCCGAATCTTCAAGAAACTTAACAAGATCTGCAACTTCGGCTTCACTAAGATTCTCATTGATATTAAAACCAAGCTTTAAAAGTTCATCTACGACAAAGAAAAACTTGGTTGTTCCCGTAGGTCTGGCAAGGTCCGACTTTCTTAATGGATCGTCAAGATCATCCTCGAACTCAGCAAGTTTATACTCAAAACCGCCCGGTACAATTGAAGCAAACGGAGCCTCACCGGTAACTGCCAAAGTGGAAAGCGCTTCACTTCCAAGTCTGGCCCAGGCCACTGTTTCCTGGTTACGTTCAAAGTCATCCCGCAATAAGGAAAAAACCTTTTGCGCATAAGGGACAAGGCTTTCCGGATCTACACCTCCCGGCAATCCTGATATTTTTCTATCATCTTTTTCCATTTGAACCATTTGTTAATATTTGTAACCAAATATATAAAAAGGAAAGAACTGTAATTGTTTTTACATGTTATGTCAAGCGCGATTTTCCGCTGGTAAAAGAGAGTGAATTTGCTACAATTGCCACAGTTACTTTTTAACGATAAAAAAATGGAAGTTTTATACGTTGTACTCGGGCTTGCTGTTGTTATCGGCTTATTCGCAATGGGGATTTACAACGCCCTAATCGTTCTTCGAAACAAAGTTGATGAAGGATGGTCGGACATCGACACACAGCTTAAAAGAAGATGGGACCTTATCCCAAACATGGTTGAAACGGTAAAAGGTTATGCGACACATGAAAAAGGTGTGTTTGAAGAAGTTACAAAAGCAAGAAGCCAGGCTATGCAGGCAAAGACACCGGAAGAACATGCTCAGGCTGAAAACGCCCTTTCTTCAACATTGAAATCTTTGTTTGCAGTAGCGGAAAACTACCCTGATTTAAAAGCAAACCAGAACTTTATTGATCTTCAGGCGACTTTAAAAGAAGTTGAAGAACACATTCAAATGTCTAGAAGGTACTACAACGGAACTGTCCGCGATTTCAACACAAAGCTTCAGGTTTTCCCAAACAATATAGTTGCAGGAATGCTTGGATTTACAAAGCGTGACTTCTTTGAGATCGAAGAAGGAGAGAAACAGAACGTTAAAGTAAGCTTCTCTTAAAAAAATGAAAAAACTACTCGCAACCCTTGGCCTTTATATATTTTTGGCTCCAGCATTGCCATCTGCGCTGGCTTATAGTTCGTGGAATCTGCCACAAGTTAATCAGGATATAACCATAACCGAATCCGGAAAAATTCAGGTTACGGAAACAATTAAAGCTGACTTCACTCAGGACCCGCACAGAGGAATCTTTAGAAACATCCCAATAAGCTATACGGATAAATTTGGAAATCCGTTCAATCTGCGCTTTAAACTTATAAGCGTCACTGACGAAAACGGAAACAATCATCCAATAGCCGAAAAAGGCAAAGACGGAGATGATTATTATCTTAAAATAGGAGACGCGGATGTTTTGAGAAGTGACATTGTCACATACGTAATAAAATACGAAGTGGACAGAGCCATGGGCTATTTTGAAGATCACGACGAGCTTTATTGGAATCCATATGTGTACTGGGAAATCCCTGTTCTTTCAAGCACCGTAACAGTTCATCTGCCGCAAAGCGCGGACACAAGCAAAATGCGTGCAGCCTGCTACACCGGATCATATGGATCAATTGAAGAACAATGCACGGCGCAGGTTATTGATGACAAAACATTTCAATACAAGACAACGGCAGTATCATACTCCGGAGACGGGTTCACAATAGTGGCGGGATGGCCAACCGGAATAATCGCAAAGCCACCTTTGATCAACAAAATATTGTGGTTTGTTTTTGATAACTGGTCCCTATTAATTCCCATAATCGCGTTTGCATTTTTATATTGGAGATGGAACAAAACCGGTCGTGACCCAAAAGCTGAAAATGGCACAATCATCCCAAGATACAAAGCTCCCGAGGGACTTAGTCCAACTCAGGTTGGCACTATAATAGACGAGAAAGTGGATATGCACGACATAACAAGCGTGATAATTACTTACGCGGTTAAAGGGTATTTAAAAATAAACGAACTCAAAACAAAGAAATTGTTATTTTTTGAAGATACCGATTACGAGCTTGAAATTTTAAAAGATTATGCAAATGCAAAGGGAATCCAATCTCACGAAAAGAAAATTCTGGATTCGATTTTTGAAGACAAAAAGATTATAAAAATTTCCGATCTTAAATTCAAATTCTACAAACACATAGAAGGAATAAAGGAAGAAATCTATGACGACCTAATTAAAGGAAAATACTTTGTAAACAATCCGGAAAAAGTAAGAGGCACATACCTGGGAATAGGAATAGCAATGGTTGCGATAACTATTTTCTTTGCAGCGGCAGTTTTTGCACTTCTTGGCCTAACTGCTATTTTCGCCATCATAGTTACAGGAATTCTTTTTATAATTTTCGGCAGGATTATGCCACGCAAAACATTAAAAGGAGCTAACGCATACATGGAGATAAAGGGTCTTGAAGAATACATTCGCACTGCGGAAAAAGACAGAATTAAATTCCAGGAAGATCAAAATATATTCTTCGAAAAATTACTGCCATACGCCATGGTTCTTGGACTCGGCGAGAAGTGGGCGGGAGCTTTTAAAGACCTGTACAAAAAACCACCATCATGGTTTTCCGGCGACAACATGGATTCATTTAATACATACTACCTGGTAAACCGTTTGAGCAATTTCTCCACTCAAGCCCAAACTGCATTTGCTTCGTCACCAAGAAGTAGCGGAAGTGGTGGATCAAGCGCTTGGAGCGGTGGAAGCGGATTCTCCGGAGGATTCTCAGGAGGAGGATTCGGTGGTGGCGGCGGTGGAGGCTGGTAGGATAGTTGCAAGGCAACCTAGGCTACATGTTTTGCCTTCTGATAAAGCCCATACATAAACTCCGGCGTAATCCTTTTTTCACCTGCGGAAGACTTTAAAAGCTCAAAAGCTCTTATTCTTAATAACTGCTTGTATCGCTTTTCAGGTGTAATTTGCTTCCAATAATCATATTCTTTTTTCAAAGACTCCATTATTCTTGGATCGGAAGTAAAGTTCTTAAGCCTGATACTCTTTTCTTCAAGTTCGGCCCTTTTCATTCTAATCTCTTCCTCAAGCTCTTCTTTATGAGCCGTAAGCTCTTCTCCCATGGACTTATTGTATTCTTCTTCAAACTTCTTAATCTCTTCTTTCTCTGCAAATTTTCTCATCATTTTTTCCGGCAAAGCAGGTACTTTTAAAGCATTTAAAATATTCCCCGTCATTTCCTTTTCAAACGGATCGGCATCAACTTTGGCAAAAGGATCATTTGAAAATCCAAGCACCTGTGAAAATTCGCTAAAAAATTTAACTCTGTAATTTTCAAAAGAATTATACGCGCTCTTTAAGTCTTCCGGCTTTTTATGTATTGCGGCAATTCCTATTTTCCCAACTCTTTCCTGAAGCATACTTAGCGGATGACGCAAAAGAGAAGTTATTAAATCTCCAAGAATAGCTGACTTCCCATCCAAAAAAGCATGAGTCTCTTCTATTCTGTCGGAAATATTCTGCGTGAATTCAACTATATTTGGCGGCGCTTCTTTACGTTCAAGGTCCTCCATATCCTTCTGGAACAGGAAGTTCTGTGATAACTGCTCAAGATCGTCCCCAAGTTTACCAAAACTGTCGGCCACTTCGCGAATGGTATCCCACTTTACGGATTCATCCTCCAAAACAAGTTCGGAGAGATTTCTTACCGCCAACATTTGACGCGTAGGCCTCTCATTTTCACTAACAGGTTCTTCAACAAGGGAAGGAACCGGGTTTTGATACGGCTGTTCTCTGCGGGCATTCTCTCCATTATCCTCAACTAAATTGTTCATTTTGGTTTTTTATTTTTGTATCGTAACATTATAGCACAAACAAGCCCTTTATGAAAGAGCTATTCTTATCTTCCCCTGGATTGTAAGGGCTGTCTTTTTTTGAATCAAAAGCCTTGTCGTATCCAACTCATTTCCGTAGACAAGAACATCGTTAATACACTCTTCAACGCCATAACAAAGTTTTAAAACTTCCGGATCCAAACCGGACTCTTCGTGCACCGTAAAGCCACTAATAAGCTCCTCAAGTTTTAGTACATTTAGAAGATTAATGCCATTTAAAACTGCATCTATTCTTTGATTTAACTCAAATATAAAGACCTCTTTTATAAGATCTTTTTCACTTTTCCATCCGTCCGGAAAACGCGTCTCATGATCTAAAGCACCAAGAAGCCTTGCGCATAGCTGAGCAATACCCCTTGAAGAAACATTTATGCGCAACTTTATTGAATTTAAAATATTACCCTCCAGCTCGTTAAGTTTTAGCTCCGGACCTGCCGCCTCAACATGAAACACAAGCTCTCCCAAAATCCTATCAATATTCTCATCGTTACTCTCCGCTACCGCATTAACAACATCACGCAAAAGTCCCTTAATAACATCCAATCTCTCCCCTTGATTTAAAAAAACTTCAGATTCGGACATATTGCAGGGACAACAAATAGGGTGACATTATAATGCTATGCATGAATTTGTCAAGCAGGCCAAATCATACTTTTGCTCTTAAGTATTCCTGCAATACCTTAACTTTTGATGAACATTGCTCAGGCGAAAGCTCCAAAATCTGTTCCACAGTCAAAATTCGCCCATTGTTGCCTTTAGTTCTGTTAACGTCTTCCTCGGAAATCGTAGCCACGTAGCATGGCATCACAACTGCGCTTGCGTCACCGACCGCGCCCAAATTAATTCCCGGAATTTCATTTGCAACGCCAATTAATTCAATTTTTTCAATTTTGGCATTATCAAGAGACTCATTAACTTTAAAGGTACTGTTCGGCAATACTCCTCTGCTTGCAGCCGGGAAATCAACCCCTTCAAGACGAGCAAGGTCATCCTTGGAAGTATTTTCATTTGCCATTTCGTTGCCTCTAATCGATTCACGTCCAATTAATACATATCTTTCACCTTCATCCTTAAAAACAATCGCGAGCGCATAACGAACATTATCAATAACAAGTTCTATTTTTTCATTTGCCGGAGTCTCATTTGCGACTTCGCTTCTCACTGCGGCTACCAATTCCAAAACCGTTGGATTACTTTTGGCTACCTTTTCCGGATCAATAAAGGGACGTTTTATATCGCTAAGATATCGATGTTCATCATTTCTTAATGTATTTTCACCCATTTTTAAAATATTAATTGTAACAAGGTTTTGAATCCTACAAACACTTTAGCAAGTTGTCAAGCAGAAGCAGGCCCTTGACACATAGGCGTAAAAATGTATGATTACACCCTTTATATAATTTTAATATTTTTGGAAAACCTTGTATTCGTAGGCGCTCACCCGGACGACGCAGAAATATGGGCTGGAGGAACTTTATTGAAACATAAAGATCGTGGGGCTAAAGTTTCTTTAGTAGTCCGCAATGCTGAGGATTTGAACAAGCAAGAAATAGCCGAACAACAAAACGTATGCGATAAGGCGGAATTTGATCTCATTTGGTATTCAACCAGGCAAGAATTAATCGAAGCAGTTACAAAAATAGCTCCGGACATTTTCATAACTCATTGGGACGAAGATAGCCATCCAACACACAGACTTGTTTCGCAGGATGCTATAGAAGCAATAGCAAAGTGTATGCATAAAAACGGCACACCTACAGAAATGTATTATTGTAATACATATAATGCATTAGGCCGTAATGGCCAATTTGAGCCAAATCATTATGTAGATATAACCGATTACACAGAAAAAAAGCGTGAGCTAATAAGATATTTTGAAAGCAAGAACCCGGAAAATTGGATTCGTTATACAGAGCAGCTAACAACTCTTTACGGCATGCGTTGCTGGACAGATCACGCTGAAGGATTTCGCAGATTTACAATGCGTGGATTTTATGGAGCCGGATCAAAATTGTAAAAATTTATTTTTTACAAAACATATTCCTTTCATAACTTTTGAATATATTTGACCAGTCAAATTTCTCAACTGAAATTTCTCTTCCTTTTTCGCCAATTTTCCTCCTCATCTCTTCGTTTCCCAAGAGCATAAGAATATAGTCTGCCGCAGCTTTTACATCCCCGTCATTCACAAGAAATCCTGTTTCTTCATTCAAAACAACTTCCGGTATACCGCCAACAGCTGTCGCAACGACAGGCAATCCACAAGATTGAGCCTCCATAAAAGTTCTACCCATATGCTCAGTTGTAACAAAGCTCCCTCCTTCTTCTTCTTGAGTTATACATGTAGACATTTGAAAATAAATATCCGAGGCGCAATAATACTTTTGGATCTCATTAATCGGCACAAATTTTCTTCTTATAACATTCCCCTGCAGTCCGTTTTCGCAAATCATCGAATTAATATTTTTCTCCATTGGTCCACCACCTACCAACAAGAAATATACGGGACTCGATGAACTTTTTATAACATTTCTCATGGCTTCAATTGCATAATTAATACCTTTAACTGGTACGAATCTTGCAACACAAATAACAATTTCTCCATCATTCGGCAATTCAAGTTCTTCGCGCAAATCATTTTTCCCGCTATTTAAAACCGGGGAAAACCTATTGGTATCAACTCCTCCAACAAAAGGCTCCATAATTATGGGATCTATACCAATTTCAATAAGTCTTTCTCTTACATAATTTGTCGTAATAACAAGATGATCCAGATTTTCATTTATCATTTGCTTAACAAAGGCCCTACGTTCTTCAATTGTATCACCTTTGCCAACAATCTTTGACTGCCTTATATCCGTACCTCCGGAACGCATAATTATTTTTGATGATGGATTCTGCCCTCTTAAAACATCAAATATGCGAACCCAATACAAACTGTTAAAAAAAATTATATCAGCAGGGTTATCCGAAATCCATTCATTAAGAGCACTAGGGTCATTAATTGATTTGTAAGGAAGTATGTGTTTAACATTATTCATTAATGCAAATTTCTCGGCTTCATGCTTTGAAATACCCAAATTATCAGGAGTTTCATCGTGACAAAACGACAAAGAATTAAGTTCATAACCAATTTGATTTCTAAAATGATTGATAAACTCATAAGCATGCGTCTCCATTCCTCCTATGTGCGGCGGAAATTTATCAGAAACAAAAAGAATTTTTTTCTTGTCCATTATTTATCCTTATATTTTTGCGAAAATGGATTCTGATAGCAACATCTGTCACATCTCTCCGTAGAAAGACCGTTGGCAGATTTCGCCTCCTTGTCGACCAAATCAAGGAATTCATTCCTCTGCCTTGATTCAATTATATTAAGTATTCCGGTTTCATTTAAATTACCCCAAACTTTACTGCGACACACACAAACGTCACCATTTGCCTTAATTTCAACCTCGTCTAGGACATGCTTGCAAGAATGTGGATTTAAAACAAAGGTATCCAATGAAAAAAATTCCAAAATTGCAGATTCATCAAGGTCTGGGCTAATTTGGAATCCGTTTTCGCGAATAAGTTTAATCATAGAAAATAGAAGTTTCATGTCTATTTTTTTATGCTTCTGAGGATTGAAATCAAAATAAAAAACAACCGGCACATTTATTTTTCTGCTTAAATCAACAATCTTAACAACAGAATCCAGATTCTCCCCATTAATAACATATGCAATATTTATTTTTTCAAGTCGTCCGGCAGGAAGATTTTTTATTTTAAATAATCCACATAAAACTTTTTCGTATGCTTTTCTTAAGCCAACCAAGTTGTCATGAATTGTCTCATCGCCATGTAAAGAAATAACCAGGTCATCTATATTTTCGTTTAAAAATTCAGCCAAACAATCCAGAGTCGTCCCGTTGCTTATTAGCTTAATAAAAAGGTTTTTTCCTCTTATAAGCTCAACTATTTCTTTAAAATCGGGATGGAGAGTCGATTCTCCGGATCCAGACAACTTAACTTTTTTTAGTACACCATCTAAATCTTCAATTATTTTTTTTACTATAGCCAAATCAATTTTTTCAACAGGAACCTTCATCTTCCCCAGATCAGAAACTTCTCCTTCAACTCCATGATAAGGACAAAAATTGCAACTTTGATTGCACGAATTTGTAAGATCTAATTTTAAACTTTGCACACCTAATTTCATTTCTACTATTAACTTGTTAATATTTCGAAAACTGGAGACTCATTCTCGTTTAAATTCCAATTCATTTTTATAATGGCCCCATTTGGTATTTTCTCAATCCCCACTCCAATCGAAGATAAAAATAATTTTAATGCATGGCCGTGAGAAATAATCAAAATTTCCTTTTCCGAATCAAGATTTTTAAAAAAATCGGCCATTCGAGATTCAACATCAAGCTCACTTTCAGCCACACAACTTTTGTTTAAAAGCCAATTCGAATCCGTATATGGCAGCCCTTCGAAACAACCCTGAAATTGCTCTCTTAGAACAGAATCAAAAGAAACCCTTATGTAACGTATGTGTTCCTTCAAAATCTCCCAAGATTCCTTTGCTCGCAAAATATCACTACAATAAACTTCATCAAAATATTCAACTTTTTCCGCCAGCAAACGCCCGGCATTCTCAATTTGCATCTTACCCTTATCGTTCAAAACAGATTTGTCAGAATGGCCCTGGATCAAACCTTCAGCATTAAAATTTGTTTCGCCATGTCTAAGTAGATAAAACATCCGAAATCTTGTTATTTGTATCAAGAATCATTCGTGATAATACATTTTCCCAAAAAAATTCCGCCCCCTTGGAAATTCCATTTTTGCTTATATCCGTATAAAGAGAAGGTTTATACAAAAGCCTTTTTAGAGATTCAACCATTGCTTGTGAATTACGAGACGTTAAAATCCCGGTCTCTTCGTCCTTTATAAACTCCCGAAATGCCGGCACATCATCACAAACGATTGTCGGAAGACCTGTGGCCATTGATTCCAAAGGTGATTTACCAAAAGTTTCAAAGACAGATGGATAAAACGCAACATCAGAATTCAACATAATTTTATCAAGTTCTTGCTGTGATCTTGGCTTCAAAAAATCAAATGAATCCCATAAATTTTCCTTCTCGATTTCATCAAAAATCTCTCTTGAATATTTGTTATAAGCCGGAGAATAACTTGTACCGTTAACTCCGACAAGACTTATCAAAACAGGTAAATTATTTTTTTTACATTCCTTTGCAAAATCAATAAAGTACTTTTGTCCTTTTTGAGGACGAACCATATTTGCGCACAATATCCTAACTTTACGATTTTGAATAGGTGGTAAAGTTCGCTGTCGTATAGTTAATGCTTCAGGGTTGAATCCACGCGGAGTTATTATTATTTTTTCAGGAGAGACACTATAGTCCGAAATTAGTGTTTCCGATTCGGCAATCGAAGGAGTTTGAACCAATATTTGTTTCCTAAAAACAGCTTTTTCAATATCTATATAACTTTGTGAAACTTCTGAGAAATTCTTATACTCCGTTCCAAGCATCATCGGATGAACAATCGTTCTTTCAATTGGAACAATATCACCCAAAACTAACCCGAAACTATGAGCCATATGGATTATATGAATGCGTAAATAATCAAACAACTTGCCATCCTCAAAATATACAGCTTCTCCCATTGAAATATTTACCCGATTTAGAAGTTCAAGCCCCTGATTTTCATAGTTGGGGGTTACAACCCTCGGAACTGGGAATCTTTTAACTGTAATTCCGGGGGAAATTTCAATATTTTCTTCAGATTGAGATTGTGCCTTCAAATCAACAAACTGATGCCCCGAATAACCGCAGGGAGTATATATATCAACATCAAGACCTTCATTTTTAATTACATGTTCAGCAAAATTTTTCACCAAAACATTCGCCCCATCGGTATCATCAAGATAACAAAGATCTTTTCCCGTAACAACAGCGACTTTCTCTCTACTCATATGCACCCATTAGAATAAGATAAGGGGCGGATTCTAATACACTTTACATGAAAAGTCAACCACGGCGTTAGAAATGCCGAGACCGAGATCCGTTTGTATCCGCCATTTAGCAAATTTCGACCAATTCCGCCCCGGGACAAGCTTGTACTTTATGAACCTCAAACCCCGAACTCTTCCCTTAGCATATCTATTTCGTCCCTTAGCTCTGCGGCTTTTTCGAATTCCAAATTAAGAGCCGCAAGATCCATTTGATCCTCAAGTGTCTTAATAAGGTGCTTCATTTCGTCCTTTGGAACCTTTTTCCTGTCGACTCTGGTTTCATCTTTTTTACCGTGAAGCGTTATTTCTTTAATCGCTTTTATAATTGTCTGAGGCGTAATTCCGTGTTTCTTGTTATACGCCACCTGTTTTTCTCGGCGTCTATCCGTCTCCCCAATCGCGCCCTTCATGGCATCCGTCATCACGTCTCCATACATAACAACGCAACCGTTTATATTTCTGGCGCATCTTCCAATTGTTTGTATCAAAGCTGATGTAGACCTCAAAAATCCCTGTTTGTCGGCATCCAAAATAGCTATAAATGAAACTTCCGGAAGATCCAACCCCTCGCGAAGCAGATTAATTCCAACAAGAACATCAAACTTTCCAAGACGAAGGTCTCGCAAAATTTCTATTCTTTCAAGCGTTTCAATTTCAGAATGCAAATATCTAACCTTTATTCCCTGCTCTGCAAGGTACTCGGTAAGTTCCTCCGAAGATCTTTTTGTAAGAGTTGTAACAAGCACGCGCTCCTTGGCCTCAATTCTCTTTCTAATCTCCTTTAATAAATCCGGAATCTGACCTTTTGTAGGCCTAACTTCGACTTTCGGATCAATAAGCCCCGTAGGACGAATTATCTGCTCAACAAATTTTCCTTTGGTTTTTGCCAACTCATATTTACCGGGAGTCGCGGAAACATACACGGCGTTTTTTATATGTTTTTCAAATTCATCAAATTTTAAAGGCCTGTTATCGTTGGCTGAAGGAAGCCTGAATCCGTGTTCAATCAAAGTCTGTTTTCGTGATAAATTCCCGTTATGCATGGCCCCGATCTGCGGAACAGTCATATGTGATTCATCTATAAGGACAAGGAAATCGTCAGGAAAATAATCTATCAAAGTTGCCGGCTGTTCCCCCGGCTCACGCAAATTCAGATAACGCGTATAGTTCTCTATTCCGCTGCAATATCCGGTTTCCATAAGCATCTCTATATCATATTCCGTTCTTGTTTTTAACCTTTCCGCCTCTATATTTTTCCCGATTTTTTTAAGTTGATCATATCTTTCTTTAAGGTCGATTTGTATCAACCCGATAGCTTTTTCTATTCTCTCGGTAGTAGTTACATCATGTTTTGCGGGGAATATTTTTACGGATTCAAGATTATGAAGTTCTTCACCCGTAAAAGCATCAGCCTCACTAATTCTTTCAAGATTATCTCCGAAAAATTCAAAGCGGAAAATGGTATCGCCCGAAGGAGGATAAACCTCTATTGTATCGCCTAAAACATGGAACATTCCGCGCCTGAATTCAAGTTGGCTGCGGCTATACTGAATGTCGGTTAAATGCCTAAGTACTTTGTCCCTCTTATAGTCTTCACCTGTTTTCATTTCAATCGCAATATTTCCATATTCCTCAACGCTTCCAAGTCCGTAAATACACGATACCGAAGCCACAACAAGCACATCTTTTCTGGTAAGAAGATTCTGCGTCGCGGCATGCCTGTACTTGTTAATCTCCTCGTTTATGGACGAATCTTTTTCGATGTAAGTGTCCGTATGCGGAAGATACGCTTCAGGCTGATAATAATCGTAATAAGACACAAAGTAGTTTATTGCGTTTTCCGGAAAAAACTCCTGGAACTCCGCGCAAAGCTGAGCGGTAAGGGTTTTATTGTGAGCTATAACAAGCGTCGGTTTTTGAATCTGCTGCACAAGGTTAGCCATTACAAAGGTTTTTCCCGTACCCGTAGCCCCAAGTAAAACCTGATGTTTCTTGCCGTTATTAATTCCATACACAAGTTTTTCAATAGCCTCCGGCTGATCACCGGTCGGTTTAAAATCCGAAACCAATTTGAATTTTTTGTCCTCCATAAAACGAAATTTAACCCGAATATTGTAACAGAAATAAAAAACTTTGCAATCCACCAAAGCGAATCTATAATGCGAATGCTAGGAGTTCGCTTTGCTCACGCTTGCTCGCCCTTAAGCTCGCTGGAGTCTCACTAACGTTCGCCTCTGTTATGAAGAAATTTCTCATCTACAGTTCGGGCCTAACCGCAATAGTACTCGTTTTTGGAATCTTAACAGTGTACGGCTTTTTTGATATATCGGACGGCAAGGCGCAACTAATAGGCCCTTCCAAGGTCGAAAACACGCAGGTTGAAGCGCATAACCAAATTGTTAACGGTGTTCATTCGGTAGGAAATAACGCCCGCGACCTAAACGAAATTTTCAAAAATTTCCAAACGACATCCGACATACAAACAATAAAAGATCAGCTTGATAAAATTTCCCAAAAGAAAAGCTCTCTGGAAGACCACATAAATAAAAGTGCTCTAAAAAACAGACAGGCGATAGAAGATATTTTTAACGAGAAATATCTGCCGGCCGTAACCGCATACGAGAATTCATACAAAAAACTTTTCGCATACATGGAAGCCAAACCGCTTGATGAAACAAGCCTTGGCTCTTTTAAAGAAGCTTCGCAAAAAGCATTCGCCGAGTATACCGAAGCACACAACACTTTTGTAGACGAGCTAAATCGCTTTAGAAGATACTAGAAATAATTATTGGAAGCGTTCCAAAGAGCGTATCCGTTTATTCCGTTATCGTTTGTTGCTTTGATCTGCTCCTCAACATACCCCCATCCGTAATTTGATACTCCCCAGGAAAAAGCCTGAAGCCACGGACGTATTTCCGTATTTGTCCCCTCCAAAGCCTCTTGGAAAAGTTTTATACTTACGTCAACAAAGTAATAAGGATTATCTCCCGGCTTATCGAATCCGGCGAATCCGGGACCAAAATGGGACGGATATACCATTGGATACACAACGTCGATGTAAGGTCCAAGGCACTCCATTTTTTGCCCCGTGGAGATTGAATCGTAACCACCATTCCACGCGATAACTCCGTAAACATCCAAAGAAAGTTTTGTTTCGTAAGGAAGAAGTCTGTCGTTAACTTTCACAATAAAATCACGGATAACTTCCCACTTTTCAATACTTGCTTCATCAAAATTGTACTTTGTGGCATTAACGTCTCCTTGCGTAGGGAATCTAATGTAGTCAAATTGGATTTCATCTATACCGGCTTCCGCAAGCTCTTCGGCAAGAGCCAAAATATATCCTTGAGTTTCTTCGTTTGAAGAATCAAGCCAAGCTCCACCTTCCGTACCCTGCCAAACGCCTCCATTAACACTTTGAATCGCTAGATCGGGCCTGCTTGATGAAAGATTTATATCCTTAAAAATAACCATTCTGGCAGCAAGATAAACACCCTGATCGTGCCAATATTTAACATAATTATCCAAATCCGGAATTACTATGTGCTGGTCCGCACCTGTCTGGGCAACCATTGGAACTTCGGACGGGTAAAAAACGTATCCGTCTATTTCTTTAACGTCAAAAACAAGCATTTTGCCTCCACGCGCCTTCATCTGAGCTGCAAGGTTTTTCCCTTCATCCGACACCGAATAGTAGCCTGTGAGATAAATTCCCCAGGGCTGATCGGCATTAATAGAGTGCTTTACAAGTAAAAATGGAATGTCCGGAATTACAATTTCGTCTCCGGACTTGAAATCACTGTCGGGATTTGCAGCCAAAATGGCATTTTTAAACTCCGACATTCGATAGTGTCTTGAATAAGAAAAAAACAATTCGGAAGGAGATCCGCCATCTTCGGGAACTGTGTAATAATATTTCCCGTCTCTAAATTTTAGTTCAGCCGGAACTTTATTTATTTGAATTTTCGAAAGTTTATATTTAATGGCCTTCCACCCGATACTTCCAAAAGAAGGTCTTTCAACCGTTGTTGGTTTGCAAAGCTCATAAGGGAGTTTTGGCTCAACAACAGCCACTTTTTCGCCAACTATGTAAGGTTTAAAATTTGGCTCCTCATTGGCTTTTTCCGTTTCTCCGGGAGCACGATTAAACCAACGCTCCCACTCTTCATCAATCGCCTGAATTCTTGGAATCATGTAAGGATCAAAATCTGGATTATCCGGCATTAAAGCAGGATTCGCTCCAACAAGAAACGCGGCATTTATATTATAAGTATGCCCTTCATATTCTCCGGTTTTTACAAGCTCAAAAAGCTCTCCATCAGGATAGTGTCCAAGCGGATAAGCAAGCGCCTTTAAAGGATATTCGTATCCAAGCTGTTCTTCGACGTATTTATCAACTTCAGCCAAAGTACTTTCCGTAACTTGAGCATCCGTTTTATCAAGATCTTCGTGTCCAAAAGTATGGCTTCCGATTTCACGTCCCGAATCAACAAGATATTTTAATTTTTCAGAAGTATATTCAGATTGCCCAAAACTGTATGGCAATACAAAAAATGTTGATGCGCTACCAAAGTCAGGATGCTCCTCTATAAACTTATTCATAATACCTATGGCAGAGTTAGGATCTATTGATCCATCTTCCAGCATTCTAAATTGCCCTTCACTTGCATCATCAAAAGTTATCAAAACAGGTTTTTTCCCTTCACCTATTGGAAATTCCATCTTCAAAAACTGCTCGACTGTAACCGGACGATAATCGTTATTGTAAAGCCACAAAAGATCGTTATAAAAATTCTCATAAGTCCTGGTCCATCTTGCCTCTTCGGTATCAAAATTATGATATTCCAAAACTGCAACTTTTGCAGGGACAGAAACATCCTCCTCTGCTTCCCCAACCACAACTTCAATCAATTCCGGCGCTTCTTCAATCGGAACCGTAATTTTCGGCTCAATTATAAAAAACGAATTTGCCACTACTGAAAAGGCAAAAACACATAAAATGAAGAGAGGCTGTTTCATAATATAAATGTTGCTAAGAGGTAGAGCAGATTGTAAAAGATTATTTTGCTTTTGGCAAGTACAAAATAAAAAGGGCCTGTAGTATTTCTACTTAGGCCCCTCTTATAATTTTGTATTAAATTACATTTCGCAAACCGGGTCTGTTGCCTCAACAACTTCAATCAATTCTGCTGCATAAAACGGTGCGTGCGGATTTGGCTCATTTTTCAAAAGTTTGCCAACCTTTAAGGTTGCCTCTCCAGAGTAAGAGCCACAATCTTTATCGTTCATTTTTAGGCCAAGCATTTGGAATGACTCTTCAACATTTGTGAATCCAATTTGAATAGATTCTGAATCATCCGTAGTAAAGATAACAATGTCTCCGGAATAAGGAGTTGTAAGGTATTTACCCTTCATCACCTTTTCCCCGTCTGCTTGTGTGCAACCGCTTAAAGCGATTACTGCAAGGACTGAAATCAATCCTGCGAGTGCGAGTTTTTTCATGGCTAGTTTGGTTATAAATTTGATTAACTTGCACCAACAATAACACGAGTGCAAAAAAAAGTTGCGGTTTTATAAAAAAATCCTACAACATAAGTAATAAATAAGCCGCACAGGCCGTTGACTCGACTCACAGATTATGTTAGAATATAACTGTGGGCCAATTTAAAAACAAAAATTTAACCAAAACAAAAATGGAAAAACATGAAAAATCCCCAATAAATAACGAAAGTAGGGATAAAACCGATATCATTAATAAGGCATACAAAAAGTTAGAAAATGAGATTGGCAAAGATTTCTTTGAACTATCTGGACTCAAAGAAAAATTTGAAATTTTTTTTCGTAAAGAATCTGAAAATTTAAACTCTAAAGACACAGATATTTCGGAATTCAAAAAAAATGTAGATGATAAATTAAATCAAGTTATAAAAGAAGCCAAAGAAATAAAACTCAAAGCATTAGGATCCAAATATGGCCCAATTATCGCAAGTTATGATGAATTTGCACAAGTATCAAAAAACAACAAAATTGGGTTAATTAACTGGAAGGAAGGAAAAGAAATTATACCTCCAAAGTATAATGAAATAAAGGTTTTTAATAAAGATGGTATTGCAATTGTCAATATTAATGGGAAAGAAGGATTAATAAACAAAAAGGGAGAAGAGATAGTGCCCCCAAAATATGATAGATTATATATTTTTAAGGGGGGTATCCTCACGACTCTTAATGGGAAAGAAGGATTAATAAACAAAAAGGGAGAAGAGATATTGCCCCAAAAGTATGATAACTTAACTATTAATGAAAGCGGCGTCTACGCAGTAGTAAGGCTAGATGGTAAAGAGGGATTAATAAAAACAGACGGGAAGGTAATCTTGCCTATAAAGTACGACTCTATTACTTTCTGGGCGGACGGAGCTGAACCAGGCGATGTTGGAACAATAAGTCTTAATGGGAAAGAAGGGTTAATAGGCCTAAATGGAAAAGAAATCATCCCTCCAAAATATGATGCTATACGTCTTGGTGGTTTTGATGAAGATGGTATTACAAGTGTAGTTCTTAATGATAAAGTAGGATTCATTAACAAAAAAGGAGAAGAAATAATGCCTCCAAAGTATAATCGTTTTTTTACTTTTGAAGATAGAACGAAGAATGGCCCTTACATAGTAGAATTAAATGGAAAATGGGGATTAATAAAAAACATGAAGGGAGAAGAAATATTGCCTATAAAATATGATAAGATTGACTTTTCGGGAACTAATATAGATGTAGGAGTAATTGGACTTAATGGGAAAGAAGGATTAATAAACAAAAAGGGGGAAGAAATATTGCCTCCAAAGTATGATCATATTGGTAGTTTTGATAAAAATGGCCTTGTGGAAGTGGTACTTAATGGCAAACACGGATTAATAAACGAAAAGGGAGAAGAAATCACGCCTACAAAGTATGATGAAATTGGCATGTATCGTGTTGGCAATGCTGTGCAAGTAGAGCTTAACGGGAAATGGGGGTTAATAAACACAAAGGGAGAAGAAATCGCGCCTACAAAGTATGATGAAATAGATAATGTTGGTGAAGGTCTAGCAACCATAGTGATAAATAAAAAATTTGGCCTAATAAACGAAGATGGAAAAGAAGTCATCCCTCCAAAGTATGACTGGATAAAAAATAGTTTCGGTCAGATGAGTGTTTTACAAACAAAGCTTGATGGTAAATACGGATTAATAAACAAAAAGGGGGAAGAAATGGTGCCTCCAAAGTATAACTGGATAGAAATGGATGAATTCGATAAATACAACTCTAAAAGCGGGTTTGCAATTGTCAAGCTTGGGGGAAGATACGGATTAATAAACGCAAAGGGAGAAGAAGTTTTGCCTCCAAAATATAGTGAGATTGGTCGATTTGATAAAAATGGTATTGCAGAAATAGAAACAGCCGATGGAACTGTTGGGTGGTTTGATAAAAAAACCGGCAAAGTTTCCGAAAATTTATCTTTTGAAGAAGAAAGGGTATCTAAGCCGGAGTAAACGATTAATTAAGTTTACAGCCATTACCCCCTTAAACTTTCAATCGCCTTTAATCTGTCCTTCGCTTTAAAAATATAGGAGCCGGCGACTAAAATATTTGCGCCGGCTTCTTTGCATAATTTGGCCGTTTCTTCATTTATTCCGCCATCAACGGCGATATCCAGATTCGGTGCTTTCTCGCGTAGCCACTTAATTTTATCCAAAGCTGACGGCATAAAAGACTGCCCTCCAAATCCGGGTTCAACGGACATCACCAAAACCCAGTCCAGCTCAGACAAAAATTCTTCCAAAACTTCCACTTCCGTTCCCGGCTTAACCGACATCCCGGCCTTTATTCCACGCTCTTTTATCATATTTATAAGTACACGTGGATTTTCAACCGCCTCGTAATGAAACGACAAAATGTTCGCTCCCGCCTTAGCAAAATCGTCTATATACTCCATTGGATTTTCTATCATCAAATGAACATCCAAAGGTTTTTTACTCTTTATACATTTAACAACCGGCGCGCCAAAAGTTAAGTTAGGCACAAAATGTCCGTCCATAACGTCGATATGTAAGTAATCAACATAATCTTCAACAGTCGCGATATCTTCATTCAGTTTCCCAAAATCCGCCGATAAAATTGATGGTGCTATTTGTATCTTCATTTTCTTATTTATCAAACATATCTACGCGCTTTTTGTGACGCTCCTCTGTGTCCGGTTTTGTCTCCAAAAATTTATCAACTATTTCCAAAGCAAGGGGCTCTTCCGTGGTTCTTTCACCCATGCAAAGAACGTTTGCATAGTTGTGTTTTCGGGCCATTTCTGCAAGATAAGTTGTGTTACAAAGTGCCGCGCGAATTCCTTTGTGCCTGTTACAGGCCATTGCGCTGCCCTGCCCTGTCCCGCAAATCATAATCCCCATAGTATTTGGATATTCAAGAACCTTTTCGCAAACTTCTCTGGCAATAATCGGATAATCAACCGACTCTTCACTTTCAAAACTTCCAAGATCCGTAACTTTAATTTCCTTTCCTTCAAGATGTTTTTTTACAGCCTGCTTTAACTTGTATCCCGCGTGATCAGACCCTATATATATTTCCATCGTACTTTTCGTTATGTATTAAATACCGTAGATACCGATTTTGAATCGTGCACATTTTTGATAATCTGCGCCAATAAAGGAGCTACCGACAAAACCGTAAGACCTTTAAATCTTTTTTCTTTAGGAACCGGAATTGAATTTGAAACAACAACCTCTTTAAATCCCGCCTCAGAAAGCCTTTCTACAGCCGGGTCTGAAAATACCGGATGAGTAGCCACCAAATAAACATCCTCATGCGCGCCATTTTTCTTTAGAGCTGTAAGCGCGTTACAAACTGAGCCTGCGGTATCAATCATATCGTCATAAATAATGCATCTTTTTCCTTCAACGTCACCCACAAGATGAAGGACTTCGGACACGTTTGCCCTTGGTCTTGATTTATGAATAATCGCAAGTTCGGCTCCAAGCGCATCTGCAAATTTCTTTGCCTCTTTTGCGCCTCCCGCATCCGGAGATACAACAACAAGATTCTTTAATTTTTTCTTCTTAAAATAGTCGGCAAAAAACTTTCGTGTATATAAATTATCCACCGGGAAGTCAAAAAATCCCTGTTCCTGATCGGAATGAAGATTCATTGTTATAACATGATCCGCTCCTGCGGTTGAAATTAAATCCGCCATAAGTTTTGCGGAAATAGGCTCACGAGGAGTAGCAACGCGATCCTGCCTTGAATAGCCGTAATGAGGCATAACAACATGAATTTTTCCTGCAAATGATCGCTTGAAAGAATCAAGCATTACAAATAACTCCATAAGATCCTCATTAACCTTATGAGTTGCTGTTTGTACAACAAAGACATCACATCCTCTTACGCTTTCAATCGGTTTTGCGTAAACTTCACCGCAGGCAAACCGTGATATATGCATCGGCGCAAGCTTAACATGAAGATTTTTCGCAATTTCCTGCGCAAGCTCCGGATGAGATGACCCTGAAAAGATTTTTATTGGATGCTTTTGCATAGTTCTTTTTGGGTTAGCGGTTTCATTATAGAGAGCCTTCAACATATACGTAATTGAATCTCCGGAAAAAGATGTTGACAGATATAAACTTTAAGGTTATATTAACTTCCAGTCCTAAACAATAAGCAAATTATGACGCTAGCATATGACGACCGTTATGCGACAGACATACGCACCAGTACACCGGAGGTTAAAATCGACCAGAATTTTTTCCGCGACTTACAAAAATTTGGGAAAGTTCAAGATTTGGTAACCAAACAGGTACTTGCATTAAAACAGCTTAGTTTGGCCAATAATACGGCGACACTTTTTAACGAAGAAACGGGAGAAACACTTCTTGTAGATATTCAAACTTTGCAAGAAAATTTTAGAAGCTCTGGCTTTAGATTGCCGGATAACATTGTTTGTTCGACCTGTGAAGCCGCTTGTAAAGTATTAAATCCGTCAGAACCGGGGAAAAATGATATTGTTACTTATTGGGAAGAATCATGGGTAATTGTTGATTGTGAAAAAGATTTCTTCTGGATTCGAAACATAATGGACCCTGCCAAAACCGAAAAAGTTAGAAAGAGCGAAATAAATCCGTATGGAGGGTATGGAGACGTTATGCCAAAAGCCGATCCTCAACTTTCATCTGAAATAGCCAGTCAAGCTTATCCTTTAACTGACCACGAAGCAGCAAAAGTTAAAGCATTAGCAGCAAACCTAGCAGGAAAAACTTTAAGAGATGTTAAAAGGCTGACCCTTCCATCAGCTTAAGTTACAGGCTTCTATTTTCCCACCAAGTAAGGACTCGTTCGTACACACCCTGTACATCGAGTCCATATTTTTTGTATAAGTCTGCCGGTTTTCCGGATTCACCAAACCTGTCTTCCATTCCTATTCTGTGAAGTTTTGCAGGATAATGCTCAGTTAAAACTTCAGAAACCGCGCTTCCAAGGCCACCGATAATATTGTGATCTTCCGCAGTCACAACCATTTTTGTTTTTTGCGCGCAATCAACAATTAATTTTTCGTCGATCGGTTTTATTGTTGAAATATTTACTACCATAACTTTTAGTCCGTGGTCTTCAAGCATTTTTGCAGCTTCAAGGCAAATGTGAACCATAGTCCCTGTTGCAATCAAACTTATATCTTCTCCATAAGTTAAAATATCCCCAAATCCAATTCTAAATTGATGATCGGGCCCATAAATAACAGGCACATCACCGCGACCAAGTCTTATGTAAGTTGGGCCAAAATCTTTAAGAATTTCGTCCATTGCCAAATACATTTCCGCAGCATCAGCAGGGCAAATAATCTTCATGTTAGGAAGCGATCTCATTAAAGCAATATCTTCCAAAGCCTGATGAGTGGCCCCGTCTTCTCCGGTTAAAATTCCGGCGTGAGTTCCAACAATTTTTACATTCAGATTCGGATAACAAATGCTGTTTCTTATGTACTCCCATCCTCTGCCGGTAACGAACATTGCAAAGCTGCACGCGAAAGGAATTTTTGCCCTTAGAGCCATTCCCGCGGCGGCTGTAACCATGTTGGCTTCCGCTATTCCAAAATTAAAATGTCTGTCCGGATAAAGTTTTGCGAACTTTTCCGTCTTTGTTGAACCGGAAAGGTCGGCGTCAAAAACAACAACTTTTTTGTTTCGTCCACCAAACTGTGCGAGCGCTTCACCAAAAGCTGTACGCGTAGCTACTTTTTCTCCGACAGAGTAATTCATAGCTCTTTTTTACCACATTTACTTATATTCCGCCATATCTCCTCTTTGCAATCCCATTTTTCCAGCTTGCCCGGCGTTTAGTTCAACTATGTACTGGGCATTATTGTTTGGAATATAGTGCGCACAAGGATCTTCCTTGCAAGGCGGAACATTCACAAAGTAATCAACAACTTTAAAATCCTTATCCATAAAAATCATATCAAGCGGGATAAGTGTATTCTTCATCCAAAACGCAGGCTTAATTTCTTCTTCATAAATAAAGATCATACCCTTGTCTTCATCCATACTTTCTCTATTCATAAGCCCCAAATTTCGTTCATCTTTTTCGTCGGCAACCTCAACCTTATATGTGCTGGTACCACTCTCCGTTTTAAAAACAACTTTCTTTCCGCCAATCCCGAACCAATCACATCCCGTGAACAAGAATAAAGAAACAAATGATAGAACTAGTAAAGATTGAAAGATTTTCATATAGTTGTTTGATTAATGGGTCGACACTAAAATAACTCAAAATAGTATTTCCCCACAAGGCTTTCTTTTGGAATGAACGGATCGTGCCAAGTCCTTGAATCAAAGCTGTTATTTCTGTTATCGCCAAGCATAAAATATTTGCCTTCCGGTACCTGGTACCTTGTCCCGTCAATTTGTCTAAGTGAATATTCTCTGTCCGACTTTCGAAGATAATCCTCTTCCAGTTGTTCCTCGTTTCCATCTTCATCCACAACAAAAACTTTTTCTTCACGGATCAAAATTGTCTCTCCCGGCATTCCGATTATTCGCTTAACGAAGATTTTATCAGGCTCATCCGTTCCGTAAAAAACGACAATATCTCCACGCGCAGGCTCTTCCAAAGAATACGAAAGCGACTCGAACATAACCGTGTCTTCGTGCGACATAATAGGCTCCATGGAATCACCCGAAATATTAAACGGCGACATAAAAAGAAATCCGAATGTAGCTATAAGAAATTCGGTCATTAATCTTTTTTGATTAAAGTATTCCTGAGCGCCGGAATCGCTTCTTTCATTTCCTGATCGCTAAGCGGTACACCGTGATATCCGGCTTTTTTCTCTGCAAAAGTAACTCCTTTTCCTTTGATTGTATTACAAACGATACATGTTGGTCGCCTTATGGTTATAAGAGCTTTTTCTATAGCCTCCAAAAGCGCATCGTAATCGTGTCCGTTTCTCACTTTTATTACATTCCATCCAAAACTTTCAAACTTTTCCACGATAGGTTCAACGTTCATAATGCTCCTTGTAAAGCCGTCTATTTGAAGTTCATTGTTATCTACAAAAACTGTTAAATTGTCGGAATGATAGTGCGCGGCCGACATTGCGGTCTCCCAAACAATTCCTTCCTGAAGTTCCCCATCACCAAGAATCGCAAAAACCCTGTTCGGTTTTTTATCCATTTTAAGGCTTAAAGCAAGGCCGTGCGCAGCGGCAAATCCCTGCCCGAGAGAACCGGTTGTCATTGTTACTCCCGGGATTTTTAAAACAGGATGCCCCTGAAGCATGGAATTAACCTGCCTTAAAAAACCAAGTTCACTTGCGTCAAAAAATCCAAGATCTGCAAGAATTGTATAAAGGGCGGGCGCGGCATGTCCCTTTGATAAAATCAAATAATCTTGATCTTCCCACCCCGGTTTTTGCGGATCGTATTTCATTATCGGACCGCCCGGAAGCTCGGCATAATAAAGCGCAACCAAAATATCCATAACGGAAAGTGATCCTCCCGTATGACCGGATTTTGCCTTATGTATTGCCTCCAAACATTTTATTCGAAGTTCTGTCGCCTTATTGTGTAACTGATCTACGTTGTACATGGCTCGACTATAGCGTTAAACGATGTGCGGGGCAATATCGGAAAGTGGATCTAAAACAAATCTCCTCTTCTTCATTTCCGGATGCGGGATTTTAAGATTCCTTTTGTTCACTTTTATTTTGTCATACAAAAGAATGTCGATGTCGATAATGCGCGGCTTTTCGTAACCTTTTCTTTTTGGCAGACTTCTGTCGCGTCCCATCTGTTTTTCAACAAGCTGAATCGCACGCAAAACTTTTTCCGGAGAAAATTCCGTACTCACCTTTACACACGCGTTTATAAAATTTCTTTGTTTGATTTTTGAGACGGCCTCGGTTTCATACAAAGCTGACATATCCTCTACAATCAGCCCGCATTCGTCAATAAGCACAACGGCTTTTTTAATATTATTATTCCTGTTTCCAATGTTACTCCCGAGTGAAAGATAAACTGTGTGCATATCAAAATATTAAACCATCAAGCTGAACGTGCGGATATTTTTCCTTCAACAAACCTCCGATTGATTTCGAACTTCTTTCCTTTTCGTCTACGCCAAGATCTTTTATCAATTGTTCTATTGATTCGGTATCCTCCCCTTCAATTTCCATAAACGGCGAAATTTGCGGATATTCATCAATAACAATTTCAAGATTTTTGTACTTAAAAACAGTTCGTTTTTTTTCGTACGAACACGTTATTTCAAATCCAAGATGCTCAAAAAAACCTATGGATTCATCAAAATTATGTCCGGCTAAATGATACTCATCACAAACTTTGTATCCGTTTTCTGTGTGCTTATTTGTTTTGTAGCAGACTTCAACTTTCTCAGGCTGATCACCTTTGTCGGCGCCAAATTGTCTAACGCGCAAAACATCTTTCTTCTTTTTGATCTCACCATTTTTGTCGAAATATCTCACTTTAACAAGACCGCTGAATTTCTTTTCCGCACCAAGCTTAAGTAGCGATTTTTCTATAGCGGCCGGATCAATTTCCAAAATTTTAACTTCGATTTCTTTCATCTTAAGGCGAATGTTATTTACCATTGTAAGTTACAAACGACGTAGCGGTTTCCCAAACTTTAACTTCATACAATTTTGCGCCCTTTATTTTTTCCTTTAGATTTTCCCAAACCCAAACAGCAATATTTTCCGCCGACGGATTCTTAATTATGTCATTCAAAAGCGCGTGATCAAGCTTATTTATAACATTTTCCTTAACAAGTTTTTTTAGCTCCACAAAGTCATAAACCATTCCATCCTTCTTAACTTTCCCGTCGATTGTAACGTGCATTTTATACGTGTGTCCGTGCATCTTTTCGCACTTGCCGTGATACTCGGTAAGATAGTGCGCAGAATCAAATGTAAATTCTTTTGTAATAAGCATATTTGCCGGTTGTTATGCAGAAAGAATTTTGGCGTAAATAAAACAATTTTGCAAACAAAACTTAAAACCTGAGCTTATGATTCTTTAATAGATTTGGATTCAAGCCCAAAGTGCTTAAGTAGATATTTCTTTAGCATTAAAAGATAAAAATTATTCACCATCCCTATTGGTTGAATAATACGCCTTTTATCGAATGTTGAAATTTGTTTCGTTTTAACAACGGAATCAGTCGCAAGATTATTCCGATTGTCACTTTTAATTATGAAATCATTTTCCATTTATTAACGATTTATAATGTTTTTTTTCTTTAGCTGAAAGCTTTTCTTTCCCCAAGATATCAATTGAACTTGCCGCCTCCATATCGGACGAAGATGCATTTATAACCAAATTTTCCGGATCCACGGGCCTGAGCTGACCTATTGGTATTGATTGATAAATAACAAGATATGTTATCCCTTTAGCCAATCCTTCCCTTACTTTCGGGAAATTTGTTCTTAATTCTTTCACACTTATAGTTTTAACCATTTTTTACTGATTAGGGTTACCTTAAGATTACCTTGAAGTAACCCTAATAATCAATACTGAAAAAAGACATACACAAAATATCAAACAATTTTAAAAATATTCTAAAAAAATTATTAACTTTCTCTAATCGCGTAAACCATGTCGGCAACTCTGCGGGCTTCCTTTACGTTGTGAACACGAACAATATTTGCACCGTTCATAACACCTGCGGCGACGCAAGCACATGACCCCTCGCATCTTTCATGAAGGGGAAGTTTAAGAGTCTGACCTATAAAAGATTTTCTTGAAGACCCAATCATAATCGGCAAACCGAAAGATTTAAATTCGTCCAAATGTTTTAGAATTTGCAGACTGTATTTTGGTATGGAACTAACAAAAGCGCCCTGTCCCGGATCCAAAATAAGCCTGTCGCGGGAAATTCCCTTTTTTTCGGCAAACTCAATTCTTTCCTCGAAAAAATTCTTTATATATTTTATTACGTCGGTATATTCTCTGGCCTCTCCGGTTGTTCTGCCGTTGGCATCCTTTGAATACATAATGATTATTTGATTGTCATAATTGGCGAGAGTTCCGGCAATATCTCCGTCACCACGGAAAGCAAGAACATCATTGATTATATCTGCGCCTGCATCCAAAGCCCTTTTTGCAACTTCCGCTTTATAAGTGTCGACAGAAATTAAAATGTTCGATCTTTTTCTAACCTCTTTTAAAACGGGAATCACTCGCGCAATTTCATCTTTTTCGGAAACGTCTTTTGAACCGGGCCCTGTGGATTCCCCGCCTATATCCACAATATCGGCACCCCACTCAATCATTTCATCAAAGTGTTTTATTGCTTTGTCTATACTGTTATATTCACCGCCATCAGAAAAAGAATCGGGAGTCACATTAAGGATTCCCATGATCAACGGCCCGTCTTTTAGCGATATTTTTTTCATACTTACTCGGTAACTCCTATGTACTCGGTAACTTTTTTAGTTATCGGCCCAACCTTCCCGTCCCCAACTTTTTTACCGTTAATTTTTGTAACCGGCATAATCCCTTTTGTGGTACTGCTTATAAAAACCTCGTCCATTTTCGCAAGATCACGACATTTGATTGTAGTTTGTTTTGCCCTTGCCTCCTTGATAATCAACTTACGAACAGTCCCTTCGAGCAAATATTTTTTTGGCGTAAGAACTTTCCCGTTCTTCACAAAAAACACGTTACTCATACTGCCTTCCGTTATTCTTCCGCGATGATCAACAAGAAACGCCTCGTGCGCTTTTTTCTTTAAAGCGTATTGATAAGCCAAAATTGACGGCAACATCGAGGTTGTTTTCACTTTGGCCATCGGACGTTCAATTTCAAAAGTAACCGCAGAAATTCCTTTTTCATAAAGTTCTTTTGGCGGGAATGTAAGCTTTTTTGCTTCAACCAAAAATGTTGGATTTTTTGCCGGACCAAAATCAAGTTCATTCGATCCTCTTGAAAGAGTGATTCTTATTCGCGCTTCTTTAAGGCTGTTTTTATTTATAAGTCCGACTATTTGCTCATAAATTTCGGATTTTTTGTACGGGATTTCCAACCCCATAACTTTGGCCGACGATATAAATCTCTTAAAATGCTCATCAAAAAGCCACACTTTACCGGAGCAAGTACGCATTGTTTCATAAACGGCATCGCCATACAAAAACCCATGGTCGGTTACCGGGATAACGCACCTTTTACTCTCAACAAATTTTCCGTTTAAAACGTAGTACATTTAAAACGTGAGATTATCGCTCGTCTTCAGCGTAAACATGTTCGTATTCAGACTTGTTGTAATTGTGAAGTTCCTCTTCATCAAAGAATCTTTTAACTTCATTTTGCGCGTTTTCAACAGTGTCTGAAGCGTGAACGACATTACATGAAACGCTCATCGCAAGATCTCCTCTGATTGATCCGGCCTCAGCAGTTCGTGCTTTTGTAATTCCACAAAGAAGTCTTACGGCGTTAACAACCTCAAGTCCTTCCCATGCCATAGCGATAACAGGCGAACTCTTCATAAAGTTAGCAAGACTTGGGAAAAAAGGTTTATCTGTAAGATGAGAATAATGTTTTGTTAGAATTTCATCATCAAGCGCCATCATTTTAATACCAACAAGTTTAAGTCCTTTCTTTTCGAATCTTCCAACGATTTCTCCGATAAGGCCGCGCTGAATGGCATCAGGCTTAACAAGTACGAGCGTCTTTTCTTTTACTCCGTCGAATTCCATATAAATATTGTTAGAAAAAAGTCCACCCGTAGTTTACGGTATGGACTTTAGGTTCGCAATGAAAAATTGAACTTTAAAGCATCGGTTCACCTTCCCCGCGTGTAAGTTCCCAATAATCGTTGGAAAGTGTGACGCCGAGGTAAAGAACGTAAACACCAATAAAGCTCATAACAACCCAGAAATTGTAAGGACTAGGGAAGTTATTCCATATCCAAAAACAGCCTATGTAAAGAACAGTCAATTCAAATATTCTTGATAGAATTATAAGTATAGTTTTTGTATTCATATTTTTGATAAGTTATTGATTAATATTTTTAGCCCGAAATTTTTTCGCTCACTTTTCCTGCAACGTCTCCAGCCGCTGATTCCTTTATAACCGCACTTGCTTCTTCGGTAACTTTAACCTTCCCTTCAGCTAAAAGCTTTTGAGCTTTTTCCAACAATCCGTTTTTCTTTGCAACTTCCTGAACAACAGGATCCCCCAAATTTCTTGCAAGCATAAAAGCGGGATCTTCACCTTTCTTTTTAGCCTCATCAAGGTAACCCATAACAACTTTTTCTCTTTTTACGCTTTCCACTCTTCCTTCAACCATCTCATCAATGGCAGGCTGACCGGAATGATCGGCAACATACAATTCGTGTCCTATATCTCCGATAACGGTAGCACCCTTTGATCCATATTTTTTCATGGCTTCATATTGTTCCGCAGGGCCTTTGTTAAATCCTGTCAAAAACCATATACCCCCCATAACAAGACCGCCTTTTTGCAAAGTACTTGTAACCGATGCAAAACTATCAGCCAAACGAGCAGCATCATTGGCCTTCTGCATCATTTCGACCTGGATGAGAGACCTTGTTGAGTTTGCATTGTGAAGCTGGAATTCTGCAGTCCTTACAGCTTCCTCCCCCATCATAATTTCCTTATTTGTATTCGTAAGACTTGTGCCGGCACCATCAAGATTCTGCTTCCAAGTTTTTGCTGTTTCACTACTTGAGGCAACTTTATTTCCAACAGTCGCTTTATCGGTATCAATCTTTTTTGCAGTATTAACGGAATCCAACCAATCTGTGTCAGCTTTATCAGCAAGTTTTTTTGCAGCGGCAAGCTCTTCTTGTGTTATATTCTTGCTCAACTTTGCAATTTCATCAGGCGACATATTTTTAGTCGCATCAAAACTTTTCTTAAGTTTGCTATATTGGTCGGTAAGCCTTATTTTACTTTGCTCAAGAGAAACATTTTTCTTTGCCAATTCGCTTGATTGCTTAACAAGATCGGCATATTGCTCTCCAATTTTGCCGTGTTCCCCTGAAACTTTCGCAAGAGTTTCAAGAGCCTCTGTTTGTTTTACCTGCTCAAGATGTTTTACTTCGTAAAGCTTTGTAAGCTTAGCAACACTATCAGCCTTCAAATTCTCAGCACCTTTAACCAAGCCAAAAGAATTCTCATATGTCTTTAAAACATCAGCCGGGATACCTATTGAAAGCAAATAAGCTTTTACTTTCTTGAATTCCCCAAGAGTTGCATACCAAGCTCTTCCAAGAAAACTGGCAGGAACATTTATTCCTTTCCCTGCATTTTCCATTGCCTTCATGTAATCAACTCCACCGGAAGTTTCTTTATAAAACTTTTGTATTTTTTTTAACTTTTCAATATCTTCAGCATTGTTAGCAACTTTTAACGCGTCTTCCACTCCATCTAAGCTTTTAAGATCGCCGTACTTACCACTTTTGCTTAAAGAGCCTATAAGATTTGCTTGATCCATTGCCTTTGCCGCAACCAAAGCCTCAGTTGCATTTTCAGCTCTACTTGCCTTACTAAAATAAGAAGCTCCGCTTGCAATCTTTCTTTGTAGCCAAGGAAGGTCATTTACATAAGCAACCTGTCTCATTGTATTTGCGCTATCAAGAGTCTTTCCTGCTTGAACCGCACGTCTCCCGGCACGAACACCTCCAAGTCCGGCACGGAGCCCAACTCCGATCCCTCCCAATAAAGTAGCAACATCCGCAACAGCACCAATTGCTGCAAATCCAACATACATCCATCTTTCCTTTGTACTTAATTTTTTACCGGAAAGAGTTTTTCCTTTAATAGCTCCCCTAATATCAAGCGATGTCCCAAGAAACGGCATAAATCCTGCAGCAGCTTCTCCAAGATCCCACATAACCTCGCCGGTCTTTGCCTTTCCGGTAGCAAGATAATACATTTCGGCTCCAAGTATTATCCCTGGAAGCCCATATGTTTTAAGTGCGTATTTACCAGGAGTTGGCTTAACAAGATCCCTTATTTCATCCACTCCTTTTTGCATATTTTTCATCTCAATCTTACCCTTTACTCGCTCACCCTTAAGAGACAAAACTTCGCCAAAAGGCTGCGCTACTTTTGTATCTATAACGTTTCCAAGAGCCGAAAATCTGGCACGCGTAATCTCCTGCATACCGTTAAGATCAACCAGTTTTTTTGAATAACCGGCAATAAGATCTCCACCTGTGATTTTAGTTTTATCAAGCTTTGAAACATCGCCAAAAATAGCACTCAAAGTTTGGTCGGACACATGTGGCAACTTATCGAGAGTTTTAGTCATAAACTCGGTACCGGCACCACGCTGTACAATCTCTATACTTTTTCCGGCATCAATAACTTTTTTTGCCTCGGCAGTCATAATTTTTGTAGCCTCTTGAACAAGAGAATGATATCTCGTAACCAAATTGTCGTGTTCCAGCATCTCATTGGTAAGTTTCTTTTTCGAATCGATTACAGCCTCCTTCGAAATTTCGTATTTCCCGGCCCTTTCAAAAAGATCAGTATAACCTGAAACTTGCTTTGCCGAACCTGCACCAACCATCTTCTCAACATCATTAATATCTTTCAAAAGACTACCCATGTTCCACCTTCGTGCATTTTGCATAAAACCGTTTGTCGCCCATTCACTTATTCTTTTCATGTGATATTCCTTATATGTAGCTCTTATATATTTGTTTTCTCCAAAAATTTCCCTGTGTGCGCGTATTATGGTTGGTATTCTGGACATACTTTTTATAAACCACTTCTCACGATCTTCCGGATTCCCATAAGCAAGATCAAAAATTTGCAACAACCTTAAATCTTCAAATTTTGCATTACTTCGTATCTTTATTTTGTCTTCATCGGTAAGCTCCTTTTTCTCCTGAAGATATAAATCCAAAGATCTTTCAAATGCATCCTGTATACCTTTTTCCCGAGCTTTTCCGTCAAGCTTTAATCTTAAAGAATTAATACTCTCTATAAATTTAAGCTTCATTTCTTCAAGAGGGGTTTTTCCACTTTTTGCTTCAATCAAATATTTATTTCCCTGCAAATTATCATCCATTTCTCTTATCTGCCTTAAAGTAAGAGTTGATAAGTTCATAACCTCAATAAACTCCATCTTCAAATCATCTTTTGCCCTATTAAGAACCGAAAGATGTCCAACTTTTCTTAAAGTATTCACTACTACAAGGGCGCTATCCAAAAACCCAACGCCTGTTTTTCTCTCAAACCCCGGCATTTTATAAACCGAAGCTGCACACAATGCATTCACATCATCTTCACCAATTTTCCCGCCCGAAAAATCAGAAATAGCTTTTCTGGCCTTTCCAAAATCACCCTCATTCATCATAAGTTCAATCTCCTGTGCTTTTGCAGGATTTTCAGCCCTTAATTCATCTAAAAGATCCTTGAACTTGGGGCTTGCCGCTATTTTTTGCAACAAACTCTTATCTTTATCTTTCCCAACATAATCTTTTAAGGTTGCAAAAAACTTATCTTCTTCCAGTTGCTGCTTATTATATTTACTTACAACTATATCTATATTGCCAACTCCACTTGCAACACCAATGATTTCCTCGGCAAATCTTTCCGCCCTTTTATTCCTTTCCTCGGCAATAATCTCCTCATGCTTGGCAAGCTCATTTTTTGTGTTTTCTATAATTATTTTTTTTATCTCCTGCCGTTCGGAATAAGTCGCCATCATAAGAGTAGACTGAAGGCCTTTTAACTTTTCGAATTTCTTGCTCTCGTACCATGCCATTATCTTTTCTCTTGAAAGAGCTTTTTTTTCTTCCTTGGTTAACTCAACCGACTTTGTTGTTTCAAAAGTTTTTGGAAGTTCAATCTCCTTTGATTTTGTAGCTTGATCAGACATTTTTATTTTATGTTAAAATTTTTATTTAAACAGCCGCTGCAACTTTTTCAATTTTTGCTTCCTGTGGGAGAACCGTACCTTCCGGTATTGTATCGCCGGACACAATTGTTATCTCCTGATCATCCAGTACGAACTCTTTATCGGACGAACCAAAATCAAAAAGATTAAACTTCTTTTTCTTTTCAGGCTTGATTAGCTCAACTCCGTTTGCAACAAAATTTTCGGCAAGCTTAATACCCTTACCTTTTGGAATGATGATTTTGTACCCTTCAAGTTTTAATTCTTTTTTAAATTCCTGATCTTTCTTAAGCTTTCCACCGTTATCACCGGCAATTTCTTCTATATCTTTCATTGAAGAAAATCCTTTTCCTTTAAGGACTCTTCTCCCGATTTCAACGGATGTAAAGAATCCAATAGCTGTAAGTGCAAATGATTTTTTACCGCCCGGTTTTAAAGAATCCATAATATCTTTTTTAAGATCAACTCCAAAAAAGCTAAGAATTGCGGCCAAAGGCCCAAGTTTCTTCATCATTTCTGCAGATTTTTCGCCGGCCACCTGGTCATCAAGAGCGCCCTCGGCAGTATCTTTCAAATCGGCTAGCTTCTCGGCTAGCTTACTCTTAGATTCAGCATCCCTTAACTCAACGGAAGGTTCGCCATTTTTATCCAATGAAATATTGAGAACAAAGTCGTTTTCCGGGTTTATAGCCTGTTTAAGTTCTTCACTCTCATTAATTTTTTTCTCAATCTTTTCCTTTAAATTGGATATTGCTTTTTGAGCCATTTTCTCTGCATTTTCATTTTGATGCCCATCGGAAACAAGTTTCTCTTTTAGCTTTCCCTCCAATATATCAAGATACTCCGGCTTTAATCTTGAATATTTAACCGCTCTTTCCTTTTCTTGATTGTGTATATCAACAAGCAAACCCTTTGTTGCTGATTCAACAAGAGAATCTGCTACTTTATCCCCGCGTTTTCCGGCTTCTATCCCTGCTTCTTGAAATACTTTGCCCGGATCCATATCTTTTAACAAAGTGTCTTTAAGCCCTTCCGTGCCATTTGTAAAAAAGCTTCTTTCTCGCACCCCCTTACTTGTAATATCTATATAGCCACATTTACCATTGGACACCTCTTCGCCATTTATGCCGATAAAATAAACCTTATTTTCTTTTTCATTGTATCGATAAAAATATGCTCCAACAGAAGCCCCATACATTGCGTTCATTAAATTTCTTATATGATCGTCATTAATAAGTTTCCATTTATCTTTTGCGTTTTCCTTGAACCATTTTTCCAAAACACCTCTGTTCTCTTCCGCTGTGAATTTCTTATATTCACCTTCTTTGTTTTCCAAAGCCTCAAACAAAGCTAAAATTTCAGTTTGTTGTTCCGGACTCAAACTACTGT
The DNA here is from genome assembly GCA_013824265.1 of bacterium. Classification (GTDB taxonomy): domain Bacteria; phylum Patescibacteriota; class Gracilibacteria; order UBA1369; family PNNO01; genus PNNO01. The sequence continues at coordinate 237,188 of PNNO01000001.1, forward strand.
CTTGCTCCTTAGCTTTAAATTCCGTTTCAATATGCTTATAAGCTTTTGATATCGAATCCGTTCCGCTGTATTCATCTAGAGCGTCCTCGTTCACATCATAAGAAAACCAACCTTTTGTATCTTTGTCCAATGTATGACCACCAAGGGCCTCTCCTTTTTGGCAATTTTTCGTGCAGAAATAAAAACCGAACGTTTTGCCCGGACTGCCTGCCTTTGCGTTCCCTGCATATTCCGCCTCAAAAGGCTTTCTAAAAGGTTCGATTGGCATATCCGTAACAACTCCACCTTTATCCTTTGTAGAACTTTTAAGAGCCTCTTCGTAAATCTTTTTAGCCTCATCTTTTCCCCTTTTTTTCTCTATCAAACTTAAAAGCAAATATATATCTTTTGCTTTCTCCTTATCCTTAATTGAAAGAACAAGAATTTTAAAATCATCGGAATCCTTTACGGCCTCAATAGTTGTAACTCCTTCTTTATTGTTATTCTTCCAATATTCAAGGAGTTTTCCTTTAGCTTCTTCAAGAGTCTTCCCAGCCTCTTTTCTTTCCGCCACTTTCTCTGTAGATGAGGTTTTCTGATAATCCAGCCCTTTTTCAGGCGTTGCAGGCGGCCACACACTCTTGCCTTCAACATGTTTCATTTGCTCTTCCCAGGCTTGCGGTGAGCTAGGATCTTTTTTTTCTGTAGTAGGTTCTGACATAGTTTATTTGGTTATTGGTTTTATTTGAGATTTATTTTGTATTAAATTTGTAAGCTCCTTTTGAGCCATTTCTTCAACTTCTTTCATATATTTCGGATCAATTTCTACCTTCCCCGGAAGATCTTCAATCAACTCTCCTATCTTATTCATTTGAGCGTCAAGCTCATCAATTTCACTCTGAATATTTCCGGCTTTTTCTCTTTCATGAAAATCTTTGCTCTGCGAAAGTTTTAAACGTTCTTCTTCAAGCTTCATCTTTTTTTCATACAAGCCCTCAAGTTTATCGAATTCTTGGATTAAATCATAAATCTTCATTGAAAGAATCGGATTTTTTATAGCAGCGAACATCAAATATTTCTTTAAAAGAAACAATTCAGACTTATATACAGCCACTTTTGTAAAAGCCAATGCATCTCTTCCCCCCGACTTAAGAATCTGACCTTTATAGTTTTGAAAATGACTTTTAATGGAACTGTAAGCACCATATATTCGTCCACTTTTTAAGCCATTAACGAAACTGTACTCTCCCTTAATATAACCAATCTTTGCCTCTTTCGTTATATATCCGGCTTTTTCGGAAGCGATTCTTGCAATTTCATTATCAATTAACTTTGTATCTTTTAATATTTTAATTTCGTTATGCACAACACCTTTTGCGCCTCTAAGCTCCTTAAGTCTTCCCGTAAGGCTTTTCCCTTGGAGCTTTGCTGCAAGTTGCGACTGAGGAGTCGTCCTCAAATCCGTCACCATATCATCAATATTTTTTATTTCATCATTTAACTGTTTTAACCTTTTTGCATTTGCCTGCCCATTATTTTTGTAGAATTCAAACTGTCTTTCCTGGGCCACTAAGTCGTCAATTTTATTTCGTACCGCCCTTTTTGCATTTTTAATATTTTCAATAGTAAGATTTTTCCCGCCCTGTTCAACAATAGTAAAAGCCTGATCTGCGGTAATTGTGAGCTTTGTTTCTATTTTACTTAACCTTCCTGAAGAATTAGCATACCTTTTTAAATGCCTTAAAAGCTCTTCCGCGGCATTTGTGGCTACAAATCCTTGAACTTTTGGAATTTGGTCCTTAACCGTTTTCGCCATATCCATAATTTCCGCCTTTGTTTTTCCAGTTAAACCTTTTAAGGTATCGTCAACAACTGATTGTAATTCAGGCCCAATTTTCCTGGCTCCTTCGGTTGCCAGTACTGCCGCCTTTTCTCCAGCTTTTGCTGAAGGTGCGTTCATTTGGCTACTAATGTTATTTTTTAACTTATCCAAAAATAATCCGGTAGCTCCCCAAACTCCCTGTCCGGCCCCACGGAAAGCAAGCACAATATCCTTTGCAAAATGAAAAAGATTAGCAGGCAGCGTGACTGTCTTTCTTGCAATTTCCAAAGCAAAAGCTTTTGCTCCGGCCCAAGCAGCGCTTTTACCGGCCTGCGTAGCAACACCTGCGGCCGAAGCAGCCTTGCCGGACCCTGCAGTAAAGAATATAGCTACTACATCCCCAATAGATTCCCCAAGCGCACCCAATGGATTTTTCTTCCACTCGTCCAAATGTATTAAACTTTTTCCAAGCGTTTTAAGCGTAAGAGAGTCCAAACCTTTAAAAACCTTATCCGGACTACTTGCAAGCATTCCAACACCATTTACAAGTCCCGCTGCGGATTTTAATACACCGGTAAGCACTGCCGCAGTCCCAGGAAATATGGATAAAAATCCGGAAGTGTTTTTAAACCCATTATTGGATTTATTGTAAAGCCATTCAGCCCCTTCGTATAGCTTGCCGGTTAAAGTTCCAAGACCCCAGTTACTAATTTTCCCAAAAGTGATTTTATTAACAATATATTTCGGTGCATCATTCGTTATAACTTTTAAACCTCCCAAGGCTCCCCATTTACCAATAACACCGGTATTCCAAAGACTTGTGAAAAATCCCGGCTCTGTAACCTTTAAATTCTTAAAAGCTTCATTCTGTAAAGTAATATCATCGGAAACTTTGGAGTTCCCATCAAGCACTTTATCCAAATTTGAATCAACCGAAGATTTAAACTCATCGACCGCCATATAACTCACCTCCATATTCTCAAGAATCTGTTCCAGATTCTTTCTTATATCTATAATTCGGCCTATTTCCTGCTGTTTCTTGTCAATTTCGGAAGTTAACCCTTCAATTTGCCCCATAACTCCGGTTTTTTCCATAAAGATATCAGCCTGAAGCAAATCAAGCTTTTGATTATCCTGTTCGGCATCAGTTAATTTTTCACCAACATTCAACTTCAACAAAAGCACCTTTGCTTTTCCTTCAAGAACCGGCTGAAGAATTTTACTCTTTGCATTTTTAACCTGCTCGCTATCCGCACCGTAAACTTTTTCAAGCTGCTTTATTCTTGCCTCAACAGCAGTTTTTCTGGTTTCAAATCCATCTGCCCCATACTCAATTTTTTCATATCTTTCCCTAAGGGCATCGCTAAGTTTAGATTTATCTTGTTTTGCCAAACTTATCTCATCATCTTTTTTTCCCAAATCAAGTAAATATGTACTAAGTTCGGCTTTTTTATCCTTACGTTTTTCTTGAAGACCCAAAGCTTCTTCCTCTCTTGCTTTTGTCCATTCACTTTTCGAAATACGATCTTTAAGTTCGGCTCGAACAGACTTCTTATAAAGCAAAAGCCCGTCTTTAATCTCTTTTGACCTTTCGTCTATTCTGGATTTTACGGTCTTGAATTTATTAAAATCTTCATTAAAACGATTGCGTGCCGGAGCTATAGCCTCATTAACCTTGGTACTGCCCTTTTTGCCCGGCTTAATTTTTCTTCCAATCCAGTAAAAGATCCCCGCTACATCTCTTTTGCTATGCCTTTTGTTGTAAGCCTCATATTTTGAAATTGCGGACTTATATTGTACCTGCATTGAATTAACATAATGCTCAAAAACTCTTTGCCCGTTCATAACAGACGTATAGTAATTTTGAAGCTTATTAAGCCCAATCATTTTAGGATCCTTAAGCTCAAAAGGCGTTGCAAGATTGTTTTCTATATTTGTTATATCGGAATCTTCAAGTTTGGCTTCAAACGTTTTTTTAACTTCGGCCTCTTCTTCAACCATTTCCCGATTTGCACCTTCAGTCTTTTTAGCTTCCAAAGAAGCCCTAAAAATCAATTTCCGCACACCCTCAAGAAGTTTTTCTCTTTCCGCCACACTTTTGTTTTTTGCATCATCTATAAATTTTTCAGATTTTTTATCATTTAAACTTCCCAGGAATGTAGCTAATTGAGGATCTTTTAAAAGTGCCTTTGTGTTTTCATTTTCTTTAAGAACTTTTAATTTTTCCACGTCAAAACCCTGTAAAACATTTTCTATGCGATACACCTGAAAGTGCATTTCCTTTGCAAAAGACTCTGGCGTAACACCGAGTTTTTCATATTCCATATTCTGTTCGGCAGTTTTTACTACGCTTTCAATAGCTGTAGACATGCCTTCTTTAGCAATTTTAGTCATTTTGATTTTTGTTAATTATGTCTGTTTTTAAAATATTTCTTTCTGTTTTAAACAGACTATTAATTGTTTTGGTATTATATTTCTCAAGTTCTTCAGCGATCCCGGGATACTCCTCCGCCAAATCGTTAAGAATTTTGTCAGAATTTTCCTTGGACTGGGCAAGAAGTCCAAAAAGTTCAAGGAGTTCGCTCATATCCAACATCGGCGTAAGATTCTTAAAATTTGCCTTCTCTTCGAACGAAAGAAGAAGGGAATTGTCGATAAGGACATTTACGATGTCCCTAAAAACCAAAGTATTTTCCGTGTTTTTATTTTGCATTTTTGTTTACGTTCAAAACATATCAGATAATTATACCTGAAAATCGCACTTTTAACAACCCCGAAAAGCTACCTGGTAACTCAAAGTAGATCGCTCTTAAAAGCCATCCGAGTGCGATTACCTGGTAACTACCTCGATAACCTTCACAATCAAGTAAGCCGCCTCCCCACGAGTAAGCTGTTCCTCAGGCTTAAAAGTGGCCGGATCAAACACTTTGTTATCAAACGCCCACTCTGTGTAAGGCTCATACCATTTTTCGCCCGGCTCGGAATCTCTTATGGAAACCTTTGCGCATTTCAAAGCTATTTTTAGCGCCTCAGCCCTGTTTACAACCTGCGCCGGCTTAAATGTCCCATCCGGATAACCCTTAACAAAGCCAGAATCCACCGCAGTCTGAACATAAGGGAAATACCAAGCAGTGTCGTCAACATCCTTAAACGGATTCACGTAATCTTCCGCGCGCGTCTCCTCAAAAGCATATCTGGAACTATCGTTCGCAAAACTGTTTAAAGCCATTTTTAAAATCTCCGCTCTGTTAACCACAGCCAAAGGTTTGTATTCCAAACTGTCCCCCTGTCCGGTAATAATCCCCAAATGTGCAAGACGCGTAATCTGGTCCGAATATTTCGTGGCGTGACTCACGTCTTTAAAATACAAAGGATCTCCAAGCGGCTCACCCAAAAGCTCCTTACGGATAGATCTCCAGTTATCTTCATCTTCCTTGCCCAAACGCCAAATGGATATCCCGGCAAGATTATATTTTTTAACCAAATCAAGCTTTGCCTCCAAACTTACGTGATTTTCAAACCAAACTTCATGCGGAACTTTTACCTCCCTCTCGTCAAAATCACTCACATAAAAAAGCCGATTGGTTTTCTGCCACGGATCATACTGAAAATCCACGCCATATTTTTCCAAAATAAGTTCGATCGTCGCGTACGTATAACTTGAGAAAAAATCGTCCGACCAGCCATATCCGTAAAAAGGAACTCCAACATAAATTTTCTCCTTTGGAACCTGAGTTATGGCATACTGGATAACTTCTTCAACCCAGTAATAAGGCGCTACAGGCCGCGGAATACTACCGCTCCAACCGTAATCGTAAGTCATAATTCTAAACTCGTCCACGTAAGGAGCAATATCCTTCCATTCCTGACCCCGATCACCAAATTTCACAAGGGTCGGAAAAGACTTCGCCTGAATTGCAACCGTCAATTTCTTCTTATGTTTTTTTAAAGCGGCACTAAGATCTTTCATATAAGCCGTAAAAGCATCTTTGTCCTCACTGTACAAGCCTTCGTAATCAATATCGATTCCGTCGTAACCTTTCTCCAAAACCTTATCCACAATTATTTGAATATTCTTTTTCTTTATTTCCGGATCATTTAAAACCGGACTTACCGTAGCCGCTTTAAACGAATTCGTAATTGTAGGAATTAAAATCACCCCTTCTTTTTTCGCAAGATCGATAATCCGCTGTTCTTCGGCATCTTTTTTCAAAATTAAAGTACCATCTTCCGCTACGTTATACCAAAAAGGACTAATCGTGGTTATTACGTCCGTATTGTTTTTAAAAGAAGAAAAAGCCTCTTCGGTGTCCCAATTCGGAAGCCACGCGGAAACATTATATGCAAGCGCACTAGGAGCAAAAAAAACCAAAACCGCAGCAGCAATAAAAAATCGTTTCATGAGTATTATGTTAATATTTATCGGGTGGGATATTGTAATAAGTAAAAAGGAAAGGTGCTAACTCGGCAAAAATCGGAGCCGCAGTTTCGGAACACCACATGTTTGTTTTCGGCTTATCAAGTTTTACAAGAACAACAAATTTTGGATCATCAACCGGAGCATATCCGGCAAAAGAAACTATAGTTGTTCCAAGCCCCGTTAAAGGCTGACCGAATTTATAAGTTTGAGCTGTTCCGCTTTTTCCCGCGACATAGTGCCCGTCAACCTGGGCTTTATTCGCAACACCGTTTTCAACCGCGCTCACAAGCATTGCCGTAACTTTGTTTGCCGAATCTTCAGAAACAGCCTGATTTATAGCCACAGGCTCGGTATAAGTTGTTTTTCCGCTTGGATCCGTAATGGATTCAATTATGTAAGGCTGCATAAGTACTCCCTTATTCGCTACGGCCGCGTAAGCATTTACCATTTGAAGCGGTGTAACGGTTATACCCTGTCCAAAAGCGTGAGTAACAAGCTCCGAATCGGCCCATTCAGTAAAATACTCGATATATCCCGGAAGCTCATTATCAAATTCAATACCGGTTTTCTCGCCAAATCCAAACTTCATTAAGTAGGCATAAAAAAGATTTCTACCTATTTCTTTGGCAACAAAAACCATTCCGATATTTGAAGACTGCTCAAGAACATTCGTCATTGTCTGCCTTCCCCTGTAATCCTCCGTTGAATTTTTAATCTCAAATTCATCAACTTTTACGGGACCGTTTTCGTAATAGACGGTATTTGGCGTTACATCTCCGTCATCAATTGCGGAAACCATTACTATCGGCTTCATAACCGATCCGGGCTCGTAAATTGCAGAAGTTGTTTTATTTTGATACACCTCAGCACCAAAGTAATTTTTATACCTCTGATAAACGGCCGCCTTGCCTTCTTCGATATTTTTAAAAATTTCAAATTTATCATCGGCATCCCAATTTCTATAGAAATTAAAATGAGTCTCGCTTTCGTCTATTGGTAATAAACTTTCAATTTCACTTTCGGAAAAATCAACATCCACTTTCTCAAAAGCGGCGCTGTAATTGTTTGGATCAAAAGAAGGATAGTGCGCCAAGGCCACAACTTTTGAAGTTTTCGGATCAAGAATAATTATTTGTCCGGCATTGGCTTGATATTTTTTTACCCCCGCTTCAAGAACTCTTTCCGCCTCAAGCTGAATTGTGCGATCAATGGTAAGTGTTATGCTGCTGCCGTTTACAGCGGGTTCTATAACGCTGTCACCAACTGTAATTTGTCTACCAATACTATCCATTTGCGCTTTAAAAATTCCCATTTTTCCCTTCAAAATCTTATCAAAGGTCTCCTCCATTCCGTACTGTCCCTTACCTTCTTTATCTACAAACCCAAGCACATTTGCGGCAAGCTGCCCCTCAGGATAAAACCTGTAATATTCTTCTTTAAATCTAATGCCGGCATAATTTTCAGACCCCGGATGTTCATCTGCATCTTTTTGTATAACCTCTCTTAACTGCCTTGATTTCTCCGGATCAACTTTCTGCGCGATAATCTCATATCTGTTCTCGCCAATTAAAAGTTGCTCCAATCTTACGGCGGCAATCTGCAAATCGTCACTTAACATTTTTGCCGTATATCTTTTGTCGTATATCTGGCCCGGATATGCATATAAACTTCCACCTTTAACTTCAATTCCTTTTAATCCGCGTGCGGCAATATCGTTTAAAATTTCCCCTGGCAAATCATCGGCAAGTAAAATTTGTTCACGCGTTTCTCTGCTTACTTTTGTCAAAATTTCGTTATAGAAAGCAGCCTTTAATTCCTCATCCGTAAGAGACTTAACTCGATCATAAGCATCCATATTTCCGGTTCTTTTGAACTCTCTTTTTTCGGTAATAACTCGTCCATCATCCTTTTCACGTTCAGTTTTTAAATCAAATAAAATTTCCGAAAGTGTTGTAGCTACAAGTGTTTTATTGCTTATAAGCTTTGGATCGGCAAAGACAAGATCAAGAGTTGTATTTGAAGCAACAACAAACTTCTCTCCGCTGGTATAATCTTTAATTAAAATTTCACCTCTTTTTGCCGGAAGCTCCGTATACCCCTGATGCGCAATTGCAGCCGCTTCCTGATAATATCCGTACTTGATTACCTGTAAATAAAAAAGCCTTATAACGATTATAACCGCCGCAAGAATTGTTACGATAATAAGTACCGTAATAGTGTTAAATCCCATACTTTGCGAAGACCTTTTTTGCATAAATCCTTTAGTTTTCCAGGTTATTATGATAGGCTTTCAGAAGACTTAAATAAGCTTTAATTGCCTTCCTTATGCATAAAAAACACACACTCGATTCGGGGCTTCGTATTATAACAGAAAACCTGGAAAGTACGAAAGCTGTAACCATTTTGGTACTTGCCGGAGCCGGTAGCAGATACGAAACAAAGGAAATAAACGGTATTTCCCACTTCCTTGAACATATGTTTTTTAAGGGAGCAAAAAAGTATAAAAATGCCAAAGAAGTTTCGGAGACAATCGACATGATTGGAGGAGATTTTAATGCCTTCACAGGGAAAGAATACGCCGGATATTATGTTAAAGTTGCAAGTCAACAGATTGAAATCGCAATGGATGTATTATCTGACATGCTTTTGCACGCGCGCTTTGACACTGAAGAAATAGAAAAGGAAAAAGGTGTGATTTTGGAAGAATACAACATGTATCAGGATACGCCGATGTATCAAATAGGATGGGATTTTGAAAATCTTATATTCGGAGATCAACCGCTTGGATGGGATCAAATCGGCACCCCTGAGTTCATTAAATCGGTTACTCAAAAGCAATTTCAGGATTACAAAAAAAGTCTCTATACTCACGACAATATAGTTTTGACTTTGGCCGGAGATATAAGCCACGAGAAAGGCAAAGATCTTGCAGAAAAATATTTCACTTTCGATAAAACAAAGAAGGCTTATGACTTTGAAGGATTAAAGTCTGCCGGGACAACCGAGCGTGTTTATCTGCACGAGAAAAAAACGGAGCAGGCTCACGTTATAGTGGGGGCAAAATCGCAACCTGAAACGCACAAAGATCATTGGGCGGAAAAACTTTTAAGCATAGTTCTTGGAGGAAATATGAGCAGTAGAATGTTCCTATCCGTAAGAGAGGCTAAAGGGCTTTGTTATTACATTCACACGCATTCGGACAACTTTATGGACGCAGGAATTTTCTCAACCGGAGCCGGCGTTAAGCTTGAAAAAATCGATGACGCGATAGCTGGAATTCTTGAAGAATACGCAAAAATAAGATCAGAAAAAATACCTAATGAAGAACTTCAAAAGGCAAAAAACTTTATGAAAGGAAAAATGGTTTTGCAGCTTGAAGACTCCGAGCAGTATGCACACTTACTCGGTAAGTATGAACTTTTGCACAACAAAATAATGACTCCTGAAGAGATAATGGCCGAATTCGACAAAGTTACGGTTGAAGATATTAGCCGCGTAGCCGGTGATATCCTAAGGCCGGAAAACATGAAAGTCGGAATCATAGGTCCATACGGGGAGAAATCAAGATTCGAAAAACTTCTCGCGTAAAAAACCGCAACTTTTTTGCCAACGGTTGTTATTGCAAGTGTCACACCAAAAGTGGCACACTTACTTTGTTTATATCTCACCCTCTTAAATATGGCTGACAATGACCTAACCCCAAAGGTCCAACAGCAAATCCTCGAGGAGTTCAAAAAGGACAAAAATGCGTTTGAAAAAGTTTATAACTTTTACTACGAGCGCATCCTCAGGTATCTGCTAAAAAGAACCGCTTCCTCAGAGGCCGCTTACGACCTCACCGCGGAAACATTTATTAAAGCATTCGAAAGCTTTCATAAATTCAAGTGGACCGGCGTATCAATAAAAATATGGCTGTACAGAATAGCCATCAACCAATTAAAAAATTATAGAAGAAAGCCTCAAAGCGCGGTACTAACGGAAGAAATGGAAGGCATGGAAGGAATGAGAACCGAAGTAAAAGAGGAACTGGAAGAGTTGGACAAAACTCTTTTTGGTGACGAGGACGTAACAAAACTCAGCGACGCAATCGCAACTTTAAATCCCAAATATCAGGGCATTGTAAGTCTGCATTATTTTGAAGGAATGTCACACGAAGAAATAGCGGGAGTAATAAACAGGTCGCAAAGCGCGGTCAAATCGATGATGCACAGAGCACTTACAAACCTAAGACAATTATTAGCAACTAACACCATATAGCCATGAAAGAAATATTTAATAACCCGCTCGGCGATCGAAAGGTCGACAAAAAGTCGGTTGATAAAAGCAAACAATATCTCTGGAGATACATCCAGAAAAAGAAAAATCTTGGCGCGTTTGCCAAAGAAGCCAAAGACGCGAAAACAGGATTCTTCGCGACTCTGTTTGCACCAAAGAAAATAGCTTGGGCAAGCGCAATAGCGGTACTCACAATTATCGCCGTTTTGGTGGGGCCAAACCTGCAAAACTTACTTCAAAGCGGGATAGGCACTTCCCAAAATATTGCATACGCCAGCTTTGAAATGACTCCGTCAAATCAGGACAGCACCGGAATTGAAGCGAATACAAAATTCACTCTTACTTCAACTGAAGATTTTGACGCGGCGTTAATAGAAAAAAATCTTGATGCAACACCGGATGTTGATATAAATGTCTCAAAAACCGCAGAAGGAATTTATGAAGTTGTAGCGGCAGAGCCACTAAATCCAAACACCGTATATACCTTTAGTATTATAAGCCAAAACGTAGACGGACCTGAGGAATTTAGCTGGGCATACCAAGTAAAAGACGATTTCAAAATCAACGGAACTCTTCCGGGCGATAAAACAACCGGCGTTCCTGTAACTTCCGGAATTGAAATAAATTTCTCTCATGAACAGTTCGACATAGAAACCGCAAAAACATATGTAACCATTTCCCCTGCGGCTGAAGGAAATTTTGAAAAATATCAGAGAACTCTTGTTTTCGTTCCAAAAAATGAATTAAATCCGGGAACAATCTATACCGTAACTGTAAAAGAGGGCATGCCTCTAACCGACTCAGACAAGACCCTTGAAGAAGGCAAAGTCTTTCAGTTTGAAACTGCGACTGACAGTGGAAACATTTCCGCATTCCACTTTAATAAAGATTCGTTTGAAATAGGAACGAATCAGCCTATAGCGCTAAAAGGATACTTAAGCGTTTACGGAGACGAAACTGAGGACGAAGGAATGACTACAAAAACCGAAGTTTACAGTTTTGCGGATCAAAGCGAATATTTGTCTTTTGTAAAAGAGAAAAACGAGGTGCCTACATGGACAAGTTATGCGAGATCAAGCTACAAAATTGATGTGGCAAAATTGAATAAAGTAACTGAAGTTGAAGGCCAAATAGGAAAAGTTGATTGGCAGGATTATCTATATCTTCCGGATTTGGATCTTAAAGAAGGATACTATCTTGTACAGGCGGATTTAGATGGTCATTTAACTCAATGTTTCCTTCAAATAACGGATCTTTCAAGTTACATAACGGTAACAAAAACAGATTCTCTTGTGTGGGTTAATGACGTAAAAACGGATAAACCCGTTGAAAACGCGACAATAACAATAGCCGAAACGGGACAAACATTTAAAACCGATCAAAACGGCATAGGCAAATTTAAGCTTAACCCTGAGGAATACGGATACTACACCATTTCAATAAAATCACCGGAAGGAAAAACTCTTGTAACTGAAATTGGCGTAATGGAGTCCGAAATCGGGGCTGCAGATTATTGGGCATACATGACCACCGACAGACCGGTATATCTTCCAACCGACAAAGTCCAATTCTGGGGCTTCTTAAAGCCAAGAAACGATGATGCGAAAATGCCGGAAGCAAAAAATATAACAATCAAATTTGAAAGAGGATGGGGAAATACGCTTGTAAGAGCCGCGGAATACAAAATGAATTCCGATTTAACATTCTCCGGAAATATAAAGCTTGATGACGTGCCACCGGGATATTACAACGTAACTCTATATGACGGAGAGAAAAATTTAATGCAGCAATATATTGAGGTACAGACTTATAAAAAGCCTACATACAATATAAAACTCACCTCCGATAAACACGCTTATTTCCTTGGTGAAACAATAAAATACGATGTGCTTACAGAGTTTTTTGACGGCACTCCAATGCCAAATTTGAAGCTCACCTATACGGACAACTATCGTGCGGCTGAAGCTGATAAAAAAACGGCTGCAACCAACGATCTTGGAAAAGCTTCAATCGAAATACCTACAAAAGAATCTTATCCGTGCGGAGGGGAAGATTCGTATTGCAGCGACATTGATGAAAATTACATAACAGTCCGACCTTTACTTGGAGAAGACAGCGACATTCTTGCGGAACAATCTGTGCGCATATTCAAAACCAGCCTTGATCTTAGCATAAAAACGGACACTGAAGAAGAAAACGCCATAGTGGACATATCGGCCAACTGGATAGATCTTAATAAAATCAACAATGAAGAAAATGATTCTTATTATGACTACCTTGGAAAAGCCGCAGAAGGAGTAACAATAAAAGGAACCATCACGGAAAGATACTGGGAAAAAGTGGAGACCGGCGAACATTACGATTTCATCGAAAAAAGAGTCATAAAGGACTACAGCCATGAACAAAGAAGCAATCCTTTTGGAACATTTATGGTTGAAACCGATTCGGAAGGCAAAGCTCAGTATTCATTCAAAATGAATCCGGACAAGTACTATGAAATAAAATTTATTTCTTCCGACAAAGAAGGAAGGGCTGCTCATCAAACAACTTATGTATACAATCATTCAAATTGGGAAGGAGACTATTTCCGCGTCGACATAACAAATGGAGATCAAGACGGAAACAAGATATACAATATAAATGATACCGTTGAAGCGGCGTTCACAAGCGACGATAGCCCAATTGCAGACCTTAAGGGAGGCAAAATATTATTCCTTCAATACAGCAACGGACTTCTTGATTATTCAATTCAAAGCGGCGCCACATATTCATTCAAGTTTGAAGAAAAACACGTTCCGGGAATGGAACTTACAGGAGTTTGGTTTGATGGAGAAACATACAATTACGGATGGTCAGACTACGCAAGGCTTGATACTACAACAAAAGAACTTTCCGTTTCCATAAATGCCGAGGAAGCATCTTACGAACCGGGAGAAAAAGTTAAAATGATTGTTGAAGTAACCGACAAAAACGGAAAACCGGTTCAAGCCGAAGTATTGGTAAATCTTGTTGATGAAGCCTACTACAAAGCTGTTTATGATGCGGTTTCCGATCCAATGACGGAAATTTACAGAATACCTTTCGACGGAGTACTAAGTACATATTCAACGCACGAAAGTGAAAAATCAATGATGACCGGAGATATGGGAGGATGTTTTACCGCAGACACAAAAATATTGATGAAAGACGGAAGTTACAAGGCGATTAAGAACATAAAAGAAGGTGATATTGTAATGACAAAACGCTCTCCAATGTCCAACGAAATGGTGGCCGGAAAAGTAACCGGAACCGTTGAACACCTTGTATCAAATTACCTGGTAATAAATGAAAATCTTGAAGTTACAAAGGAGCACGTTCTGTTTATAAACGGGCAGTGGAACCTTGCGGAAAGCATTAAAGTCGGCGACACGTTGATTGATAAAAACAGCCAGCCGGTATCTGTTTTCTCCGTAAGAAAAGTTACAAAACCGGTTTACGTTTATAACTTTGAGGTTGAGAAATATCACACATATATCGCAAACGATATCTATGTTCATAACGATAAAGGTGGAGACGGAGTAAGAAGCGACTTTGAAGACACCGCAATCTTCCAGTCCGTATCAACAAATGGACAGGGAAAGGCCACGGTTGAATTCCAGCTTCCAGACAACGTTACAACATGGAGAGCAATGGCAACCGCAATCCAGACCGACAAAATTCTTGTTGGATCAGGAGTTGGAGCCGTAAAAGTTACTCTTCCTTTATTCGGAGACCTAATAATGAACAAAGAATATTCGGTAAAAGATTCTCCGATAATAGGGGTTAGAGCATTCGGCGAATCTCTTGGAGAAGATAACAACGTTTCATTCAAGCTAACCGCGAATGAAGAGTCTCAGGATGCCGAAGGAAAGGCATTTAAAGCAAGTTATTTGGATCTTCCCGACCTTTCAAAAGGAACACATACAATCCAGTTGGACGTTAGCGCAAACGGCAAAAAGGACGCGCTTTCCGAAGACATAATTGTAAGAGGATCAAGACTAAACAAGAGTGTTGTAAAAGTAGTTCCTACTGTTACCGGCGGAAGCGACATTCCTCTTCCGGAATCCGGCTACGCCGAGGTTTATCTTATGGATGCCGGTGTAAGCAGCTACTATGGATCACTTCTAAATCTTTACTACTCGCACGGCGAAAGATTTGAAAAGAGACTTGGCGAACAAGCCGCAATAGAGCTTCTAAAAGAGTACTTCGGGCAAGATTTCACTCCTCATTACGATGATGATTTACTTTCTTACCAGCGCGAAAACGGAGGTCTTGCGATGCTCCCTTATGCTGACGCGGACCTTGAGTTAACCGCTTTAACACTTGCATTCGACAACAACCCGGGCAGATACAGCAAGGACGATCTTAAAGCATATTTGGAAGGATACTATCTAAACAAAGACAGTAATCTTGAAGATATCGTACTTTCACTTTTGGGACTTGCCAGCTTGCATGAGCCGGTATTAACAAGTCTTCAGGCAATTCAAAACGAAGAAAAATTATCAACTCTCGATAAATTTTACCTTGGCCTTGCGTTCAAAAGACTTGGAAGCAAATCGGAAGCCGATAATATGCTTAAAAAAGCGGTAGGAGAAATGGACGAGAAATCCGTTCACGAAAACGCGCTTGCTACGGTTCTTGCGGCATCTCTTCAGTACAAAGAAAAGGCCGTTGGATACTGGAACAATGCGTTATTCTACGCCGACGAAGACGACCTTTTAAGTCTGTATCTCCTTGGATACGCAAGAGAAGGATTGGCATACGCAAGCAAAAAAGACGTGAGCTTTAATGTAAGTGTCGCCAATGTAAGCGAGAAAAAAACATTAAAGTTCTGTGAAACATTCGGAGCGCTTGTAAGCTCGTCCGATGGAATAAAAATAACAGACATAGTGGGAGATTTGGCCGCGGTATCATTCTACGAAGAGAGCGTTGAACCTTCACAATTCAAACGTGACGATAGGTTAAAAATAACACGCTCATACCAAATCGTTGGTGATCCGGAAAGATCCGATCTGCACGTGGACGACATAGTAAAGATAACTTTAAATTTCTCGGTAGCCGAAGATATGCAGGACAAGAGTTATCACGTAGTTGACGTGCTTCCTAGCGGATTACAGCCTTTGGCCAAACCTACGGGATTTGTAATATACGGATATTACATAACTGGACCTTATAAAATTCACAACCAGGAAGTGCACTTCCAGTATTACCCAGGAAAATCCGCATACGATTATGGTGAGTCCGTAGAACCCGTTAAAACGTACTACGCAAAGGTTATTCATCCGGGACAATTCTACGCGGACCCTGCAAAGATAGAAGTGTTTGAAAACCCTGAAATCGCTAACATAAGCGACGCGAAGAATATAATAATTAAATAGGTACTCGATACCTCGAAAAGGCCTCGTCTCAGGCAAAAAGCCAGCGGGGTCTTTTTAATTACCGAGTAAGTAGGAGTTACTCGATAAACCCATCTTATCGGATAAACCCATTCAAACGAGAAATTTTATTCAAACGGCGGAGTAATATCCTTTTTTTGCTGAACCTTATAAGCTACAAACCCAACCCCAACCAAAGTTAAAATCAAACCAGCCCATTGATATAAAGTTGGTACTTCCCCGACGAACAAAAACAAAAACAGAAGGCTGAAAGCCGGAAATGACATATCTATAGGAACAGCTTTTGTTAAATCAATTCTCTTTAAGCCCTGATACCAAAGTATTTTCGAGAAAAACATAATCACAATGCCGTTTAGAAGAATCAGCGGGAAATAATCGCGGACTGAAGGCAAAACCAAAGAAGAACTGTTCTCGAAAATAAGACTAAAACAAACAAGTGTAAGCCCGCCCAAAACAGACCTTACAAAAAGAATGACTGTGGGCGGTACAAGTTTAAGGGCCTTTTTGGCCGCCATATTTCCAAACGGATAAAACGCAACGCCGATAATAATCAGAATGTCTCCCAAATTAAGATCAAAAGTTCCGTTGTAAAGAATCGTCGCGGTTCCAAGCAGAACAATTCCCGCCCCAATAAGCCTTCTTGCGGTTATTTTTTCGCTCTTTGAAAAAATCCCAACAAAAAGAAAAGTAAAAATAACTTCGGTCTGAAAAAGAATCGTCGTGTTTACACCTGACGTCATGCTTGTCCCGGTAAAAATAAAAATCGACGGAACAACGACAATAAAAAGCGTCACCAAAAGAATATATTTTAAAGCCTCCCATCTAAAAATATGCTTAAAATTTTTCTGAAAAACCACTGCAAAAAAGAAAAAAACAGATGCCAATAAAATACTTAATCCCGCAAACAAAACCGGCGGCATTAACTTTGACGAATAATTAATAACCACAGGATACAAGCCATAAATCGCCACCTGACTGAAGATAAAAAGTTCACCTAT
Organism: bacterium; assembly: GCA_013824265.1. Classification (GTDB taxonomy): domain Bacteria; phylum Patescibacteriota; class Gracilibacteria; order UBA1369; family PNNO01; genus PNNO01. The sequence continues at coordinate 254,096 of PNNO01000001.1, forward strand.
CGTTTCCTGATTTTTTATTCGCATATCTGCATCGGATCATTCGAAATCGCCTTTGCGTAGTGGACTGTAAGATAATACTTATTCGCCGCATCATCAACTGCAATTCCCAAACCTATAATGTTGTACCTTGAACTTATTATGCTGTCATAGTGTGCCGTGTAAGATCCACCTTTTTCGGACATAAAAAAATTAAATCCTTTCTTTATTGAGTCGATCATTTCCTGAGTGCAATCAGCTTCGTCGGCACCACAATAATACATTTCCCATGCAATATTTTCGCTAAACGCACTATTTTCAAATTCAATTCCAAGATTTTTAAACCAGTCCAAAATCATATAAAAATCATAATAAGATGTTTGACCGGGCCGCTTGTGATCCATGTATCCACGATCGCGTGAAATCTTGCTCCACGCAGTAGCAGTCATATTTAGCTGATCATCAAGAGCATAATCATGCAGGCCGAGAGCCGATCTTTCGTCGTTATACCAATCAAGCCAAGTTTGCCTTACCTTGTCCATATCGACATTTGATGGAAGATCCTCTCCCATTGTTTTGCATGGCGCGCTCGTAAGTTTAGCCGCATCAACAGAAGGAAGATCGCTTCTGTCCGTCATTATTCGCCAAATCATTTCAGCCATTTCACCGCGCGCAACTTTGTCGTCAATATATTCAAAAGAAGTGGGAATAATTTTAAGCCCGCCTAAAGTTTCCGTATACTGGCTGTACCAAGCCGTCCCAACAGCCTGAACTTTTTCCAGCTCAAAAGTGTTCACAAGAATTTTTGATGCCTCCGCAAGATTTATGTTATTTGCAGGCCCAAAAGAGCCATCCGGGTATCCGCTTATAATCCCTTCGTTTTTCGCATAACACACATAAGATGAATACCAGACGTCATTTGCGACATCGCTAAAACAATCATCGGCAAATTCTGATGGATCGCTGCCATATTTTGCTTCCACGAGAATTTTTGTAAACTCAGCCCTATTGATAAATGCATCCGGTTTAAAAGTCCCGTCTTCGTAACCTTTAACAATCCCCTCGCCGGTTATATAGTCTATAGCGGTGGCGTAAACATGAGAAGAATTCACATCCGTGTAAGCAAAAGCGGTTGTAGCAAAAAAACAGAAGGTGAGGAGTACAATAAGGACTCGTTTCATGTTTGTGAGGTTAAGCCATGCGATTATATCACACCGGTCTTCCCAATAAACCGCGTTTATCGAATAAACCCATCCTATCCGATAAACCCGTCCAAACGAGAAATGTTTTTGAAATAAACCTCCCGCCAAAACTGTAGTACAATACGGACGATCCCCTTTTATTTCGCGCCAAACGGCCAGCCCCAACCGCCCCCTCCCAACAAATGACCCCCTCAGACGAACAACTGGTACAGGAGAGTCTTAAAGACAAAAACAAATTTGCGCTACTGGTCGAAAGATACGAGCAAAGACTTTTGCGTTATATAAAGCGCTTAACAGGGCGCGACAACAATCAGTCCGAGGACATTCTCCAAGAAGTTTTCATTAAAATTTACAGAAATCTTAATGATTTCGACACAAACCTCAAATTCTCAAGCTGGGCATACAGAATCACTCACAACGAAGCGATCAATCACGCAAGAAAAATAAAAGAAACAATCCCGCTTGAAACCGATGACAAGGAAACCGCAAATCTTATCAATATACTTAAAAGCGACACCAACATCCCCGAAGAAATTTCACAAAAAGAACTCGCCGAAAAAGTACAAAAAATAATAGAAAAACTACCAAAAAAATATCGCGACGTGATAATACTTTACTATCTTGAAGACAAGGACTATCAGGAAATAAGCGACATCTTAAAAAAGCCAACCAGCACGATCGGAACGCTCCTATCAAGAGCAAAAGCCAAATTTAAACAACTTTCACATAAACACGATCTAGTATGAGCGACATAAGCAAAAACATCCTAAAAGCAATAGACGAAAAGCACATAAAGCCGATTCCAAAATGGCAGTTTATTTTGCTGCACGTTGGACTTTTTATAATGTTCGGATTTGCAATTCTACTTGGAAGCCTTGCAACCGGAATAGCACTTTTCCATATTTCAACGACAGACTGGGAAATAGTTCCGCGAATCGCAGGAGGTCTACACAGCTTTATCTACGTACTTCCTTACATGTGGATTGTCGTTCTTATATTTATGATTTTTTTGGCAACATTGGTTTACAAGCATACAAACAATGGATATAAGCTCAAACCGGCTCTTGTTGTGATTGTTAGTATAATCGCATCTCTTGTTATAGGGAGCGTTTTATTCGCTACAAAATCTTCGGAAGGAATGGAGAAAGCTCTGCGTGAAAATATTAGACCGTACGCACGATACCAAGAATCAATGGAAGAAATTTGGCAGGCTCCGGAAATGGGAATCCTTCCGGGAAAAATTGTCGAAATTACAAATGAATCCCTGATGCTGCTTGATGACTTTTCCGGAAAACAATGGAAGATTGATACTGAAGAAGTTGTACTGCCGCCTTTTGCTCCAAAACCACAGGTTGGAGATCAGGTAATTGTAGTTGGCGAACAAACCGGCAAAGATACTTTTGAGGCTGAAGGCATACGCCCCGCACCGCAAGTTTTAAAAGGCTTTAAGCGCGGAATGCAAAAAATGAAATAAATTTTATTACAAGTTTGTAGTAATAAATGAAAGCTCTCGAGGCTTCTTTTTACTCACTAACAAACATGTAGGATGAAGACATCACACATACTTACCACTCTTGCAGTGGTAGCCGTTCTTGCCATCGCTAACGTAGCGGCAGCGGCAACACAGGGCGAAGGACAAGGGGAAGGACAGGCTCTAAAGAATGCTCAAATTGGCCAACAAAACGGCCAAATGGAAGAAGTTAAACAGGCAATTGAAAACAATGATTACAATGCCTGGGTGGAACTAACAACGGGTACACCTCGCGGCGAGGAAATGCTTGAGAAAATTAACGCCGACAATTTTTATCTCCTAAGCGAAATGCACCAGGCAAGACAAAGCGGAGATATTGAAAAAGCAAAAGAAATTGCTGATCAACTTGGAATTGAAGCAGGTCCATTTGGAGGAGAGAGAATGGGCAAAGAAGGCAGAGGTATGGGAAAACAAATGAACGAAGAAGTTCAAACCGCATTACAGAATCGTGATTACAACGCATGGAAAGAAGCTATGATGCCACCGGTTTTCCAGTACGTTAACGAAGGAAACTTTGATACTTTTGCTGACATGCACGAAGCAATTAAGGCTGGCGACACAGCAACAGCTGAAACTCTTCGCACACAGCTTGGCCTTCCTGAAAGAGAAATAGGAGCAGGTAAAGGAAGGCAAGCAGCTAATGATTAGTACGAAAAGATTTATATAAGAGGGGACAAAAAAAGCGGCCACGAATAATGCGGCCGCTTTTTTGCTATTTCAAATCAAACTAATCAATATTGATTACCCCTGCAACAAGATCTTTGTTGTAATTTCTAAGATTATCGGCCGGAGTCCTTGGAACTCTTGAATGACTTACATTGGCAGGTGCCGGAAGCCTCTCAAGACCTTTGCTTCCAATCTCCTTTAATCGCATTTCTTCGTCAATCACATCATGAACTATCATTTTCAACTCAAGAAGATCGTTACTCAGTTTTCCATCAAGATCCTTAATTGTTTCAAAAAGATCTTCAACTGAACCTTTTTCTAAATACCTCTTAATTGCCCTAACCGTAAGTAAGTATCTTGTTGTGGGACTTCCATGTACTAAATCACCCTCATGATTATCTTTTTTCACAGACTTAGGATCTGAAAGCACAAAAGCGGCGTGGAAAAAATCCGAAGGTTCTCCTTTTCTTCCTAAGTCTGGGTTTTGCGGATCTTTCAGGGCTTCAAAAGCCATAAGATATTCATCCCATTCATGTAATGTTCGACGAGCAATTCTCACAAGGGATGTCGTCATGTCATTGATAGCAGGTTTCATAAAATCCATAGAGCGCGGAGTAAAAATTAGAATTACCAAGAATGTATTTTATCAACATTTTTATTTTTGTCAAGCATACATAGAAAAGACTTTTTTAATTGTCGTATCGATTCTTTCATCTCCCCAGCGGTATTACGAATATCGTGCTCTCCCGCGTTAATTGATACATTTTCAACACTTACCATAAAACCACGTTCTCGTGCTCTAAAACAAGCCGTCCCGTATCCTCAGCTTTATATTTTGTTATGCTGCAATTCGGCGGCCTGTCGTTTGCATTTTTATCCAAAAACTCTTCACGTGTCCAACGCTCAAGATTGGCTCTTAAAGCCATAATGGCAAGATTATGCGTCACTATAAGAATATCCTCCGGCGTGCCTCCATGTTCACGTATAATCATTGCAACAAAATCTCTCAACCGACTACGTACGTCCAAAAGACTTTCGCCTCCTTCATGCTTGTACTCATAACCTGTTGAAAATTTATGCAAAACCGCATACTCGGGATTAAAAACAAAATACAATCTTTTGTCGTTGTAAATAATACTTTTCCCATACTCCTGCTCGCGAATTCTATCATCCTCAACAATCTTTGATTCTTTTAATTCCGGCCAGCCTTCAATAAGACCTTCCAATGTTTGCCTTGTTCGTTTATACGGCGAAACATAAATTGCCGCGGGCAAATCCAAATATTCATTAAGCTGTTGCCCCGTAGGAACAGCCTGGTTCTCAACCGCTCCTTCCGCCACACTTGTATCGTAATCACTCTCTTGTGCGGCCAGCAAAGGAACAAGTTCTTTAGCCAATTTTAGAAGTTGCGGACTTGGAAATTTACCATTTACAACTCCCTCTAAAGTTAACTTTTGATATTCTTCTTTAAACAGCTCGGCAAACTCTTTGTATCCGGGAATCTCGCCCCTATTTATAACGTTATAACTCGATTCTACGTGACGTATCGCCGTTATTGAGTTCGGCCACTTTTGCATAAAACATACAAATAAAAAGAATGGAGGGTGATGATACCATTTTGTTTAAAAAGATCAAATTTGGCAATTGAATGCCACTTTTTTGCAAAAATATGGTATAATATACTCATGAAAAAAATAGAAAACAAAATAAAAAATCATTGGGCGCAAAAAATAATAGCGACTCCGGATAAAAAAGTGGAGATTTTTAAGCAGGTTCCGGCCAACGAGCAGGGCTTGGTTTTGTTTAGATTAAGCAGACCGTTAAGACACGAGATCTTAAAAGACATGCCTCGGGACGAAATAAAAAAACTCATGCACTACCTTGATCCGGATGAAGTAACAGACCTCCTGCAGCTTGTAAATACCAAGAAAAAAGACAAAATAATAAAAACGCTAAGCCACGAAATAAAAGATAAAGTGGAATTTCTTTTGGGCTTCAATCCAAAAACGGCTGCCGGAATGATGAGCCTTGATTATGTGGAAGTTCCTTTTGGAAAAACTTTTGATCAGGTAGGCCGCATTGTTCACAAGCATGAAAAAAGAACGGGGAAATTCCCGGCAATACTCGTTATAGATGATGGATTTTTGATTGGAGAGCTTATGGGATATAAATTCGCCCTACATGACGGGAAAGAGACTATAGATAAATTTACACACAGGGTTCCTTCCGTAATGTACAACGCTCCGGAAAGTGAAATCGTAGCCAAATTTAAAAGTCACCCTCACAACAAAATAGTTGTGCTTGATGAGGATGAAAGCATCATGGGAGTAATTTACTCGGACGATATTTTGCAAATAATTGAGGAAAAACCAATCAATGCACTGCGTGAATTCGCCGGTGTTAGTGAGGAAGAAGACGTTTTGGATAGTGCCTTTAAAAAAGTAAAACATCGATACAAATGGCTTATAATAAACCTTGGAACAGCATTTTTGGCAGCGTCCGTTGTGAGTCTTTTTGAGGATACAATTTCCGCTTTCGTATTATTGGCGGTTTACATGCCGATTATCGCGGGAATGGGAGGAAATGCCGGCACACAAACTTTAGCCGTAACCGTAAGGGGAATCGCACTAAAAGAAATCAGATTGGAGACGGGTAAAAAAGTAATTATGAATGAGGTTTTAGCCGGACTTATAAACGGATTAATAAACGGAGTTATAGTGGCGGTTGTGGCAACATTTTGGAATAAAAGCCCTCTTTTGGGGCTTGTACTTGCTATCGCCATGGTATTTAACTTAATGATAGCAGGATTTTTTGGAACCGTTATTCCACTAATAATGAAAAAACTTGGTAAAGATCCGGCATCTTCAGCCACAATATTTATTACCACGGCAACGGATGTATTTGGATTTTTTACGTTCCTTGGATTGGCAAGTTTGGTTTTAGTTTAAGCCTTCTTCTATTATGACCTCTTTTGAAATCTCGGTTACCAGCCGGGTATCTTTTTCGATAAGCTTTTTCTTTTTCCAGTCACCTTTTTTATACCAAATAATCGTTACTATTGTGGCAAGTATGTTTGATATCGGGAACGACCACCAAATTCCTGTTTCAGCCAAAGAAGTGTGATTTGAAAGAAGATACGCCAAAGGGAATTGAAAAACCCAAAGAGAAATAATTGATAAAATCATTGAAGCCATAGTACTGCCGGAACCCATAAACGCCCCGTTTATTGTTTGCTGAATACCCACGAATCCAAAACTTAAAGCCATAATTTTTACAAAGAAAGAGCCGGATTCAATAACCTGCGGATCATTTGGTATAAAGGCGGCGGTTAACGGAACAGCAAAAATAAACATTAAAACTCCGAGAGCCGAAAGAAAAACAAAAGAAATAATTGAAGCCAGGCGCGTAACTTCCTGCGCCCTTTCCATTTTTCCTGCGCCGATATTTTGCCCCACAAGTGTGGTTGTGGCCATAGCCAAGCCAAGCGCCGGAATAATTATAAAGCTGAACATTCTTGATCCTATCCCGTAAGCCGCCACGGTCAACGTTCCAAAACTGGCAACCAAAAAAGCCATCACGGCCATACCAAGAGCCCTCATGGACTGCGCAATCGAAGAAGGAAATCCAAGAAAAAACATCTTTTTAATAAGAGGAAAATCAAATTTAAAATTTCGCCATTTTAAATGAATTCCATACTTCCCGCTAAACAATAAAACAAGTCCGATTATAGCCGCGAGACCCTGAGTTCCGATAGTCGCAATCGCCGCTCCGCTTACACCAAAACCGGGTATAGGCCCCCATCCAAAAATAAATAGCGGATCAAGAATAAGATTAAGAATAACCGTTCCAAAAACTATATATAAAGGTGTTTTCACATCCCCGATTCCTCTCATTAAAGACTGAAAAACAAAATAGGCGAACATAAAAGTAAGCCCCATAAATGATATCTGAAGATACGATACCGACTGAGCAAGAACATCGGGGCCGGCACCCATAAACTGCATAACAGGTTCGGAAATAAAATATCCAATCACGGAAAAAATCACGGAAACAATAACCATCATTATAAGCGTCTGCGCGGAAACGTGATCAATCTGGTTTAAATTCCCACTACCTTTATATTGTGAAACCAAAATTGTCCCCGCAATTGCAAGTCCGCCACCAAGAGATATTAAAAGAAAAATAATTGGAAAACTAAGCGAAACCGCGGCAACCGCTTCAGCTCCAAGCCTGCCGACCCAAAACGTATCAACAAGTTGATAAGCCGTTTGTAAAACATTCGCAAAAACAATCGGTAACGCCAGCGCAATAAGCGACTTTAATATAGGCCCCTTGGTAAAATCCGGTAGCCCCTGCTTCGTGTCCTTCATATTACTGATGATTATCGATTTTAAATACAATCAAATTTCCTTCGTCGTCAAAAACGCCAAGGGCTCTGAATTGCTTGTTTATTCTAAACGACCATATGCCACTTCCTTTTGGCTTACGTTCTTTAAATTTAACCTGTAGTGCATTTTCGGAAAGCAAATACAGCTTTGCCTTTTTATACTGACTCAACAATCCCCTGACCCTCAAAAAAGGTAAAATTTCTTTTTTCTCATAAATAGATTGAACTCTTTTCATTTCAGATATTTATTAATTCGGACTTCTTTATTTTTTTGGCCTTTCCGGCATTATCCATAAGCTCTTTTGAAACTTCTTTTTTATCCAATTCAATTAATTCGGGAAATCCGCACAACTTTTCATAATCAACAACATTTATAATTACGGCAACCGGTTGATTATTTATAAATATGTACTTTGGCTCTTCCTCTATGCCCTCAAGGCACTTCTTTGTTTCCGTCCTTAATTGGGTGACGGATATACACTGACTTTTAGTCATATTGCTAAATTTATTAATAAATTTATATATAAATTATATATTAAATTTATATAGACCTCAATCACAAAACTGGAGCCGTCACCGGGACTTAAACCCGGGACCCCTTCCTTACCATGTATATATGATGTTTGTTGAAGGGCGTTTTTCGCTACAGTATGCCGTAAAATTGGTGAGCGAGTTGGTTGCGTTGAGAAGTACTAGAGGGGCACACCCAGTACATTGATAATATGATATAATTTCACTAGTTTCAATCTTTAACATCATATAATGGAAAATAATATTAAAAGCATTGGAAGAAGTAAAAGAGCTAGATATGTTTAAAATGGCTGGAGTATATTCAAACATGAACTCAAAAAAATACAAAGATTCAGATGGTTTGAATTGGATACATACTACTACTAATTATGGTTCTGAGTTTATTGTTGTGGAAAATGAAAACCACGAAATGTTGTATGATATTAGAATAAAGTAATATTTGGAAATAGTTTAAGCTAAAATTTTGATACAAAAAGTTTATTTTTTTGATTTTTTATACTTATTTCCAGCTATTACTCCAACGGTACCTATACCAAATAAGAGCAAAATAGGGCCATCACCTTTAAAGAATCTTGCCCAATTTGGTATGTCTACATTTGTTAAATCTTCTTTATATTCTGGCCCACAATCTCTACCATCATTCATACATACAATATCACCTGTAGCATACATATGGCCATCTGGCATATAATGATTGACATAATAAGTCAAACTCATGATTCCAGCAAAGATTATCCAAATAATTATTGTTAGAGCAAGCCAAAGTTTTTTCTTCATAAGTTATAAATTATTTATAGTTTTTTTATTCTTTCTTCTTCTGATAATTCATTAATCAATATATTATACAACATCAAAAATTACCAATTTATGAGAATTAAAGTATGAGATAAAGCCAAAAACTCTGTCAAGTTTGCACAGAGCAACCTATTTTGGCTTATTCAAGCCATCGCTGATTTCCCGCAACAAACATTACGCAAAACATAGTTTCTTCTAATTATTTATCAAACAAACTATAATTTTATACGGATTAATACTAAATTTATGGATGAAAAATTTGAAGCAGTTTATTATACGCAACCAGTCCCCTCATCACTCGCAACACTAACAATATTAGGTCTTGTTTTTGACAAGATATATTTTCCAGGAATGTATATTCCAAGCGAAGGGATAGACGAAAAAGAACTCAAAAAAGAAATAGAAAGAATTAAAAACCTCGGAAGAAGAGATATCGAGACTGTTCAACTGGTTAATTCAATGATTTTCGCCCTTAACAATAAACATCTTAAGGATTTTTGTGTATTTACAGGAAAACCTGGGAATATGGGTATATTGGAGGACGGTGCGAAGGAATTAACGATGGAACTTGAAAAGTTGATTTATGGTCCACCTCCACCAGGTTTCACACCAACACCAGTTGGGGGATTTGCTAAGGAGCTGCCTGGTGATAGCGGAGCAGCAGTAAATGGGCCGTCATGGCTGACATATCCTGCAAATGCATTAATTTATTCAGAAAAAAGAAATCTTCCATTAATAAATGATAATCCAAACATGCCTGTACCAGGGCTTGGAGGCCAATCGGCAAGAGATAATCCAAAATTACTTTCAACAATTCTTGCATTTGAAAGTATAAAAATGATTCTACCTGACTTTAAGCCACTTCAACCTGAGGAGTTCCCGGAATTTCGAGAACAAATAAAAAAACATGTAAAGCCATTTAGATTGAATATGTTGAAACTGTCAAAAGAACTGCATCAAATAATTAATAACAACGCCAGTATCGAGGAAGTACAAAAAGAAGCCATGGTACTTGCTGAAACAACAGTTTACCCAGAATTGGAAGAGCTAAAGCATATAATTAACACCCCTAGCCAACCTTGGTACAAGAGACTAATACAATTTGCACAATATACACCCGAATTTGTAGCTGATTTATCTTCCATGCCATCGAATCTTGCTATTGCAAAAATACTTGTTAGATTTACTCAGGAATTTGGAAATATTAGAGATGAACAATTGGCCAAAGAAGAACAAATACGAAAAAATGGTTTATATTATTTGCTCAAGATCAAAGACCGCATTGCAAAATGATGTAATAATAAAACTAATAAATGAACGAGAAAGAAATATTTCACGTAATATATAATGCAGCACATAACAATGCCATCGACCTATTAAAGGAATCTAAGATATTATTTGAAGCAAAACATTATCCCAGGTCATACTTTCTTGCTTTAACTGCGTTAGAAGAGTTATCGAAATCACAGATGGCTGCAGATGTTTATACTAGTTATATTAAAGCAGATAAGTTTTATAAACATTACAGTAAACACAATAAAAAACTTAATCGTATAGAATGGGCTCATTCAGACGCTATTGAATTTGCTTACTACCTTCGAGATAAATACGGTGAACAAATTGAGATTAAGAAACCATCAATAAAAAAACGCATGCAGTCATTGTATGTTGATATAGGTGAAAATGAAAGCTTACAAACACCAAATAATACAATAAACAAGCAAGATGCGGAGGAAATGATTCATATAGTAATGGTAGCTCTTCAACAAATTATCACGAGGACGGAATACTATGGTCATCAAATTGGGACAAAAGGTTTTATGAAGTAGTTTTATTTACAAATTCATAAGTTAATGCTCAATGTCTTATACTCTCTACATAAAATACAAAAAAAGTGAAGCAGCCGTGCTGAATGTTTCGTTCGGAAAAGATGCAAGTATGTATTCAACAGATATGGTAAGTCGATATATCAACAATCCAGTCTATGAAGTATTCACCTACGATCTCCCTTTAGATTCACGACTAGTGAAAAAAATTAAGGCTGATGAAAAGATATATATAATGACAAACCAGCCAAAATTTACCCACCATACCACTGGCTTCTTCCAATTATCAACTGCCAATAAAACTAAAGGGAGTATTATTTCAGGAATTGACGAAATAACTAATATGCCTAAAGGGGTCAGTGAAGATTCATTTAATCTTGTAAATTCAACAAACGATGGAGGTCCATTTATGACTGCTAAATTTTGGGGTCTAAATAATATTCCTTTATACAATTCAAAGACGAGCGAACAAATTTATTTCCGAGATGAGGATATTAACCTTCAAAGACTTAATAGCGCAGGCTCAAGGTTAGCTTTTGCACTACTCTTTTATCATATTCCTGTTGAAAAACTTTCTAAGGATGATTTAGATAAAGATTGGATAGATTACTTTCATCCAAATTTCAAACATCCTGCCAGGCTTAGACTTCTTAAAGAGCCCCTTTCTAAAAGATATATCGTTGGAATTGCATGTCTAAAAGCTAGATGTGATCATGACAATAACTTTGGTTTTATTATTAGTGGAGGCCCAGGACCTATAAACAAAATAACAAATACATGTAAAAACATATCCGTGACTTTCCCAAAATCTAATTATCCATTAGACGCTAATCATATATCTTTAGATTATTTGGGATAAAAGCAAACTGGAGCCGTCACCGGGACTTGAACCCGGGACCCCTTCCTTACCATGGAAGTGCTCTACCACTGAGCTATGACGGCACGCCGCTTATTGTAGCAAAATGGGATTTTTTTAACAATTTTTTTAATTTCTTTTTAACTTCATGCGCTAAGGTGAGGAGGCTTTTGCGCAAAGGCTTAACTTTTTAACCTCCTTATTTATGAAACGATTTTTTGTTTCACTGTGTTTGTTTTCTCTACTTTTTTACAGCATCCCGATCACAAATATGCCGGTTGCCGTAGCCGCTTCTCCGGGGTCGGTAGTGATTAACGAAATCGCGTGGGCCGGAACTGCGGATTCAACTTCTGACGAATGGATTGAGCTTTATAACACAACTTCCGGCGCGATTGATTTAACCGGATGGACAATTTTGGACGACACTACAACAGTTTACTCAATTACGGGCGGATCAATTCCCGCAAACGGATATTTTTTAATTGAAGACAGTGAAGTTTCCACAAACGTAACAGCAAATGCAATAATCGGAGTTTCACTTGGAAACACGGGAGACTCACTTTCTTTGGTTGATAACGAAGCACAAGTTGTAGACACCGTTAACGCATCAAGCGGAATGTGGTATGCAGGAAACAACGACACAAAGGCAACAATGGAAAGAATTAATCCGGTCGCCTCAAGTGAAGATCCTGCGAATTGGGCAAATGCGACAACGGGAAACGGATCGCTTGGACGGCTTGGTTCAGGCATCCTTGGCACTCCGGGTTCACAAAATTCTGTCTACTCAGGAGGATCTGTTCAGGCGGAAGTTGCCTTTGAAACCTTATCCGTAAATCCGATTGAAGGCTCAACCTTCACGATAAAAATTAACGCTTCAAATGTTTCAGGAATAACCGGTTATGGCTTTGACATTCTTTATGACGCGACAATGATTGGGTACTCATCGTCATCGGAAGGAGCTTTCTTAAGCCAAAACACAGCCGTAGCAACATCTTTTAACGAAGGATTGGAGAATGATAATCCGGGAAAAATAGTGATAGGCGGAACACGTTTAAATGTGCCACTAACAGGAACGGACGGATCGGGAACACTTTGCACTTTAACTTTCACCGCTCTAAAAACGGGATCCACAACTCTTGTTTTTGATGCACCAAGTTATATAAAAGGTACCGGCGGAGACATACCAATGGTTTTGAATTCGCGAATTGTGACGATTGACGCGCAAAATATAAGCGTGGATCCGGCACAAAACTTAACAATTACCGAAAGCTCAAACAGATACGAACTCTCTCTTAATTGGAGTGCTCCGGCGGCCGGCGCTGACACCTACAAAATCATGCGCAGAGCCCCAAACGGCACCTTCACTCAAATCGGAACAACCGCACAAACAACGTTCGCGGACAATCTAAACATAATCCCAAAACACACCTACCAGTATCAGGTAATCGCGGTTAAAGGCGCACTTGACGCCGCGCCGGCACTCGGACAGGCGCAAGATTCCCGCGGAGTTAAAGGTGACAACACACGTTCGGACAGAGTTGATGGCAGAGACTTGGACAACCTTGCTCGCCATTACACTTTGGCCCTTGCAGATGCCAACTTCGACCCACTCATAGACACAACTTATGACGGCATTATCGATGGCAGCGACCTAATAGACATTGGTGCAAACTGGGCACTTACTTACTAATTCTTAATGGCAGGGCCGGCGGAACGCCGGCCCACCCCCCCCCAAACCCCCATGAAAATCACTAAAAAACACGTCATTACTTTCTCGTGTTTAGGGCTTACAATCCCCATAATCACACTATCATCCTATCTCCTCCCGGGAGGAGAAATTTACCTCACGCATGTGCAGGCTCGCGAACAAAACACCAAACAAACCGCCGAGCAAACCCACATCGTCGAAGTAAACATAAAAGACCTGGATTACGCATTTTTCGGCACAAGTTTTCATCTACAGTTTGACCCGGAAAAATACGAGTACGATCACTTCACGCTCGGCTCTTATTTTTCATCTTCGGACAATCCGCTTGTACAAGTTGCACAAAAAGACAGCGCCATTATTGCCGGCATCAGCCTAAAACGAGGTAATTTAATAACAAAAAAGGAAGGGACCTTACTTAAACTGTTTTTCAAAAACAAGCAAACTGCCCTACAGGAAGCCAATTTCGCGTTTACCAACACGGTATTTAGCACCTTCGACAAAGAAAGAAAAAATATCCAATTGATTTTCACCCCCTCCTTATAATATAATCGCTTGGCGAAAAGCGGTTAATAATTCGTAATTAATAATTAATAATGGCTCACGGAAAAAGTCAATTTGCGGTGTGGAGATGTAGCAAGTGTAACACGGCGATTCAAACGACTGCATACAATAAGACACATAACGACGTTATCACGAAAGAAGTTAAAAAATTCTGCAAGAACTGTCGTGAACACGTTGCTACAAAGCGCAAAGACGCCAAAAAAAGCAGCTAAAATTCTTTAAACATATCTGTCTATGAGAATGTTCAATTTTACCAAATCGCTTTTTCTAGCGAGCTTATTTGTTGTTTTCACTTTTGTATTAACAGGATGTTTTGGTCCTGCAAAAGCCGAACTTTCAAAAAATGAAAAATCAAACGACGGGGTTGCTCTTGAAAACTACCTTCCGGAAGACACTCTTATGATGATAAGTCTGAGCACTCAGGACGACGACCAAAGAGCGTCTTTTCAAAACCTGATGAGCTATTTCCCACAGGAGGACATGAAAACTCTTTGGGAAAGCATGATGAAAGATTTAACGCTTGAACTTGAGGGAAGTGGCATGACATACGAAGAAGACATCGCTCCGATTTTTGGCGACAGCTATAGATTTACGTTTGGACTTGCGGGAGAAATGTCAGATGAAGACCCAGACATGTACATCGCTCTTACCCTTGCAGATAAGGAAAAAGCGACTGCATTTATTGAAAAAATGCTCGAAGAAGATAATGGCGAAGACCTTAAAAAAGGAAATATTTTTGGTGCCATGACAGTAGACAACGAAGATGAAGATATGTATTTAGCGCTTTATAAAGACACCATTTTAATAACGAATGTTTTGGAAAATCGTGAAGCGGCACTTAAAAGAGTTTCCAAAAACGAATCTTCTCTTCTATCAAGTGAAATATTTAAAGAATCTTACGATAAACTTCCAACTCCAAATCTTGGAATCGCGTTTATTAATTTAAAAGAACTTTTCGCAAAACTTAGCGAAACCCAGGAAGAAGGCATGCCAAGCGGTGAATTCCTGGATGCTCTTTACGGAGAAGCACTTGCCTTCACAGCAGAAGAAGACGGAATTCGCATGACTGTTCAAGTGGCGTTTAATGAAGAATCCAAAGAGTTCAACTTAAAAGATTACCCATACGCGGAGCCTTACATGTACAAAAATATTCCCGGAGATAAGCTAATAATGTACACCGAGGCATACGGAATGAAAGATGCTTTTGACATGCAATTGGCTGCTTTAGGGGAAGATGAAGCGTCAAAAGACGGAGTCGAGCAGTTTAAAGCAATACTAAAAGCTGCGCTCAATCTTGACCTGGAGGATGACATTTTAAGCTGGATGGACAAAGGATTTGTAATGGTTGTTCAACACAACAAAGGCATAATACCTGCAATTTCTTTTTATATTGATGCGCAAACCAATCCAGACTCAGCTCAAAAAGTTCTTGATTTAATCGACGCCGGAATGGAGCAGGCGGTAGCGTCCATGCTTGTAAACGCGCCGGAAGAACTGGACACAACAAAGATCATAATAAAAGACACCGTAATGCTTGGCGACAGTGAAATTGACCGCGTAGTGTTCGATGTAAGTAACCTATCTGACGAAGAACTTTTAACTGCCGGATTGCCATCAGGAATATTTGTGGAGCCGGTTGAAATTTATTATGGAATGACCGATGAAAAATATTTCCTTTTCTCAACATACACGGGACTTGATAAAGATTACGGAACAACCGTTACGGTTGCGAAAAATGAGAAAATCAAAGAATCTCAAAATTACTTAAAAGGTTATGAATACCAATTAACATACATATCCGTAGAAGAAATAATGAATTACGTTGATACGTTTGTTGGCTTCATGGAGCTTATTGAAGGCCCAATGGGAGACGAGGTCAAAACCGGTCTTGAAAAAGTAAAAAGCTATGTCGCTCCTATAAAATACCTTGTGGCCGGCGACAAAAAAGTGGAAAATGTTGCGGAAGGAACAATGTTTGTTAAAATTGAAAAGCCGGTAGAGAAAAGTTCAGAGTACCTCTAAGTACTCGGTACCAACTAAAGGTTCATAGTGTCAATGGTAGCACGTCAGTCTCCAAAACTGAAAGTAGGGGTTCAAATCCTCTTGGACCTGCCAAAATCAAATAACCACTTAAGGGAAACATTTACTAATCCCCGCTCTTTGAAGTACAATTGCAAATGGTCTCTATCGAAACGACAAATGCAAAACATCCGCTTAAAAACCAACCATGGATTTCTGCTTGTAGAAACCATTATCTCAATCACAATTTTGGTAATGATTGCCGCAACAAGTATATCGCTTTTGATAATGGGACATCGCGCAATCAACATGAACAAGAACAGCCTTGAAGCAAGCTGGATAGCACAGGAAAGTGCGGAATCGTTAAGGGGATTAAGAGACACAAACTGGATCCGCTATGGATTTGACAAGGAAAATTGCTGGAACATTGCAGGAGAAACATGTGACCCGCCACTTACGGTTATAACTTTTACCGGCGCTATCGGGACTCCGGGAACATATTTTTTGGAAACATCTTTGGATGGAGCACCAAAACTTATAGAAGGGAAATACCCTCTGGATCTTAAAAAAGGACCGGACAATGAAGAAAATGCGAAATATCTTTTGTATTATCAGGATATAGATCCCGCAAACGACTATGATGATGACGGAACAACCAACAATGACAAACAATATATAGGCCCAAAAGGCGCAGGATATACGGTTGTGGAACCTTCAAAATATTATCGCGCGATTGAAACGATGCTCGTAGCAGATGGAGAAATTGAAGCCACGGCGATTGTCGGCTGGTACGAAGGCTCCACCCCGCACCAGATCAATCTTCCCGTCACACTAACAAATTATCAGCTTGAAGAATAAGGCTAATCACAATATAAAAGTCGCGTTTTGGGTCATGGTAATTATGTCCTTGATTGCATTTGGCGCGCTTCTAACAATGCTTCATAAAACGGTGAACAATATTGATCGCGATCCGGCCCTGGCGAATTTAACCGTTGATGGAACGGCCAAATTCGTACAAATAAAAAATCTTGGCGACGAGAAAGATCTTAAATCCGGCCTATATATAATCAAAGATATGAAGCTGGAAGGTCCTCAGGAAAATCTTTTCGACAAGGAAATTTTTCTTCTAAACGAAAGTGAAGTTCGCCAAACACTCGGAGGATTCATGCTAAGCGAGCAAAAATATTACAGGAAAATAACCGTTTCGTATCCCGTTTCATCGGAAAAAATGCTTGTTGAAATTGAAACGCAAAACGCATCCGGAGAGAGTTATTATCAATCAATCACGCTGGACAAATGACGATAAAAACCACAAAAAAAGGATTCACATTGGTTGAGCTATTGATAGCGACAGCGGTTTTTGCGATCTTTCTAACGACAATAGTTTCCTTCATGGTCGACCTCTACAGAAACTCACGAAGAATAGAATTGGAAGAACAATTATATCAAGATATGCGCGCTCTTATGCGACAAATCACGGTTATGGTTGAATCAAATGCCATAGATTACGAAGAGTATTTTAGAGAAGCGACAGGAGATCTGACCTTTGGTAACGGCGACGGATCAACGTATTCTTACGGCGATTATGCAAAAGAGTTTTATGATTTTGGATCGGATGGACTTCCGGGCGCGCTTTGTAACGACGACACCCCAGCAACTCCTGACTGCATAATCAACAAAACGACGCTCGACAAAAATACCGGGAAAAAAGAAGGGAACGCGTTTTGCGGAGCTGGGACCACTAAAGATCCTTGTCCGTCGGATGATCCCAGCATTTTCGCGCTCCACCAGCAGGATCATTTGTATCTAATTAACGGCAAAGGCACGCGCAAAACTTTCCTTGCAACGGAACCGGTTGACCGCATCTTGGATGCTTCGACAGTTGAAGAACGTGTCCTTTCAATCTTCTGGATGAACGGAAGCGATACAGACGGCAACGATATTACGGATACCTGGAAAGACGGCTTAGAATTTAACGTAAACGATCTTGCAGGCGACCTTACAAATACAAAACCAGAGCAGAAAATGTATGAAGACTTCATCCCGATAAGCCCTTTAAGGTCGAATATAGTCGATCTTAAATTTTATATTTCACCATTGGAAGACCCATATAAGGCCTTTGCGGAGACCGATCCGGCCACAGGAACTTTAATGCAGCCACACGTAACAATCATTTTAACCATGGAACCTTCGGCGGTTGAGATGCAAAACTACCTCGGCGAGATTCCAAGCAAAACGCTCCAGACAACCATTTATTCGGATATACAACAGGACGTGAGGAGCTACTAAGTAACTTGCAAAGGTGATACACTTTTGATACACTACTAACGAAGCAGTTTATTAACGTTCTAATAATGAGCACTACAAAAAAGCGTATAAATATAAGCCTTCCAAAAGATATTGAACAAACGCTGGAATATATGGCAGAAAGAGACAATATGCCTGCTGCAACCAAAGCGGTTTCGCTTATAAAAATAGCCATCGAGCTGGACGAAG
This sequence comes from bacterium, assembly GCA_013824265.1. Classification (GTDB taxonomy): domain Bacteria; phylum Patescibacteriota; class Gracilibacteria; order UBA1369; family PNNO01; genus PNNO01. The sequence goes on from PNNO01000001.1 coordinate 272,650, forward strand.
ATGGTGTTTTAAATGAATTGGCTGAAAAGAGGGATAAAAAAGGAGCAAAATTTATCTCCCATAAAGACGCATGGCTATGAAATTTGCAATCGAATATCACGTAGATGTAATACAAAAGGATATTCCGAAGCTTGCTAAAAGAAAAAAAGAGCAGATTAAATTTGCAATCGAAGAAAAATTAACAAAGCATCCGGATGTTTTTGGAATTCCGTTAAGAATGTCTTTAAAAGGCTATCGCAAATTACGCGTCGGCGATTACAGAATCGTTTTTAGAATCGAAAAGTCCAAAGTAAAAATATTTCTGATTCAACACAGGTCAGTTGTTTATAAGTATGCGGGGACAAGAGGTGCCGAGTAAGTGTCCCATTAACCAACACTTTTATATGAAAATAATAATATCTTTGGTCTTATCGGCCATCGCAATATTGGCCTTGATAGGATTAATAATTATTTTTATATTACACTATGTAATTTTTCCGAATACAGCGACTTTTCTTGTTGAAAATACCGGAAAAGAAATAGTTGAAACTCTGGAAATTACTTTATATTCATATGAACCGCTAGGCAGCCAATATATCAATCGTATTCTGCCCGACGAAAAAAGAGAGTTAAAGTGGGACATTTCCGGATTAAGTTCTGACGATGGAACGTTTCGTTTTAAGTTAATTAAAGATGGGCAAGTCGTCGATGAAAAAACAAAAGGCTATATAACCAATGGCCTTGTCCAAGACAGAAAATATGTCATCGAAATCAACAACAACGAACTCAACGTTGAGTTAGGAGGCTAGCAATGGAAAAATCCGTAAACTTCCCCCTCTTACGATTGAAGATGTTTTAGGCACTATTAATAGCGTGCGGTTTTCGCATCTTATGCCGGAGCTCCCGTCGGTTTCGACAAGAAGTGTTGGTATGATTACATTAATATTGTTCCTTAGTCCCAGTCCCGGGACTGGCCTTTGTTTCGGCCATTGTTTGAAAATCAATGTCTACTTTGCCCGACATGTCCATCGAAAGATGAATGTGCCGGGCTTTTTAGTTACCGAGTAAGTGCCACTTACCAGGTAACTAAAGCACGATGGCTTATTTGTACAATTTAGGAGGAGTTACCTGGTAATTCCTCCGAGTAACTTTGTAATGTCCTCCCGCCCCAAACGTTGCAATTATTGGCCGTTTGCGGGTAAAATGACCCCGCAAGGCTTCTAGCTTTTTTAAATGGGAAACCGCACACTCAAAACTCAAACCGGCAAGGGCATGGCGATGGTCATGATGCTCATCCTGGTGCCAATTTTAATGTTCCTGGCGATGTCGTTTGTCGACCCGATTGTGCGCTCTTTTAGGTCCGCCGTGAACGATCAAAAAACTCTGCTCGCCAAAAATGTCGCGGACAGCATGTTCGAAGTGGCGCTTTGGGATTCGCGTGGAGCGGGCGTTGGAGAGAATAAAAAGAACGAAGGATATCCTGATCCGATCATAAAAGAATACGATTTCGGCACTGCAACAGTTAGATGGAGTGTGATGGCAACGCCGGACACAAGCCCGGAGAAGCTTATAGACGATCAATATACGATTCCTTCCCCGGGGAGCGGAACGGCGGGCGATGATTATTGCAGCACAAGTGAGCCGGTGGTGGATGACGAGCCGGGAGGCAGTTTAGAGGAGGCTTTAGCTGAACTGGAAATTGCGCGTAGCAATCTTGGTGGCGATTTTTATACAGCCTTCGACTGGCCATGCAACTGGAACAAACTGCGCGAGGGCGAAAGCATCGTGATTCCTTTGTACACAGAGGATGAGAACGGAGTATATCATCCGTTTGAAAATCCGGGAGTTAACGATTTTACCTTAACTGTAAGACCTGCCTGCGACCCTTCAAAAGCGACTTCACGCGACAATGAATACGAAAATCAGATTTGCAAAGATAACGAGAGATATGATTTGGTGGGAGATCAAGAAACTGGAAATCTTACCGTAATAGTTTTGTGGGAAATAACAGGAAAACTTGATGAAAACGGAGAAACCGTTTATTTAACACACAAAGACGATGGAACTTTATTTGATCCAAAAACAACTCTTGATGTTGAAGCAATAAATTTTCAAAATCCTTTAACACAGAATTCTAAAGCTAAAAAACCAATAGATAATGATGAGAAATCTATTGAAAACTTCTTATCCACGTTATACAAACCCGAACTTAAATTGCTCGTCGTTCACACATTAAGAGATAATTACGGAGTCGTGCCATATTTGGAGTATCAATTCAGCTCCACATACAACACTGCAAGTACTCCAATTTCAAGCACATCAAAGGTTGTTCATGTGGAAGTTATGATAGACGGCGGGTATTCAACGAGCATAGATAAAATTGTTGGCATAGCAAAGTCAGTTTCCGGATTTGTTATTCAACAGTAAGAGTATTGACATTTTTACTAAAATATGTTATTGTGAACCTCTTTATCAATCCTAGTCTTTTTTGTCGACAATAACCGCATATTGTAGGTAAAAAAGGCTTGGATTGTCACCGCTCATTGACAATCTGCATTTGGTAACTTTAAGGCCGTCCCCCTTAAAGTTTCTAAAAAGCCTTTTGAGCATATAAAACCAAGATCAAAAACCCAAAATTCGCTTCTATGGAAGTAGAAGTGGAAAGGATATGTCCTCATGTCTAAGACCCTTTTCACCATCGTGGCCTTCATGGCCGTAACCCTTTTCTTCAACTCTAACTCCGCACAGGCTGCTGTGTCGGACTGCGCCAGCCAGGGCTGCGTTGCTGTGTGTGACAGTTCCAACGTTGAGATGTACTTCAACGATGGAACGCATGCCGGTACCATCCCCGGTGTCGGCACCGGTGGATGCTACATCGACGCTGATGAGGGATACCTCATCATCAATCGCACCAGTGGTACAACCTACGTCTACAATGTTCAGACCGGCACTTCGTGTTCATTCGGTTACGCCGGCCAGAACGCCCTGATCTTCGGAAGCCAAGTCTACGTTGCAAGTGGCGCGAACCACAAGATCGCCCGCGTCGAACTGGACTGCTCCGGTTATACCGAGATTCTGGTTCCCGGAACCTACCCCTGGGGCATGACCAAGGACTCTACGACGATCTACGTGCTGAACTCACAAACCGCGAATATCACTACGATTGTCCCACCTTCCACCACTCCCACCTACAACAGCATCGGCCGCGTGTTCGGCGACCAGCTCACCGCTATTCGGTATCACGCTGGCAACAACAAGCTGTTCATGGGGGGGCTGAATGCCATCTACGAAGCTTCCCTCCCCCTGGATGGAACTTCCACCCTCTGGCAAACTATTTCGACCGGGGTGGACGAAATGTCTTTAACTTCGACCCATCTTGGAGTAAGTTCGAACTCAGGCAACTCTGCGCACCTCATTCCGATCACAAACCCATCCTCCTACATGACCATGGGGTGCCAGAGTTGCCGCTCTGTCGCCCTCAACGACACCAACTTCTTCAGCGTCGGCGGAACTTCCCCCGACCTCAATGTAAGGGCATGGGATATGACCGGCACCCAGCGTGCCTATTCTCCCATCACCACCGTCGGAAGTAACTCCGCCGCCTGGCTCGCCCCCACGGTCACCGGCCCTGTGTGCCCCAACGGCACCAAGGAAGGCACTGAGGAGTGCGACGGCACGCAGTTCGGAACTGCCACTTGTCAGACCCTCGGGTTTGACGGCGGGAACCTTTCCTGCTCCGAATCCTGCCAAATCAGCACCTCCGCATGTTTCTACAACTGCGGTAACGGCTCGATCGAAGCCCCCGAAGAGTGCGATGGCATCAACCTCAACTCCGCCACTTGCGAGTCCCTTGGATTCGACAGTGGTACCCTGTCCTGCTCTGCCAGCTGCGAATTTGTGACCACCCAGTGCGTCACGGAAACTTGCGGCAACGGCCAGCTCGACAGCGGCGAGGACTGCGACGGTGCCAATCTCAACAGCGCTTCCTGCCTCACCCTCGGGTTCGATGGCGGAACGCTCTCTTGCTCCCCCACTTCTTGCACGTTTGACACCTCCGCCTGCACGGTTGATCTGTGCGGCAACGAAGCGATCGACGACGGCGAGGACTGCGACGGGATCAACCTGAATGGCGCCACCTGTCAGACCCAAGGATTCGACGGCGGGAGCTTGAGCTGCGAATCCTGCACCCTTAACACCACCGCCTGCACGATGACCTCGTGTGGCAACGGTGCGATCGATACAAACGAAGAGTGTGACGATGGCAACACCAACGCTGGGGACGGCTGCGGTGGCAATTGCCAAGTCGAAGAGGGGTATGTCTGCAACGGACAGCCCTCTGAATGCACTCCCGTCGAAACCTGCAACCAGGACGGGCTGGTTGCTGGCAGTGATAGTGGTCTGGAACTTTCCAAGCTCTCCAGCCACAACCTAGCCCTCTACAACACCCACCTTTCCGGTCTCACCAAGGTGTTCAATATCACCTGCGGTACCGTCGAAACCTTATACGGAAACCAGTTTGAGGCCATCACTGTCACCCTCCCTAGCGGATCTTACTCCAACCTCTCGATTCAAATCGGGAACAAGGTTGCGGAGTGCCACTTCTTCGCAGAAGAAGGCTCGGCAAAGATCCACATCAGCAAGGAGAGCCCCGAGAGCTCCTACGTCGATCCGACCTCGGGTCCCGGCGCCGGAGTTATCTGTACTGAAGATAACGCCAACGTGCAGGTCCAGTTCCAAGGACTGCTTCTCGGCGCTCTCGGTACGGGATTTTCGTACCGGCTCCTCTCTGCTAACCCGATCACGTCTTTTTCGGGGAATTGGATCGAGATTTATGTATCAGACTCGTCCGTCAAGTTGCAAGAGATCGCTGTTGCTACGAATAACATCGTAGTTGCAAACTCTGACATGTCTGACGGCCCCATCTACATAGACCTCGACGACATGGGAGATTTCTCCGAGATCTTCCAGCCCCACACCGACAAACCCCCCAAGGGATGCGGATGCAGCACGTTTTCCGGTAACGGAAACTCCTCGCTGCCCGTCGCGTTCCTTTCGATCCTCGTTCTGTTTGTGATCCGACGCCGCAAAGCGTCCGGCTCCAACTAATCGAAGATCCCACCCCCGTGGGCATCAGCATCGCAAGATCGCTGGCCGCCCCACACTATAAAGCCCCACTCCATTCGGATGTTGGGGCTTTTTCATTGCCCAAAATTTACACTTCCGCCCCGGGGCGGATCCATGATAAAATATATACTGAAAGTAATACTTAATAATACCGCGCATATGGCGATAATAACATTCAAAGCTTCAGAAATTTTTAAGAAAAATTTAACATTAATTTCACAATTGAAGGGTATAAATATGTCTGCCTACATTAAATTAATTTTAACAAACACGTTAAAAGAAGAGATGAACAATATAACTAAAAATGGGTTAACCGTAGCTGAAGAATTAGGAATCATCCAATCCGATTTCTTCGACAAAACATATGGACCCTTTAAAAATACCGACGATTTGATGAAGGCTTTAAAAAAGAAGCCCTCTAAAAGTCATAAATGATTATTCTTTATTCACCACTATTTAAGAAAAAATTCCTTAAGCTCCAAAGGCAAATTCAGGATAGATTTGCCGATCGACTAGAAATATTTATACACGACACAAATTCACAAATCCTAAAGAATCATAAGCTACACGGAAGATTGGAAGGTTATTTTGCATTTTCGATAACCGGCGATTATCGCGCAATCTACAGGAAACTTAGTACAGATGTAATAAAACTGGTAGATATTGGGACGCACAACCAAGTTTATTAAATTCCCAAAACTCCCTTTTTGTGCTAAAATATTGAGATATTCTTGAATCCAAAAATGTTCAAAAACAAAAATATAAAAAGATTGATCGCAGCCGCGAGCATAGGAATACTTGCAGCACTTGTTGGAATTGTTTTAGTGGTAACAAATCCGCTGGAAAATTTTCACCTTAAAATTTCAAATCTTTTATTTAAAAATAACAATAATCCAAGCCCCGAAATTGTAATAATCGCAATAGACGATGTGAGTACTCAATATGGCAGCCTGGAAGTAACTCTTGGACGATATTGGAATTGGAGCCGACTTTATCACAAAAAGGTTCTTGATACTCTTGAGGAAAATGGCGCAGATGTGGTTGCCTTTGATCTTTCATTTGGAGAGAAATCAAATAGTATTTCGCGAGATACAATCAAACAGATTCTTGATGACAATCCAAGTGATAAATCGCTGCAAATCTTTGACAGATATACGCCGACCTTTAATCATCCCGAAGACCTTTCTTTTGCCGAATCTCTAGGGAAATATGACAACGTCGTTTTATTTACAAAAGAAGGTAATCCTCCAATCGATCTTTTTGCATCTCAGGTTGAAAGTCTTGGACTTGGCAGCACCCAGCAAGACTCGGACGGACTTGTTCGCAGTATCCCATTCGAAGGGTCATTCGCTCAAAAAATAGTTGAAAAAGTCGATCCCACCCTCGCAAAAAATGTTCCATTGGAAAATGGAAATTTAATCATCAATTACTCAACTCCTCCATATAAATATACTTCAATTTCATTCAAAGATATTTATTTTGATACATTCAATAAAGAGCTTGTAAAAGACAAGATTGCGATAATTGGAGTAACAACACAAGTAGTTAAAGATCATTTTTCGACCCCAATACAAACTGAAACCCAAATGCCCGGTGTCGAAATTCACGCCAACGCAATTCAGACGATTCTCGATCAAAAATTTCTGACTAATCAATCCAAAACTTCGCAAATAATAACCATTTTCGCGATATCGGTACTCGGTACCCTTGCACTTATTTTCCTCAACATTTGGCTCGGAATCGCGCTCACTATAGTACTTTTTGCAGCCTACTACGGAGCAGCTCACGCAGCTTACTCAAACGGCATAATCATAAACATGGTTTATCCATATATCACCATTTTGCTCGTCTATATAAGCAGTGTTGTTTATAAATATTTTGCCGAAGTGAAAAAACGCCAGCAGATTCAGGAAGCTTTTGGAAAATACCTAAGCCCAAGCGTATTAAAAGAGGTTTTAAAGAACCCTCGCCTCCTTCATCGCAGCGGTGCAAAAAAGGAAGTTACTGTTTTCTTTTCCGATATTGCCGGATTCACGACACTTTCCGAAGAGCTCGATCCGCACTCTTTAATCGACCTTCTTAACGATTATCTTGGCACTATGACCGATGTGATTTTTAAACAAGAAGGCACTCTCGATAAATATGTTGGAGATGCGATTGTGGCTTATTTCGGCGCTCCGGTTCATCAGGACGATCACGCTGTACGCGCGTGTCATGCCGCTTTGGAAATGCGAGCAATACTCCCAACTCTTCACGAAAAATGGATCTCTGAAGGCAAGCCGAAAATCGATTTCCGCATAGGAATCAACACCGGCGAAGCCATTATAGGAAACATCGGTTCTGAAAATTATTTTGATTACACGGTTATGGGTGATGAAGTGAACCTTGGTTCCCGGCTTGAAGGAGCCAATAAAAAGTACGAAACGAAAATTATGATTTCCGAGTCCACATATAATCAGGTTAAAGATTACTTTGACACGCGACCTCTTGACCTTATTCAGGTAAAGGGACGCAACAAAGCTGTACGCGTTTTTGAGCTTCTGGCTCACAAAAACAGGCTTAGCGAAACCGGCCAAAAACTGCTTGAAGCTTACAATAAAGGAATGGATTTATACCTCGCCCGCAATTTTGGCGAGGCCAAAGAAATGTTTAAACAAGCCCTCTTGATTCACCCTGAAGACGGGCCTTCCAAACTGTACCTTCAGCGTTGCGAAATCCTTCGCGACTTCCCACCTTCTGCCGATTGGGACGGCGTTTTCTCGATGAAAACAAAATAGAATGTACCGAGTACGTAGTACTTACTCGGTACCTGCCACGTACTCAGTACCTCCCTTGACAATCTCCGCATTTTGCCTACAATAACCCCGCTTTTTGTTCTTTGATTTGGAGGGAATTTAAACGGTTGAAATAACACAAATAAAGGCTTTGGCCGGAAAGTGAAGGTTTTATTATGACTGGGAACAAACTTGACCGAATCACTTTAAGAAAAATTCAAAAGATCGAAGATGAAGTCATCAAGTTTAACGAGGGGAAACCATACGTCGACCTGCAATTTCTGCAGTTCGGAGTGGACTTAATGAAGTTTTTGTCCATCGAAGAACAAATTGTAATACGCCTTGTCGTCACGCATCCGCACGAGAATGCCATTCGGATTCTAAAGGAACACCAAAAAGAAACGCTCGTGGAAATTATCGAGAACCACACCATCGAAGGTTTTTGCTGCTTCTGTAAAGAAAAATTCACCTGGCGAGATGCTCCGATGACAATCCGGGCGATCCATCGCAACAAAAAAGGTACAGAACTTCACCACAGTCGCTGCTACCCCAAGAACTGCCGCTACACCTCACCCACTCACAATCCCCACCCCATTCCCGCCTCTGAAAAAATCTAATTCACCTCCAACTCTACAAAAAAGCTCACAAATCCCGTACCATGCCAAAAAAATGAGTGCGGGATTTAAACTTACGTATACAAATTACCGAGTACATAGGACTTACTCGGTAAGTGCCACTTACTCGGTAACTTTTTAAGCCCTCTCCACGTATTCTGCGCTTTCCGTATTCACTCTAACCTTGTCGCCTTCATTTATAAACAATGGAACTTTAACCACAAGGCCTGTTTCCAGTGTCGCAGGTTTGCTTCCTCCTGAAGCCGTATCACCCTTAACTCCGGGCATTGTCTGAATAACCTCGAACACCATTTTTGGCGGAAGCTCAACAGAAATCACCTTTCCCTCATAAAAAACTCCATCAATCGTCGTTCCATCAATAAGAAAAGGCAAAGATCCTTCTATAAAATCCAAAGGTATTTCAAATTGCTCGTAAGTCTCCTCGTTCATAAAGTAAGCTTCCTCGTCCGTTTTATAAAGATACTGACATTTTTTTCTCTGAATATCGGCAAATTCAAAACTCTCGCCGGCAAGAAAAGTTTTATCCAAAGCTGCACCGTTTTTAACGTTCTTCAGCTTTGTCTTCATAACCGGTTTTCGCTGTTGCTTGCGGTTAAATTCGCTCCATACTATAAGGTACGGATCGCCATTTAACTTAACCACTTTACCCATCTTAAGATCGGTCAAATTGTCCGCCATAAAAAGTTGATTAGATATTTTCTAAGCGAACTATAGTAAAAATCAGTGCCACACGCAAGCTCATGCAAGAACCCTTTTTGTAATGAAAAATCGCTTTTAAACTTATAAAAGATGGAAAAGCGACACTTGACAATTAGGGAGATTTTTGGCATAAATTAACCCTTCACTTTAAGCGAATCAGTAAAAACCCCAATTTGTGCCAAACAGCGCTGAACTAGAATTGGAAAGACGCCTCGTGGAAGCGGTAAAAAAGGACCCCGAGAAATTCGGAGATCTTTACGAAAGATACTATGATCAGATATACCGATACGTATATCGCCGCGCCGGAGGAGATCAAGACGTAACCCATGATTTGGTTAGTCAAACGTTCATGGATGCTTTATCGCACATGAAATCCTTCACTTGGCAGGGCTATCCGTTCTCGTCGTGGCTTTACAAAATTGCGCATAACAACGTGATAAAATGGTACCGAAAAGCGGGGAACAGAAACTATCTTCCGATTGAAGAAGCAATAAATGTTTCCAATCAGGATCGTGACCAAAAAGAGCTTACCGATGCCTCAATCGCAAAATCACAAATAAACGCGATGATGGTGAAACTTGAAGAAGATGAACGCGAAATACTTCGCCTTAAATTTTTTGAAGGACTTTCCAACATGGAAATCGCTGACGTTATGGGGCTTTCTGTCTCAAACATAGGCGTAAAAGTGTTCAGAACGCTAAAAAAAGCAAAAGGATTTCTCCCTAATAAACAAGATTTAAAACCACTTAATGATTAAAAATTATTTCAGCGACATAACGGATCTATTCCTCGCAGTAAAAAAAGAGGAAAATATACAGATTAATGAAGAAGCGAAAGCCGAAATCAGACAAATGTTGCAAGCAAAAATAGCTGAGATGACAAACGCCACTGCCCACAAAGCAGCGCAAATTGATGACTCCCCAAAACAACCATTTTGGTCAACATGGAGATACCAATTATTTGGCGTTCCGGCCTCACTTTTTGCCCTTGTACTCATTGTTTTTGTAACATCAAATTTAAAAGTCTCAATACCTAAAGAAGACTTTAGTCCAACACGTGAAAATCCTACAAAAACAGCCGTTGTGGAAACTGTAGACCCAGCCAAAACGGAAAGCGACAGGCCTCTTGTTAAAACGGCACCGGGGTTGCTGGTGCTCGATTTCTCCGAAGAAAATAACAGCTCAAGATCGCTAAATAAAACCTCAACTGTCATTAAAACAATTAGACAGGAACAACCTCTGGAAGAACAAGTTGGTCAGGAAGAAAGTAAATTTGAAATTCCAAAAATTGAATATAGCGATGCGCAGAATCTTGTAATAGACGGCCAAAAGGAACCTGCCAAAACACCGGTGATTAAAACAGGTGCCAGTATAGATGTAGCAGCCGAAGAAATTATTCCTGACTGGCAAAAGACAAATGATGCAACAGTGCAAACGCCTCAGGCCTCAGAACCTGTCGATTCTCTTGATGCGGAAATTCCTTCCGATCAAGTTGTCACTACGCCTGTCACACCAATAACAACAAGCCCTACTGAAACATTGGAAACATTAGACACATTGGATACACCGGAGCCCATTACTACGGCCGAAATTATCAAAGAAGTTATTCCGGAAACAATATCCCCTAAAGTTGATTACCCAATATACACTTACAAAGATGAAACTTTAAAAACGCAGGATGCGTTTACCAAGGAAAATCTTGCAAAATTAACCAAATCAAAAACTCCCGAATCAGTCACGGTATACTACGTTGAAAAAAATCAGGTTGTCGTGGAAATAGAAGAAGACGGCATCACAAAATGGTATCTTTTTGACAACATTAAGGGAATCTGGACAATTTCAAGATATGAAAAATTTGTCACCGATAATGTGGTAAAATAGGCACATGAATGAAAATATTAAGCCAGAGACGAGCTTTGCGAGTCTCTCTGCGAGCGAAAACTTATCGCGAGCTAAGCGTGAGCGAAAGCGAACTCCTTTGCTTGTAGCCACACAGAATATCGGCAAGTTTTCCGAGATAGAAGAGGTTTTAAGACCCCTTCCTTTAAACCTTTATCATCTTAAACTGGAAGATTTTTCCGGATATTTAAAAGATGATCATTTTGAAGAACACGGCCAAACATTCGAAGAAAACGCGGAGCTAAAAGCAATGCACTACCACGAACTTATAGGCATGCCGACAATAGGTGAAGACTCCGGAATAATAGTCGACGCACTCGCCGGTGAACTTGGCGTTAAAACAAGAAGATGGGGGGCCGGAGAAAAAGCAACGGATGAAGAATGGATTGAGTATTTTATGAACATTATGAAAGATGTTCCTGAAGAAAAAAGAACGGCGCGATTTGTATGCGCCGCAGCATTTATGAACGGAGAAGGTGAAGTCGCAATGTTCAGAGGCCAAACGGAAGGCGTGATAACCCGCACATTGGAAGCGCCTCTGCGCCCGGGCATACCTCTTAGCTCATGTTTTAGACCTGCCGGAAAAGATAAAGTTTACTCCGCGTTAAGTGAACAGGAAAAAAACACAATAAGCCACCGCGGAAAAGCCTTCCACGAACTTAAGGATTTTATAACGGAAGTTTACGGATTTTAGTCACGCACCGAACCACACTACGCACCTGTGCGAAGCCTAAAAACCGCGCCCCCAAATCTTCGCGTAAACCTTATACGTATCGTCGCAGTATCTGTCCCACGTATATTGTTCAGCTTGTTTAAGCCCTCGCGCGACCATTTTGTCATACAGCTCTTCATCATGTAAAAGCTCGATAATCGCTTTCGCAAACCCATCACTATCCATTGGGTCTACAAATAAAGCGGCGTCCCCAAGTGCTTCGGGGAGACTTGATGCGTTTGAAGAAATAACCGGAGTTCCGCATGCCATAGCCTCTAAAGGAGGCAAACCAAACCCCTCGTACAAAGAAGGAAAGATAAAAATTTTCGCCAAATTATAAAATGAAACAAGTTCATCGTCGGAAACATTTGTGAACACATGCACTCTTCCGGCAAGCCCAAGCTTATCAATCTTCTTCAAAATTCCATTTAAATTTCCCTTCAAACTTGTGTACCCAACCAAAAGTAAATGAATATCGTGATTATCAAAATAAACCTTCTTAAAGGCATCCAAGGCAGTTTCCAGATTCTTCCTTCGTGCGTCCAAAGCTCCCACAAAAAGTAAATATTGCTTCCCCTTTTGAAATCCATGAGCTGTATAAAAAGACTGCGGAACGAAATCAATAATTTTAAATTTTTCCTGAACCGGCGGGTAAGCAACAAAAATTTTCTCCTTATCTATCTTAAGATGCTCGGCAATATCGTTCTTTGTATACTCGGAATTCGCCAAAATATAATCAGCCTTTTTCATGCCTCTGTACGCCCATTTTAAAAACATTTTAAATTTTCCGCTCGTCTCTTTTGGCATAACAAGGGGAATAATATCAAGACAGCTAACCACGGTATTTTTCCCGGAAAGAAAATTAAGCATAAAAGCTTCCTCCCCAAACATTATGTGCCTAACACGATTCTCCTTAAATTCCTTTCGAAATTTTATCGGATGAAAAAAATGATTCGCCAAATGCCTAATGGTTGAATATCCATCACCTTTCAGCGGATAAAGAGATTTTATTTCAAAATCAACTCTGTCTGACAAATACGAAAAAAACCGCGATTCATAATGCCTTTTATACCCGGTTTTAGTTTTCTTGTCGCCCTTTTCGACAAATGTTTTTTCTCCTACAAAAAGTGTAACTGGAATCTTCATGGCTGTATTGTAGCAACCACAACAAAAAATTAACAGATATTTCTTGAATTTGACCATAGATCATAATTGAAGATAGTTGCAAAAAAATATATATTCTGTCGCAGGTACTCTCTAAATAATCACTATGCTTGAAACTCAAAGAAACGTTTCCGATATGAGCGAAGGTCGTGCCAATGAAATCGTCAATTTCCTTGAAAAAAATGAACCAACAAAATTTGGGAACGTAAAAACTCCTTCATCACTTATGCAACTTGCCGATATCGCTTATAAAACGCTGGACAGAAAAACTCCGTCTTCTTTAAACGAGCTTGTCCACGAAGCCAGCAGAAAAATCCAACCGATTCAGGAAAGAATAGGACTTGATATAGGCCCAAAAAGATCAGAATATCTTATAGGTCATTTGCTTGGAAATGAAGATGATCCACATTTTAGAAAAACCGATGACATCTACACAAAAAGAGAAGTCTTCAGAAAAGCCGCGGCCACTGTAGCACGATTCTACGAAGAGCTTAAAGAAGGTCCAACAAGCGGACTTATTGTTGAAGTAAATAAAATCATAGATGAGAAATACCCAATAGTTAATGGATAAGAAGGTAGAAAAAACGCTTAAAAAGCTTGAGGAAACCGGCCATGAATTTTGGATAATTCCACATGAAACCGGCGAGTTTTTGAACAATCTTATTCGTGAAAAAAATATAAAATGCGTACTTGAAGTGGGCACTTCAATTGGCTATTCGGGTATCTGGATGGCCGAAGCACTGTCTCACACCGGCGGGAAACTTTACACGCTTGAATCCCACAATGAGCGCTTTGAGAAAGCAAAAAATCATTTTGAAGAAGCCGGACTTACCAAGTACATTACGCAGCTAAAAGGTCACGCACCGGACATAGAAATTCCGGATATGTTTGATCTTCTTTTTCTGGACGCAACAAAAATTGAATACGTTTCTTACATAAAAACATTCCTTTTCCACATGAAAAAAGGAGGAGTAATAGTTGCCGATAACGCAATAAGCCATCGCAAAGAATTGGCCGAATATGAAAAATACATATTCAACTCCCCGCAGTTAAAAAGCGAATTAAACACCCTCGGAACAGGAATATTTATATCCACAATTATATAGTCGGCGCCAACTCTTCTTCAGGCGTCACAGGTTCAACCACGGCTGCAGGTTCTTCCACAACAGGCTCTGTAACGGGCTGTTCGGTAGTGTCCACGATTGTTTCTCCGCCACCATTATCTTCTTCGGCAGGGGCATCTCCAGAGATTCTAACATCTATTGTAGACTGAGCTGTATATCCGTAAATATCTGTAAGTACCGCCTTAATTGTATGAACGGATCCGGGCTCAAGGAATTTTGAAATTCTTAAAGTTCCGGTATATGGATTATCGCGGGAAGTGGATTGCAAAGTTCCATCAAAGAAAAATTGTACGGTATCAATATCAAAATCAGAATCGGCATTAACCTTAACACTTAAATTTCCGGCCTCAATTTTCGCATAGCTGCTTGGCTCCGTAATTTTAATGGATCTGGTAGATTTAAATTGTTGCTCGTTACAAAGCGGACTAACTTCGGCTGGAGGTACACCAACGGCCGAGCCCTCTTGTGCGGCCATGCCGGCCGCCCACGCCTGCACCGCAGCTTCCCAGTTTGTAAAAGTAGGAACAATTGCGTGATGCTGTCTGTATGTTTTTTCTTCAACAAATTCGGTAGGGCACCACTCGTTCGCAAGGAGATTATTTCTTGTATCGATTTTTACCTTTGCGAATGAATTATCAACTTCCGTAGGCAGACCAAAACTCGCAAAAACATCGCTTCTTAAGCCTTCCGGCGGAGTGTTTGCTCCCGGTAATTTACCTGTTGCGGCGCTAACCGTAACGGTCTGAATTCCCGGTGGTACCGGAAATTCCTCATAAGCCCAGCCTTTAAGTGTATGTGCCTCTTCCATAAATTTCTTCCAGATAGGAGCTGCGGCAGTATATCCATCAGCAGGCATATACAGATTCCCCGACTTCCTATCATCGCTATTCCCCGCCCAAACGCCTGTCACCAAATGAGTTGTATAACCCATTGACCAAAGATTGCTCGGCACAACAACATTTCCAACTCTTTTGCTAGATGTTCCCGTCTTTGCTGCGGCAACCTGCCCGGACACCGCAAGCGTTCCTCCAAGCCTAACTGCTGGATCGGATAAAATACTTGTTATAAGATATGCAATTTGCGGATCCAAAACTTCTTCCGCTTTTCTATCCGGATCAACTTCCTCCAAAATATCACCATCTGAATTTTGAATTTTTAATATACTAACCGGCTCCATTCTTTTTCCTCCATTTGCAAAAACTCCAAACGCGGAAGTATGATCAACAAGCCTTACTTCGGCAGTACCAAGAGCAAGCGGCCATCCGTAATCCACGTCTTTGCTAAGAAATTTTATTCCCATTCTTTCAGCCAAATTCAAAACCGGTTCCTGCTCTCCAGCCAAAAAGTAAGCTTTAATTGCAGGTATATTTCTTGATTGTGCAAGAGCGGCACGTATAGTCATAGGCCCTTTAAAAGATCCATCATAGTTCTTTGGTGGCTCTCCTCCTCCAAATTGCGTCCTTACGTCATACAATACGGACGCAGGGGCATATCTGTTATAAAAAGCCTGTGCGTAAACATAAGGCTTAAAAGAAGATCCCGGCTGTTTATAACTTGTAGCTATATTCACGTTTCCATCAATCGTTTCGTCCCAATAATCTTTTGATCCAACCATGGCAAGAATTTCTCCTGTCTTTGGATCTATGGAAACAAGCGCGGCATTTGTAGCATTAAATCTTGTAGTATTGGAGGTTGCTCCTTCCAAAACAAGTCTTTCCGCTATCTCCTGCATATCCGCATCAAGCGTTGTATAAACCTGCAAACCTCCCTGCTCAACAACTTCCTTTCCGTATTTTTCTTCCAATTGCTCTATAACATAGAAGACAAAATGAGGAGAATCCATCCTGGAAATATGTTTTTCAAAAACAAGACTTTGGAGTTTTGCCCACGCTTCATCTTTTTCTTCAGCAGTAATATAGCCGTCGTTATACATCTTTCTTAAAATCAAATCCGCACGACCCGGTATATAAATTGTGTGCTCGGCATCAAGCTCGTAACCTTTTCCTATAAGCCCCAGTTTATAATCAACATCAACTTCCAATTTGCTTGAATCGTAAATTTCATGATCTATTAAATTCTGTATCGGAACAAGAAGCTCCGAATTTCTGTTTGCACCATATGGATTGTAATAACTTGGAGCCTGTGGAAGGCCGGCCAAAATTGCACTTTCCGCTATATCCAAATCTTTAGCATCTTTTCCAAAATATATTTCTGCGGCCTTCTGTATTCCGTAAGCCGTATTTCCATAAGGGATTTTATTCAAATAAAGCTCTAGAATTTTTTGTTTATCATAAGCTTGCTCAAGCCTTACGGCCAAAATAAGTTCTTTTATTTTTCTTGTATAACTTCTTTCCGCTGATAAAAACGCGTTCTTAACATACTGCTGTGTAATTGTTGATCCTCCACGCTGTGTGCCGATACCAAAAACCTCGTACATTCCGGCCTTAATAATAGCGGGTAAATCGAACCCTTTATGATTCCAAAATTCCCCGTCCTCTATACTCACTGTAGCATCAACCAAGTGCTTGGAAATCTGATCATAAGCAACATACTGTCTGTTTTCATCCCCATGCTTCACGTAAAGAACTTTGCCGTTTCTATCATAAATTGTTGTGGACTGGGCAACACTTAATTTGTCGATGTCTCGAACATCCGGAAGCCCTATGCTTAAAATCGCGATAAAAATCGTAATCAAAATAACTCCGGCAAGAAAAAACCCCGCAAGCCCAACGAATGCGTAGATTAAAACTTGTTTGCCGGATACCTTTTGACCCGCAGCCGAATTCCTCTGCCTTCTTGCAAGTACAGCCCTAATCTTATTTTGAATATCGCTCATACTTTTTGGAAATGGCTAAAATTCAACCGGGTCATCGTCGTCATCGTATGACTTAAAGTTTACCGGAAGTTTTACGGTTTTGTCGTCAACAATCATCTCGACAACATTCGCATCACTCACCCCCGGAATATCACGATCGGTAAATTTTATTTTATCCGAACCTGAAGGAAGATTCTTAATTTCTTCATGAATAACCGTACCGTCTTCTTCTAAAATTCTAAAAGAAACATCTGTAAATTCTTTGCCTTCCGGCACTCTGTACATAAGGCTAAAACCTATTAATTCCGATGTGCCTCCGTCATAAACGGCACTTGTCTGACACATGGTAAACGGCTCACAGCCTTTATAAAGCTCATTCTGGTTTTCAATAAATTCAGTTTTATCTTTGTCCAAGTCCATATCGCACCCGGTAGATAAACCAAGTCCGGCCAAAGTCGCAAGAACAAGCACTCTTGTATGAGTCCTGTGTGAAAGCGCACGAATTGAATCCAAAAAAGAATTTGGCTTATTTTGGCTTTCAATGTGCCTTTCTATTCCCTCTATATGCTGATTATTTCTGTCCGGATTCATATCTGAATTGATAATTCCCTAGTACCTTATATTGTCTATAAAAAGGCAAAAAAGTCAAGCAAATCACTTGCAATTTAGCAAAATTGAATTATACTTTCGCAACTGAAAGACAAACAGCGCGCTCATTCAAAATTCGGTTTTTTATTTATGCAATCTGCAAGCGTGTGTTTCACGAGTAAATCCATTCACACACACCACTCGTGGGCCACACGGCTCGTAGATTGATTATAGCGCAATAACGCGCAGCAAATCGCGCCTGGCCTCGTAGACAGGCAGAAAGAAGTTGCCCTTGGCACTTAAAATTCTGATTCTAATTCTCGGGGCTTCCACCGTAGCGATCCCTGCCACCGCCCGCGACCGGAAGGTGCCGGCGGGAATAGCCGCGTCTACCATTTCAGCCGTGCTGAAAAACGTGGACACGGATAGTGACGATATTGACTGCATGGAGTTGTTGCCAGACGGAACAGTCCGGATGGTGATGACTGGCGACGAGCCCTCGCCATGCAGACTTGGCTATGCGTCCGGTCTTATGTTGAGACTGGACAAAGGCTATTTCGTTACATCCGAAACGGAAGGTATTCTTACGCAAGGACTTCTCCGCGCGTATACGTCCGGAATACCTTACCGCATTATTGGGGATTCAAGACACCTCGTTGAGCCAAATGCAACGGCCGATATAGTGGTTGAAGAAAACTTCACCCACGTGCTCTCAAAGGAGGGAGAAACATCGGTAATAGCATGTGAGATGTCAGAGGACCCTGCCTGTATCAAACGCGGATTCTTACTGCTTGAGGGCGACATGATCACACTCCAAAGGGACGGCCAGGTTTACGCCTGGGAAAACTCCCAAGGAGATGATTTGTCACTCAAAGAGCAAGGAGGATGCAGCACCGGTAAAGGCAGGACTTCAAGTCCCTGGATAATGATGGCTCTCTTCTGGACACTAATGTGGCTCAGGCGTCGCAAGCCACGCGACAGCTAAAAGCCCTCTACCTGTCCCCCTCAATCAATTGGATTTATGTGTGTGTTGTGCGAGGGGGGCTTTCTTTTATTTGCCCCTTATAACTCCGCCAATCTTTTCCAAATTGTGGAAGATTTTTTTCTGAACCGCAGACATTTCTTCGTCGGTCAAAGTTCTATCATCGGCTTGCAAAAGCACTCTAAAGGCAAAAGCTTTTTTGTCTTTTTCAACGTTTTCGCCTTCGTAAATATCAAAAAGTTTAACTCGTTTTATTAAATTTTTATCGGCCTTTTCAATTTCATTTTCAACTTCTTCCACAGTTTTTTTGCGATCCACAACAACGGAAATATCGATATCCAGACCCTGAAATTTTGGCAGTTGAGAATATTTTGTCATCGGCGCATCCATTCCTGCAATCTGCGTAAAGTTAATTTCAAACATTGCGACTTTGGCTTCAATATCAAAGTTTTTAAGCACCTGAGGATGAACTTCAAATACATTCCCAACTTCTTTACCGCGTAAAATTATTTTCGCGACCCTTGAAGGGTGAGCATAAGAAAGCCCTTTTTCGTCCTTCAAAAGTTTTGCCTGGCTTCCGGAAAACTGCTCCAGAAAATTCAGAACAATTGATTTTGCGTCATAAAACGGTTCCAATTTTGCCTTCTTTGGAAGAACCACTGCGCCCGCAATCCACTTTTCCTCCAAAGGGAAAAACTCTCCGATTTCTTTATATGTTCTGCCTATTTCATAAATTCCAAAGCCGGGGAAATATCGCAAATTATCCGCAACATTTTTAAGCAAATTCGGTACAAGAGAAATTCTTAAATGGGTCTGATCGGATGACAGACAGTTCTCCAACAAAATGTGATTTTTGTCCTCAATAAGGCATTTTTCAAGCTCGTCGTTTCCGTAAAAAGAGTAATTGTAAATTTCCGACATGCCAAATCCGTAACTTAAAAGATTTCGTGCGTGATGCTTTCTTGTTCGCTCAATATTATCAATCGGAGTCTTTATTGGAAGGTCCGGAAGAGTGGCTTCAACATTTTCATAGCCATACATTCTTACAACCTCCTCAACCAAATCGTCTTCGATATCAACATCTTTTGTGGCCCTAAAAGAAGGCACCAAAACTTCAAGCTTTGTTGCAGATTTTTTGTGTACCCCAAATTCAAGTGACTCCAAAATTTCCGCACACTGCTTTGCTGTAACGGGTGCACCAATCTTTGAAGCAACCTTTTCCGTATCAAGCGTTATAACAAGTTCTTTAAGTTCAATATTACTTTTGTCCGTAATTGGCCCTGCAATTTTTGCCTTCGGACAAAGCTGTAAAATAAGCTCGGCGGTTCTTTTTATCGCAAGCTCCGTAAGCTGTGGATCAAGACTTTTTTCAAACCTTTGAACAGCCTCCGTTCTAAGTCCCAATCTAACCGAAGTTGTTCTTACCGACTGCGGATTAAAGTTGGCTGATTCAATAATTATTTCAGTTGTCCCGTCGTTTATTTCCGAATTTTCTCCTCCCATAACACCCGCAATCGCAACCGGTTTTTCATGATCGGCAATCACAAGCATTTCTGTCCCAAGCTTTCTTTCCTGCCCGTCGAGAGTTGTAATTTTCTCATCTTTTTTCGCACGCCTAACAATAATTCCTTTCTTTATAAAACTTTTATCAAACGCATGAAGAGGCTGACCAAGCTCAGCCATAACGTAATTTGTAATATCAACTATGTTTGAAATCGGCCTGTAACCAACGGCGATAAGCCTATCCTTAAGCCATTGTGGCGACTCCTCAACGGTAATGTTTTTTATAATAAGTCCGCAATAACGTGGACACAAATCGTAATCTTCAACTTCAATTTCAGGCGACTCACCGCTTACCGGAATCTTCACCATGGCCCCAAGTTTCTTTAGTTTGTTTCCTGTAATGGCAGCTATTTCACGCGCCATTCCGTAATGCCCCCAAAGATCGGGCCTGTGAGTAATTGATTTATTGTCGATTTCAAAAACAATGTCGTCTTTTGCAAAAACCTTTGCGAGCGGCATACCCTCTTTTACGTCGAATCCTTTAAGGTCGTAAATTCCATCTTCCTTGCTTTCCAGCCCGATTTCTTCACCTGCACAAAGCATTCCTTCGCTCATAACTCCACGCACTTTTGTTGGCTTTAACTCAACCCAGTCACCTTCTCCGTGCCATTTAACTTTGGCTCCGGGAAGCGCCACGGGCGCATACATTCCTTCATAAATATTATTTGCTCCGCAAACAATCTGATGAGTTTTTCCGCCGACACTCGTTTCCGTCACTGTTAATTTGTCCGCATCCGGATGAGGTTTTATCGACTTAATTTTTCCAACAACCATGTTATTAAAACTCTCCGCAAGATCGGTTAATCCCTCAACTTCCGCAGTACGAACAGTTATAAGTTCGCCAAGTTTCTTGGGATCAATATCATCCTTTAGCGCCACAAAATCCTTTATCCAATTGAGCGAAATCAACATTAATATTAACGATTATAAATTAGTATTTGCATCCGTTTAGTGCCGCCAAAGTTGCAAGAGGTGTGTTGCCTGACTTTGTTGTTCCGTCTCCAAAAATCCATGTAGGAACAGCTTTTACACCCGCGTCTGTGCAAGCCTGAGCCCATCCATCTTCATCCGCACATTCCGTGTTATTTAAATATTCAAGCCCATCTCCAAATGCATCCTTTTGATTCTTACAATGACCACACCATGAAGCGGTATAAAGTTTTGCTCCGCTTGCGGTTAAACACTTTGCAAGTATAACCTCAGCCCCTTCGTCTAACGCAAGGGGAGCTACAACTACAGGTTTTTCAGTTACAGGTGCAACATTTATCGGTTTTGCAACTGTCTCCGGCATATCCAAATCGGTTGGAATCGGGGTAACGATTGCAGGCTTTTCACTTACAACTTCCTGCACAACCGTGTCCGCTTCTTTTGCTTCCTGCGCAATCGGCTCAGCCGCCTCACATCCCGCAAAAATAAAAATTCCTAGAATTAAAATCAAGCTCTTAAACTTCATACTAAAATTGGTTAATAAATCTTAAATCTCCTCCTAAAATAAGACGTATATCGTCAATACCGTGACGCATCATAACAAGGCGTGTAAGCCCAAATCCAAATGCCCAGCCCTGCCATTTTTTCGGATCAATTCCACCGGCTTTTAAAACGTTTTCGTGGATCATTCCGGCTCCCATAAACTCAACCCATCCCGTGTGTTTACAAACTCTGCATCCTTTTCCTCCGCAGAGCAAACACGAGAAATCAACTTCCAATCCCGGCTCCACAAAAGGAAAATATCCCGGACGAATTCTAACCGTAACTTCCTTTCCAAAAAGTTTACTTAAAAACTGAGCAAGAACCCCTTTTAAATGTGAAATCGAAATATCTTTATCAATCATAAATCCTTCAACCTGATAAAAAGTTGTGTCATGAGAAACATCCGTAGCCTCATATCTAAATGTTCTACCCGGCACAATTACACGCAGAGGCGCACCATATTTTTCCATTGTCCTTAACTGCACCGGCGACGTTTGTGTTCGCAAAACCATGCGTCCGTGCTTCTTATCTTTTTTATCTTTTATGAAAAAAGTGTCCTGCATATCCCGTGCAGGATGCCACGCCGGAATATTCAAACCTTCAAAATTATAATATTCACTTTCAACTTCCGGCCCATCCATAATCATAAACCCCATAGAGCTGAAGATTTTTTCAACTTCATTTTGCACCTGAGACAAGGGATGAATGTGCCCGGGCTTAACGTCCGGCCCCGGAACAGTTATATCAAAAGTATCGTCCTTTAATTTGTTGTTTAATTCGGCCGTTTCCAAAGCATGCGCTTTTGCCTTAAACTCGGCCTCAAGTTCGTTTTTCACTTCATTACTCAGCTTGCCAATCACCGGTTTTTCCGCATCTGACAAATCTTTAACGCCTCTTAAGATATTCGTTAGTTCACCTTTTCTGCCGATATATTTTACTTCAATTTCCTGAAGATTACTCAGCCTGTCAGCCTTACTTATGGCCTCAAGGCAAGCCTTTTTAAGCGCGAGAAGTTGTTCTTTCATGAAGATGCTTTTAGTACGCCTCCGAGTTTACGTGTTTTTACGGCGCGTTGCAATATTTTACGCTCTACGCGCACCGGTTGACTAACCCTGATTTTGCATTCTGAGGTTCCATAATTTCGACAGCCTGTTTTGCTCTTTAGGCAGCGATAAGTTGGCATTTTCGCTATCACCCGTCCCGGGACGGAATTCGTTTAGAAAATATTTAACGCCCTATCTTTTCTCGCAAATTTATTGTACAATACTATTGTCGAATTAAGACAATCAAAACAAATAACCAAAAAAACATGAATGACAGAAGAAAGAGTGCCCCAAGAGAACAGGAATATTTTCAAGCCGGGTTAGAATACAAACAAACCGAGCCTCTTGATTTGGCAAAAGAAAATCAGCAGAAAAATGCCGAAGAGAAAATGCACGAGCTCAAAAAAGATATAGACGCAAAAGATAACCAGGAAAAAATAAACGCGCTATTAGCAGAATGCAAAGAAGGAGAATGCCAAACCGAAGAAGTGCTTAAAAATAATGGGTACATCCCTTACGAAATGGGAAAATTTGAAAACCCAAAAGATGTTCATCCGGGACACATAGGTTATTTATTCGCAAACAAAGTTCTTTCAGAAGGAAGACCTTTGCTCGTTGGAAAGATTGGAAACGGCTATGCGTTCTACCACAAAGGCTAAATTACCTGGCATAAACTACCTGGGAACATAAAAAAACCCCGCGTTTTACGGCGGGGTCTTCATTTTTCTATCTAGCAACCAATCGCTTATCGAACAGCGTCTTTAAGAGATTTTCCAGCCTTGAACGCAGGCAATTTCATTGCAGGGATCTTGATCTTCTGGCTTGGGTTTCTTGGGTTAACACCAGTTCGTGCAGCACGTTTTGAAACACGGAATGTTCCAAATCCTGTGATTGTCACGTTCTGACCCTTCTTAAGGCTAGCTGTTACAGCATCTAGAACTGCGTCTAGAACTTCTGCTGCTGCCTTTTTTGTTACACCTGCCTTAGTAGCAGCTGTATTCACTAGGTCTTGCTTTGTCATAACAAAGAGAGGTTAAGAATATATAGTGAAATGAATTAATAAAAATCGTTTGTAAGCCCTAAATCGCCTGAATTATATCTATTGCCGTTTTAATTGCAAGTATTTTTTCAAAATAAATGCCCTTTTAAAAGCGCCCTTTCCGCATTTTCAATCTTACCTTGGCTTAAACAAGCCGTTTCACTATCTGTTGCGCTTTTTTCGGTTTTATTTCGTATTATCGCCTGTTTTTCCATTGATTTAAGCGGATTTTAAAAAAATTTTTTGACTCACGTTGTAAAGCAGTGTTAACTAAAAGGAAGTACGCAATCATTCACTTATATTATATGGCAGACAATTTGGTAATAGTTGAGTCTCCCGCAAAAGCAAAGACTATCTCTCAATATCTCGGAAAAGATTATTACGTTACCGCCTCCATGGGACACGTTCGTGATCTTCCGAAATCAAAAATGGGAATTGATACCGAACACGATTTTGAACCTTCTTATATGGTTCCGGTTGATAAAAAAAAGGTGATCAGTGGACTTAAAAGTAAGATAAAAGCGGGCACTAAAATCTGGGTAGCAACTGATGAGGACCGCGAAGGAGAAGCCATCGGTTGGCATTTATTACAGGCCTTAAAAGTGGATTCAAAAAAACATGATGTTAAGAGAATTGTTTTTCATGAAATTACAAAAAGCGCGATTCTTGATTCCATAAAAAATCCGCGCGAATTAAATATGAACCTTGTTGACGCGCAGCAAGCCCGCAGAGTTTTGGACAGACTTGTTGGATATGAACTTTCTCCTTTGCTATGGAAAAAAATCAGATATGGACTTTCCGCAGGTAGGGTGCAGAGCGTCGCCGTGCGCCTTATAGTGGATCGTGAAAGGGAAATTAGGGCGTTTAAATCGGATGAATACTGGAAGATTACGGGCACGTTTACAGGCGACGCGAAGACGAAATTCGAAGCGATGCTATCTCATATAAATGACAAAAAAGCTGAAGTCGGAGATAAAAAATCGTCAGATAAAATATTAAAAGATCTTGATGGAGCAAGTTATAAAATCGAAAGCGTCACGGAAAAACTCATCAACAGAAATCCGGCTCCTCCATTTATCACTTCAACTCTTCAGCAGGAAGCGTCCAGGAAACTTGGCTTCTCCGTGAAGAAAACCATGGTTGTGGCACAGCAACTTTATGAAGGAGTTGAAACCGACAAAGAACATAGTGGTCTTATCACATACATGAGAACCGACTCTTTTAATCTTTCCGCTCAAGCCATAAAACAAGCGGCAGAGGTAATAACAAAGACCTATGGAAAAGAATATATCGCCGACAAACCGCGTGTTTATAAAAAGGCTAAAGGAGCACAGGAAGCTCATGAAGCAATCCGTCCTACAGATCTTGAACGCACTCCGGAAATGGTTAAAAAATTCTTGAGCCGCGACCAGTTCAGACTATATGAACTTATCTGGCAAAGAATGATCGCCTGCCAAATGGCAACCGCGAAACTTAAAGCTTTGGATGTACTTATCGAAGCTGCAAAAGGAGGAAGTAAGCTACCTTATACATTTAAGGCTACAGGGCAAACAGTAGCTTTCCCTGGCTTTATGAAGGTATATATTGAAGATGAAGACGACGCGCCGGAAACCGAAAGTTTAACCGGAGGAAAACATGAAAAAATTCTTCCACCACTAAAAGAAAATGAAAAACTTAAGTGCGACAAAATTGATCCGACTCAGCACTTTACACAACCGCCGGCAAGATACACCGAGGCGTCGTTGGTAAAAAAACTTGAGGCGGAAGGGATTGGACGACCGAGCACTTATGCCCCTACAATAACCACGATTCAAGTTCGCGGATATATTGAAAAAGAAGGAAAAGCTTTAAAGCCAACTGATACCGGCGAGGTCGTAACCGACTTTTTGGTAGAACATTTTAAGGACATTATCGACTATAAATTCACGGCCGAAATGGAAGAAGATTTGGATCTTATCGCTAACGGAGATAAAAAGTGGGTACCGATAATAAAGAGCTTTTATACGCCATTTCACAAGGTAATTCTGGACAAGGAAAAAAGTGTAAATAAGGCCGACGTTGTGAATGCGGAATCTGACGAAATATGTGAAAAATGTGGAAGTAAAATGGTCATTAAACTTGGAAGATACGGAAAATTTCTTTCATGCTCGAATTATCCGACTTGTAAAAACGCCAAACCGATTGCCAAAGAAGGAGGAGATGCAGCTGTGGAAGCACCAAAAATTGACGAAGAATTAAAGAGAAAATTAAAGGATAAAAAATGTGATAAGTGTGGCGCACCAATGGAAGTAAAAGTTGGAAGATACGGAAATTTCCTTGGATGTACAAACTATCCGGACTGTAAAAATATTCAGCCGATTATAACTTTTACAGGAGTAAAATGTCCTAAGTGCAAGGATGGGCAACTTGTTGAAAGACATGCCCGCCGCACAGGAAAGGTGTTTTACGGATGCAATAAATTCCCAAAATGCAAATTCGCAACTTGGGATAAGCCGACAAATGAAAAGTGCGGAAAGTGCGGCGGCCTAATGGTTGAGAAAAAAGACGGCCTTGCCTGCGTGGAATGCACAAAAAAACCTGCTGCCGGCACAGCAAAAGCCGGCGCGGCGAAATCCACGGCAGTGAAAGCGAAAGCCACAAAGAAAAAATCTTAAAGTTAAAGGTCGTAAAGGTCTTTAAGTTTTGGCCAAGGAAGAGGAGCGCAGCCCTCTCTGCCTTTCTCAAACCTCTTTTTGCTAAGCCATTTGCTAAAAAGGTCTGTTATATCATCGTCGCCCACATAAAATCCAACTCCCTTTTGTGTCACAAAAGATTTCAAAAAAATCTTTATAAGAGGCGTAAGTCCAATGCCAAATTTGTCTTTGCATTTGTATTTTGCGGCCTTGTAAAGCTCTTCATCAATACGAATCGTCATTTTCTTCTCCATGGGAAAAATATTAGAGGATAGCATTAAAGTAACCTTGAGGTAACGTATCAAAATGTATAGCAAAAAGACAGCGTTTTTGATAGGAATGTTCTGTACCCCTCCCCAACACACCTCGGGACTCAAGTCCGGCCACGTCGACTGCCGCGCCCTGTCGCCGTCCGAATTGAAATCGCCCCAGTTTTGTGGTAAAATAGAGAGAAAATAAAAACAAAATCCCCATGAATACAATTCTTCATTATTTAAAAACAAGGGCTCTGAGACAAATCACTCAGTGGCTTATTATAGCTGCTTGCTCAATTTTTATTCTTGGCACTCTTGCTGTTGCGGACGCTTACGCGCAATCATCTGAAACTTATATCTGTAAGGACCTAAAAGGAAGCACGGCAGGCACATGTGGAATCGACGAAGGATGTTTGGATTTTAATGTAGCGGACCCGCCTTCAGACTCCTTTGCGGCAGAAATATGCGGACCCGAAGAAGCATTTGATGGAGATACTTTAAGAGATTTTGAACTTCAGGGATGGGTTTGGAATACCAACCTTGGGTACGTAAGCCTTTATTGTGACTCGACCGGAAAAAATAACGGCGTAACCTGCGGATCAATCCCTTACGGCGTTAAAGTTAACGCCTCTACCGGGATAATGTCCGGCTGGGCATGGAGCGACAACATTGGATGGATAAGTTTTTCATGTCAAGGCGGCTCGAACCAAGGATACGCATGTGGAAGCATAAATTATGAAACTTCGATTGATTTAAAAGTTAGCGACACTTTAGGTAAAATAAAAGGTTATGCGTGGTCGGATGCGGTTGGATGGTTCGATTTCCAAACAGGCACGGCAAGCGCACAGCTTTTAGGTCTTTTAATGCGGGAAAGTGAAGAAGTAACAGATTGGGGAGTTTGGACAAAAGCCGAGACGGAAGACGGCGGTATGCCACCTGTAAAAGACTTAATGCCTATTGCGGGCAGTGGCGATGGCTACGATATATTTGTACATGTAGCAACACTTGGAGGCTCGCCACTGAAAGGTGGAACTTACGACCTTACAATCACTCCTCTTTGGAAAGACAGTGTTGGGCGTAATCAAACAGATAGCTCTGTGGCCGATCATGATACAAACAATGACGGCCCAGTGCAAAAACCCACGCTGGTTTTTGATAAAGACAAAATAACAGAAGAAGGAGTTGGAAATTCACACTACGGAAAAGTTACATCACAAATGCCTACGGATGGAGGAAACTGCTATGACGGTGATGAAGACGGATACTGCACCGAAGGCGGGGAAGGTGATTTCTTTTACAAAAATTTTGGTGGAGTAACTGCCCCTGAAAATTCTTTAACTTATTTGGGATCAAGAGTCGAAATAACCATTCCGGCTACCGGAGACTATTGGTCAACAACAGTAGAGCCTATTGATTACAACGGTGGGTGGAAAATGGATTTCTTGCCTCAAATCGACATTCCGGTTTTTAATTATTTAATGATCCCGGAAGATTTGGGTAGCGCGCTTCCTTTTATACAAGCGATAAGAAATAAAGCGGATGAATTTTACGTAGAAGGCAAAAAGAATTTGGATGTTCCACACGACATTACTTTTGAGCTTTCTTCAAGTGACCCAAATGTAGAATATGTTTTTGTAGACAGCCTTACTGATGAAGGAAATCCAGAAGACAAAGAAACAAGATTTACAACAACAATAGACGCCCTTATGCTGGCTGGAAACTATCTTTATGGTCTTCCTTATGCCACAGTAGAAGACCCGTTACAAGAATTTGTACCCGGTGCTATGATCCGTTCCGTTGTAAGCATAGGCGGAGTTGGAAGCTACTTTAACAACGGTCTTCCAAGAGGTGAAGATTCAAACGTACAAACACAGGCTGCGAAAATAATCAGCGGAGGAGTTTTTTCTCCGGGAGCAAAAGAAGCTGTTGAGGGATCAAACGTACCACTGTTTGGAGATATAGCGGTTTACCAACTTAGAACGCAGATTTTATCAGACATAAGCGGTTTAATTAGAGGCGTTACTTTGGGCACAGACAATTCTCCGGTTGTGATAACAAATCCTATAGATCTTCACAAAAATACATTCAAGGATAACAGACTTTATTATTTCGAAAATCAGGACGTGACGATTGAAGACATAAATGTACTTACGGCGGCCGCGAGTGGCAAGCCTGTAACAGTTGTAGTTAATGGCGGAGATTTATATATAGAAAATAATGTTGATATTTCAGGCCAGGAGTTTGGATTTATCGTTTTTGAATCGGACACCGCAGTTGACGGCCATGCCTCCACAAAAGGCGGAAGAATTTACGTCCATTCCAGAGTAACAGACATGGTCAATGTTCACATTTTCGCCGACGGGCCTGTCTTCAGATACACCGATGGCATCTGCTATTTCTGGGGCAATTACGGGCCAAGTTCTGAATTAGTAGGCCTTAGAGAGCCAAATTTTATTAAGAGCGACAGATGCTCTGTCGGAAGCGTAGGCATATTTAAAGAACCCCTTTCCGCGCTCGCAAATCAGTTTTACTTAAAGGGAAACATAGCCTCATTTAACTGCTTGGGATGTTCAACGGACACTGCGCCTTCGCGCGGGGACGGCCTGCTTTTGGGCGGTCCAAGCGCATTAAACTTCGCCATCGCGCGCTTGTACGACTTAAACTATTTTAGTTACTACAGACAACACCCAATTACCAAAGCTGATTCCGGCTACCCTTCAACCAACGTAGCCGAACTTAAAGACGCCGGTAAAATCGACAACGAAGAAAATGCGGTGTACTTTGAATATTCCCCTGCGCCAACGGATTTGCTTGGGTTTAGGAACTTTTAGAGTTACTCGGTAAGTGGCACTTACTCGGTAACTATTTTCCTGCTACAATACCCCCGCTTTTTAACGTGTAAATTATGAAAGTTAATCCTTTAATTTTTAGGGCATACGATATTCGCGGAATTGCGCATACGGACCTTACAAAAGAGACCTCTAATTTAATTGGAAAAGGAACTGGAACGTATCTGCAGAAAATTTCCGGACCCAACTTGGTCGTCGGGAGGGATAATCGTCTTCATTCTCCCGAGCTCCAAAAAGCCTTCATTGATGGCCTTCTTTCAACCGGTTGCAATGTGACAAACATAGGAGAAGTGACTTCGCCGATGATGTATTACTCGGTATGCAAATATGAATTTGATGGCGGAGTAACGATTACTGCAAGCCATAATCCAAAGGAATACAACGGCGTAAAAATCGTCAGTAAAAATGCGCACAGCGTTTGTGGAGACGATCTTCAGGAAGTTCTTAAGCTTATAAATGACGAGTCATTTTTAATAGGCGAAGGAAATTACGTACAGAAAGATGTTTTTGAAGATTATAAGAATGATATTGCCTCTAAAGTAAAATTGGCAAAACCGTTAAAAGTTGTTATTGATGCGGGAAATGGCGTTGCTGGAAAATCTGCGCCGGCACTTATGAGAACTTTGGGTTGTGAAGTTGTCGAACTTTATTGTGAACTTGATGGCAATTTCCCTAATCACGAAGCCAATCCGGAGGAACTTGAAAATATGTTGGATCTTATTGCCAAGGTAAAGGAAACCGGTGCGGACATCGGTCTTGGTTTTGATGGAGATGGCGATAGAGTTGGAGTTGTAGACGAAAACGGCCATCACTATTCGGCGGATTTTCTTCTTTTGCTTTTGTCGCGCGACCTGCTTACAAGAAAGCCGGGGGCGAAAATTGTATTTGATGTAAAAGTTACTCAGACTTTGATTGATGACATTAAGGCTCATGGCGGGGAACCTGTTATGTCAAAAACAGGACATTCATTTATTGAGAGCAAGATGAAGGAAATCGGGGCTCCACTAGCCGGAGAAGTTAGTGGACATTTGTTTTTTGGAGAAAATTATTACGGCTTTGATGATGCTTTTTTGGGAGCTGCAAAATTGCTGGAAATCCTCTCTAAATCGGGCAAAACCTTCTCTCATTTGTTCGATGATGTACCGAGTACATTTGCCACTCCGGAGTTTAAAGCGCATACGCCGGATGACAAGAAATTCGCAATTGTTGACGCTTTGGTTAAGCACTTTACGGCAAATTACGACTGTATAACTTTGGATGGAGTTCGCGTAAACTTCACGCCAAATGCATGGGGCGCGGTTAGATGCTCTAATACAAGCCCAAATTTAACACTTCGGTTTGAAGCTGATTCGCAGGAAAAACTGGATGAAATCCAAGCAATAATGGTTGAACAACTTAAAAAATACCCTGAGGTAAGCCTTGATTGGTACAAAGGTACCGAGTAACTATGGAATATGGAAATAATAACTAAGCACAAATATTGGCGTTTGCTCGAAATGGTTCCCGGGATGATAGCCTGGGGCGCTATTATTTTGCCGGTCATAATTGCAATTTACAATCCGATAGCTATCGCACTCCTTGCCATCGTTTATGCCGTCATCTGGCTCTTTAGGTCGGTTCGACTAAGCGTCAACCTATACAGAGGGTATATGCGAACTCAGGATGCGATGAAGGCGAACTGGAATTATCTACTCGACCTTGTTGAAAACCCTGAAAAAATTGATAAGGCGGAAGGTGAGGCGAGGGCCACAAAACCTCTTCTAAAAGGGCAAAGAATATTCTTCCTCGAGCTTGAAAATTTAAAGAATAAAATCACTTGGCTTAATCAAAATGGACAATTCCTCAAGCCTTCCAGCATTTATCACGTTATCCTGTTGTCTACCTACAAGGAGTCTTATGAGCTTGTTAGTGAGTCTATAAGGTCTTATGCTGAAAGTTTTTATCCTTATGGTAAATTTATTCTCGTTTTGGGTGGCGAACAGGCTGATGAAGAAAATTTCAAAATAATTTCGCAAAAAATTGAAGACGAGTTTAGCGATAAATTTTATAAGATAATAAAGACGATTCATCCAAAAGGTCTTCCCGGAGAAATTCCCGGTAAGAGTGCTAATGCAACTTTTGCCGCCAAGGAACTTAAAAAATATTTGGATGCTGAAAAAATTGATTACAATAATGTTATTTTAAGTAATTTTGATGCCGATACGGTTGCTCATCCCAACTATTTTTCCGAGCTTACTTTTAAATATTTGGTGACAAAAAATCGCACGCAGAAGGCTTATCAGCCAACTCATATGTTTCACAACAACATTTGGGATGTACCGCTTATGATCCGAATGGTGGCTTTGTCCTGCACTTTTTGGCGTATGGCGGAAAGTCTGGATAAGAAGAAATATAAAAGTTTTTCAAGCAGATCGATGGGATTTCAGACTGTTCTGGATACCAATTATTGGGATCCTTCAATTATTCCGGAGGACTCGCGTCAGTTCTGGACGGCCTTCATGAAGTACAACGGTAAGCACACGGTTTCCTCTATTTATACGCCTGTTTATATGGACGCGGTTTTGGACGATACCTATGTAAAAACATTTAAAAGTCAGTATGTTCAGCTTCGAAGGTGGGCGTGGGGTGTTGTCGATTTTCCTTTTATGGCAATTAATCTTGCGCGGCATCCGAAGATTTCATTTCGTGAAAAAACAAGCCGCATATTTTTCTTTCTTGAAAATGCATTTTTCTGGGCGACAGGACCTTTGATTATTATGTTTGCGGGACTGCTTCCTTCGATGATGAATGCTGATTTCCGTGATTCGGTTCTTGCCTATAATCTGCCGAAAATTACAAGTCAGCTTTTAACCATTGCGGCGGTTGGAATTATTATGTGTGGAATTATAAGCTTGATTCTTGTGCCACGCAGGGAAGAAAAAAGATCCACTTGGGAAACGATTTCGCTTTTATTCCAATGGTTACTTGTTCCTGTAGTAAGTATTTTCCTTAGCGCGATTCCGGCTTTAGATGCGCAAACCAGGCTGATGTTCGGGAGGCATCTTGAATACAAAGTTACCAAAAAGGCGCGGCACGTTGCGGTGAAGCCATAGTGGGAGTGAACTTACTCGGTACCTCCTAAAAGTAATCTAAGACACCATCTTCAACCTTTGAACCCCGTTCCAGCCCTCTATTAAGGTCACAACTGCGGGATGCAAAAGCTGCTTCCACTCATCGTCACCCTTTACCATTTTCTCGCGAATGACTGTGCCGGAAACATTGGAAACAAATTCAACATCTTCAATTTTGTATTTACCTTGAGCCGTGTACAAAGTCTTAACGATATCCGACCCGGTGTAAACCTTGTAAACAGGCGGAATATATTGATCAACGTGCGTCGTCCAAAGCATAAAATTTTCAACATTTCGAATCGGGATAATGGCATATCTATCAGCCGAAATCCCCTCGGCAGAAAGACAAGCTTCAATCATTTGAAATCGTTCGCCGGCCGTAAAAGGATTCGCCGCCTCATGATTTTCTTCGGCACTTCCGATAACAATTATCAATCTGTCTTCAATCTCCAAAGCTTTTTTTATAACCGACAAATGGCCGAGATGAAAAGGTTGGAATCGCCCTACAAATAAAGCTTGTTTCATATTACAAAGTGATTATTGGTGGTGACACAAGTTTGTGTGCGTTGTCGTTTATGCGCTTAAAGATGCTGCGAACAAGTACTGCGTTCATACCTTTTTCGATCAAAGCCTCCTCGCCCAAATCGCGCTGACGCAAAATAATATCGAGCTCTTTATAACTTGCCCCCAATTCCTGTTCGTCTGTCTGCCCGGCATAAAGCTCTGCAGATGGAGCTTTTTCAATGATTTCTTTCGGAAGGTCCATAAAATCTGCAAGCTCCTGAACGTCCGTTTTATACAGCTCTCCGAGAGGAAGAACGTCCGAAGCAAGATCGCCATACTTAGTACCATACCCAAGAATCAGCTCACTCTTATTGGAAGTTCCAACAACAAGCGCCTGTTTTGTATTGGCATAATTGTAAAGAATAGTCGCGCGAATTCTGGCTTTGGTATTGGCATAAGCGATTTCGTTCTGCTTCCAAGGAAGCGCCGCGTAATCAAGCATAAAAGAATTAATTGGCTGATAGTAATATTCGACGCGGAGAAACTGACAAAGCCCCTTTGCGTGAAGGACATTTTCGCCCTTGGTTACGCCATTTTCCGGCATAAGAATTGCTGTGACATTTTCGTCGCCGAGCGCATCGACGGCTAACTTTAAAGTAACCGCTGAATCAAGCCCTCCGGAAAGTCCGAGTACGGCTTTTCGATGCGACGTTTTTTCAAAAAAATCACGGAGACCTGAGGTTAATTTTTCGTGTATTTCTTGCATAATTTAAGTTTAAGTTACTCGGTACCTATAAGTGTTTTAGCGCCCTGGCAACCTCCAAATTCTGCGCTCGCTTTTTAAGATCATCCCGGCGGTCATGCTTTTTCTTTCCGCGAACCAGCGCGATCTTTATTTTAACGAGTCCGCCTTTTAAGTAAATCTCCAGAGGCACGCACGTCACGCCCTTCTGCGTAATCGCCGAGTTAATTTTCTCTATCTCTTTTTTATGCATAATAAGTTTTCGCTTGCGGGTAGGATCCAGCGCGCGATCGTGAGCATAAGCGTAAGGCGAAACATGCATTTCATTAACCCACATTTCACCGGCCATATCCATATCAATAAAACTCCCCTTGAGATTTGCGCGCCCATTACGGATGGACTTGACCTCGGGACCGGCCAGCTGAAGCCCTCCTTCATAGGTTTCGAGCACTTCAAAATCCACAAATGCCTTCTTGTTTTTTGCGAGAGTTACCATGCATTCATTTAGCCACACGAGGACTTGACTTTCAAGCGGAAATATTGGCTTGCAAAATTTCGGGTTTATGGCATAATAGAAATCCTAACTATTGGCTCACCCAAAGCTTCTTGTAAGTGTATACGTGGGCTAATGGTTGACC
The DNA here is from genome assembly GCA_013824265.1 of bacterium. Lineage (GTDB taxonomy): Bacteria > Patescibacteriota > Gracilibacteria > UBA1369 > PNNO01 > PNNO01. The sequence continues at coordinate 307,028 of PNNO01000001.1, forward strand.
CTTGACAGACAGGGACAACAATTTTTAACCAATAAAGGCGACAGGCTGGGAGGCCTGCTCGCTTTGCAAATAGATTGAATAACAGTTTTCGCAAGTAACGAAAAACCACTTTCCGGGGTCGCTTAAGTGCGCCCCAAGCTAGAAGGAGAAAGACATGGAAAAGATCCTGAAAACCCTCTTCATCGTTGGAGTCGTCATCGCGACGCTCCTCAACCTCAACCCCCAACAGGCGAGCGCCCAGTCCATCCAGGACTGCGCGAGCCAGGAGGGCTGCGTAATTTTGGCAGGAGCCCAAACGTCCGTTTATCGAAAAGGAGTCCTCAAAGGGACCATTCCCGTAGGAGGCAATAGACTGTCCGCCACAAACGGATGGATTATTGTAACAAGCGAAGGAAGCCCCGATGTAGGTCTATACGAGATTGCAACAGGCAATATGTGTAGCACGATGCTTCTAGGAGAACCCTGCGAAGAGGGAATTGTTATTTTAGCAACAAATCCTCTTTACAGTGGTGCGTTTATGGCATGTCCAGTAACAAACGAGCTCAAGAGGATTACGTTGGACTGTTCTTCTGTTTTTGCAGAATCGACCTCAGGGTTGGGAGCCTCTTCGTTAACTCCATATGGAGAATTTGGTTTGCTGGTTTTAAACGCAGGAAGCGGAACTATGTGGGGATACAGAACCGAACCGGAGATGGGCGGTTGGCAGAGCTTTAACAACCTAATCCCTCCCACCTGCATGGAAAGTCCGCAAAAAATCCGCTATTGGAACAATGGCGTCGACGAAAGCAAAATTTTTATTAGTGCGGGAGACATTATTTACGCGATGGATGCAGATCCAATCGTAAATATAACAACCGGAACACCTCCGGTCTTCTACACACTGCCCGCAGGAACGGGTGCTGGTTCGCTGGCAATAAATAACGAATATATGCTGGCGGGCAGTTATTTTGGAAGCAATGCCTATCTAATTGAGATAGGTAACCCGACAACACATGTAACGTTGCCGGTACGGATGCCTAGTGGAGGAACACTCAGTTACGTGGCCATGTCGAAAGACACTGCTTTTGTAATTGACCAACAAAATCTAGGTGTAAAGGCGTTTTCCATGGATGGAACTTTGCTTTACACAATCAACGAATCAGCCAGTGCAATCACCTACATAGCCCCCACCCTTCCGCCGGTTTGTTCCAACAACCTGGTGGAAGGTGACGAGACCTGCGATGGAACGGACTTTGACGGACTCGATTGCACCGACTACGGTTTCGACGGTGGTGCCCTTACCTGCTCGCCCTCCTGCGACGCGATCTTCACGTCCGGGTGTTGGTCTTGCGGGGACGGGACCATGAATCCCGGCGAAGCCTGTGACGACGAAGCCCTCGGCGATGCCTCGTGCACCGCCATCGGCTACGCCAATGGCACCGTTTCCTGCCGCGTCGACTGCACCGTGGATTACAGCCAATGCTACACCTGTGGCAACGGCTTAATCGAAGGCGCGGAAGAGTGTGAAGGAGCGGACCTGCAAGGCGAAACCTGTGAATCTCAGGGCTTTGTTGGTGGAACTCTAACCTGCACAAACTGCATGCTGGACACGTCCACGTGCCACATGTGTGGAAACGAATTAACCGACGAAGGAGAGCTGTGCGATGGCACCCAAACCCCCGGCAAAATCTGCCAAACCATGGGGGCCGGGTACACCAGCGGACAACTCCTTTGCACCAGCTGCAATGCCTATGACACTTCCGCCTGCCACACCTGTGGCGACGGAAACGTAAACCCCGGTGAGGAGTGCGACGGCGCAAACCTCAACGAGCAGACGTGCGCCTCCTTGGGCCTCGGCTCGGGAACGCTGTCCTGCTTCGAGAACTGTTCGTTCAATGCAACCCTCTGCTCCGACGTTGGAGTAGAATACTGCGGAAACGGCAACATCGACCTCGGTGAAGAGTGCGATGACGGCAATCGCTCCAACTCGGACGACTGCAGCGAAAACTGCAAAATAATACCTCCGACCTGTGGGGTCGGTGGCATTGACCCGGGTGAGGAGTGTGACGGTGAAGAACTCGGCGACAACACCTGCGAGAGCCTCGGATACGAAACCGGCGTGCTCTACTGCGGGGGCGACTGTCGCCTGCGCAAAGAAGCCTGTGCCTTCGTAGCTGTGCCCCAAAATCTCCAAATCACCCTTGAGGGTGAACCGGAGTCGGGCGAGCTGAGCGAAAGCTTGGCGCAACAGTATGCCGATCTCAAAGGCACACTCACGTACAACTGTCTCTCGCAAAAAGTGGGCGATGATACGGTGATCACGACAACTGAGGGGTCGTACTGCGCCGTACGCGCACTCGACTTAGCTACGGGAAAGAAGCTGTTCAGCTGCCTCTATATCCCCGAGAACCCCTTGGAACGGGAAAACCCGGTACTCAGGTTCTATCAAAACGGTACCATCGCGCAAACCTTTGGCGGCCACATTAGCGCCTATCAAGGTCTGGAAGTGAAAGCGGTTTTGGTTCAAGACCGGCTTTACAACATAACCCAGAATCGCATCTCCTCCATGGGGATGAAGTTTCTGGCGGTCCACCCGGAAACCCAGAGCCGCGGCCGTTGGCTGGCCCTTAATGTCGGAGTCGGATCTACCAAGTTCTGCACCGACGAAGCTGGGACAACTTGCGCTTTATTCCTCCCCAAGCAAGGGGAACTGGTACTCAACCTGGATGACCTTGAGGACCTAACCGAAATCGGCTGGAAAACGCCCAAGGACCCCGGCGGCTGCTCCTGCTCTGCCGGCAACAATTCAAACAACTCGACCTCCCTCCCGCTGCTGTTTTCGGCGCTGGCACTGGCTCTCCTCTGGAGGCGCCGCAACCGCGTCCGCTAACCGCGAACAACCCTCGTCCCTGTCTCTTTGCCCCACCCTTCGTTAACTCGGAGGGTGGGCTTACTTATGCCCGCTAATAAATTCTCTAAAAAGCAAAACTTTGTTTTTATCTTTTGAATCAAAAAGAAACGGCTCCACATCGCGCGAAAGAAGATTAAAATCAAGCTTGGCCGTTTTCTCCAGCATATACTTGCGTAAAGCTACCTCATTTCCAACTCCGATATTTTTCTTCAAATACTTAAAATTCGGTTTTGCCCCTATGCCATACAAAAATACGATGTCAAAGAAATCCCTTCCCATAAGCCGCTTACGATTAACCGAAGCGTAAATTTTCTGCGCCAGAAGCAAATCTTTTGGAACCGCGTTAATCTGCGTAAAAACCTCAAATTTATTTAGCAAAACTCTGTCCGGCTCGTACTCAAAATTCTGCGGTACGGTATCAACCTGAATCAAAATCTTCTGATCCGCCTCCGTGGCAAGCCCTTCATCAAAAAGCAACTTTGGAATACGGATTTTCAATCTATAGGCATTTTTTGTTTTGGCATCAATTTGCACCTTTAATCCTTCAAGCTCCAAATCCTTTCTTATAATTTCTCCAAGCTCAACAAATTCATCTTCATTTAAATTAAAATTATCAAAGTCCAAATCTTCCGAAAATCTAACGTTGCCATGAAGAATCCTAAGGGCGGTTCCACCCAAAAAAGCAAGCTTATCCACATATTCGCTCTCAAAAATACTGCGCAAAATTTTGTACTGCAGATATTCTTTTAAAATGCTTTCACGATACACCCTTAAGTTTTCCGGATATTGCTCAAGAATTTGAGATAAACTAATCATTCTTTATTGTTTTTAAAAATATTTTCACGCGCTTTAAGAGAGCCTTGTTTTTAAATGCATTCGCATAAATGCGGAACTTTTTAAGATCAACTTTGTCACGAAAAGAATCCGTGTTTATTCTCATTTCAATAAAATCGTCTGCCGTCTTTATTTCCGGATGCAGATAAAGATAATCAAGGATTGCCTTCTCGGGCTCAGCCATTAAGATCCGCCCTTCCATAAGCCTGTATCCCCAAAACAAATCCGGCTTGATACTGCAATAACTAAAACTTCCAATTGAAGCCTGAAAATGGATAGTTTTTTTTGTGCTGACGGAAGTTATTTGAAAAACCTCTTCGGGAATAAGTCCGTAAAACTTAAGAGCCTTTTCAAGTGAAATATACGACGGAGAATAAATCCTGTTCGCCGTCAAAAGTAAAAATTGTTCGCTCAATTCATTGTCGGCAAGCGAATAAAATCCCCTCTTTATCTTTATTATGTAACCTTTCTTTTCCCACCTATCTATCTGAATCCTTTTAAAGAGCGGATCGATTTTTTCGATATCGCGCAAAGAAAATACTTGGTACTTATCGAGCTTTCTTTGAAAATCAATTATATTCATCGAGTATTCATTATATTTCCGTAAAGATACAAAAATGTATGTTTATAGAAATATAATAGCTCAAATTACTGTTACGAGTCAAGTACGTTCCAAAATGGAACAGACTTGTATCAATAAATATCCCCCGGGCCGTAAACGTTTAGCCAGGAAACTTTTTCAAAATCCTTGTCGTTTGTGGCGATGTGTTCTATTTCAAACTCCTTCATAAGCGCAAGATTCATGGCGTCCGTCGAAAGCATTCCGTAATCGGACTGGTATTTTAAGGCTCTTTTAAAATCTTTTGTTGAACACGACAAAATTGGAATTCCCATATTCAATGCAACCTCCATAGCTTTTTTATATACAGATAAATACTTGATTGAATTTTCATCTTTTATTAATTTTTTTTCTTTTGTTTTTGTAACATCTGGACCGTATTTTTTATGCAACTCATCAAGCATTAATTTGTGATCTAACTCCTGCAATACATGAAACGATGTTATTCCACGGAAATAACCTGATTTAACCAGTTTTAAAAATTCGCGGCTTTCTTCTGAAATTCCACTAAAATCATACAAAAAAATATTTGTGTCGATAAAAATGAATGCGTTTTCTTTAATTGATTTTAATTTTTTCATACATTAAATGGTGAAAATTCGTCGTCTTCGGCAATCCTAATTAAAAGCTCCCTTGGCAACCCAAAATTACATATTCCAAAAGTTTTGTCGATTATATCCTCTTCCTGTTTCTCCTCTTCTTCAAGCTGTTTTTCTACACTCACCATTTTCACGATAATCTTTTTTCCTTTTTTAATGTAGATGGTTTTTCCCTTGTTGGCTTCGTCCAAATATTCGGAAAAATTGTTCCTGAATTTTGTAGCCGGCACTGTTAAAGATTCCATAAAAACAGTAATTATTAAGTTGCAAACAAATTGTATCAAAAATATACAAAGTTGGCAATATTTATTGTTGATTTTGTACAAAACGTACATTCGGCTCGCGACACAGGAAAAAGAAGAGGAGGAGAGTGCGCGAGAGACGTATCAAAATGTATAGCAAAAAGACAGCGTTTTTGCTATGGGTGTTTACGGGTATCAAGGCTGCCCAAGAAAGAACCTGCCGACCATACCTCGCCCCATACCTCGCCCCACAGTTTCACCCCTAAAACCCTTTACCGCGACCCCAAAAACTGGTATAATAAGTTCGTAAAAACAAAATAAAAACCATTCAAATACCCATGGGAGACAACAAAGGATGGCTTAGATCTCGGAAAAGACATCAAATTCTCATTGCTAAAATACAACGAATTGCCGGTGGCAGTTTGATTGCCGCACTTATTGTGGGGCCTTTGATTTATTTCAGCGTGGTTGCCATGCCGCTTGAAATGCGCGACGACAACAAAAGGGCCAAGGAAGAACTAATGGGTGACTACGGAGCCACTCCCGACGTTGACACGGAACTTCGCATAAGTTCAACACCAATTCCGCTGCCAAAGGAAGATTCGAAAATGACGAAAATTCTGCTAAAGAGCAAGAAAAAGGATCTTCAGCTTGAACCGACGGAAGATAAATTTATAGCGCAGGTCCAGGAGCCTATGCAAACAACGGCTGGCGATCTTACCGAAGAAAAAGAGCAAAAGTTCGAATCGTTTTTTGGTGATCAGGATGCGCAAATGAAACAGCTCGACTTTCAAGGCGCAGAACCGGAAGACATGAAAGCAAAAAGAGAAAATAACGTCCTGATAATCGAGGACGTCTTTTTGGAAGAAGGCCCTGCCAAAATCGAGAAAAAAGATGATGCCGAGAAGGTGGCGGACAAAGCCCTTCAGCAATATCTTCGATCGGAATTAAAACTAACTGATTTTAGAATTTTCAAGGACACGAGCACTTTGGACAAGAATAAAAAACCATATCAATTCGTCCTTTCCACAACCAAACAAAATAACGGCAAATGGTATGTAACTTACTCGCAATATGCAAATGCACTGCCGGTATTCGACGGCGATATTAAATTGATATTCACCAACGAAAAAAAGTTGGTAGCCATTTCCGACAACATAAAACGCGACCTGCCTGCCGAAACGGAATTCAAAATCGGCAAAGCGGTGGTTGAACAAAACGTTAAAGAAATTTTTGAGTGGGATGATTCAATCGACAAAATTGACTTCGTCGACAAAGGATACTATGAGGGAAAACCCGCATACAGAGCTGAAACAAACGCCCACGATCCGCTTGGAGACTGGGAAATTTATGTAGATGGAGTTGAAGGAACCGTTGGAAGTATGACGGCGGATATTCGTCTGCAGGATGAGCCCGCAACGCCGGAGCCGGAAATTTCACCGGAACCGGAAATCACGGTGGAGCCGGATGCAACTCCCGACCCGGCAACAGAGCCGGAAGCCACGCCTGAATCCGGCGCTACCTCTGAACCCGAGATCCAAATTATCGACACGATCTTCAGCCAAATTCTTGGCAGAATTTACCCACAAACGCCAAGCGACGAGCTTACCACAGAGCCTCTTGCAAATTCATATGCGTACACCGGCGAACTGCAAAACATTACGGATGCGGAAGGATATTTTGAAAATCCAAGTATGGCTTGGTACAGCACTTTCCTTGACGGCCCATATGTTACAGTACGTGACGATGACGCAACTTCCGAAATGGAAATTGTTAACCAAACGCCGGGACTTCCGTTTACCTGGGCCGAAGATTCTGCAAGTCTCGCAGCCATAAACGCCTTCTATCATACAAATAAAATTCACGACTATTTTGCGGAAAATATTGGATACGAAATAGGAAAAAATATTCCACTTACAGTTAACTCACAGCTTGTGGATGCTTACATAGACGGATGCGGGGCGTGGTTTAACAACACGGAAAAAACAATTGAGATGGGACGCGGAGGAACACCAAGTTGTCCTTCCGACCTTAACTATGCGCTTGGAAGCGACCTTGTATACCACGAGTACGCTCACTTCATGGTTGAAGACGTTACACACTTACCTTATATACTGGGGTCTGAAACCGCAGCAATGAGTGAAGGTCTTTCGGATTATTTCGCGGCCACAATAAACAATGATCCTATGTGGGGCGATGTTATCTCTCCGGCCAACAGAAGAAATCTTGAAAATACCCTAAATTATCAAACCGACTTAACAGGCCAGTCTCATCATGACGGAATGATTTTGTCAGGCGCACTTTGGGATTTAAGAACGGCAATTGGGCAAGAAGCAACCGATAAACTTGTATTCAACACCTTGTTCCAGGACAGATATCACTTTGAAACATTCATGTATGGCATGATTATTGAAGATGATGATAATGGCGATTTTAGTGACGGAACTCCGCACTTGGCCGAGATTATCACCGCCTTTGAAAATCATGGCGTAGGGCCGGGAATAGGCGGGTTTAACGGCCTTCCATTAACGCCTGAAGCATGGGCGGAACTGCTTGGAGAAGAAATTCTGGAGGGGGAGGAAGAGGAGTTGTTGGGGGGATATACCGGAGCCGGTTGCTTTTATACCGCCCCAAACTTAACTGTCGATAACGGGGGTTGTGCGGTTTATAACGCACAAATTTTTACCGACGTAACAGTTACAAATGATGGAAATTTATTTGTAGGTTACGCCGGATATTCAACGGGGGCCAATACTCTTTCTATTGGAGATGACCTAGTGGTTCAATCTGGTGGCACTGTAACAGTAGGTGAATCTGGCGGAGGTGGCTACAGTTCTAGAATATCCTTTACTAGTGCAGGCGCAATTATGTCAATTGCCGGGACCGTGACTGTAGTTGAGAGTGATACATTGGCTCATGATATAACTGGAACCACCGTAGCAAATGAACCAATAACAACCATCGCCAGTACGGGCCGCCTGAATATTTATGATACCACTTATTCAAATTTAGCATCCTTAACTGTAACTGGTGGGAGAGTTGACGTAGGGGGACGTGTTGGTTTTATACCCCCATTTACATACTGTGATGGCTCCCTAAATGTAGATGGGACGACAACCTTAAGTAATAGTGCAATATTAAATATCGGGGTACTTAGTGGCAGCACTGGAAGTATTTTTACTTCAAATGGTCTTAATGTTTCAAGTGTTACTGGGAATACCGCTTCGACGGTAGATAATGATGGGACACTAAATGTTCAGGGTGCCCTTGATATAGGAAATTCTTCAACTTTAGCTAATAGTTATAGATTTCTCCAATCATCTGGCTATACTGCGCTCATAGATGGTGGCGCAGATATTACAAACACAACAACTTCTACGACATACGATTTCCAAATTGATTCCCCTCTTACTATTTCCGGAGGGGCTGGAACAACAATAACAAATGACAGTGGTGCATACATTGATTTTAATGGGACTGTAACTTCTAACGGTACTATAACAAATAGCAGTACTGCCTATTTTGATGCCGCTAGCACTCTAGGCCTTTCTTCTCCTGGTATTATAAATAATTCCGGAACATTTACCGTTGCCGGCGCTACCTCTATGAACACTGGCTCAACACTAAGCAATCTTGCCAATGGCACAGCCAACCTTAATGGCCAAGTTTCTATGACTGGAAATGCCGATCTTAACAATGCCACAGGGAGAACTATAAATATTGGAAATGCTGTAGGAGAAGGTCTAACTATGTCTGATACTTCAACCACAGACAACAATGGGACAATAAATATTTATGATGATTTAATAATGGCTTCTGATGTAGGCGGTAGTGCGGTTTACAATAACAATAGTGGCGCATCCACGAACATAGCAGGTGCAAGCGCAACAACAAATTCAGCGCAAGTATTTTATGACTCCAGTATTGTTAATGCCGGCACTTTTGATGTTAATTACGCAGCCGCAACAACTACGGATGGCTTTGTCCAAATATATGGTAATAGCTTTATTACCAATACCGGCACTTTTCAAGCAAGTGTAGTTTATCTTGGGAACGTCGGCGGTGCCGTTGCGGGAGGCACAATAAACAATAACTCCCCCGGAACATTCAAAACTAGTTCCAGCACCAATGGGCTTGATATCTACAGTGCAATTTTTTATAACAACACCGGAGCTACTTTTACAACAAAAGTATCAACTAATGAGGGGGCGGTCCAATTAAATGGAATAAGTGCCGATATGGGGCGATTTCATAATTACGGAGCGGCAACGGGCCGATTTATAATAAATCCTTTTGGCTACATTTATGTTTATAATGGTGGAACATATACAGCTAATAATGGAGTAATATATGGAAGCGACAGTGCAACTAGGGCAGTAGGAGCAGGGCTCCTTTATGTCGCAAGCGGTGGAACAGTTACCTTTACCAATACAAACACATCGGTTCCCGCCTTAACTATTGGAGAAGTTAGCACCGCAAGTGGCTATGAGCCAGGAGAAGTTTGGAATTATGGCATTATAACCGGCAACAGGCTTGATATTTTTGAAAATACTACCTACCCGAATACCTACTATGAAGTAAGCAATTATGCAACAACCGGATTTATGAATTTTGATGCTATAAATCTTGGTACTGGAACAGGTAGGCCCGGAGGCGAGCTATACAATATTGCCGGTGACGGAAGCCCTTACGGAATAGATGGAGCAAATGAAGGAATTAGAGGGTTAACAAATATATTTAACGGAGGGAATATATATAATGGCAACAACAGAACCGGAAGCGGACCAAATTACCCAAACGCAGAATACAACTATGAATCTTCTCTTTCAAAATTAACAACTTTATACGCAGGGGCATTGGTTGAAAACTATGGATATTTTGGAGGAAGCTCAATTAAAACAGACAATACTGCCGCGATTAAAATGTTCCAAAACAACAATACCGGCAAAGTAGATATTGGCACTATTGAAGTTTACGGTTGGGGAATATTCAATAATGGCGTAGCTTCTTTAAATTTCGATGGACAAACAAATAATTTTGCACTCAACAGCACCTTAACGGGACAAACTTCAGGCGCAACGGCAATTATAGCCGGAATTGTAGACGATGGAACTACGGGGAATTTAAAACTTAGATCCGTCTCCGGAACGTTCCAAGATAATGAAGAAATTAGAGATGGGATGACTACTCCCGGATTGGCATATGTAAACGGCACTATTACGTCTAACAGTGGGGCAACGGTAGAAGCAAGCTCACAAATAATAGCCTCAGGCTCAAGCGGAACATATAACAACTCTGGAGGTACGGAAACTCCACTTCTTAAAGTTGGTCTATCCGCATGGAATGGAGGAATCCTTAACCTTAACGACAGTAGTACGGGCAACGAAACATTTAGCGTTACAAGTATGGCAACAGATGCAACACTTGTACAATACGGAGGCGTGATTAATGCAACCACAGGTTTAAACAATTCTGACGCAGACACTTTTACAGTGACCGGAAGATTGAACGTAGGGACCGGATCGGCCTCGGCCGTCAACGTAGCATCTAATTCCGGGACAATTTCTCTCGGAGAAATGTACGTAACAGAATACGGAACAGTTAATATAAACGGCAATACAGTTAACTTGACGAATACGGGCGGAAATACGGGGGACTTATCCATTTCCGGTAGTACCGAATTAAACGGCGGCAAAGTTGTAATAGCAAACGTGACAGACGACCCTAAGCTAGGCGTAACAGGAACAACAACAATAAATGCTTATGGAACGCTTGAAAATAATGCCCACAGAAATTTAATGCTCGGCGATGCCAGCTTTTTAGCGCAAGGTCTTGTAACTGTGGCCTCTGGAGGCAAAATTATATCCGACGAAACTTCTAATTTTAGATTTTATAACGGAATAACAAGTGCTGGAACAGTAGAGGCTGATGATAATATTGGTGCCGACAATAACTCTACTACGGAATATGCGATAGAGGTAACGGGAGGAACCTTTACGATCGGCCTTCCAACAAACACGGGAGGTACAGGACAAGCTACCTCGGTAGGCGATACTGATGTTGATGTTATGATTTCAGGAGGCACATTCAACACTTATAACGCTTCATATTTTAATGACTTTACGGTCACCGGAAGTAGCTCTGTTGCAAACTTTGAAGACAGCACCTCTCCGGTTCTATGTAGCACGGATATTCACGGATATTTTGATATCCTTGACGGCGCAACTGCAGAAATAAACTGCAGCAATACAAATGACGCCGTTTACGTGCATTCCGGTTCTCTGGGAGGTGAGACCACGGTTCAAGGAACTTTAATTTTAAACACAAACCTTGAAACGGAAACAATGGTCGTTGGTGATGATGTTTCCGAAAGCGGCCTGGTAACTCACGATATAGCTGACTCAACGTGGGATCCTGAAACAACTTTTGTATTAACCGTAACCGACACATTAACGGTAAACTCAAACGGAGCCTTGGATGTATCAGAAAAATCAATAATAAGAGACGAGGACCCTCTAAAAGAAACAGATGGCCGTGGAGGAAGTTACGGAGGAATGGGGCAACATGTAGATCCCACTACTTCCAACCCACCGTATGGAAACGCAGCAACTTTCCGCCTTGCTTATGACGCACAAACTCAAGATTTCACGTTAGGGCAACCCCTTATTGGTCAAACATCGGGAGCCAGAGCAAAAATAATGGCCGACGAAGACAATGGAACCACGGGTATATTAACATTAAAGCCTCTCTGGGGAATCTTCCAAGACAATGAAGTTATTGTCTCAACCTTGGGGAATGGAAGAGCAGCTGCAGACGGAGTAGCTTCAAGGGCCGATTTTGGACAAAGAGGACACTCTCATGAATGGGATCAACCAACTATGGGGGGACCATATGTGTACCGAGGTGGCTTAGGCGGAGGAACAATGACAATAAACGTAGGAGAAGATTCCGACTCTGATGGATTTATGAATTCGGGCACTATTAATATTTTAAGCAATGGGTTAATAATGTCAAACGGACAAGATTGGACCGACGGAGCCGGTAGTGGAGGCTCAATAACAATAAAAACTTATACTTTAACCGGCTCCGGTGTAATCGCTGCAATAGGCGGAGACGCAACCGGCTCCGGTGTTGATGACGAACAAACGGCCGGTGGTGGAGGCCGCATATATATAGAGTACGAAAACAACTCTGTTTCTTATGACGACATAATTGCCCGGGGTGGCAGTAATACGGATGGCTACTATGCCGGCACAGGGACAATTTTACACAGATGGATAGATCAATGGCAAAATCAAAATGATGGAACTCTTATAATAGACGCAGGTTTAGGCTACGACTTGGTAGATGTCGATCTTGACAGTAATACTGTTACAACCGACGTTTGGGACGCAACGGAAATGGTTGACCCTCTTGATATAGAAAGCGTTCAAATAGACAGATATGCGGGCTTTGAAGTCCCTAGAAACGCAACTATGTACACGCAACAATGCATCGCCGCAAATAATGGCATATTATATATCGACCCAACGGCGACACTTTACTACAACAGGGACCACGGCTTACGTGAAAGAACCTACTGCGCGGAAACTCCTGATCCTCCAATAACGCTTCACATTAACGATTCAATCACGGGCTCACAAGGAGGAGAAGTTGGAAGTAAAACCGACACCCCGCCGGGCGTAATTGATTTAACTCCTGCTACTTCAGCAGTATACCAAGAAGGAGCTTTAGATAGAACGGGTCTTACTATAGGAACTTTATCTGGCACCGACATGTACCAGATATTAATTGGATCTTCCGTCTATAATGTTTGGAAAGATATAGCTATTGGCACTTTTCAAGAATGTAACATCGATGAAGTTGTAATCAACCCTGAAATTACACATGGTAATCGAACTTTAGACTTAATCATACCGGATACCTGCGGGGACTATTTATCCTCCGGAAACACATATTATTGGAAAATCCGCTTTAGAGAAGACCCCGATACGGGACCTATCCCAACTTTAGACAATGAGTTATGGGGCTTGTGGAGTGACACAAACCACTTCACCGTTGATGAAGGAGGTATCATCTCAGTTGGAACTTGTTCAGCAGGAACAAAATCTATAGATCTTGGAAACACACCGGGAGGATTGAGTGCAGCTGTAATAAATTTGCCTACTGACAATTTTGATGTCGAAGCCTGCATTATTAACCTTGAATCCACACATGAAGTTGGAATTTACGCGGCAAAAGACCAAACCTTAACACATACAAATACCGTTAATACAATTCCTGACATGTTAAATACGGATACAGACCTCGACGGATTAACGTTTACCCCCGGAGGAACAGACACCTCTGAAACAGGATTCCATATAGCTGGCTTTCTTCTTGGAACTCCGTTGGTAGTCCAAACCGACGGAGCGAACGGCAACTTGTTTAACATAGGATGGCATCAACTTGTAACAAGCTCGTCTGCAGGGTTAAAAATTCTGTATTCTCTTGATCCTCTCGTTGGAGAATCTTTTAGCTTCCGTTTTGGAGCCTACATACTAAACGACACTATGGCGGGCGTATACTCAACCGGAGCTACGGGCGCTACTTTAACTCTTACAGATAACGGCCTATTATAGGCCACAAAATATTATGTTTAAAACAAAAATCCACATATTGACGCTGATTTCCGCACTAACAACGGTTGGCATAATAACCGCTGCTTCAGCCTTTGCGTTTGTTACTTACGACACAGACAATTTCGACCTTAATATAAACGTAAACGGATATCAAACTCTCTCGAACAACTGTAGTGGAAGTTTTGATTTGGGAACCCTGGAAGCCTCAAATGGAAATCGATATAACTCGGATAAATGCGCCATTGATTTTTTTCACAACGATCCGGCAACAAAATTTGCAATATACGTTAACAAAACCGAAACATATGCGCTTTCAGATACAGCAAGTATTCAAAGTTTTGCAGATATAAACAACGTAGGTTCAGACTGCGTTATGGATTCGGCTGGAAACACCGACGAAGAAGAATTTGGATACAGAATAGATGAAGTTGTTCTTTCAGACGCCGTAAATATAACGGTACAAACCGATCCAACTTGTAGTGTAGCTTATAATGCGGCGGCCACAGCCCCGGACGAATATTTCTTTGACTTGGCAGACGACGACTCAACAGGAATGGCAAACAATAAAATTATACAATCTGCAGGCACAGCTCCCTATCCGGTATGTCTATCCGGAGAATGTTCATTTAGTCTTTTAATGGGGGTAAATGTTGGCTGGGACACCCTTGCGGATGTAACTTACTCAAAATTCAGGGGAACAAGCGCTAACTACACAGTTATAGTAACTTCAACAATAATTACACCTTAATGATGATGATGATCAACATCAACAACTCACTCACAAAAAAAACCATTCTTACGATGGCGGCTTTGTTGATGATGATAATCAACATCAACGCAACTTTTGCACTCGGAGCTTCCCCTTTAAAAATGGAATATGCGTCCCTTCCGGGCCAAACCATAAACGGGCAATTAACTGTATATAACACCTCCGACGTAACGCAAAAAATTATTATTACAAAAAGTGATTTTGATATGGATGAAAATCAGGAAAACATGCTTTTCCTGAATGACGAGGATGAATCCTACGCGTATTCTCTCCAACAATGGATAATCCTTCCTCAAGAAGATATAATTGTCGGACCCAAAGAAAAGAGTGTTATTCCGTATCAAATTGCTATCCCCGTAGAGGCTCGGGCGCAAGGATATTATGGAGCTCTTTTTGTGCGCTCGGAACCGGCTCCAACATCAAAAGAAAACGAACAAGAAAACTCTGGTGTAAAAATAGTAACTCAAATAGCCCACTTGGTGCTTCTTGAAGTCGAAGGCTCAATTAAAGATGTTTCTCTAAAAGACTTTAACATCGACCTTTCGGCCATAGACGGATCAAATACAAAAACTCCTTTCTTTGATGTAGTGGTGTACAACCAAGGAAATGTCCATAGCGCGCCGGAAGGGGTTGTAGAAATAATCAACTCTGAAGGTGAAACGGTTGATGAACTCCAAATAAATATTGCACATAATAATGTTCTGCCTCAAAAAACAAAAACATATTTCTCGGAAGGTTATGTAAAAGACCTGCCTGCGGGAACATACTACGCCGTACTTGACGGCAAGGCGGAAAACGGACAACAGCTTCAGGGAAAAATAACTTTTACGATTGACCGTCAGGGAAAAGTTGAAATGATCGATAAATATATAGGGGCGATTGATATCTCCTCTTTAAAAGGGACTGCTCAAAACAAATATGTAATTTTCCAGACGGCACTTGCAATATTGGCAATCTTCATCTTCACAATAGCGTTTGTGGCGATTGGAAGATATTGCATCGTAAGTTCAAAAACATTTAGTAAAAAATCTTTTTATAAATTTTTTAGAAAAAAATAATGAAAAAAATAAAAATATTAATAACAGGCGTAGTGATGGTGGCAACAATAGCAATTGCCGGGATTGCCAGCGCCGAAACAACAAGTTTAACTGTTACTTTCGATGTGGACAGCGTTACCACCTTAACCGCCTGCTCAAGTATAGATCTTGGCACTTTTAGTGTACACCAAGGTAAAGATAATTCGGCGTCTCCGTGTAATGTGATCGCAGCATCAAACGATCCAGACGGATTTGAAATAACAATAAATGGAACAAACGTTGGACTTTGGAATTCGGCAACCGGAACCGATTGGGACAAATTAAACATAAATACCGGAGATATGGATACTTCATGTACAGGCAGTTGCACGGAGGCCTGGGGCTTTAGAATAGCAACGGGAACTGCAAGTGAATACGACCTTGTCGAACAAGATACAAACAATGACAATAAACCGTTTGATGCCGCAACCTGCGGTGGAGGAACGGACAAATGCTGGCATACCGTTAATTTCCAAAATATGGGAGTACCCGGCTATGTTGGCCCGGAAACAATAATAACAAATTCAGGGCCAACCCCTGACGACACGGCAAATTTTGATCTGGAAATCGGGATGGTTGCGGGCTCTACAGGTGCCGGAGACTACCAAGATACAATTACTCTCACTATAACTCCGCTATAGCAAAACTTCCCTCTTTTGCCCCGTCAGCGACCTCATCTGGATGATCGCTATTTCGTTGAGCCGTTTAAGCCTATCCCCCTGCTTAATATCATGCGCACCCCAATAATCCGTGAGCTTATTTCTTGTTTCCTGATTCAACATCCTTTGCTGAATCCACTTTTCACTCCTACCACGCTGTCTCCAGTACTCCCTAGCTCTGTTTAACGATCTTTCCGGATCCGCGATATCCTGAAGCCTTTCATATCCCACTTTTGCCAGCCAGAGCTTAAAAGGCTCTGCCTTTGGAGACGGAATTGACTGGATAATACGGAAGATGCCTTCAGTATTGGCGCAATTAAGCTTTTGAACGCCGCCAGCAGTTTT